>NZ_CP066783.1:4160889-4856737 GCF_019186805.1 Comamonas fluminis | reverse complement strand
GGCCTGGCCTGCATCGTTGGTAGGTTCCTCTGTCATTGTCAAAAGTCTTATTGTGGATAGGAGGAACAGTTGCGGGGTAGGTATTGTAGCTTTTGAGGAAGTTATCCACAAAATATCAGAAGACTGTCCCCGGGTGGTTATGCGGGATAGGCCGCACATCCTAATAGATTGGCAGGGGCCTGTTTGTAAAGAAAGGCCGCAGGCTGTTTTGTGGTGCGCGCTTCCCAGTGAATTCAAGGGTCATTGCATCAAAGGCCCAACACTGTGATAATCGCGGGTTTCCCTGAATGTGTTCAGGGTGATATGACCCGGGCGCCGAGTTTTTCGTGCGCACGCGCTGCCTTTTTAGATGTTTAGATGGGCGGCAAGTGCTTTGCTTCGCTGGTTGACCCCCAAATCGCAACGCATGCGCTGCATGTGAAAAAATAGCGGGTTTGGCGGTGACAGTGTGCGGCGCAGAACCTGGATGGTCGGGCGCAGACGTGGCGCCTTGCCGACGCAAATACTGAACCTTCTCAAGGAACCAACATGAAACGTACTTACCAACCTTCCAAAATCCGCCGCGCCCGTACCCACGGTTTCCTGGTTCGCATGAAGACCAAGGGTGGCCGTGCCGTGATCAACGCTCGTCGCGCCAAGGGCCGCAAGCGTCTGGCCGTCTAAGGCCAGCATTGGCTAGCGGTCTGCTCCTTCGCTGCGAAGAAGGCCTCCAGCAGGCATTTCCATGCAACGACTGAAAACACGTCCGCAGTTCCAGGCCACCATGTCCGCGGGCACGATTGCCCGTACTCCGCATTTCGCCCTGCACCGTATGGCGCTGGTCGAGATGAGCAAGGATGTGGCGGCCGACCCCAGGACAGGGCCCGGATCGAATGATCCGCAGGCCCTGTTTGGCATTGGTGGCGAGCGTGAGCAAGCCTGGCTGGGTGCCATGGTGCCCAAGCGCTGGGCCAGACGCTCCGTGACGCGTCACACCATCAAGCGGCAGATTTATGCAGTGGCTTCGGAGTACGAGGCTGCGCTGGTCCGCGCTTCCTATGTGGTGCGCCTGCGCTCGGGCTTTGACCGTAAGCAATTCGTCAGTGCGACCTCCGACCTGCTCAAGGCCGAAGTACGCCAGGAATTGCTGCAGCTGTTTGCGACAGGCAAGCGTCGTCTGGCGCAGGAAAAGCAGGCATCCAGGCCAGCTGCAGATTCGAAAGAAAATCTGCCTCAAGCGCTTGATGTATCTGCGCAAGCAGCTTCTGATTTGATAGTAAATCAGGTGGAGTCGCAGCCATGATGCAACGATTGCTCATGGCCCTGGTGCGCGGCTATCGCCTGATGCTCAGCCCCTGGCTGGGCTCGGCTTGCCGGTTCGAGCCCACCTGCTCGGCCTATTCCCTTCAAGCGCTGGAGCAACACGGCGCTGCGGTAGGCTCTTATCTGACGGTGCGCCGACTGGCGCGTTGTCATCCGTGGTGTGACGGAGGGCATGATCCCGTGCCACAGCAAAAGCCCAGGCTGTTTTCCTTTCTGGACAATGCCTCGGACTCTTCCGCGACCACCCAACCTTCCTCACCTAAGAAGTCTTCATGAACGATATTCGCCGCACCATACTGTGGGTGATATTTGGCTTTTCCATGGTTTTGCTCTGGGACAAGTGGCAAATCCATAACGGCAAAAAGCCCACCTTCTTCCCATCGCCACAGACGGCCAGCGCGCCAGCTGCCAGTGATGTCAAGCCAGTAGACACCAGCCTTCCCCAGCCCGCAGCGACTGCTTCGGCCGGTGATGTGCCCGGCGCAGCTGCTGGTCAGCCTGCGGTTGCAGCTGTGCCTCGTCAGGACGTGACGGTCGCCAGCGATGTGATGCGCCTGACTTTTGACAGCGAAGGCGGCACGCTCAAGGCGTCCGAGCTGCTCAAGTACAGCGATACCGTGGATGACAAGAAGCTCATGCAGGTGTTCGAGCAGAACGCCAAGCGTGTGTATCTGGGTCAGACTGGCCTGATTGGCGGCAACTTCCCCAATCACAAGACCCCCATGACTGTGGTGCCCGGCGAGCGCGAGCTCAAGGACGGTCAGGACAGTGTGCAGGTGCGCTTTGAGTCGGCCGAGCAGGGCGGCGTGAAGCTGGTCAAGACCTATACGCTCAAGCGTGGTGCCTATGACATCGGCGTGCAGTACGACGTGGTCAACACCGGCACTGCCGCCGTGAACCCACAGGTTTACATGCAGCTGGTGCGTGATGGCAACAAGCCTGAGCACGAGTCGACCTTCTACTCCACCTTCACTGGCCCTGCGGTCTATACCGAAGCCAAGAAGTACCACAAGGTCGAGTTCAAGGATATCGAGAAGAACAAGGCCGAAGTCGACAAGTCCTCCACCAACGGCTATGTGGCCATGGTGCAGCACTACTTCGCCAGCGCCTGGCTGCTGGCTGATGGCGTGCAGCGCGACAACTTCGTGCGCAAGGTGGGCGACAACCTCTACGCCGTGGGCATGATCACGCCCGTGGGCACAGTTGAACCCGGCCAGACCAAGAGTGTCAGCGCCCGTCTGTTCTCCGGCCCTCAGGTTGAGCCCATGCTGGAAAAGCTGTCCCCCGGCCTGGAACTGGTCAAGGACTATGGCTGGCTGACGATTCTGGCCAAGCCGCTGTACTGGCTGCTGTCCGAGCTGCACAAATTCATTGGCAACTGGGGCTGGTCCATCGTGGCTCTGGTGGTGCTGCTGAAGATTGCCTTCTACTGGTTCAATGCCAAGGCCTATTCTTCGATGGCCAAGATGAAGGCCATCAACCCCAAGATTCAGGAAATGCGCGAGCGCCTGAAGGACAAGCCTCAGCAGATGCAGCAGGAGATGATGCGCATCTACCGCGAGGAAAAGGTCAACCCCATGGGCGGCTGTCTGCCCATCATCATCCAGATGCCTGTTTTCATGGCTTTGTACTGGGTGCTGCAGTCCAGCGTGGAAATTCGCAACGCGCCATGGATTGGCTGGATTCACGACCTGTCCATGCCTGACCCGTTCTTCATCCTGCCTTTGCTGATGACGCTGTCCTCGCTGCTGCAGACTGCGCTGAACCCCGCGCCACCTGACCCCATGCAGGCCAAGATGATGTGGATCATGCCGCTGATGTTCAGCGTGATGTTCTTCTTCTTCCCTGCCGGTCTGGTGCTGTACTGGCTGACGAACAACCTGCTGTCCATCGCTCAGCAGTGGATCATCAACAAGCGCATGGGTGTGCCGCCTCAGTTCAACCTGCCCAAGTTTGGCAAGGCTGCTGAAGGCAAGTAAGCCAGGTGCTGAAACAAAAAACCGCCATCCTTTCGGGTGGCGGTTTTTTTATGGGTGCTTGCTGTGAAAAAGAGAGCGCTTACTTTCCGATGCAGAAGCTGGAGAAGATGACTCCCAGCAGATCATCGGAGCTGAACTCGCCTGTAATGGAGTTCAGCGAAACCTGGGCCAGACGCAGCTCTTCGGCCAGCAAATCCAGGTGCGCAGCCTGAGCCGCGAGCTGCTCATCAGCCATTTCCAGATGGGCTTGCACAGCCTGCAAGGCCTCCACATGGCGGGCGCGGGCCAGATACAGGCCTTCGGGGGCAGATTGCCAGCCCGCCACTTCCAGCAGGCGCTTGCGCAGGGCATCCAGGCCATCGCCGGTGCGTGCCGACAGGGCAATCTGGTCAGCATCAGCCTGATACTGTTGCGTGGCCATGTCAATCTTGTTCAGCACATGAATGACAGGCACCTGCGGCGGCAGCTTTTGCTGCAGGGTGGTCGCAATGTCGGTGTCAGCAGCGGCATAGTCCGCCTGCTGCGTGCGGGTCAGGTCATGCAGAAACAGCACTGCATCGGCCGCGGCAATCTCGTCCCAGGCGCGGGCAATGCCAATGCGCTCCACCTCGTCATCGCTGTCGCGCAGGCCGGCGGTGTCAATCACATGAAGAGGCACGCCTTCAATCTGAATGGTTTGCTGCACCTTGTCGCGGGTCGTGCCAGCGATGGGGGTGACGATGGCCAGCTCGGCCCCGGCCAGGGCATTGAGCAGCGAGCTTTTGCCGGCATTGGGCTGGCCCGCAATCACCACCTTGATGCCTTCGCGCAGCAGCGCACCTTGGTGGGCCTTGCCCAGCACCGTAGCGACTTGGGCGCGCAGGCGTTCCAGTTGGCCGAAGGCGTCGGCCTTCTGCAAAAAGTCGATTTCCTCTTCAGGAAAGTCCAGCGTGGCTTCCACCAGCATGCGCAAATGCACCAGCGCTTCGCGCAGCACATGAATTTCCTGCGAGAACGCGCCCGACAGCGAGCGGCTGGCACTGCGCGCCGCCGCCTCGGTGCTGGCGTCGATCAGATCGGCAATGGCCTCGGCCTGCGCCAGGTCGATCTTGTCGTTCAGAAACGCCCGCTCTGTGAATTCGCCCGGCTGGGCCAGGCGCAGACCTGCCAGTGTTGGCTTGCCATCGGCATCTGCAGCCTGCGCAGCTTCCAGGCAGCGCGCCAGCAGCAGTTGCAAAACGACTGGGCCCCCGTGGGCCTGCAACTCCAGCACATCCTCACCCGTATAGCTGTGCGGGCCAGGAAAATAGATCGCCAGGCCGTGGTCGATTGGGGAGCCGGCGGCATCCTTGAAGGGCAGATACGTCGCCTCACGCGGTTTCAGGTCCTTGCCGCACAGCAGGCGCACCAGCGCAGCAATGCCTTTGCCAGACACCCGGACAATGCCCACAGCCCCACGCCCCGGCGCGGTGGCAATGGCAGCAATAGGGTCGTTGTGGCGGGGCAGCATGGGTGAACTTTCGGGACAGACAAACAGTCACGAATCATAGCCTTGAGGCTAAAACCTATAAGTTCCTGTGTCAGGGGAAAAATTCAGTGATGGAATGCTGGATTTCATAATAGATGGATTTATTTTCATAAAATAGTCAAAAAAATGACTTAAAAATGAAAATAAAAAATCTGAAACGCATTGCGTACCTACTCAGCTGGATATTACTTTTTACCCCTCCATTCCTGATCCGAACAACCGGTAAGGAGTTCGGATACACACTTTTAGCGGCGCTTTTATTCTTTCCTCTTGCTTTTCATAAAAAAGCGCTGGTATTTTGCATGCCTTTGCTGATGTTGATTGGTGCAGCGAATATTTTTCATGCTCAGATTTTAGGCAATGTAATTGATGAATTTTCTGTAGCCACAGTGATGCGTACTGAGGCGCAGGAGGCGCACGAATTTTTTGATGTGATCAATGGACAGATGGTTTTGGCCATGCTGGCTTGGCTTGGTCTTAGTGCGGGTTGCAGTTGCTACCTATGGAAAAACTGTCATTACCAATCCGAAAAATTTCCTAAGTGGAGTAAACATATCCTTATTGGAGGTGGATTGCTATGGGGCAGCTTTTTTGCGTTTGGCATTACCCAGCAGTTTGGTGTCAATGAATATGTGCACCAACTAAGGCATATCTATCCCATGCACATGGCAAAAGCTGCTATACGTTATCAGGATCTGACGCACGAGATCTTTTATCAACCGAAGCTACCTGCCAAACCTTTGCTAGCACAGGCCAAAACATTGGTTGTGGTGATTGGCGAGAGTGCCAGCAGTCATCGCTGGTCTTTGCTGGGGTATCAAGGGGAGGACACCAATCAGCCACTGAGATTGGTTCCAGGTTTGCGGGTGCATGCAGTTATGGCCAATGGGGCTAACACAGCCAAGGCCTTGCCATTTATCTTGACTGGACAGTCAGCAGCAGATAGCCAGAAAAATGAGTCTTCATCATTTCTGGATTTGGCCCAACATGGAGGATACAAGACGTTTGTTTTTTCTAACTCTAGGTTTAATGACAAGAGCGAGGACATGTATTCGCAGATCTTGCGTCGCTCTGCGGATATCTATGGCAAGGTTGGAAACGGCACATACGACGAAGTGATGACCGCCAAGTTGGCGCAATCTCTGGCTGACAAAGCAGCCTATAAGTTGATAGTTCTGCATACTTATGGCAGCCATCCAGACATTACTAAGCGCTACCCGCATGCCCGTTATCGCGGGGGGGATGCATACAACAATTCCATTCGTTACACCTCAGATTTGCTGACTCACTGGATACAGATGCTGGATAAGGCATCTGATGGACCAAGTGCTTTGCTGTATGTCTCAGATCACGGCCTGGGAGTGCCTCCCTGCGTTGATAAGCCTAGGCATGGCAGCGGCCAGTCCACGTTTGAAGTGCCACTGCTGTATTGGGCAAATGCTGCTTTGAATGACCTCAAGGGTCCGCTTCTACCTGATCTTTCCGGGACTTCCGTTGAGCGGAGTACGACTCTGGCACCAGAGTTGTTGGCAAGCCTGCAAGGATACGAAGTCAGTGCAGCCTTCCCGCATTTGCAGGACAGTCGCTCTCTTCAGCTGAATGGAAAGCCGTACGCAGAGCTTTATCAGAAGGATGTCTGCACACCTTGATGTGCAAGCATCTATGTGGGGATAAGTCACAGCAGTTTGACCGAAGGGGCTGTACTGCCACGTCTCTTTTTTTGATAGCGCTCAGCCTACAATGGAAAATTAGATTTCTTCATCCGAAGTGTCACAAGGACTGGGTCACACGCCCGGAGAGAGTCCTTACTGCGGATAACCTACCTTGCGAGCTGGAGAGCGCCGATGTCCGAAACCAAGCCCATTACCTCGATTGATAAACGCGCCTTGCTGCGTCAGGCTGCTCTGGAGTATCACGAGTTTCCCAAGCCCGGCAAGGTCGCCATCTCGGCAACCAAGCCCATGGCCAATCAGCACGATCTGGCACTGGCTTATTCCCCCGGTGTGGCCGCGCCTTGCGAAGAGATCGTCAAGGACCCTGCTGCAGCCTACAAATACACCAGCCGCGGCAATCTGGTGGCGGTGATCTCCAACGGCACGGCGGTGCTGGGCCTGGGTGATATCGGTGCGCTGGCCTCCAAGCCGGTGATGGAAGGCAAGGGCGTGCTGTTCAAGAAGTTCGCCGGTGTGGACGTCTTTGACATCGAAATCAATGAAAAAGACCCGCAGAAGCTGGTCGATGTGATTGCTGCGCTGGAACCCACGTTCGGCGCCATCAACCTCGAAGACATCAAGGCGCCCGAGTGCTTTTTTGTCGAGCGCGAGCTGCGCAAGCGCATGAACATTCCCGTCTTCCACGACGACCAGCACGGTACAGCTATCACCGTGGCTGCAGCCATGGTCAATGCGCTCAAGGTGGCTGGCAAGAAGATCGATGAGATCAAGCTGGTGGCTTCGGGCGCAGGCGCTGCGGCTCTGGCCTGCCTGAACCTGCTGCTGGAAGTGGGCCTGAAGCGCGAAAACGTGTTTGTGACCGACATCGCTGGCGTGGTCTATGAAGGCCGTACCGAGCTGATGGACCCGGACAAGGCGCTGTTTGCCCAGAAGACTGACCTGCGCACGCTGGGCGAAGTGATTGAAGGTGCTGATGCCTTCCTGGGCCTGTCTGCGGGCAATGTGCTCAAGCAGGACATGGTCAAGAAGATGGCGGCGACCCCCATCATCTTTGCGCTGGCCAACCCCAACCCTGAAATCACGCCTGAAGATGTGAAGGCTGTGCGCGACGACGCCATCATCGCCACCGGCCGCACGGACTACCCCAACCAGGTCAACAACGTCCTGTGCTTCCCCTACATCTTCCGTGGTGCACTGGACTGCGGCGCGACCACCATCACCACCTCGATGGAAATCGCCTGCGTGTACGCCATCGCTGCACTGGCAGAGGCTGAGCAGTCTGAAGAAGTGGCGGCTGCCTACGTGGGCCAGGAACTGAGCTTTGGCCCCGAGTACCTGATTCCCAAGCCCTTCGATCCGCGTCTGATGCTGATCGTGGCACCCGCTGTGGCAGAAGCCGCCGCTGCTGCGGGCGTGGCCCAGCGCCCCATTCAGGACATGGATGCTTACCGCGAGCATCTGAAGACCTTTGTCTATGCCTCCGGCACGATGATGAAGCCCATCGTCATGGCTGCCAAGAAGTCTGCACGCAAGCGCGTGGCCTATGCCGAGGGCGAGGAAGAGCGCGTGCTGCGCGCCGCCCAGATCGTGGTGGACGAGCGCATTGCCCGCCCCACGCTGATTGGTCGCCCCACCATCATTGCCCAGCGCATCGAAAAGTTTGGCCTGCGCCTAAAGGAAGGTCAGGACTACGATGTGGTCAACGTTGAGCACGACGAGCGCTACCGCGACTTCTGGAAGACCTACCACCGCATGACCGAGCGCAAGGGCATTACCGAGCCCATTGCCAAGATCGAAATGCGCCGCCGCCTGACGCTGATTGGCTCCATGCTGCTGCACAAGGGCGAGGTTGACGGCCTGATCTGCGGCACCTGGAACAACACCAATGTGCACCTGAACTACATCGATCAGGTCATTGGCAAGCGCACGGGCGTGACCACCTATGCCTGCATGAACGGTCTGCTGCTGCCAGAGCGTCAGGTTTTCCTGGTCGATACGCACGTCAACTACGACCCCTCTGCCGAGCAGCTGGCCGAGATCACCATCATGGCTGCCGAGGAAATGATGCGCTTCGGCATCAAGCCCAAGGCTGCACTGCTGAGCCACAGCAACTTTGGCTCCAGCAACCAGCCCAGCGCCGTGAAGATGCGCCAGACCCTGGAGCTGCTGCGCGAGAAGGCCCCCTGGCTGGAAGCCGATGGCGAGATGCATGGCGACGTGGCCCTGGACGGCAAGAGCCGCGCCAAGCTCATGCCCAACAGCACGCTGCTGGGTGATGCCAACCTGCTGGTGCTGCCCAATATCGATGCGGCCAACATCAGCTACAACCTGCTCAAGCAGGCCGCTGGCGGCGGCATTGCGATTGGCCCGGTCCTGCTGGGCGCGGCCAAGCCCGTGCATGTGCTGACCCCCAGCACCACCGTGCGCCGCATTGTGAACATGACGGCACTGACCGTGGCGGATGCGAATGTGAGCCGCTAAGCCCCCATCCACAAAAAAGCCCGCGGTGCACAAGGCGCTGCGGGCTTTTTTGCATCTGGAAAACGGTGCTTACCAGGTGCGGCTGATGCCAGTATCGATGGTGCCAAAGACTTCCACGCTGCTGGCGCTGCCAGAGCTGCTGGATGAGCTGGGCATGGTGCCCGAGCAGGCGCTCAGCGCCAGCGTGGCGATAGTTGCGGCCAGAGTCAGCCATTTACGCATAGTGCTCTCCTTGCCTGCAATCCGTGCAGGCCATGGGCACATGGTAGCGCGCTGGCCATGCCCGTCTGTCACAGGCGGTTATGCATGAAAAAGGTCGCTACCGCTTATCAATCAAGCGGTAGTAGCTATGCTTTTTGATTATTCGCTCAGGTAGAGTTCAGCCAGCCTCTCGCGTGCTGCTCGGTCCACACCAAGCTCCTGCGTCAGATAGCTGTCCAGGCTGTCATACCGGTTGCGCACGGTATCGACCGAGGCCATCAGGTACGAGGGCTGTACCCGCCACAGCGCGTCCAGCACCTCTTCGGACATCTGCCCCAGTATGGAAACCGGTGGGCGGCGAAACAGCTGATTGGTCAGCAGATAGTCGTCCATGATCTGCTCCTCATCCACGCCCAGTGCCGTCAGCAGCAGGGCCGCAGCCCAGCCCGTGCGGTCCTTGCCTGCGGTGCAGTGAAAGACCAGCGGGTCGTCATTGCGCTGCAGCAGCGTGAAGAAGTCCGCAAAGCGCGCGCTGTAGATGTTCACAAAACTGCGGTAGGTGTCATGCATCAGCTCCACCGTGTCGCTTGCCGTCAGGTCCTGACCTTTTTCAATCATGGACTGGGCACGCTGCACCACCGTGGGCTCCACGGTCAGCGCGTGGCGGTTGAGCTGAGGCCAGTCATAGGCCAGATGGGCGCTTTCCCCCAGACCCCGAAAATCCGCGCTGCGGCTCACCCCCAGGGCTTTGAGCTGGCTCAGGTCATCCTGCGTCAGGTGCGCCAGATGGGCTGAGCGATACAGCTTGCGCCACTGCAGCTGGCGGCCATCCAGACCCTGATAACCGCCCAGATCGCGGAAATTGGATGCGCCCTCCAGGGTAATGGGGCGGCTGAAGTGCGCCGCTTCAGTCTTGGGGCCGGTGGCCATGGTCAGGTCATCGTTTGCATTCATACCAATGCTTATAGCGGATTGGCGGGAAGAGGGTATGTCTTGGGCGTTACCGCAAATGCTCAAACCATGAAAAAAGCGCCGCAGGCCTTGCAGCCTGCAGCGCTTTTTTGAGAGGAAATCAGACGCGCTGAATCAGCGGTCAAAGCCCTTGTTCATATAGCCAATTGCATCGTTGTAATAGCCAATCACGTTGCGGTAGGTGCTTTGCATGGGCATGTTCTTGAGCGTGCGCCAGCCGCCAATCAGCGTGCTGAGCTTGTCCGAAATCAACTTGAAGTTGTAGTGCGGGTCCTTGCCTGTCTTGGCCTTTTCATCGGCGATGGACTTGTTCAGCTCCACCAGCACGGCTTCCAGCTCCTTGGCGGTGTCATCGACCTTGGCAACTTCTGCCTTGTTCTTGAGGTTGTCCGTCTTGTCGATGCCGTTGACCAGCTTCTTGGCCAGGTCCATGGCGGTCAAGGTGTTGAACATCAGCATGTCACCTTCGGCCTTGTACTTGGCCAGGCGCTCCTGGCGCTTTTGGTCCTGCACGCGGTCCAGTTCCACGCCGAGCTTGTCGATGTCGGAGATCATGCCCTCGAAAGCTGCGCTGAAAGCGGCATTGTTTTCTTCCGCCTTGGCCCATTTGTCTTCCAGAAATCCCTTGCTGCGGAAGTAGGGGTCCAGCGGCGTCCACACGGCAATCAGCTTTTCACCGCTGGCCACCACGGCATCGGCGGCTTTGTCCAGCTGTGCATCGCCAGAGCCTGCGCCGCGAGACTCCTTGATGGGCTTGATCTTGCGCTCGATATCGGAAGGCTCACCGTAGAAGCCGACACCGTTGCCCTTCTTGCCGCCGATTCCCAAGCCTCTGTAGCTCTTGTAGTAAGCCGCCACAGAGCGGTTGTCGTCGATCATGGAGTTGTACGCCTGGCTGTAGGCGTTGCGAGCCTTGATCTGTGCCTGTTCATTGCTGGCTTCAGGCTTGGCTGCTGCAGGTGCCGAGCTAGCGGCTGGCGCTGCGGGGGCATTGCCTGCTTCAGGCTTTTTGTCATCACCGCAGCCCACCAGGGCCAGACTACTTGCACTGACGATGGCCAGTGTCAGAACCGATTGCTTGAACAGATGCATGCAGGTGCTCCTTGCTTGTAAATCTTATGAATGGAGAGGTCGCCTGATATCGAGCCTCCCATCAGCGATGGCGGAATCATAGGAAGAGCAGGGTTCTTTTACGTGCATCTGATTGTCAAAAAAGTCATTGTTTTTCAAACAGATACATAAGAATTGAAATGTTCTGACGCTTACGAAGGATTTGCGCCCACTTACTCGTAAGGCTTCGCAAAAATTGGCAACAGGGCGTGCGCTGGTCAGTCGTTCAACAGGCCGGATAGTTCCGCTGGCGGCGCAAATGCAGCGCTGCTGGCAACTTGGCTTAAGCTGGATGGTTTTGACGTTCAGGCAAACCATGGTGATAGAAACCGGGCCAGATGAGTCGCTGCTTCTGGCCATTTATGCAGGGCCACAGGAGGCGGAGCCATGGCGTGGATTCCTGCAGCGCTACCGCGAGCAATTGAAGGCGCTGGACCTGGGCATGAGCATTCGCATGCCCCAGCTGGGCAGCACGCCGGTGTGGCTGCATGACTGCACGAGCGACCCGCGGCATATTGCGCAATATCGCCAGACCTACTTTCGGCAGGACCCCTGGCACACCCATCCGATGAAGGCGGGGGACGTGACCACCATGGACAAGGTCATCACCCCGGATGTGCTGCTCAGCACACCTTTTTTTCGGGAGTTCATGCACGAGCATGGCGCCCTGCACGGCATGCGCGCAGTGATCTGCAGCGATGAGGCGGGATCGGCCTCCTTGCTGTGCGGCCGCAGCAAAGAGCAGGGCAACTTCACTGAGCAAGACCTGGCGCAGTGCAAAGCCATGCTGCCCCATCTGCAGCAGGCACTGCGCAGCTATCAGGCACTGGTTTTGGCGCAGCTGCAGTCCCTGCAAGTAGGATCGGTCTGCGGCCTGCCAGCGCTGCTACTGGATGCTCAGGGCTATCTGCTGCCACTGGCGCAAAGCCGACAGGACCTGGCGCGCATGCCATTCATCAAGACACATGAGAGCCGCCCGTTTGTGCAGGAGGCGGAAGCTAACAGCGAGCTGCAGGCGCTGATTGCGCAGGGGCTGAAAGCATCCTGGCATGCCAGAAGTCAGCCACGCACGCTGGGACATGTGGGCCTGGGGGCGAGAGACGGGCGCAGTATTGCGGTGCAGTGGCTGCCAGAGATGCCTTTGCTCAAAACGGCATCTCCCCGAATACGCCTGCTGGTGGGCGCGGGGCGGCAGGCTGCCGGGGGCTCTGCCAGCGCCATTGCACAGGTCTTTGGCCTGTCTGCCGCCGAGGCGCAGGTGGCCCTGCTGCTGGTGCACGGCCACAGCCTGCGCTCAGTGGCTGAGACACTGGGCGTGAGCGAGCACACCGTGCGCACCCAGACCAAGAAAATCTATGCCCGCACGGGCTGCTGCGGCCAGCTGGAGCTGGTGCGCAGCATTCTTGCCAGTACTGCTTTTGCGGTCTGAATGCATACACCATCTGGTGTAAAAATTTTCCAGCCGCTGTCCCTATAGTTTTTGTGAGCCACCGCAGTCAAGACGGTGGCCTTACAGGAATTCAAGGAGCACAGCAGTGAAGATTCAGGCATGGAAAGCAGGGCTGCTCAGCCTCATGGCGAGCGGCTTGATGTCGGCTCAGGCCCAGCAGGCCCCCAGTGTTCAGGACAGGCAGGCTTCACTGGTGGGGACCTGGAAGCTGGTCTCTGTGGACACCCGCATGGCCGACGGCAGCAGCCATGCGAGCTTCGGTCAGAACCCCGAGGGCTATCTGATCTACGGCAGCGACGGAATGATGAGCGTGACCATGCAGTGGGCGGGCCGCAAGCCCTTTGCGGCAGCCAGTGCCAGGGAAGCCAGCGAGGTCGAAAAAGCCTCGGTTTCCGACCTGTTCTCGGGCTACGCGGGGCGCTACGAAGTGCTGGTCGACAGCACGGTGCTGCATCACATTGAGGTTTCGTCCTATCCCAACTGGAATGGCGTGCAGCAGCCGCGCATTTACGAGATCAACGGAGATCAGCTCACGCTGCGCAACAAACAGCCAATTGCAGGCAGTGTTTCCTATCTGGTCTGGAGACGGGTGAAATGACGGGGTTTGCCATGATTGATTCGACGCAGAGCAGCCAGCTGCGCGTGGCCATTATTGGCGCTGGCATGTCCGGCATTCTGGCGGCCATCAAGCTGCGTGAAGACGGCTGGCAGCATGTGGTCATCTATGAAAAAGCGGCCCGCATCGGCGGCACCTGGCGCGACAACAGCTACCCGGGCCTGAGCTGTGATGTGCCTGCGCACGCGTACACCTACTCATTCGCACCGAACGCGGAATGGAGCCGGCATATGGCACCCGGCCCGGAGATTCAGGCCTATTTCGAGCGCATGGTGCAGCAGCATGATCTGGCGCCCTGCATTCGCTTCAACACCGAGGTGACGGCCTGTGAATGGCGGGGCGGTGCCTGGCACCTGGCGACAAGTGACGGCGCACTGCAAGAGGCGGATGTGGTCATTGCCGCCACGGGCGTGCTGCATCACCCCAAATACCCGCAGATTCCGGGGCTGCACAGCTTTGCGGGCCAGTGCTTTCACAGCGCACGCTGGGACCATGGGGCGGAAATAGAGGGCCAGCGGGTTGGCGTGATCGGCAACGGCTCCACAGGGGCGCAGCTGATATCAGCCCTGGCTGGGCGTGCCGCGCATCTCTCCCACTTTCAGCGCACAGCGCAGTGGATTTTGCCGGTGGAAAACCCCGTCTTCACCGAAGCGCAAAAGCAGGCGCTGCGTGATGACCCGGTGCTGCTCAAACAGGCGCAGGCCAGCGAGTCCTATCTGGCCATCGTCGATCACTTCACGCGGGCGGTGATTGATGCCGAATCCCCCGAGCTGGCGCACCTGCAGCAGGCGGTGGAAGAGAACCTGGAGCGCAGCATTGCCAACCCAGTGCTGCGCGAAAAGCTCAGGCCGCCTTACCGCGCAGCCTGCAAGCGTCTGATCGTCTCGCCCGATTACTACCAGGCCATACAGCACCCACAGGTGGCGCTGCTCAATGAGGGCATTGAATGCGTGGAGCCGGAAGGCATTCGCACCAGAGATGGCGTTCTGCACCCGCTGGATGTGCTGGTGCTGGCTACCGGCTTTCACGCAGACCGCTTTGTGCGTGACATGAATGTGGTGGGCCAGAGCGGCCTGAAACTCAATGAGGTGTGGGCTGAGCGGCCTTTTGCCTATCTGGCCATGTCGGTGCCGGGCTTTCCCAACTTCTTCATGCTCAACGGTCCATCGGGCCCGGTTGGTAACTTCTCGCTCATTGATGTGGCCGAGGCGCAGTGGAATTACATCGCCCAGTTGCTGCAGCCTTTGCGCCAGGGGCGCTATCAGCAGATCAGCGTGGCGCAGGCCGCCATGAATGATTACGAGACAGCGCGTATTGCAGCGGCCCGCAAAACCGTCTGGGCCACGGGCTGCAACAGCTGGTATCTGGATGCCCAGGGCGTGCCCGCCACCTGGCCCTGGAGCTATGCGCATTTTCGGGAAGTGATGACCACGCCGAACCTTGCGCATTTCGACTGCGCATGAGCGCAGAAAAAAGCCCCGTGCAGCAAGCAACTGCACGGGGCTTTGGGGCGTAGGCGGTGGCGATCAGCTCACATGCTTGCCCACAATGCCAGCCAGCTCAAACATATTGACCTGGTCCTTGCCGAACACAGGCTTGAGCTTGGCATCCGCATTGATGACGCGCTTGTCCTTGGCATCCTGCAGGCCGTTGGCCTTGATGTAGTCCCACAGCTTCTTGATGACTTCGGGGCGCGAGGTGGGCTCATTGCCAATCACTGCGGCCAGATCAGCGCTGGGGGCCAGCGTGGCGTTCACGGTGCGTGGTTTTTTGACGGCTGGCGCCTTGGTCGTCTTTGCAGCAGTCTTTTTGGCTGCAGCCGTTGTCTTCTTTGCGGCAGCTGCTGTAGTTTTGGTAGCGGCTGCACTGCTGGTCTTGCGGGCAGGGTACTTGCCTTCGCGCTGCTCGAACTCGAAGTTCACCTTGCCAGCAGCACCATCCCAGACCAGGAAGGCCTTGAAGTTGCGGCGTGTGCGGTTGGAGACAAACTTCTCCAGCAGATCGGTTTTGCCGGTCTGCAGCAGCTTGCCCATCTGCTCGCGCTCAATGGGCTGCTGCAGGATGATCTGGCCGCTCTTGAAGTCGCAGCTGGGTGTGGGTTGCTGCAGCGTGGGAACCGCCTTGGAGCAGACGTAGTTGGCACCATGCTCAAAGACGGGTGCACCACACTTGGGGCAGGGGCCTAAAGACTGCTGGCTGGCAAAGTCCACGATCTCGCCGGTGTCCTCGGAATCCTTGTCGTCGCCGAAGTCGAATTCCAGCTTGTAGTTCTTGGCCTCTTCATCGTGCACGATGGCCACTTCGGCCACAAAGGGCCAGCCCGCCTTGGAGCGGAAACCTTCCAGCGGGCCAATACGGCGCTCGCGCAGCAGTTGTTCGGCTTCAGCCGTCTCAAACGTGCGGCCTGCAGGCGACTTGGTGAACGAGAAGCCGCAGCCTGCGCTGTGGCCATCTGCGCCGGTACAGGCGTAGCGGCGGTAGTTTTCCTTGACCACGCCGCCGCAGTTCGGGCAGGGTGTGGCCAGCGTTGCATAGTCACCAGGAATGGTGTCGCGGTCGTATTCCTTGGCCTTCTTGACCAGCTTCTCGGTCATGGCCTGAATCTGCTGCATAAAGGCTTCGCGTGAGAGCTGGCCTTTTTCCATCTGCGAGAGCTTGAACTCCCACTCGCCAGTCAGGTCGGCGCGGCACAGCTCTTCCACCTGCAGGCCGCGCAGCAGCGTCATCAGCTGGAAGGCCTTGGCCGTGGGAATCATCTCGCGGCCTTCGCGCAGCATGTACTTTTCCGTAATCAGGCCTTCGATGATGGCTGCGCGCGTGGCAGGTGTGCCCAGGCCTTTTTCCTGCATGGCTTCGCGCAACTCGTCGTCGTCGATCTGCTTGCCCGCGCTTTCCATGGCGCCAAGCAGCGTGGCTTCGGAGTAGCGTGCGGGCGGCTTGGTCTTGAGGCTCTTCACATCGGCGTGGTCGGTGCGCGGCTGCTCGCTGGGCTGCACTGCTACCAGCGGCTGACCCTTGTCGCCTTCCTTGGCGTCTTCCACCTCGTTGGCGGCTTCCTTGCCGTAAATGGCCAGCCAGCCCGGCTTGACCAGTACCTTGCCCTCGGTCTTGAAGCTGTGCTGCTCCACCTTGCTGATGCGGGTGGTGACCTGGTATTCCGCACTGGGGAAGAACACCGCCATGAAGCGGCGCACGACCAGGTCGTACAGCTTTTGCTCAGCCTCGCTCAGGCCCGAAGGCGCTTGCGTGGTGGGGATGATGGCAAAGTGATCCGAGATCTTGCTGTTGTCGAAGATGCGCTTGGTTGGGCGAATGTAGTTGTCGTTGATAGCCTGCTGGGCAAACGGTGCCAGATGGCGCATGCCGCTGGTGGCCAGCATGTCAAAGGTCTGGCGCGCCACGGGCAGGTAGTCCTCTGGCAGCGCGCGGGCGTCGGTACGGGGGTAGGTCAGGGCCTTGTGGCGCTCATACAGGCTTTGCGCCAGCGCCAGCGTGGTCTTGGCCGAGAAGCCGAACTTGCCGTTGGCCTCGCGCTGCAAGCTGGTCAGGTCGAACAGCAGGGGCGAGGCTTGCGTCGTGGGCTTGCTCTCTTCCGTCACCGTGGCAGGCTTGCCGCGCACGGCGGCGGCAATGGCATCGGCTTCCTGCTTGTTCCACAGGCGGTCGGCCTTGGCTTCCACATCGTCGGACTTCTTCCACTGTGGGTTGAACCACTTGCCCAGGTACTGGCCGGCCTGCGCATCGAAGGTGCCATGCACCTCCCAGTAGTCGCGGCTGACGAACTTGCGGATTTTTTCTTCACGCTCCACCACCAGCGACAGCGTAGGCGTCTGCACGCGGCCCACTGTGGTGAGGAAGAAGCCGCCGTCGCGGGAGTTGAAGGCTGTCATGGCGCGCGTGCCGTTGATGCCCACCAGCCAGTCGGCTTCAGAGCGGCTGCGCGCTGCGCTGGCCAGGCCCTGCATCTGCTGGTCGCTGCGCAGGTTCTTGAAGCCGTCACGAATGGCCTGCGGCGTCATGGACTGCAGCCACAGGCGCTTCACAGGCTTGCCCAGGCCGCCCTTGGCGCCGCCTGCGTACTGCTCGATCAGGCGGAAGATCAGTTCACCCTCGCGGCCCGCGTCACAGGCATTGATGAGTTCGGTCACATCTTTGCGCTTGGCCTGCTTGACCACGGCGTTCAGGCGCGTCTTGGTCTTGTCCACAGGCTTCAGGTCAAAGCGGGGTGGAATCACCGGCAGGTTGGCAAAGCTCCACTTGCCGCGCTTGACGTCGAATTCCTCGGGCGCCTGAATCTCCACCAGGTGGCCGACCGCACTGGTCACCACATAGCTGTCGGATTCGAAATAGTCATCGTGTTTGTCGAACTTGCCTGCCACCGGGGTCAGTGCACGGACGATGTCCTGTGCGACAGAAGGCTTCTCTGCAATCACCAGGGTTTTAGTCATTGTGTGTTCTCGTCGTCATTAACCACCTGAGCTTCTATCCATGGGCTCAGGCTCATACAATTCGCTTCTCACGCGCGCGCACGCGCACATGTGTGCATATTCAAAGTATCAGAGAAAACATGCCCCGCACATCCTTGGCACCATCAACAGGCCGCCGTATTCAGACTCGGCGCTCCGGCGTGCACGGCAAAGGTGTTTTCGCCGCGCAGGATATTGCGGAAGGCGAAACCATTATTGAGTATGTGGGTGAGGTCATTGACTGGCAGGAGGCGCAGGACCGTCACCCGCATGACCCCAGCCAGCCCAATCACACTTTTTACTTCCAGGTGGATGATGAGCGTGTGATTGACGCAACGCACAAGGGCAACTCCTCGCGCTGGATCAATCACAGCTGCGCGCCCAACTGCTACACCGACGAGATTGATGGGCGCATCTTCATCATTGCGCTGCGCAATATTGCGGCGGGTGAAGAACTCAATTACGACTACGGCCTGATGGTGGAAGAGCGTTATACGAAAAAGCTCAAGGCGGAATACGCCTGCTACTGCGGTGCGGCGGAATGCCGGGGGACGATGCTGGCGCCGAAAAGGGGCTGGAAACCTCCGTTTCCAGCCACCCCCTGAGGCGCTTTGCGCCTAGGCGGCCCCGCCTTCCCCCTCTCCTTCGGGAGGGGGACGACAGCCTCGCTACGGGGCGGCCCTTGCTCGCTGTCTCTGGTTTTAGGGCGCGCCAGTTTTTTAGATTTGCGCTGCGCGCAAAGATTTGGATAGATAGAAATGACCCAGCCAATTCACTGGAACGCCGAAGCCTTGTGGGAAGCCATTGCGCCGCAGTTGCCGGGCTTTACGGTCGAGGTGCTGCCCACCATCGACTCCAGCAACACCGAACTCATGCGCCGTGCGCGTGAGGGGCTGACGGAGCCGGTACTCCTGATTGCAGAGCAGCAGACGCAAGGCCGTGGCCGACTCGGGCGTAACTGGGTCAGTGGAGTGGGCGATTCGCTGATGTTCTCGCTGGGCCTGCCGCTGGCGCCCAAGGACTGGTCGGGCCTGTCGCTGGCCGTGGGCGTGAGTGTGGCCGAGAGCCTGCAGCCTCGTCTGCCTGTTGCAAGTGCTTCGGGGGCTGCGCCCAAGATTGGCATCAAGTGGCCCAATGACTTGTGGTTGGAGGGCGACCGCAAGCTGGCCGGCATTCTGATCGAGACCGCCAGCTTTGTGGGCACGCACCAGCACGATTTCAGCGCGCCGCGCTATGTGGTGATTGGTATTGGCATCAATGTGCGCCCACGCCCTGGCGATGGCATGCGCACCGCCCCCGCCTGCCTGCAGGAGCTGGATGCCGCGCTGGATGCGCCCACGGCGCTGGCCTGCATACTGCCCAATCTGGTGGCCGAGGTGCAGAGCTTTGCCCGGCACGGCTTTGCCCCGCTGATGCAGCGCTTTGCCCAGCGCGACCTGCTGGCGGGCCGCGAGGTGAACCTGAGCGACGGCACCAGCGGCATTGCCGAAGGTGTGGCGGCCGATGGCGGCTTTCTGGTGCGCACTGCTGCCGGTGTGCAGGCGGTGACCAGCTCGGAAATCAGCGTGCGCCCTGCCAGCAGTCCAATACAAAATTGAATGGGCCACCTCCTGAGCCGCTTCGCGTCTTCCTCCGTTGCACGGCGCCCTCTCTCTACGCGCTGCGCGCTATGGGAGGAGGACGCCGCCATCGCTGCGGGACGGCCCTTGCTCGGCTGCCCGCGCTTGGAATGCGCCGGTTTCACAGGCTATGTAGAGTCTGTAACCTAACGGGTAACACTGATATGAGAACGCCATGCTGAGAATCGTCTTTCTGCTGCTGCTTTTGGGCAACGCGGGCTATTACATGTGGAGCCATGGCTATCTGGCCAGCATGGGGCTGCAGCCGACGGTGCAATCCGAGCCGCAGCGCCTGCAGGAGCAGATCAAGCCCGAAGCGCTGGTGTTGCAGACGCCTGGCCCGGCCGCCGCCCCCGATGGGGTGGAGCCGCCAGCTGTCGAGCCGGAGACGGACGATCGCAAGCCTGAGCCCAAGGCTGAGGAAAAGCCAGAAGCCAAACCTGAACCCAAGCCGGAAGTGGCAGAGAAGCCCGAGAAAGCCGAGAAGTCTGAAACCGTGGCGGCCAAGGAAGTGAAGGAGCCTGAGACTTGCTATCAGGCCTCTGGCATTGAAGAAAAGCAGGCGGACACCATTCGCCGCGCCCTGGCCGGAGCCAAGCTGAAAAGCGAATGGGATCTGGTGGCCAGCCACCAGAATGGCCGCTGGATGGTCTATATGGGCAAGTTTCCCGATGCCGAGTTTCTGGACCGCAAGCGCGGTGAGCTGCGCCTGATGAACATCGACTTTGACCGGGCCGGTGGTAATCTGGAGCCTGGACTGTCTCTGGGGCGTTTCTCGTCTGAAGAAGCAGCTCAGCGCCAGCTGGCGACCTTCACTCGCCAGGGGGTGCGCACGGCCCGTGTGGTGCAGGAGCGCCCCGAAGTCACCACCTATGCGCTGCGCCTGCCCAAGGCCACACCCTCCTTCCGCAGCGAAGTGGCCACGCTGGCGGGCAAGAACCTGCTGCCACGGGCTTTGCAGGCCTGCCCGAAGGGATGATTTTTTAAATCAATAGCTGCTAACGCACAAAGGGCCTGCATTTGCAGGCCCTTTGTCATTGAAAGCAAGGTGAGCCAAGCGCACCCAGCTTCGATTTTTAATCCATCTGGATATTGGCGGCAGCAGCCACCTTCTTCATCTGCGCTATTTCGCTGGCAATCTGCTTGGTGAAGTCGGCGCTCGACGTGCCCGATGGGTACAGGCCCTGGGCGGCAATGCGTTGCTTGACGGCGGGGTCCTTGAGGGCGGCCACAATGGCTTTCTGTACGCGCTCGACCTGTGCGGCGGGCGTGTTCTTGGGGGCCACCAGGCCGAACCAGGAAGGGTTGTTCAGATCGGGGTGACCTGCCTGGGCATAGGTTGGGACATCGGGCAGCACATCGAGGCGTTCATGCCAGGACACGGCCAGTGCACGCACCTTGCCGCTCTTGATGTGGGGCAGGGAGGAGTTCACCTGGTCGAAGTACACGGGAACCTGACCGCCCAGCACATCGTTGATGGCAGGGGCCGAGCCGCGGTAGGGAATGTGGTGCATTTCTGTGCCGGTGCTCTTCATGAACTGGGCACCCCACATATGGCCAATGGTGCCGTTGCCGGGGGTGGCAAAGGACACCTTGCCGGGGTTGGCCTTGAGGTAGGCCACAAACTCGGCAAAGGTCTTGGCGGGAATCAGCTTGGGGTTGATCACGATCACGCCCGGGGCCTTGACGATCTCGGTCACGCCCACGAAGTCGTTGATCGCGTCATAAGGCAGCTTCTTGAACACGGCAGGGTTCACGCCGTGGGTGGAGAGCGTGGCAATGCCGAAAGTCACACCGTCAGTGGCGCGGGCCACTTCTGCCATGCCGATGGAGCCGCCAGCGCCAGCCTTGTTCTCAATCACCACAGCCTGACCGCCCAGCAGCTTGGGCAGCACGTCCTGCATATTGCGGGGAACCATGTCGGTAGGGCCGCCGGCAGGGAAAGGCACGACGATGCGCAGCGGGCGCGATGTGTCCTGAGCCATGGACAGGCCAGAAAGAGAAGAGGCCACAGCAGCAGCGGCTGCCGAGTGGATGAATTGACGACGTTGCATGAAAGCTCCCGGATCCAGAAAATGCAGTGGAATTGCTGAGCTTTGCGGAGACTCTTGTAGGGCAATTCCTGCAAACAATTCTAGAGGAAGCAAGTGTTCGCTCAGTACGCAGTTTCCGCTATGCAATACCCGCAGAAACAGGCGCAAGGCCGCGCCGCTGTTGAGATTTTTTTGCTTTGTATGGCACCAGTTTGGTGCATAAAACAAGGTGCAATCCGGCGCTGCGCTGCTTGCCTGAAATGAGGCGATTACTGCTGCCCGGGCATGGCTTTGAAGCGCACGGTAAACAGTGCACCGGGCGCTGGCTGGCCGGGTTTGGCATCCTGCAGCAGCACCTGCGCACCATGCTGGCGCGCGATCTCCATGACGATGGGCAGGCCCAGGCCGGAGCCATCGGCTTCAGAGCCAAGGGCGCGGTAGAACGGCTGGAAGATCAGCTCGCGCTCGGCCGGCGGCACGCCGGGGCCGCTGTCTTCCACCTGCAGCAGCAGCACCTGACCAAAGTGATCGGCCTGCACCCGCACCGTCACCATGCCGGGTTTTTCGATGCTTGATGGCGTGTAGTTGATGGCGTTGTCCACCAGGTTGCGCACCAGCTCGGCCAGCAGCGTGGCATTGCCGTTGAGCCAGACGCCGGGCGTGCTGGCGCTGGCGCCCTCGTAGCCCAGGTCTATGTGCTTGTCCATGGCGCGGGGCAGGCAGTCCTGAAACACATCGGTGACGATGTGCACCAGATTGCAACCCTGCATGGCGGGCACGGCGCTCTCGGCCCGCGCCAGCGCCAGCAACTGGTTGACGGTGTGGGTGGCGCGCATGGAAGAGCGCCCGATCTGCGCCAGCGATCGCTTCAGGTCTTCGGTGTTCGTGCCCTCACGCTGGGCCAGATCGGCCTGCATGCGCAACCCTGCCAGCGGGGTTTTGAGCTGGTGGGCGGCATCGGCCAGAAAGCGCTTTTGCGTAGCGATGGAGTCGTCCAGTCGCTCCAGCAAATCATTGACGGAATCGACCAGTGGCACCACTTCCAGCGGCACATCTCTGTGGTTGATGGGCGAGAGGTCTTCGGGCTTGCGCGCGCGAATGCGCTCCTCCAGCCGGTGCAGCGGCTTGATGCCGCGCGCCAGCGCCAGCCACACCAGAAGGGCTGCCAGCGGCAGGATGACGAACTGCGGCAGCATCACCCCCTTGATGATTTCCGTGGCCAGCACGCTGCGCTTTTCACGCGTTTCCGCCACTTGCACCAATGCATTGGGCTCACCCGGCAGCGGCATGCGCACCCAGATATAGGCCACGCGCAGGTCTATGCCCTTGTATTCCTCATCGCGCAGCAGCACCGTGCCGGTGGGGGGCTGGTCTTCTGTTGCATCCGGGTGGGGCAGGTCGCGCTCGCCCGCCAGGTATTCGCCCTTGGTGCCGCTGACCTGGAAGAAAACGGTGTCCGATTCATCGGCGCGCAAGATCTCGCTGGCCGACTGTGGCAGATTGAACTGCACCTTGCCGCGCTGCACGATGACCAACTGCGCCAGCGCCTGCGCGTTGTATTCCAGCGCCCGGTCAAACGGCTTGTTGGCCAGACCCTGCGCCACCAGCCAGGTCAGCGCCAGACTGACGGGCCACAGCAGCAGCAGCGGCGTGAGCATCCAGTCAAGGATCTCGCCGAAGAGGGATCGCTGCTCACGCTGAAAGATCTTCAAGGCTGCGGTCCGATGAATTTTTTAAGTGTTTTTAGCTTCAAGTCATTCACCAATAATCACTATCAGCTATGAATTGAGGAGCATGTCAGCTGGGGATTTTCTCCAGGCAGTAGCCCAGGCCGCGCACCGTGGCAATGCGGATGGGGCCCTTTTCAATCTTCTTGCGCAGGCGGTGGATATAGACCTCGATGGCGTTGTTGCTCACCTCTTCGCCCCACTCGCACAGGCGCTCCACCAGCTGGTCCTTGCTGACCAGACGGCCTGCGCGCTGCAGCAGCACTTCCAGCAGACCCAGCTCGCGGGCGGACAGTTCCACCATCTTGCCGTCGATGGTGGCGACCCGGCCTGACTGGTCATAGACCAGCGGACCGTGCTTGATGGTGGAGCTGGCGCCACCCATGCCGCGCCGCGTGAGGGCACGCACGCGGGCCTCCAGCTCGGACAGGGCAAACGGCTTGGCCATGTAGTCGTCCGCGCCCAGATCCAGGCCCTGCACACGTTCTTCGATGGAGTCTGCGGCCGTGAGAATCAGCACCGGCAGCGCATCGCCACG
The DNA here is from genome assembly GCF_019186805.1 of Comamonas fluminis. Classification (NCBI taxonomy): domain Bacteria; kingdom Pseudomonadati; phylum Pseudomonadota; class Betaproteobacteria; order Burkholderiales; family Comamonadaceae; genus Comamonas; species Comamonas fluminis. The sequence continues at coordinate 4,833,063 of NZ_CP066783.1, read as the reverse complement.
CCCGCGCAGGCGCTTGAGCACTTCCAGACCGTGCATCTTGGGCAGGCCCAGGTCAAGAATCAGCAAATCAAATTCACTGCTGGTCAGCAGTGCGGTATCGGCCTCGCTGCCATTGGCCACATGGCTGACTACGGCGCCAGAGCTGCGCAGCGTGCGCTGCAGGCCGTCTGCCAGCACCTGGTCGTCTTCGGCGATGAGAATGCGCATGGGTGTCTCCTGCTAGTTTTTGGTGCCAGTGGCACTTTTGTCGCCATTGTAGGGATGGCTGGTGTCACCCATGAACCAAAACCGTGCAGTCTCAGTAGCCGTCAGCATAGGCCTCCAGCCCCAGCGCCACCACGGTGGCCACATCCTCGCCCACGGCATCGCGAAACTCGGCCTCAGCCTGCGTGACGGCATCGTGAAAAGCCTGCACCCAGGCCAGGCCGCTTTCCGTAAAGCGCACCCGTTTGGCGCGGGCATCGCGGGAATCCGTTTCGCGGGTGACCAGACCCCATGCCTCGCACTGCGTGACTAGATCGGCCATGGCCTGCTTGGTCATGCCTGCTTTCTCTGCCAGGTCGGTCAACCTGTCGCCAGCCAGAGAAAGGTGCCGCGTGATGTGAATATGCGCGGCCCCCACCTTGTCACGTGCCGCGAGATTGGACAGCGCCAGCGGCACCTCCACATCACGGGACATGAGCTGCAGCACCCGGGCATCAAAGCGGCGCATGGCGTGGCCCAGCAAGCGGCCCAGATGGGTCTGGCGCCAGGCGTCTTCAGCGGGCGTAACGGGGGCGATTTCGGTCATGCATCAATAGTAAGGCAAACTGACTATTAAATTCAACACAACGGCAATACAAGCTCATAAACTACTGTTCAAGCATCCAGCCTGAATGCAAAGACAGGACTGGCCACAGACAGTCACTCACCTCTCTCGGAGCCTGATATGAACGCCACCGCCAAGAACACCCCCGCCGACAACAGCGAAAAAGCCAAAGCGCTGGCAGCAGCCCTGGCCCAGATCGAAAAGCAGTTCGGCAAGGGCACCATCATGAAGCTGGGTGAGGGTGAAGCGATTGAAGACATTCAAGTCGTCTCCACCGGCTCGCTGGGTCTGGACATCGCTCTGGGCGTAGGTGGTCTGCCCCGTGGCCGCGTGATCGAAATCTACGGCCCAGAATCCTCGGGCAAGACCACGCTGACGTTGCAGGTTATTGCCGAGATGCAAAAGCAGGGCGGCACCTGCGCCTTTATCGATGCGGAACACGCGCTGGACACCGGCTACGCCCAGAAGCTGGGTGTGAGCCTCAGCGATGTGCTGATCAGCCAGCCTGACACCGGTGAGCAGGCTCTGGAAATTTGCGACAGCCTGGTGCGCTCTGGCGCGGTGGACCTGATCGTTATTGACTCCGTGGCAGCCCTGACTCCCAAGGCTGAAATTGAAGGCGAAATGGGCGATGCACTGCCCGGTCTGCAAGCCCGTCTGATGTCGCAAGCCCTGCGCAAGCTGACTGCCACGATCAAGAAGACCAACTGCATGGTCATCTTCATCAACCAGATCCGCATGAAGATTGGTGTGATGTTCGGCTCGCCCGAAACCACCACTGGCGGTAACGCGCTGAAGTTCTACGCCTCTGTGCGTCTGGACATTCGCCGCACCGGCACGATCAAGAAGGGTGACGAAGCCATCGGCAACGAAACCAAGGTCAAGGTCGTCAAGAACAAGGTTTCGCCCCCCTTCAAAACCGCAGAATTCGACATTCTGTTCGGCGAAGGTATCAGCCGCGAAGGCGAAATTCTGGACATGGGCGTGAACGCCAAGATTCTGGAAAAGTCCGGCGCCTGGTATGCCTACAACGGCGAAAAAATCGGCCAGGGCCGCGACAACTCGCGTGAATTCCTGCGTGAAAACCCCGCGCTGGCTTTTGAGATCGAAAACAAGGTGCGTGACAGCCTGGGCATTGCCCTGCTGCCCGGCGCTGCTGGTGAAGAAGATGCTGGCAAGGGCAAAAAAGGCAAGAAGGCCGACAAGAACGGTGCCGTTGACGAAGACGGCGTGATTCAGGCCTAAGAGCTTTCCATGCGCCCGTGAAAATGATGGTGCACGGCATCACGGCGTAAAAAATCGCGCTACCCCCTGCGAGGGGCGGCCAGCAAGGGCCGCCCCGCAGCAAAGGCCGTCGTCCCCTGGGGGAAGACGCGCAGCGGCTCAGGGGGAGTCAGTTTTGCCATCTTTGCGCAGGTATCCCCTGCGCTTTTTTGTTTTTTGGAGATGTGTTTCATGAGCTTTGCCAAGCTCTCGCTCAAAGGTCGGGCCTTGAAGCTGCTGGCGCAGCGCGAGCATTCGCGGCTGGAGTTGCAGCGCAAGCTGGCGGCGCATGTGGAAGAGGGGGACGATTTGCCCGCGATTCTGGATGAGCTGGAAAAGCGCGGCTTTATCAGCGAGCAGCGGGTGGTGGCCTCTGTCATTCACAGCAAGGCCAGCCGCTTTGGTACGGCGCGGCTGGTGCAGGAATTGCGCAGCAAGGGGCTGGACGATGAAGCCGTGCGAGAGGCGGGCGAGCAACTGCGTGATACCGAGCTGCAGCGCGCCACCGATTTGTGGCGCAAGCGCTTTGGTGCGCCGCCCGCAGACCTGAAGGAAAAGGCCAGACAACTGCGCTTTATGGCGTCACGGGGCTTCTCTTCAGCGGTGGCTTCGAGGGTTTTGCGGGAGGCGCCATACTCGGATTTCGACCAAGGTGATGACTGAAATTCCCGTTTCCTGAAAGCCAAGAAAAGGACAGACCATGCCCGCTACCGCCCCAGAGTCCGATTCGCCGTCCGCGCTGCGCATGGGCCTGAGTGCAGGCAAATCGTTGCTGGGCGGGTTGATGCTGGGCATTGCGCTGGCTCTGCTACTGGGCTGCACCACCGCTGCATTCTATTTTTTGCGGCTCAACGGGCCGGGCATGCCAGCGGCAGCACATGCAGGAGGGGCGGGCGCCATCATTGCGCTGCTGTTTTCGCCGTCGCTGGTGGTGGCGCTGCTGCTGGTCTTCATCATTCCTGCCTATGTGTTTGTGGGGTTGCAGATAGGGCGCGCCCGTGCCACGGGCAAGCTGGTGGCGCGCTATGGCCAGGGCTTGTCGCAGCGATTGGCCCAGATGCTGGCCGAGCGGGTGGAAACCATGCCGCGCACACACAAGGCGCTGCACCGAACGGCTGATCTGCTGTCGCCTCAGCTGGCAATTGAGCATCTCAAGCCCTGGGTGGGCGATGGGCGGGCGGTGCAGTGGATTGTGCGCACGGTGCTCAATCGCTTGCCACTGGCCGAACTGGTGGAGGAGTGGGGCCAGACCCGCGCCGAATGGGGCACAGAGGCCGCCAAGGGCGACCCTGCGCTGCGTGCTTTTTTCGGCGAAAAAATTCAGGGTCTGCTGCAGGACATGGCCGAGCCGCCCTGGATGATGCTGTGGCTGCTGATGGCCGCGCATGTCGTGATACTGGGCATTGGCATCTGGTTGACGGCCTGAGTTGTTCTTAATTTGAGAGCAGCAAGCCAAGCCAGGCAGCCGACGCCATGGCAATCAGCCCCATGGCAAGCTGAAAACCATAGCGTGTGCCACCGCTGGCAAAAGCCAGCACGGTCTTGGCCAGGCTGCTGGCGCTGAGCACCCCCAGAATGCCCCAGCGGGCCACATCCAGCGTTACTGTGCCCGAGACCTGCAACTGCGCCACCCCGGCCGCGGCGGCATGCACTTCGGCCAGCGCCACCAGCATGGTGGTGATCAGCACACCTGCACTGCCAAAGCGCTGGCCCAGCCATGCGGCCAGCAGCGAAACCCCGGCAATCATCGCCGCAATCAGCAGCGCCTGGCTGAGCTTGAAGGCGCGGCCAGAACTTGGGGCAGTGACAGCAGCGCTCTGGTGCGCGCGCCACTGCCAAAAGCCTGCCACCAGCAGCAAAGCCAGCACGGCCAGGCCCAGGCTGGGCAGGGCTGCTGTGAGCAGTGCAGGCGATATGGCGCCTACCACCGCCAGAAACAGCAGCAGCGAAGCCAGGTTGGCCAGCAGCGCGGCCGATGCGCAGGCCGTGGTCTGCTCGCTGTTTTCTCTGGCGCGCTGGCCCATGCCGGTGACGGCGGCTGATGAGGAGACAAAGCCTGAGAAAAATCCCGCAATCGGCAGACCCCAGCGGGCGCCGAACAGCCGCTGCGCGATGTGGCCAAACATGCCCACGGCCATGACCAGCACCACAATGCGCCAGATGGTGGTGGGGCTGACGGCGCCCCAGGGGTCCAGCGGCGAGGTGGGCAGCAGCGGCATGACGACCAGCGCCGCCGCGCCCAGCATGAGGCCATCCTGCAATTCGCGTTCACTGATCAGCTCGCGGCTGAGCTTTTGCATGGGGGCTTTGGCCAGCAAGAGCAGTGCAACCATCACGCCCAGCGCAGCGGCCAGAGAGCTATTGCGCACTGATAGCCCGCCCAGCACCACGCTCAGCAGCAAGGCAATTTCACCTGTCAGCCCGGCGTCTTCGTGGGCGGTCTGCCAGTAAGAGGCGCAGGTCAGTGCACCCACCAGCAGCACGCAGACAAGAAAGGCGAGAGGGTCAATCATCCAGCCCACGCAGCCCAGCAGGCTGACCAGCGCATGGGTGCGCGTGCCTGCTGCCAGAGCGCTGGCGCTGTTGTGCATGCGCTCGCGCACCACACCGATCATCAGGCCTATGCCCAGTGCGCTAAGCAGAATGTGCAGCGTGCTGTTGAGCTCCATGTTCAGACCTTTTTCGACGGTGCAGGCACAGGTGCGCGTGTGGCCCACCAGCAAATCAGCGAGCCTGCTGTGACCAGTGCCACACCCTGCCAGAAGCTCCAGCCTGGCAGCACCTGCAGCAGCAAACTGGCCGCAAGCGCAGACAGCACGGGCGTGAAATACGAGGCTGCAGCCAGCACGGCCAGCTTGCCGTGTTGAATGCCATGCTCCCAGCAGCTATAGCCCAGCGCTGTCAGTGCGCCAGCCATGAACAGCTGCAGCGCCGTGGGCCAGGACCATTGCATGGGCGCTACAGCATCCTGACGCAGCCATTGCACCCACAGCGCCAGCGCTGTCCAGGTCACGAACAGGCCCACGGCGTTGAAGCCCGCGCCATAGCGGCGCGCCAGCAGAGAGTAGGTAGGCCACAGCAGCGCGGCGGCAAAGGCCATGCCATAGGCCACAGGGTTGCCTTGCACATGCTGCCAGAGCGTGGTCAGGCTGAAGCTGTCCCCGCCCAGCACGCGCACCAGCCCCCACAGGCAGATCAGCAGACCGGGCCACAGCCACCAGCGTGCGCTTTGCTGGCGCCACAGCACGGCAAAGGCAATGGTCAGGCTGGGCCAGAGGTAGTTGATGACGCCGATTTCCATGGCCTGGCTGCGGTCGTGCGCCAAGCCCACGGCCACGGACAGAAAAATTTCATAGACCACGAACAGCAGGCCGCAGAGCCAGAGGTAGGCCGGGTGCATGGCCCGCCAGCGTGCCAGCTCGCGCCAGCCTTGCCGCCCGCGTGCGATGGCAATGCACAGCGCCGCCATGGTGTAGAGGCAGGCTGCGCCACCTACGGCGCCCAGTGGCTCGGCAACAGAGCGCATCAGGCCTATGGTGCAGCTCCAGCAGACGATGGCAATCAGGCCGATGAGCGTGGCCTTCTGCGCGGCGGAAGAGGGCGCTGCACTCATGCCTGTGCACCACTGCATTCACTCCTGAAACAGGAGCTGCAAGCGCATGTAGTGCCTGATAAATACATGGAAATCGCCATGTGAGCCTTGTCTGTGCTGTGGTTGCTGCTGCGAAATAAATGGGCAATAAATTCAGGCCTGAAAAAAGCCGCAGAACTCGCGGCTGGTTTGATGGGGTTGCAGCCGCTTTACTGGCGGCGCTGCCCCTGCCGTTGATGGTCATGCCCAGCCTATTGTCATCGGTGTCGTGGAATTCTTGACGGGTATCGGCGACATTGCAGCCCAAAGCACGAGTCCTGTGATCTCAGCGCGCATGGCATTCGCAGGCTTGCGGCATGAAAAAAGGCCTCTGTCGAGGCCTTTTGGGGTCAAGCGCGGGGCGCGGTCTTAGCCGCGAGCCTGATTGCGGCGGCGCACAAACTGGTAGGCCACGGCCAGCAGCACAAACCACAGCGGGGTGACGATCAGTGCCTGGCGCGTGTCGTCCTTGAGTGTGAGCAGCACCAGAATGCCCGCGAAGAAAGCCAGGCAGGCCACGCACATGGGCACGCCACCGGGCATCTTGAATTTGGAGGCCTGGTGCAGCGCCGAGCGGCGGCGGCGATAGGCGATGTAGGACAGCAGAATCAGCGACCAGACGAACATGAACAGAATCGCGGAAACCGTGGTCACCAGCGTGAAGGCTTCCATCAGGTCGGGAATCACCCACATCAAAAAGGCCCCCACCAGCAGGCAGATGCAGGAGAACAGCAAACCACGCGAAGGGACGCTGCGGCTGGACAGCTGGCTGAAGGACTTGGGCGCGTCGCCCTTGATGGACAGGCCAAAGAGCATGCGGCTGGTGGAGAACACGCCGCTGTTGGCCGAGGAGGCTGCCGAAGTCAGCACCACAAAATTGATGATGCCAGCGGCCGCAGGCAGGCCCGCCAGCATGAACAGCTCCACAAACGGGCTCTTGCTGGGCACCACATCGCGCCAGGGCGTCACCGTCATGATGGCGATCAGTGCCAGCACATAGAACACGATGATGCGCACGGGAATGGAGTTGATGGCGCGTGGCAGCGTGCGCTCGGGGTCCTTGGCTTCGGCGGCCGTGGTGCCAATCAGCTCGATACCGACAAAGGCAAACACTGCAATCTGAAAGCCTGCGAAAAAGCCCAGCATGCCGTTGGGGAACATGCCGCCGTCATTCCACAGATTGGCCAGCGAGGCAGAGCGGCCCGCAGGGGAGACAAAGCCGGTGGCCATCATGTACAGGCCCGTGCCAATCAGCGCCACAATGGCCACGATCTTGATCATGGCGAACCAGAACTCGGTCTCGCCAAACAGCTTCACCGTCAGCAGGTTCAGGCCCAGCAGCACCAGCACAGAGGCCACTGCGGGCAGCCACTGCGGGATGTCCGGGAACCAGAACTGCGCATAGCCTGTGATGGCAATCACATCGGCGATGCCGGTAACGATCCAGCAGAACCAGTAAGTCCAGCCCGTGAAAAAGCCTGCCCAGGGGCCCAGCAGATCGGAAGAAAAGTCGATGAAGGAGCGGTACTGCAAATTGGACAGCAGCAACTCGCCCATGGCGCGCATCACGAAGAACAGCATGATGCCGATGGCCATGTACACAAAGACGATGGACGGCCCCGCCAGGCTGATGGTCTTGCCCGAGCCCATGAACAGGCCTGTGCCGATGGCGCCGCCAATGGCAATCAGCTGAATATGGCGGTTGGTGAGATTGCGTTGCAGGTCGTCATGGCCATCCTGGCCCGGCGTGCCTGATGCCTTGTGAGTCATCTGGAGAAACCTATGCAAAAGCTGCCGTCGCCATGGCACACAACGCCGCCGCAGCCATGTTGTGCCCCGATGACAGGCGGAAAACCTGAGATTCGAAAAGTCGGCAAGGATAAAGCAAGCCGCTATTTACCACTCGGTGCGATGAAATCGACCCGAGTGGCAGCGCGAAGCTGGGAGAGCCATTTGGAGGCTCTGGACCTGAGCGTGGCCCGGATGCAGTCGCGTGGCCCGCTGCCTGCATTGCGGTCAGCTTCCGGGCTGAATCCGCAGGCGATCGATGGCCCGGTGCTGGGCTGGCCCATACGGCCCAGGCTTGCAGCTGCCCCAGTGGCAGTGGCAGCCGCAAATGATTGAAGCTTTATAGACTGCCAGCGCTTATGAATAAAGCGCTAGCTGCTATTGAAATGGAAGTCTTCAAGGGCAGGGCTTACAGGCCCAGCATGATCTGCAGGTTCTGCACCGCCGCGCCGCTGGCGCCCTTGCCCAGATTGTCCAGACGGGCAATCAGCACGGCCTGGCGGTATTGCTCATTGGCAAACACGCGCAGCTCCAGCTTGTTGGTATTGGCCAGCGTGTCGGCGGCCAGCTTGTTGTCTTCCGTAGCGGGCAGCACGCTGACCCATTGGGCTGGTGTGTTGGTCTTGGCGTAGTGGCTGGCCAGTGCATCGTGCAGGTCAGCCGCCTTGGGCGCGCCGGGCAGCAGGTCCAGATGCAGGGGCAGTTGCACCAGCATGCCTTGGGCAAAGTTGCTCACTGCGGGAATGAACACGGGGCGGCGTGTCATGCCGGTGTAGTGCAGGATTTCGGGAATGTGCTTGTGGCCCAGACCCAGTGCATAAGCTTCATAAGGCGCGGCCGTGCCAGCCTCGTAAGCTTCAATCATGGGGCGGCCACCGCCGGTGTAGCCAGAAACGGAAGGCAGGCTCACGGGGTAGTCGGCAGGAATCAGGCCCGCCGCCACCAGTGGTGCCAGCAGGGCAATGGCGCCCGTGGCGTAGCAGCCGGGGTTGGAGACGCGGGTGGCGTTCTTCACGGCTTCCAGCTGGCCAGCGCGCAGCTCGGGGAAGCCATAGACCCAGTCGGGGGCGGTGCGGTGGGCCGTCGATGCATCAATGATCTTGATGGCGCGGCCTGTTTCGGCGGTGATGGAGTCCACCATGGCAGCGGTTTCGCGGGCGGCATCATCGTGCAGGCACAGAATGACCAGATCCACGCCAGCAATCAGAGCGCGTTTGGCGGCAGGGTCCTTGCGCAGTGCGGGGTCAATGCTGACCAGCTCCACACCTGCAAAATCGACCAGACGATCACGAATCTGCAGACCGGTGGTTCCTGCTTCTCCGTCGATAAAGACTTTTGCCATTGCATTTCTCTCCTGCGCGGCGCGCGCATGTTTGTGTGGATGCCGCTGCCTGCGGCACTATTGCCGCGTTTTCGGACGCTGATTGTCCTTGAATCTGATGGCAGATGTGTGCAGCCTGTTTTTTAGGCAAAACTCCTACAAACGGCCTAATTTTTGTCGCTTAGGCGACGGTCTTTCCCGTTCGGCAGAGCTTGCATCAAGCTTGCGTCAGGTTTTGTATAAGACATAAGAAAGTTGCAGGAAGAAAAATTATCGTGTAGGCATAATTTTTCCAGCAATATCAACACATTGCAGCTTTTGCGCAAATGCGAAAAAAGATGCATGAAATTGTGGATTCTGCGCATATTGGGGTGTCGTTTTGCGCGATGCAACATGGTACATTCCTGCACGCCATGTCATACGAACCCGAATTGCCTGACCGCTAGAGTCTGTGGCAAGCGGGTATTTCCCCTCAGTTCAGAGAGACAAAGTCATGAAGATTCATGAGTACCAAGGCAAGGAAATCTTGCGCCAGTTTGGTGTGCCAGTCCCCCGTGGCATTCCTGCATTCACAGTTCAAGAGGCTGTTGAAGCAGCCCAGAAGCTGGGTGGACCCGTATGGGTGGTGAAGGCCCAGATTCACGCTGGTGGCCGCGGCAAGGGCGGTGGCGTGAAGGTGGCCAAGTCCATCGAGGACGTGCAAAAGCTGGCCGAACAGATTCTGGGCATGCAGCTGGTGACGCACCAGACTGGCCCCGAAGGCCAGAAGGTCCGTCGTCTGTACATCGAAGACGGCGCTGACATCAAGAATGAACTGTATGTGTCGCTGGTGACTGACCGCGCCACGCAGAAGGTTGCCCTGATCGCTTCCAGCGAAGGCGGCATGGACATCGAGGAAGTGGCTCATTCCACTCCCGAAAAGATCATCACCGAGATGATCGACCCCCAGACCGGCATCACCGAAGCGCAATCGCGCAAGGTGGCTGCTGCCATCGGTCTGGAAGGCAAGTCCATTGACCAGGCTGTAGACATCTTCGCCAAGATCTACAAGTGCTACATGGACACCGATGCGTCGCTGGTGGAAATCAACCCCCTGAACTGCGACTCCAAGGGCGATCTGATGGCCCTGGACGCCAAGTTCAACTTCGACCCCAACGCGCTGTTCCGTCACCCAGAAATCGTGGCTTACCGCGATCTGGACGAAGAAGATGCTGCTGAAATCGAAGCATCCAAGTTCGACCTGGCCTACATCTCCCTGGATGGCAACATCGGCTGCCTGGTGAACGGCGCTGGTCTGGCCATGGCCACCATGGACACCATCAAGCTGTTCGGCGGCGAGCCAGCCAACTTCCTGGACGTGGGCGGCGGCGCTACGGCCGAGAAGGTGACTGAAGCCTTCAAGATCATGCTCAAGAACCCTGAAGTCAAGGGCATCCTGGTCAACATCTTCGGCGGCATCATGAAGTGCGACACCATCGCCAACGGCGTGGTCACAGCCTGCAAGGCCGTGAACCTGTCCGTGCCTCTGGTCGTGCGCATGAAGGGCACCAACGAAGAACTGGGCAAGCAAATCCTCAAGGATTCCGGTCTGCCCATCATCGCTGCCGACACCATGGCTGAAGCCGCAACCAAGATCGTTGCTGCCGTTAAGTAATACGCCCCGGAGATACACACATGTCGATCTTTATTAACAAAGACACCAAGGTCATCACCCAGGGCATTACTGGCAAGACTGGCCAATTCCACACTGAAAAGTGCCAGGAATACGCAAACGGCAAGAACTGCTTCGTGGCAGGCGTGAACCCCAAGAAGGCTGGCGAAAAGATTTTCGACATCCCAATCTTTGGCTCCGTCAAGGACGCCGCCAAGGAAACTGGCGCTACCGTGTCCGTGATCTACGTGCCTCCAGCAGGCGCTGCAGCTGCCATCTGGGAAGCTGTGGAAGCTGACCTGGACTTGGCCATCTGCATTACCGAAGGCATTCCAGTGCGCGACATGCTGGAAGTGCGCAACAAGATGAAGGCCAAGGAAGCTGCTGGCGGCAAGAAGACTCTGCTGCTGGGCCCCAACTGCCCCGGTCTGATTACGCCTGACGAAATCAAGATCGGCATCATGCCCGGTCACATCCACAAGAAGGGCCGCGTGGGCGTGGTGTCCCGTTCCGGTACGCTGACTTACGAAGCCGTGGCTCAGCTGACTGAACTGGGCATTGGCCAGTCCTCCGCTGTCGGTATTGGTGGTGACCCCATCAACGGCCTGAAGCACATCGACGTGATGCGCGCTTTCAACGAAGATCCCGACACCGACGCCGTGATCATGATCGGTGAAATCGGCGGTCCCGATGAAGCTGAAGCTGCTCAGTGGTGCAAGGCCAACATGAAAAAGCCTATCGTTGGCTTCATCGCTGGCGTGACTGCTCCTCCCGGCAAGCGCATGGGTCACGCAGGTGCCCTGATCTCCGGCGGTGCAGACACTGCTGACGCCAAGCTGGCCATCATGGAAGAGTGCGGTTTCACCATCACTCGCAACCCATCCGAAATGGGTCGCCTGCTGCAAGGCCTGCTGAAGAAGTAAGCCCTGTGCAGAAGTTCGTAGTGCTGCGGTAAAAATTTACGCAGTATTACGAACTGGCAGCGGGCCTCAGGCCCTCTAAACTGCCTCCACTCTTAAAAGAAAGCGCCGCGCAATGCGGCGCTTTCATATTCAAAACAGTGGAGTCAACAATGGATATGCTCAATAACGCCGATTTCTGGATCGGCCTGGTGAAGATCGTCTGGATCAACATCATCCTCTCCGGCGACAACGCCGTTGTCATCGCGCTCGCAGCCCGTTCTCTCCCTCCTGAACAGCAAAAGAAAGCCATCATGTTTGGCTCTGGCGCAGCCGTGGTGCTGCGTATCGTGCTGACCGTGGTTGCAGCCAAGCTGCTGGAGCTGTCTTTCCTGCAAGTCATCGGTGGCTGCCTGCTGCTGTGGATTGGCTACCAGTTGCTGACCGGTGGCGATGAAGAAGAAGGCGAATCCAAGGGCACGGGCTCCATGGTGGCCGCCATCCGCACCATCCTGATCGCCGACCTGGTGATGAGCCTGGACAACGTGATTGCCGTGGCCGCGACCGCCCAAGGCAATATGGTTCTGCTGATTCTGGGCCTGGCCATCTCCATTCCTCTGGTGATTTTTGGCTCCACGCTGATGATCAAGCTGATGGAGCGCTTCCCCGTCATCATCACGCTGGGCGCAGCCCTGATTGGCTGGGTGGGTGGCGAAACCATCGTCAACGACAACCTGCTGCATGGCTACACCATGGCGCACCCCTGGCTGCACTACGTGGCAGCTGCTGCTGGCGCGGTGCTGGTGGTGGGTCTGGGCAAGTTCATGCAGGCACGGGGTGCCAAGCAGGAAGCTGCTGCTTAAGCCTTTCAGCTCTGGATGAAGAAAGCGCACTGTGGGAACGCAGTGCGCTTTTGTTTTTGTAGCTGTTGTCGCTTGCTGTGGTTGAGTTTGCTTCTTGAAATCGGCTAAATGCTTGATTTGTTTGCAGAGGCCGGGTCTCGCCCCGGCAGGCGACCTACTTTCTTGTGCAAGAAAGTAGGCAAAGAGCCAGCCCCGATGCCCACGTCTCTCCGCTTCGCTGCGGGCAACCTGTGCCGTCAAGCTCTTGGGGCTGTGCGGCAAAACTCACTGCGCGCCTTTGGCGCTTCGTTCAAACAGTTGCCGCAAATTTGATGACGAAGCAGTTGCACTCTACGGTGCAACTGCCAGCCCCAAGAGCTTGCCGTCACAGGCGTGGTCACAAGGGGCAATACCGGGTGCGGAATAGCTTCTTTATCTATTTCAATAGCTGCTACCGCTTGCTGTGATTGGGCTAGAGGCCTATTTCGTCATAGCTCTCGCAGGCCGTCCGCACCTTCTCCCACCCGTGTGGATGCGCCTGCGGCACGCGGTTCAGGCTGCGGGCAATGCTGCCGAAGGACAGCATTGCTTCGTGCTCTGACTTGCGGCAACTGTTTGAGCGGCGCGCGCAGCGCAAAGCGAGTTTTGCCGCACCGCAGACTGAATTGCGTGACGCAGGTTTGCCCGGAGCGAAGTGAAACGTAGCGTAGGGACGCAGAAAGTCGGGTCGCCTTTTCTTTGGGTACTTATCTTTTGGCGAAGCAAAAGAAAGTACCTCGGCTGGCGGGCCGAGACCCGCCCTCTGTCGCCAGCAAAAAATACAAAATCAATAGCTGCCAGCGCTTTATCCATAAGCGCTAGAGCTGCAAAAAGCCTCAAGCCTTCTTGCTAGGCCACAGCACAGAAGCAATCGCCACCACCATCAGGCAGACCGCCGTCCAATCCTGCCAATGCAGCACCTCGCCCAGCCACCAGGCCCCGACAAACACGCCCAGCACCGGAATCATCATCACGCTCAGCGTGGAGGCCACGGGCGGCAGGCTGCGGGCCAAGTAGAACCACACGGCCTGGGCAAAGCCCAGCACCAGGATGCCATTAAAAGCGATAGCAGCCATCGCGCTCTGGTCGGGGGCGTGCCATTGGTCTCGTTCAAAGACAAAAGCCAGCACCGTCAGCACCACGGTGGTCAGCGCCACCATCCACAGCGACAGCGTCATCAGCGGCACGGGCGCTTCGGTGCGGCGCAGCAGCTGCGTGCCCCAGGCCCAGCCAGCGGCGGCAATCAGCATCAGCATCACGCCAAGAGGCTTGCTGCCCAGTGCGCCCACTTCGTGCCACAGCAGCAGCAAAACGCCTGCGAACGCAGCACCTACGCCCGCCCAGGCGCGTGGGCCCAGTTTGTCTTTGAAGAACAGGCTGCCAAAGACGGCTGAAAAAATAGGCATGGTGTAGCCCAGAATCGCCGCGCGGCCGCTGGAGAGTGTGGGGATGGCGATGATGATCAGGCAGTGCCACAGCACCATGTTGAACAGGGTGAGCTTGGCCAGCTGCCCCCAGTAGCTGCGCGGGATGGTCAGCGGCAGGCCTTTGCTGGCGACAAAGATGGCCAGTATGGGCAGGCCAATCCACATGCTGACCATGCGGAAAGACAGAGGGGGAAAGTGCTGCACGCCCAGCTTCATGACGGGCCAGTTCAGGCCCCAGACGATGGTGAGAAGAACGAGAAGAATGAGCTGTCTGGGGGTGAACGAAGGCATGGTGGAATTATCTACTCCCCCTGTGGCGCTTCGCGCCTTCCCCCAAGGGGGACGACAGCCTCGCTGCGCGGCGGCGCTTGCTCGCTGTCTCTTTGTTGGGGTGTGCCAGTTTTCGGGTGTGGCGGTTTTGGAGTGTGTTGGTTTGCGGCCTGCCGCTGGCCGCAAAACCTGCAGCAGGGCTTGGAAGGGGGGAGCAATTAAAATCCCCCTTTATGACTTTTCTCGACATGCTGCGCGACGCGTCCACGCGCAATGACTCCATGCTGTGCGTGGGTCTGGACCCTGAACCCAGCCGCTTTCCCGGCGCCATGAAGGGCGATGCGTCCAAGATCTACGACTTCTGTGCAGCCATCGTCGATGCCACCCACGATCTGGTGAACAGCTTCAAGCCCCAGATCGCCTACTTTGCCGCCCACCGCGCCGAAGACCAGCTGGAAAAGCTGATGGCCCATATGCGCAAGGTTGCGCCCCATGTGCCCGTGATTCTGGACGCCAAGCGTGGCGATATCGGCTCCACCGCCGAGCAGTACGCCAAGGAAGCGTTTGAACGCTACGGCGCCGATGCCGTGACGCTCTCGCCCTTCATGGGCTTTGACTCGATCACGCCCTACCTCAAGTACGAGGGCAAGGGTGCTTTCCTGCTGTGCCGCACCTCCAACCCCGGTGGTGACGATCTGCAGGCCCAGACCCTGGCCGATGTGCCCGGCAACCCCCATATGTTCGAGCATGTGGCCAAGCTGGCACAGGGCCCGTGGAACACCAACGGCCAGCTGGGTCTGGTGGTGGGCGCAACCCGCCCCAATGAGATCGAGCGCGTGCGCGCCGTGGCTCCTACGCTGCCTTTGCTGATTCCCGGCGTGGGCGCACAGGGCGGCGATGCCGTGGCCACCGTGAAGGCTGCAAAACTAGGTGGCGGCCCCATCATCATCAACTCCTCGCGGGCCATTCTGTACGCGGGTCAGGGTGATGATTTCGCCAAGGCTGCACGCGAAGCCGCTATCGCCACACGCGCCACGCTGCAGGCTGCAGCGAAGGCCTGATCAGCGAGGTCTCTGGCCATGCAAAGCAAATGGCTGGAAGACTTTCTGCTCCTGGCTCAGGAGCGCAGCTTTACCCGCGCGGCAGAGCTGCGCCATGTCACCCATCCCGCCTTTGGCCGACGCATTCGCGCGCTGGAGGCCTGGGCGGGCACGCCGCTGATTGAATCGGGCGGCGGGCCAGTGCGGCTCACCCCCGCCGGTGAGGCCTTTCGCGACACGGCCGAGCAAATGGTGCGCACGCTGGCGCAGTCCCATGACGAGCTGCAGGCCATTGCCGGGCGTCAGGCCCATGTGATTACGCTGGCCACAGGCCGCACGCTGGCGCGAACCATCGTGGCCGACTGGCTGGCACGCCATAGCGCCGTGCTGCAGTCGGCAGAGGTGCGCATCGCTACCCGTACGCTCGATGAAACCGTGCAGATGCTGCAGCGCGGCGAAATCAGCTTTTCCCTGCTCTATCACCACGCCGCCATTGCCGTGCGGCTGGATGGTCGCCAGTTCAGCCATCTGACGGTGATGCACGACAAGATGGTGCCCGTGGCGCGGGCCGATGCCGATGGCAAGGCCTTGTTCGATCTGTCGCAGGCGCTGCATGCTGCGGCCAGCCCTGTGCCCTATCTGGCGTTTTCGCACAGCATGGCGTTGGGGCGACTGGTGGAAGACCATCTGGCCAGCCACCCGCTGATGCCCCGGCTGCGCCGCTGCATAGACTGCGACTCGGCCGATGCCAACTACGAATACGTACTCAAAGGCCTGGGTGTGGCCTGGATGCCCTGGTCCATGGTGCAGCGCGACTGCCAGGCGGGGCGGCTTGCGATCGCGGGCGACAGCAGCCTGAATGTGCACTTCGATATACGTCTGTACCGCCCCAAACGCCATCTGGGCACGGTGGCCGAGCAGTTCTGGAACGACATCACCAGCGCCTGAGTGTTTGTCCTCAGGGCATGAATCGGGGCGGACCGGTAGCCTGTGCTTTGCCTGAGCCACCGGCAGCGCCACTGCCGGGCCTTTATCTGGATTTAGTAGATCAGTGTTACTGCGTAGATGGTGCCTAAACAGCACAGATTGGTGCTCTATCGGCACCAAATGTCTTTCCCGCTGTTCGCACAATCGACGTTATAAAGATTCGGAATAGATCCATGCAAAACAAAAACATGCTTCGTCGTACCGCCATCGCTGCAGGCCTGCTCATGGCTGCGGGTCTGGCAGCGCCCGCGTTTGCGGCGGACAACTATCCATCCAAGGCCATCACCATGGTTGTGGGCTACCCCGCTGGTGGCAGCACCGACCTGATTGGCCGTCTGGTGGCCGATGGCTTGTCCAAGAAGCTGGGCCAGCCTGTGGTGGTGGAAAACCTGGGTGGAGCCGGTGGCGTCATCGGCGCGCAAAAAGTGGCCAAGGCCCCTGCGGACGGCTACACCATCATGGTGGGGGCCAATAACGAGCTGGCCATCGCCAAGCTCATCAACAAGGCCGTGAAGTACAACATTGGCGACTTCACGCCCATCGGTCTGGTGGGCTCGCAGCCCATGGTGCTGGTGGCATCGCACAAGGCGGGCGTGAAGAATGCTGCCGAGTTTGTCAGCCTGGTCAGCAAGAACCCCGACAAGTTCAGCTACGGCAGCTCTGGCGTGGGCACAGCCCTGCACCTGGCGGGCGAACTGATCAAGGAACAGGGCAAGCTGCACATGACCCATGTGCCCTACAAGGGCGTGGCCCCGCTGACCACCGATCTGGTGGGCAGCAACATCGAGTTCGGCATGTTTGTGCTGTCCTCCGGCCTGCCCCAGATCAAGGCGGGCAAGGTGGTGGCTCTGGGTACGACCGAAGCCAAGCGTTCGGCCATGACGCCTGATATTCCCGCGCTGTCTGAGCTGCCCCAGTTCAAGAACGTGGACATCAACAGCTGGTTCGCCATGATGGCACCCAAGGGCCTGCCCGCGCCTATCGCGGCCAAGCTGAAGCATGCGCTGGATGAGGTGATGGCTTCGCCCGAGTTCCGCAAGAAGATGGAAGAGGCTGGCAGTGTGGTGGCCGATCCCAAGGTGGATGCGGGCAAGTACATCAATGCCGAGATTGCCAAGTACGCGAAGATTGTGCAGTTCGCCAAGATCGAGAATTGATCTGGTTTTGATCTGACGCTGCTGTCGATGGATGAAACGGCCTGTGCTTTGAGGAGTGCAGGCCGTTTGTTTTTGATAGCTGGTGGCGATTGCTGCATCTGTGTTTGAGGCAGTTTTCTTGTTTGGTTGTAGAGGCCGGGTCTCGCCCCGGCAGGCGAGTTACCTTTCTTGCTCGCCCCCGGGTCGCCGGCCGAAGAAACGTAACCCAAAGAATGCGACCCGACTTTCTGCGTCCCTGCGCTGCGCTACGGGCAAACCTGCGTCACGCAATTCAGTCTGCGGTGCGGCAAAACTCGCTTTGCGCTGCGCGCGCCGCTCAAACAGTTGCCGCAAGTCAGTTCACGAAGTATTGGCACTCTTCGGTGCCAATACCCGCAGCCTGAACCGCGTGCCGCAGGCGCATCCACACGGGTGGGAGCGGGTACGGGCGGCCTGCGAGAGTTGTGACGAAATTGGCCTTTAGCGCTTATCCAAATTGCGCAAGCAGCTATCAAAATACAAAGAAGCTATCTGGTATCCGCACCCGGCCTCTGCCCTCAAATCAAGAAAATGACCAAATCAGGCAAAAACGCAGTCTCAGAAAGCGCCGCAAGCTATCAATTTCGAGAAACCCGCTGGCAACGCGTAGGCGTCACATCCCCCACATTCACCTTCTGCTGTGCAAGCGTCGCATGCAAAGGCTCGCCCAGCAGCAGATTGCGCGCCAGCAGGCTGTAGCCCGCTGCGCTCTGGATGCCGTAGCCGCCCTGGGCCGCCACCCAGAAAAAGCCTGCCACTGGGGTGGGCGAACCATCCCAGCCAATCACCAGCTCACCATCAGCCACGAAGGAGCGCAGACCGGCCCAGGTATGCGATGGGCGGCGAATCTGCAGCGTGGTGGCTTCCTCGATGCGCCAGATGCCGGTGGCAATGTCCAGCTCTTCGGGCACCACATCATGGGGTTCAACCGGGTCTGCATTGGCGGGCGAGCCCAGCAACTGGCCCGCGTCCGGCTTGATGTACCAGCCTTCGTCGGCGCTGATGATGGCGGGCCAGTGCGTGGCGTCCATGCCCTCGGGCGCGGCAAAGGTGAAGGCGCTGCGGCGTTTGGGCGTGATGCCTATGGGCGCTGCGCCCGCCATGGTGGCGACGGTATCGGCCCAGGCACCGGCGGCATTGACGATGACTTTGGTGCGGATGCTCTGGCCTTTGGGCAGGGCGATGTGCCAGAGGTCGTTGACGCGGGTAATGCCTTCCACCCCGGCGTTGCACCACAGGTCGCCGCCGCGCTGGCGCAGGCCGCGGATATAGCCCTGGTGCAGGCCGTGCACGTCGATATCGCGTGCGCCATGATCCAGAAAACCGTCCACCAGCACATCGGCCTTGAGGCAGGGCACCAGGGCCTGCAACTGGGCTGCGTTCAGGCGCTGGGCTTGGGGCGAGTGAATGATGGCCTCGGCATAGGCTGCGTCCACCAGCGCCTTTTGCTCGGCCGTGCCCACATAGAGCACACCGCGCGGCGTGAGGATGGGGGCTTCGGCAAAGCCTGCGGGCGGCGCTTCGTAGAAGGCGCGGCTGGCGCGGGTCAGGGCTTGCACCTGGGCGGGGCCATAGTGCTCTTCAAACAGCGCCGCCGAGCGGCCGGTGGTGTGATAGCCAGGCTGGGATTCGCGCTCCAGCACCAGCACGGAGGGCGGGGTGTCACCACCGCTCTGGGCCAGTTGCCAGGCGGTGGATGCACCGGCCATGCCTGCGCCCACAATCACAAAATCCCACACGTCTTTTTGCATCTTCATCTTTCCATGGGCGCCGCGCAGCTATGGTTTGCATAGCTGCTGGCGCTTTATCAGTCTTGGCTTGTGGCCTTTTCAGTCGATTTGGCTTTGGTTTTGACCTTGGCGGGTGCTTTGTCCAGATAGGGCTTGAGGTAGCGCCCCGTCACGCTGGCCGGGTTGGCGGCAATGTCTTCAGGCGTGCCCACGGCCACGACCTGGCCGCCGCCCGAGCCGCCTTCGGGGCCCATGTCGATCAGCCAGTCAGCGGTCTTGATCACGTCCAGGTTGTGCTCGATCACGACGATGGTGTTGCCCGCATCGCGCAGCTGGTGCAGCACTTTCAAAAGCAGAGCAATGTCCGCAAAGTGCAGGCCGGTGGTGGGCTCATCCAGGATGTAGAGGGTGCGGCCGGTGTCGCGCTTGCTCAGCTCCTGCGCCAGCTTGACGCGCTGGGCCTCGCCGCCCGACAGCGTGGTGGCGCTCTGGCCCAGGCGAATGTAGCTCAGGCCCACATCCAGCAGCGTCTGCAGCTTGCGGGCGATGCTGGGCACGTCCTTGAAGAAGGCATGGGCGTCTTCCACGGTCATCTCCAGAATCTGCGAGATGTTCTTGCCCTTCCACAGCACTTCCAGCGTTTCGCGGTTGTAGCGCTGGCCGTGGCAGATGTCGCAGGGCACGTACACATCGGGCAGAAAGTGCATCTCCACCTTCACCACGCCGTCGCCCTGGCAGGCCTCGCAGCGCCCGCCCGAAACGTTGAACGAGAAGCGCCCGGGGCCATAGCCACGCTCGCGTGCCGTATTGGTTTCGGCCATCAGATCACGAATGGGCGTGAACAGGCCGGTATAGGTCGCGGGGTTGCTGCGCGGCGTGCGGCCGATGGGCGATTGATCGACGTTGATGACCTTGTCGAAGTAATCGATGCCGATGATGTCCTCATGCGCCGCAGGCTCGGTGCCCGCACGGTGCACCTGACGGGCGACTTCGGCATACAGCGTGTCGTTGACCAGCGTGGATTTGCCAGAGCCCGAAACACCCGTCACGCAGGTGAACAGGCCCACGGGAAAGTCCACCGTGACTTTTTTCAGGTTGTGACCGCTGGCGCCTTCTACGCGTAAGGTCTGTAGGTCGCTACTGCCCCCACCAGAGATGCCGAGCAAGGGCCGCCCCGTAGCGAAGGCATTGTCCCCCCTCTGGGGGGAAGCGGCATCGCCGCTCAGGGGGGAGTTCAATTTCGGCAGCCACGGCGTGCGGTGCTTGGGCACGGGAATGCTCTGCGTGCCGTTCAGATAGCGGCCCGTGGGCGAATCGGGGTTGGCCTTGATGTCCTCATACGTGCCCTGGGCCATGATGCGCCCGCCATGCACGCCCGCGCCAGGGCCCATGTCGATGATCTGGTCGGCGGCGCGCATCATGTCTTCGTCGTGCTCCACCACGATCACGCTGTTGCCGATGTTGCGCAGATGCTCCAGCGTGGAAATCAGCTTGTCGTTGTCGCGCTGGTGCAGGCCGATGGAGGGCTCGTCCAGCACATACATCACGCCCGTCAGGCCCGAGCCGATTTGCGAGGCCAGGCGAATGCGCTGGGCCTCGCCGCCCGAGAGTGTATCGGCGCTGCGGTCCAGGCTCAGGTACGACAGGCCCACGTCGTTGAGGAACAGCAGGCGCGAGGCAATTTCGCGCACGATTTTGTCGGCAATTTCGGCCTTGGCCCCGGCCATGTTCAGGTGCTTGAACCAGTGCAGCGCATCGCTCAGCGTGGCGTGGCTGACTTCATAGATGGCGCGGGCCTGCTCGCCTTCACCCACGCGCACAAAGCGGGCCTCGCGGCGCAAGCGTGTGCCTTCGCATTCCGGGCATTTGCGAATGGTGCGCATCTTGGCCAGATCGTCGCGCACCACGGTGGATTCGGTTTCGCGAAAACGGCGCTTGATGTTGGGGATGATGCCTTCGAAGGGATGCGACTTGACGAAGGCTTCGCCCTTGCGTGCGCCGCTCTCAAAAACATAGTTGAAGGGCATGGCTTCATCGCCAGAGCCCCAGAGGACGACGTTGCGCACGTTCTCGGGCAGCTCTTCAAACGGCGTATCGGTGCTGACGCCGTAGTGCTTGGCTACGCTCTCCAGCATGGAGAAGTAGTAGTTGTTGCGCTTGTCCCAGCCCTTGATGGCGCCGCTGGCCAGGCTCAGCGTGGGGAAGGGCACGACGCGGTCGGGGTCGAAGTCTTCGCTGTTGCCCAGACCGTCGCAGGCCTGGCACGCGCCCATGGGCGAGTTGAAGGAGAAGATGCGCGGCTCCAGCTCGGGCAGGGAGTAGTCGCACATAGGGCAGGCGAACTTGGCGCTGAACAAGTGCTCCTTGCCGCTATCCATCTCCAGGGCCAGCACGCGGCCACCGGCGTCGGCGCCCCCGGCACGCAGGGCGGCCTCAAAGCTTTCGGCCAGGCGCTGCTTGATGTCTTCACGCACTTTGACGCGGTCAATCACCACGTCGATGTTGTGGCGCTCGTTCTTTTCCAGCTTGGGCAGGGACTGGGCGTCGTAAATCTGCCCATCCACGCGAAAGCGCACATAACCCTGGGCTTGCAGCTGCACAAACAGCTCGGCAAATTCGCCCTTTTTTTCCCGCGCCAGCGGGCCGAGGATCATCAGCTTGGTGTCTTCGGGCAGTTGCAGCACGCTGTCCACCATCTGGCTGATGGTCTGGGATTGCAGCGGCAGGTTGTGGTCAGGGCAGAACGGCGTGCCGGCGCGGGCGTAGAGCAGGCGCAGGTAGTCGTTGATCTCGGTGACGGTGCCCACGGTGGAGCGCGGGTTGTGGCTGGTGGCCTTTTGCTCGATGGAGATGGCGGGCGACAGGCCTTCGATCAGATCGACATCGGGCTTGTCCAGCCGCCCCAGAAACTGGCGTGCATAGGCCGAGAGGCTTTCCACATAGCGACGCTGGCCTTCTGCATACAAGGTATCGAAGGCCAGGCTGGACTTGCCCGAGCCCGACAGGCCGGTAATCACCACCAGTTGGTTGCGCGGAATATCGAGGTCGATATTCTTGAGGTTGTGCGTGCGTGCGCCGCGAATGGCAATCCGCGTCTGCGCGAGTGAGCGGCCCAGATACAGGCTGTCATCGTGGATTTCAGAGGGCGAATCAGACTTCAGGGACACGGGCGCTCCAGACGGGGAAAACTCTCCATGATAGTCAGACGGGCTTGCTTCTGACTAGATGATTCAGGTTCACGGACAATCTACGGTTTTATTTCCTCTCTTTTGCCCGCTGGTGATTTATTTAACGTGGGCATAAGACTTCGACTCTTGGCAAAATTTGAGCGTGAAAAAAATCAATACATCCCCTAGTGCGGGCACGCAGGGCGGCGACAAATCTTCCACCACCATGACGTCTCAGGAGCGCCGCTCCAGTGGTGCGCTGGCGCTGATTTTTGCGCTGCGCATGCTGGGCCTGTTCCTGGTGCTGCCCGTCTTCATGCTGGAAGCGCGCAAATACCCCGGCGGTGACGACCCCGCCATGATCGGTCTGGCCATGGGTATGTATGGCCTGACGCAGGCCGTGTTCCAGCTGCCCATCGGCCTGGCGTCTGACCGCTTGGGCCGCAAGCGCATCATCGTCGCCGGTCTGCTGGTGTTTGCCGCTGGCAGCTTGATTGCTGCCATGGCCGATTCGCTGACCGGCCTGATGGTGGGCCGCGCCATTCAGGGCGCAGGCGCAGTATCTGCAGCCGTGACCGCCCTGCTGGCCGACCTGACGCGTGACGGCGTGCGCACCAAGGCCATGGCCATGGTGGGCGGCAGCATCGGCCTGATGTTTGCGCTGGCGCTGGTGCTGGCCCCGCTGCTCAACGCCTGGATTGGCCTGTCTGGCATCTTTGGCCTGACCTGCGCACTGGCCATGGCTGGTATCGCCGTGGTGCTGTGGGTGGTGCCGCCTGAGCCGCAGCAGCATGCGAATGCGCCCAAGGGCAAGTTCAGCGATCTGCTGGGCCAGAAGGATTTGCTGCGCCTGAACTTTGGCGTTTTCATCCTGCACACCGTGCAAATGTCCATGTGGGTAGCCGTGCCCGCCATGCTGGTGCAGGCGGGGCTGGTCAAAGAGCAGCACTGGCATATCTACTTGCCAGCTGTATTGCTGTCCTTTCTGGCCATGGGCATGCTGTTTTCCATGGAGCGCAAGGGCAAGCTGCGCAAGGCCCTGCTGGGCGCCATAGGCTTGGTGCTGGTGGTGCAGATCGGTCTGGGCATGCTGGCCGCCAGCGGCACCATTCCCACGGTCTGGTGCATGGCGCTGCTGATGTTCCTGTTCTTCTGCGGCTTCAACGCGCTGGAGGCAACCCAGCCCAGTCTGGTATCGCGCATGGCCCCGGCGCCGTTGCGCGGTGCGGCGCTGGGCGCTTACAACACGCTGCAATCGCTGGGCTTGTTTGCCGGTGGCGCTATCGGCGGTGCGGTTGCCAAGTTTGTGGGCGTGCCGGGTCTCTTTGTGATGACCGCTGTGCTGACCGCACTGTGGCTGCTGGTGACTTGGCCGCTGCGCCCTGTAGGACGTCATGGCTGAGTCCGTAAATCAAGGGTAATCCCGCAAGCAGGTCATTCTGCTTGGGGCAAAATGCGCACTCCATTGGTTCGGGACGAATCGTCAATACCCGGGCCACTTTTTGAAAAGGTAAACCTATGGCATCCGTCAACAAAGTCATCATCGTCGGCAATCTGGGTCGTGACCCGGAAATGCGCACCTTCCCCAGCGGCGACCAAGTGGCCAACGTGACCATCGCCACCACGGACCGCTGGCGCGACAAGAATTCTGGCGAAAACCGCGAAGCCACCGAATGGCACCGCGTCGTCTTCAACGGCAAACTGGCCGAAATCGTGGGCCAGTACCTGCGCAAGGGCAGCCAGGTCTATGTGGAAGGCAGCCTGCGCACCCGCAAGTGGACTGATCAAGCCACCGGCCAGGAGCGCTACGCCACAGAAATCCGCGCCGACACCATGCAAATGCTGGGCAGCCGCCAGGGCGGTGGTCAGCAGCAAGGTGGCTACGGCAGCGATGACGGCTACGGCGAAAGCAGCTACGAAGCGCCCCGCCGTGCTCCCGCTCCTGCCC
The DNA here is from genome assembly GCF_019186805.1 of Comamonas fluminis. Classification (NCBI taxonomy): domain Bacteria; kingdom Pseudomonadati; phylum Pseudomonadota; class Betaproteobacteria; order Burkholderiales; family Comamonadaceae; genus Comamonas; species Comamonas fluminis. The sequence goes on along the minus strand of NZ_CP066783.1, from coordinate 4,809,077 downwards.
CCATGCAGCAACAGCGCCCAGCAGCGCCTGCGGCCCGTCCTGCACCGGCCCCCATGTCGCCCCCACCCCAGCGCGCCGCTTCGGGCTTTGACGACATGGACGACGACATCCCGTTCTAAGCACAAGCTGACCCACTGATGCAGCAGCCCGCTTCTCGCAAGAGAGCGGGCTGTGTTGTTTCTGTGAGTGACTTTTTGCGAGATTTCAGGAATTTGAACCTTTGTGACGACAGAACCTGACTAATTCATGAAAAATTAATGAACTTTGCAAAGCTCATCGTCTTTGTAAAATACAGTAGAGCATTCGATTTGTTTCATAAAGTTACGCTTCGAAGCCTGCCCTGTTCATTTTGAAGAGGGCTGAACTGTGGTTCTGTGAAACTCGCAACTTCGCCCTTGCCTTAGGAGCACCCAGCATGCCGAATTTGGTCATCTCGATTGACGGCGCCGTCATCAAGGAAGTGACTCTCGTCAAAGAGCGCACAACGCTGGGCCGTCGTCCATACAACGACATCGTGATCGAAAACCTCGCCGTCAGCGGTGAGCATGCCGTGCTGACCATGAAGGATGGCAAGGTCACCATCGAAGACCTGCGCAGCACCAACGGCACCTTCGTCAACGGTCGTGCCATTCAAAAGCATGAACTGCTGCACGGCGACCTGCTGGACATTGGCCGCTACAAAATCCGCTTCCTTGGCAATGTGCTGATGGACAGCGACGCGCCAGTGCCATCCGTCAGCAAAACACTAGCCCATATCTCTGAAGAGCCAGACAGCGACTATGCAAAGCTGTCCAGCCCATCCGGCTTTGGTGAAATCTCCAGCTTTGCTTCAACCATCCAGGGCACGGTCTCATCGCTGCCCGAACGTCATGCTGTCATTCGCATGATGACTGGCAGCATGGCTGGCAAAGAAGTCTCGCTCTATAAGGTCGTTACCACCCTGGGCAAGCCAGGCGTAGCCATCGCCTCCATCACGCAAAAGCCCCATGGCTTTGTGCTGACCCAGCTGGAAGGCGAAAGCGAAGCGCTCAAGCTCAATGGTCAGGTCGTTGGCCCCCTGTCCGTGCCCCTGCTCAATGGCGACACCATGGAACTGGCAGGAAGCACCATGCGTTTTGTCGTGGAGTGACACTGAGGGTGCTTGATTCCCGTCAAGCACTCTGACAAATTTGTCAGCCTGACTGTTAGGGTAGCCAAAAATGTTGCAGCTGTTGAGGATCCTGCAAGCAAAAGTGTCAATCTATGTGGGCCTAGCGCATTGATTGCAGTTGGCACGCCATTTGCTTGATAGAAGCGTTACTTCATCAACCAAGGGAGTTTTTCATGAAGCGTTCCATTCAAAAGGGTTTTACCCTGATCGAACTGATGATCGTTGTGGCGATCATCGGTATTCTGGCTGCCGTGGCTCTGCCTGCTTATCAGGATTACACCACACGTGCTAAGGTTTCTGAAATGGTTCTGGCTGCGTCTGCTGGTCGTACTTCGTTGTCTGAAGCTTATGCTGCCAAGAGTGCATTCCCTGCAGCTGCATCTGCTGCCGATTACATTACCAATGCTTCCTCGAAGTATGTTGCCAGCGTTGCTTACCAAGACTCGAATTCTGGTGCACAAGCGCAGATCACTGTGACTGGTACTAGTGCTTTAGGTGGTACTGCAAATGGAACAACTTTGACTTTGACTGGTGTGGGGGACACTGATACTGGCACAGTTAAGTGGACATGTGCTGCGGGAACTATGCCTGCAAAGTATCTGCCTGCTAGCTGCAAGTAATTTATCCTTGTAATAGGAGCCCCTTTCGAGGGGCTTTTTTTATGATAAAAAAAGTATCTGAATTATTATTTATTTTATTCGTTTTTCTTTCATTCGTGGTAACAACATATGAGCCTCCATGGAGAAATTCTTCCATGGAGTTTTTTGCATTCTTGGCTGTTGTTACTATTGTCGTTAGAGATTGCTTTGTTGGTGAAAAATTAAAAATAAATAATATCTCTATATTTTTTATTATTTTTATACTAATTTCATTGGTAAGATTGTTTTATGGTGAAGAAATATATTCAGAAAATTTCTGGATGGCATTTTTATTTTCTATTTTTGGTATTTTATTTGTTAGTTCTTTTGCAAATTTTAAAAATGATATTGGGAGAAATTTTCTTATAGTATTGATATTTTCTTCTGTATTTAGTTCTGTAATAATTTTGTGCCAATTTTTTGAAATATATGAATTCTTAGATATCTGGAAAGCTGGGTACGATAGCTCTCGTGGAAGGCCGTATGCCAATTTTGGGCAACCTAATTTAGCTGCAAGCTTGATTTTGACTGGGATGTGCTGCATTATTTATTTTTACAGAAAATCAATAATTGGGAAAATAACAGTAATTTCTGTTTTTTTCTTGATGTCAAGTGCATTGGCTTTTGCTTCTTCTAAGACGTCATTTTTATCTTTATTTTTGATATTGGTTTTGTGTATTTGCTTTAAGAGCTGGTTTGAAACGTTTGTTATTATTTTTTCTGGGCTGGTGATATTTATAAGCAAAAATATTTTTGAAACAAGAAATATTCTTGCTGAAGGTGATTTATCTACAGGACGCTTTGAGTTGTGGGGCACTATTGTGGATGCAATTTTTAGGCATCCATTGGTGGGATATGGTGTGCTCAACACACGTGCAGCACACTTTGAGGTTGTTGAGAATCATTTCGTGCAGCACGGTGTGATGATCGGTAGTGCACACAATTTATTTTTGGACTTCTTTGTTTGGTTTGGGATACCTTTAGGGTTTGTTCTGGTAATTTTTTGGGGATGGATTCATTTCTCATTTTTTAAAAAAAATAAGAAAAATTTTTCTTTACTCTTGCTTCCTTTGCCCATAATGGTGCACTCAATGCTTGAGTACCCACTTTTCAATGCAAATTTCTTATTTGCTTATTTGGCATTGATGACCATCGGTATAAAAGATATAAAAGAAACAAAAATACCAATGTTTATCGTATCAATAGTGCCATTGGTTCTGTTTTTTTGCATAACAAAGGAGTACTTACTATTTTCATCAAAATATAGGGAGCTAAGATATTTCAATGCGAATTTCCTTAAATCGAAAGAACCGGAAAAAATAGAATCAATATTTCTTAATGATATATATGGGCAATATAATTTATTTGCTTCTAATTCCATTAATAATGATGAAGAATTTCACTCCCTGAAAAGAATTATAAAAATAGAGCCTGTAGAGAAAAATTTCTGTTTGTTTTTTAATTATATTTCAAGTAATAACTTGAATGAAGAACTCGTTTTGATTAATAAAAAAGCTAATGCTCTTTTTAATAAAGAGCAGCTAAATTATATTCAATCGTGTTATTTGAATAAATCAGATTTTCCCCCCCGCTTCTCCAGCACCCTAATCCCACCCATCACCATCCCCTTATCCACAGCCTTGCACATATCGTAGATAGTCAATAAGCCGATCTGCACAGCGGTCAGGGCTTCCATTTCTACGCCGGTCTGGCCTGTTAGTTCTACGGTGGCGGTGCAGCGGATGGCGCTGGATTCGGGCTCCAGCTCAAACTCCACGGCTACGCGGGTCAGTGCCAGGGGGTGGCACAGGGGGATGAGGTCGCTGGTCTTTTTGGCGGCCATGATGGCGGCGATACGGGCGATGCCCAGCACGTCGCCTTTTTTGGCGGTGCCGTTTTGCACGATGGCCAGGGTCTCTGGCTGCATGGTGATGCGGCCTTCGGCGACGGCTACACGGTGGGTGGCGGCTTTGCCGCCTACGTCGACCATATGGGCCTGACCTTGGGCGTCGAAGTGGGTGAGTTCGGACATGTTTGCTTTCTGCGGGTGCCTGCCAGCCCTCTGAGATGGGTCATCGGCAGCGCAAATATCGGGGGCATACGCTACAGCATGGGTCTTTACCCTGTCGTAACAGGCGGTCATGCTGCAGTGCGAATCAATCAGGGCATCATAGTGGGGTGTTGAACGGCTGGCAGTTCAGGCCCCTGAATGCTGGCAATGTCGTGATTGTCATGCCACTTTTGATGCAAAAACTGCCTAAAGCCCATGCACTGAAAGCGCTTGCAGCTTCCATTTTGATAGCTGTTCAGTGTGTTTCTCCTTTGATGTCCCCCGTTCAGGCTGCGGGCCTGCCCACACTGGGCGATGGTGCGTCCTCGCTGACCACGGGCGATGAGCGGCGTCTGGGCGACTCCATCGTCAAGGAGCTGTACCGTGACCCGGATTATCTGGATGACCCGGTGCTGCAGGAGTATGTAGAGGGCATCTGGCTGCATTTGCAGGATGCGGCGCGCAAGAATGGTGAGCTTTCGCAGGAGCTGGAAGACCGCTTTGCCTGGACGCTGATTCTGGGCAAGGACCGCCAGGTCAACGCGTTTGCGCTGCCCGGTGGCTATATGGGCGTGTATCTGGGATTGATCAGTGTGGTCAGCAGCGGCGACGAGCTGGCTTCGGTGATTGCCCACGAAACCAGCCACATCACGCAGCGCCACATTGCGCGCATGCTGGCCCAGCAGGGCAAGCAGACGCCGCTGATGCTGGCTTCCATGCTGCTGGGGGCGCTGGCAGCCACGCGCAGCCCCGATGCGGCCATGGCCATCATGATGGGCGGGCCGGCGGCGGTGATGCAGAACCAGCTGAATTTCTCGCGCGCGATGGAGAGCGAGGCCGACCGCATGGGGTACAGCCTGATGGCTCCCGCCGGTTTTGCACCACAAGGTTTTGTGGGCATGTTTGGCAAGCTGCAGCAGGCCAGCAGGCTCAATGACAACGGCAGCTGGCCCTATCTGCGCAGCCACCCGCTGACCACGCAGCGCATTGCCGATATGGATTCGCGTGTGCCGCCGGGCAAGCGTTCTGCGGACCCTGTGCCTACGCTGGAGCATGTGATGATGGCGGCCCGCGCGCGCGTGATCTCCAATGCGGGCGTGGATGTACGCCGCCAGTGGGCAGTGCTGCCGCGATCGGGTAGTTTTGGGTCTGTGAGTCAGGCCGAGCAGGTGGGGCAGTTGTATGCCGCCACGCTCAGCGCCATGTATCTGCGTGACTGGGCGCTGGCGCGGGAGATGGTGCAGCGCTTGCTGACGGCTACAGCGGGGAACGCACAGGCCAGTATTCAAGCCAAATGGCTGAATGCCGAGCTGGAATTGAAGGCTGACAACCCGCAGGCCGCGCTGGCTGCCTTGCCACTGCAGTCCAGCAATGCGCCGCAGCCTGCGCCCAAGGTGACGGCCAGCGGAAACCTGGCCGGGCCAAGTCTGGCCACCATCAATGTGGTGGAGCATGTTGCCCCGCGCAGGCCAGAGCTGATGCTGCGCGCCGAGATTCTGCTCAAGCTCAATCAGGCGGCTCCTGTGGTCAGCCCCTTGCAGACCTGGGTGACGGACCATCCACGCGATGGATCTGCCTGGCAGACGCTGGCGCGCGTGTGGCGCAGTCAGGGCCAGGAAATGCGAGCGCTGCGCGCCGAGGCGGAGGCCCAGGTGGCCCACTATGACTATGCGGCGGCCGTAGATCGCTTCAAGGCCGCGCAAGACCTGGCCCGCAAGGCTGGGGCCAAGGCGGATTACTTTGAGGCTTCCATCATCGACACGCGTTTGCGCGCGGTGGAGGAATTACTCCGGGAACAGCTGAGCGACAAGTCGATCAATAAGTAGGCCCAGCACCGAGTAAATCAGCGCGCCCAGCATGGCGGCCCAGAAGCCGGTGACGTGAAAGCCGCCCAGCATGCCAGAAGCCATCCAGAACATCAGGCCGTTGACCACGAACAGGAACAGGCCCACGGTGATGATGGTCACCGGCAGGGTCAGCACCACCAGGATGGGCCGGATGATGGTGTTGAGCAGGCCAATCACCAGCGCGGCAATCATGGCGGAGCCAAAGCTCTGCACCTGAACACCGCTGTAGATATACGCGACCCCGAGAAGAGCCGCCGCGCAAAGAAGCCATTTGACGAGGATTTTCATGCTGCTCAGCATAGCAGCTGACTGTGGCGGTGGTTTGCGCCATATCGCGCTCAGGCATGAAAAAAGCCTTGTGAGGCCTTTGCCGCACAAGGCTTGCTGAATCAGCGATAGATGCTCTTAAAACGAGAGCGAATCCTCGATCACAAAACCCATCATGGCTGCAACAGCCGCCACGGTACCGGGAAGGTTCCAGCGCTGGGCGGTGGTGGGGGCCGTCTGCATCGCTTCCTGTTTGGGGCGGCGTGCATCAATGATCTGCGCGGTACCGTGCTCTTGCTGCAGCTCGGCAATCAGCTCATTCAGCGGGCCTTTGGCCAGCACGGGCGTGACTTTGGCGCCAGAGGCGGCCATCACAGGCATCAGAGAGGTAAACAGCTTGTCCGCCCACTTGCCACGCCAGTTTTCACGGGCACGGTGGCTGACCCATTTGCTCACGCGGTGCGTCATGCGCGGTGCGCAGGCCACCAGCAGCCAGTGGGAAGATGCCGACTGGCTGGATCCGGCCAGCGCCTCCAGCATGGGCTGGGCGTAAGCGGCATCATCTACGTAAACAATGACGGGGTTCAAAGTGTGTCCTTGCGGGCAGAAGGGGTTGAGGAATGCAGCGAACCTGTAGGAAGACGCTGACTTGCTTCTATTGTGAGTCGTGAAGGCGCGGGCAGTTCCGCAAACCTTCACGAATTCCTGGGTTTTTCACCCAGAGTGCGTCACAGGCTTAGTGCGCAGCAGGAGCGGGGCGGCGGCTGGCAATCCACTTGCCCAGAGCCAGCACCAGCAGCGCGCCACCGATGTGGGCCGTCCAGTACAGCGTCTTGGAGATGTCGGCCAGACCTTGAGCATCTGTCGTGCCCAGCTTGGGCATCCACAGCCACTTTTCGGTGTTCACGAACACGGGGTCGGTCACAAACATGCCGCCGGCAATCCAGCCCAGTAGCATGCCGCCCGCCACGATGATCATGGGGAAGCGCTCCATCAGCTTGATGACCAGCTGCGAGCCCCAGACGATGATGGGCACCGAGATCAGCAGACCCAGCACGATCAGCAGCATCTGGTGGTCGCCAGAGCTTTGTGCGGCGCCAGCGATGGCAATCACGTTGTCCACAGACATCACCAGGTCGGCCACGATGATGGTCTTGATGGCGGCAAACAGCTTGTCGCTGCCTTCGATGTTGTCGTGACCTTCTTCATCTGGAGCGATCAGCTTGATACCAATCCAGATCAGCAGGATGGCACCCACGACCTTCAGGAACGGCAGCTGCAGCAGCACCATGGCAAACGCGATCAGGATGATGCGCAGGACGATGGCACCAGCCGTGCCATAGATGATGCCCTTGCGGCGTTGCTCAGGCGGCAGCTTGCGGCAGGCCAGCGCGATCACAACCGCGTTGTCGCCACCCAGCAGAATGTCGATGATGATGATTTGGCCCAGCGCAATCCAGAAGGGCGTGTGGGTCAGAAAGTCCAGATCCATGTTATTTCCTCGTTGTCGAATGCTGCCGCCAGCAGTCTGCAAATCTTTTGCATGTGCTGCCAGTAGTAGATGACCGATGTGACGTAAGTCGAAGCGCTGACTCGGGCGAGGAAAACCATGCTCGAGGGGGAACACTTTGATCGACCATCATCGGGTCCATCAAAGGTCTCGCTCGATTGCGGTGTGTGACTGCAATCCGGCAGGCCGGAAGCCATAGGCTTCGTATTGACGACCTGACCGCTGCTGGCGCTGAGCCAGCTGGGAGCTACTCCCCTTCGAAGCGGCGGATTTCATCACAGCAAGCGGATCAAGGCAAGTCTTAAAACCCAGAAGATTGACAGGTTTAATAAATAAGAACTGCCCTGAAGCGCTTGTCTCGATTGCGGTTGCAGCTACTATTTGAAGAGCAACCTTGCAGCCACTGCGTTGCTGCATGCGGCTTATGATGGCCAGCGGAACCTCACTGCCCATGACTGCTGCCATTCACATCACCGACCTCGAAGCCGCCATCAACTACTGGAGAAATCGCGCCCCGTCGCCCGATGGCGTGCTGCTGGCGCCAGAGGTACGGGCACTGGCCGAGGTCTATGCGCTGATGATTCATGCGAAGGAGTCAGAAGTCGCGGTGGCAGGCTTTCCTTCACACGCCATGGCGGCCTGGCTGGTCTGGTTTGACACCATGCCCGACACGCCTTGCATTGCCATCTGCTCTACCAGCCAGGGCGATGAGAAATGCAAGGGCTGTGGCCGCAGTTTTGACGAGGTGCAGCACTGGACGGCTATGGAGCCCTTTGAAAAGCGTGCGGTGTGGCGGCGCATTACGGTGGAGGGCGACTCCTGGCGCTTCAACCGCTATGCAGAGCGTGCGGCAGAGCGGCGCGGGCAGAGCTTTTAACGGACTGCCGTTTCGAAACTCCGAAAGTGTTTGCTGCCGGTGTCAGGGGAACGGCGGCAGCGGCCATCAAAGCCGCCGCCATCGCTATCAGCGTTTACGCGATGCTCAGTTGACGGTCCATAACCGAGCATTGCTTGCGTTGCGGATTTCCAGCTTGCCCGCACTGGTCAGCACCAGTGTGCTGCCGACCTGCCTTTTCGCCGTTTTGTCGTCAGGCCATTTTTTGAGCACTTTCTCACGCAAGTCATAGGCGATCAGGCGGCCGGCGGTGCGGTCAAAGGCAACGCGCCCGCCGGGATGATCGGTAAACCCGCTTTCCCATACCTTGGACTTGCCCGTCACACCACCTGTGCCCCCAGCGCGCTTGAGCGCATAAAGCACGAGGTTGCCGTTGTCTTCGCGGATAAGCTGGTGCGTTTTGGTCACGACCTGGTTGAGTTGATCCCAGTTCAACTCGCCCACACGCCATGTGACTTCGGCGGGCACGGCTGCTGCGGAGCGCTGATCGATGGGCAGGCACTGCTCGGAACCAGCACCCCCCGGTGCTGGGGGAAAGCTGTAGAGCTTTGCTGCGATGAGCGGAATGCGGTGCTCCAGGCTGAAGATCTTGATTTCCGGCAGCAGGGTGATCTTGACCTCTTTGCCGCCCAGCTTGACCTCGATGCCTGGTTTGAGCTTGGCGGCAGCAGCCAGCTTCAGATCCATGCCAAAAGCCAGCGATTTGCCAGTCACGCCGCAGGTAGGCGGCAACTGTTTGACCGCATCCTGCGGGAAATTGCTGGCTTGCATGCCGCCAATCTGGCCCACCAGTGCCAGGGGCAGGGAGGCGCCTGCACTGCCTTCCAGCAGGCTCTCGGCCACACCGCGCGGGCCAGCGGTCACGGCCAGTTGCACGCCGGGCGAGAACTCGCCATTGGCCACCACGCCCATGCTCATCTTGGAATAGGTCTTGACCTTGAAGTTGCCGCTGGCGCGTTGTGGAATCTTGATGCCATAGCAGAGGGTGACCTTCAGCACCTTCTTGCAGCGTGCACCAATGTCCACATCCATGTCATAGAACATGCGCACCTGTTTGGCCATTTTGACCTGCAGTCCGATAGCACCCTCGGTGGTGGCGGTGATGCCCGCCTTGAGCTTGACCGGAAACACTACGCCTGAAGGGCTGGCACGGTTGAGCAGCAGCTCAATGCCCAGCAGGGTCTTGGTGTCGCTCACTGTTTTCACGCGCTTGAGTTCGGCGGGCGAGGATGTCTGGCCAGCGGGCAGCTTTGCCGCAGCCTCGTCCACACCGGTGTTTGGCGCTGTGCCACCCGCACCGCTTGCCATGGCACTCATGCTGTCTGCGCTCTGGTTGGCGGGGAACGTCAGATTGTTCCATTGCGTGTTGCCCTTATCGTCTTTCACGCCGACTGCGCCAAAGGCCTGGCTGCTGTTGCCCACGCCAGCGAGGGCTTCTGCACCTACGGTCAGGTCAATCACGCCACGGCCATTGGCCGAGAAATCCACCGCAGCAAAGGGGAAGACGGGCAGTGGCATCCAGCGCAGCGACATGCTGCCGTAGGGCGTGACGGCAAGATTGCCTTCAAGCTTGAACTTGCCCAGCAGGATGCCCTGCTGGAACTTGATCTCCAGCAGGCTGACGTTACAGCCCAGGTTCTGGTCAGGCAGCAGATCAACCAGCATGGTGCACTTGGCGGGGCTGGCAGCGGCCTTGGCCGATCTTGCCGCCAGTGTTTTGGCATGGCTGCTGGAGCTGACGCTCAGCAGCGTGCAGTCTGGCGCGGAGGGGTTGGTGGCACAGGCACTGGCAACGCTGCGCACAGCCGCCTGACCGCTGCTGAGCTGCACAGTGGATTCACTGCGCAGCAGCTGAAAGCCACCATTGCCGCCATCGACCAGGTAATAGCCATGGCCTGCGGGAATCGCCCGGCCATAGCCGGGAATCCACACCGTCAGATCGCGCGCGGCATTGAGCTGGCTGCTCTGGCCAGTGCTGGCTGTCGATGTGCTGCGTAGCTTCTGAGTCTGTTGCTGCAGTTTTTGCAACTGGGGGTCTTCCTCGCCATTCAGCGTGATCTTGACCTGCGCGACTTCATCAAACATGGCGACTTCGCCCGAGTCGAAGGCCGAGACAGCGCTGTAAACCTCGCCGGGCTCTACATCTTGTACCTGAAAGCGCCAGCTGCTGGGGGTACTGGCGGGCAGCACTGCGGTGATGCGCTGCAAGGCGTATTCCGCGCTGAATCGGGCCAGCACGGTGTTCACGCTGGCATTGTTCAGCGCCTGCACCAGTGCCGGGTTGCTGACCTGGCTGATCTGCACCACATCGCCGGTGTACAGCGCGTCATAGCTGGCGTTGTGGCTGTCCAGTTCAATGAGGCCGGTGATGTTCTCCAGCAGCGTGTTTTCGGTCAGGCCGAACTGTGCCGACACATGCTCATCCTGGTTGGCGATGACGCGGCAGCCGCCGTCAGACAGGGTTTCGGGGCAGCCGGCCCAGCGCACGAATTTCCAGCCCTCATCGGGCGTGGCGCGCAGCGTCAGCGTTGCAGGCGGGCTGGCGCTGCGGTCGTAGCGATAGATCATGCGCGGGTTGCTGGCATCGAGCGTGACTTGAGGCTGCTCGGCAATGTGGATGCTGCCGCCGGCGTCCGTATCGATACTCAGGCTGCCCAGGGTGTTCTGATCCTGGCTAGGGGGCGAGACGCTTTCGTAAGCCTCAAAAGCCTCTTGCAGGGCGGCATCCAGCTGATCGGGGGCCTGGGTATAGGTTTGTTCCAGCGTCAGGCCGCTGGACAGGGGGCTGCGGATGGCGCTGAGATAGTCGAACGTGATGCGCTGCAGGTGGGGCTGCAACTGGGGGTTGAAGGCCAGAGCGTCATCAAAGTTGACCATGCCGTCTCCGGTCAGGTCCGATCGGATGAACTGTGCGGCCATATCATCCTGATAGTGGCGAATGCGCTCGTTGGTCTGCAGCTCCACATAGTCGTCAGTGCGACGGCTGATGTAATCGCTCAATGGGTTGGCAATGACGCCGAACTGCTGAAGTTGCCGTCCCGTCAGCAGCAAGTGGCCATAGTGTGTGGCTGGGCTGCCCTGCGGGGTATCGACCGTGGTGCCCTCTTGCTGGGCGGCCAGCCGTGCGCTTTCATTGACCTTGCCAATGCGCAGAGTCAGCAGCTGATCGGCGAGATCATCGGGCAGTTGCAGCGTGGCGACGGCACCCGAGAAGGACGCTTCTGGCAGGTCACGGTCTGGAAAGTCCACCGCCTGCACGGTCAGCAGGTCATGCTGCGCAGCACCGGGCAGCAGTGAAACCACGGTTGCTGCTGCCGGGCGGTTGCTGGAGGAAGGCGTCCAGCCATCGCTTCCATCGCCACCGCCACAAGCCTGCAAAAGTAGTGTGAAGGCTGGGATCAGCCAGTACTTTTGGAACGGAAATCTCATCTGCCCTCTACCTCTTGCTATGGGTTGGCAGACGCGAGTTCCGCCAACTTTTCTTTGTTACAGACTGAAACTGTATAGAGGGCGCAAGGGCAGGGGAATCACTGAAATCAGTTAATTTCAGCGATGGAGTGCATTATTTCCAGCGCACAGGCTCCACAAACACCGTGCCCAGATTGCTGGACAGCGTCAGCTGGCCTTCCTGAATCGTGGCCTGCAGCTGCATGCTGCGCTCGGCCAGGCTGCCCAACTGCTGGGCGACTTCGGAGTCGATGTAGTGCACTTCCAGCTTGCTCTGGCGGGCCAGCTTGCCTTCCAGGCCCTTCCACCAGATGTGGGCGGCGTGATTGAAGGGGTAGACCAGCATGTGGTCGGACTTGTTGCAGGCCTTGGTAATGGGCTTTTCGTCGGGCTGGCCCACTTCGATCCACAGGCGCTTCTGGCCGGTGTAATCGGTGATGTGCACGTCCGGATCGTCCGGGTCGCTCAATCCAATGCCAAAGCCCAGCGTGCCGTCGCCGTTGCACAGGTCCTGCAGCTTCCACGCGTTCAGCGCCAGGGCGACCAGGCGCACCATCATGCGGTCGTCTGTCTCGCTGGGGTGGCGGGCCAGCGTCAGATTGTGGTCGGCGTAGTAGTTGTGGTCGATGTCGGCAATCGACAGATTGGCTTTGAAGATGGTGGACTTGATGGCCATGGCGGTGCTGCCCGCAGGCAGTCCTTTTGAAAACTATCAAAAACAAGAGCTGCCAGCGCCAATTAATATTGGCTTTGGCAGCTCTTTGATGCTGAAGCGCTTGTACATCAAGCACTAGCAGCTATCTTTTTTAAACGCGTTTAGCGAGTTCGGCAGCTTTGCCGATGTAGCTGGCGGGGGTCATGGCCAGCAGGCGGTCCTTGTCGGCCTGAGGAATTTCCAGGCCGTTGATCAGGCGGTGCAGGTCTTCGGCCAGCACGGTCTTGCCGCGTGTGACTTCCTTGAGCTTTTCATAAGCGCCCTGCACGCCATAGCGGCGCATCACGGTCTGGATAGGCTCGGCCAGCACTTCCCAGGCGTGGTTCAGGTCGTCCTGCAGGCGCTCTTCGTTGAGTTCCAGCTTGTTCAGGCCAGTCATCAGCGAGGCGTAGGCCAGCGTCGTGTAGCCAAAGGCCACGCCGATGTTGCGCAGCACGGTGGAGTCGGTCAGGTCACGCTGCCAGCGGCTGATCGGCAGCTTTTCGGCCAGGTGCTTGAGCATGGCGTTGGCCATGCCCAGATTGCCTTCGCAGTTCTCGAAGTCGATGGGATTGACCTTGTGGGGCATGGTGGACGAACCGATTTCGCCAGCCTTCAGGCGCTGCTTGAAGAAGCCCAGGGAGACATAGCCCCAGATGTCGCGCGACAGGTCGATCAGGATGGTGTTGGTGCGCGCCATGGCATCGAACAGCTCGGCCATGTAGTCATGGGGCTCGATCTGGATGGAATAGGGCTGGAAGTTGATGCCCAGGCCCTTGGGCTCGGCGGATTCCACCACGTTCTTGCTGAAGGCTTCCCAGTCAAATTCAGGCCAGGCCGACAGGTGGGCGTTGTAGTTGCCCACGGCGCCGTTCATCTTGCCCAGAATCTTTACGCCGGCGATGTTGGCGTAGGCCTTTTGCAGGCGCACGACCACGTTGGCGATTTCCTTGCCCACGGTGGTGGGGGATGCGGTCTGGCCGTGCGTGCGGCTCAGCATGGGCACTTCTGCGTACAGGTGGGCCATTTCGCGCAGCTTGGCGATGATGCCTTCCACGGCGGGCAGCAGCACGGTGTCACGACCGACGCGGATCTGCAGGGCGTGGCTGGTGTTGTTGATGTCTTCGCTGGTGCAGGCAAAGTGCACGAATTCGGCAGCGGCCTGCAGCTCGGCGCGGCCATCGAACTTGGCCTTGATCCAGTACTCCACGGCCTTCACGTCGTGGTTGGTGGTCTTCTCGATGGCCTTGATGGCGTCTGCATCCGCTTCGGAGAAGTTGGCGACCAAAGCGTGCAGATAGTCGCGCGATTCGGCCGACAGCGCGGGGAATTCGGCAAAGCCAGCGTCCGACAGGGCGATGAACCAGGTCACCTCGACCTGAACACGGCGATGCATATAGCCGTATTCGCTCATGATGGGGCGCAGGGCAGACAGCTTGGCGGCGTAGCGGCCGTCCAAGGGAGAAATGGCGGTGAGGGAGGACAGGTTCATGGTGGCGCAATTGTAGGTGCGCCGCATCAGTCGCATGCCGCGCTGGGTTGCTTGGCTGCTGTGACCGGGGTGTTGGTAACAGGCCAGCACCGCGCAAGCGCGGCGGCAGGCTGCGCATAGAATCAGTTGAGCCGGCCTGTCGCCGGTGATTCGTGCATGGAACAGCAGCTATGAAACTGATCGGCTCCACTACCAGTGCCTACGTTCGCAAAGTGCGCGTTGTGCTGGCGGAAAAGAAGCTTGACTATCAATTTATCGAGGAGAACCCCTGGGAGGCCGAGCAGCAGCCCGGTACCGGTAATCCTCTGGGCAAAGTGCCGCGCCTGGTCATGGAGGGCACGGAGGCCATGTTCGATTCCCGCGTCATCGTGGAATATCTGGACACACTCTCGCCCGTGGGCAAGCTGATTCCCGGCACCGGGCGTGAACGCGCCGAAGTCAAAACCTGGGAAGCCCTGGCTGACGGTCTGCTGGATGCTGGGGGGCTGGCGCGCCTGGAGGCGAGCTGGGCCGGGCGCAGCGATGTGCAGCGCAGCCAGGCCTGGATAGATCGCCAGATGGGCAAAGTGAAGGCGGCGCTGCAAGTGATGTCTCAGGGCCTGGGTGAAAAGCCGTTTTGCTGCGGTGGCATTCATCTGACGCTGGCCGATATCAGCGTGTGCTGCGCACTGGCCTGGCTGGATTTCCGCTTTCCCGAGCTGGACTGGCGCGCGGACCATGCCAATCTTGACGTTTTGCTGAAGAAACTCAGCCAGCGGCCGAGCTTTGTCAATACGGTTCCTCATTAGCGCGAAACGCTTGACAGCATGAAAAAGGCCACCTTGCGGTGGCCTTTTTGCTGGCGTAAAAAAGTTGCGAAGCATCCCGAAACGAATTAAGAGAGGGAGGGAGGAGAAGCGCTCCGGGGTTTCTTCAATGGATGACCCAAGGGCTTCGCAACATGAAATGTGGGGGAGCAGTTCTCTCTAATTCGCTGCACCTGTCTATCAGATGAGACACTGTTGCAGAAGTTCCAGCCCTGAGGGGTAGCAATTTTGTAACAGTTCGCTGCTGACCCACTCGCTCATGTAAGCATTTTTTGATGAATCCTGCCGGTGCTGAAAAAACAGGCAGGATTTGGCGCTTCATGCGGCGGGTGCGCTATCGAATACGGACTGCCACAGGGCCAGCACCGCATCGCGTTGCACGCGGGTCTGGTCCTGCTCCATCTGGCCCGATTGCTCATCGAGCCGCGCTACGTGCTGCAGGCGGCGCAGTTCGCGGTAGGCCTTGGCGGCGGCATAGCCCACGCCTTTGGGCAGCAGGCCCGCATCTTCGGCGCGCTGCAGCAGGGCAATGTTGCCGACGTTGGCAATCAGCTCGCGGTGTTCGCCCGAATGGGCCAGCACCAGGTACTGCACGGCAAACTCCACGTCCACCATGCCGCCGGAGCTGTGCTTGACGTCAAACAGGCCACCGCGCACCGGATGGGCGCTGCGCACGCGTTCGCGCATGGTCTTGATTTCGCTGCGCAGGGCGGCGGCGTCACGCGGGGCGGTGATGACGGCCTCGCGCACATCATCAAAGCGCTGGTGCAGGTGCAGGTCGGTGACCGGCTCGCCAGTGGTGGTGGCAAAGTCACGGCTGCCCAGCACAAAGCGGGCGCGGGTCATGGCCTGGTGTTCCCAGGTCCAGGCCGTATTGCTGCCGCGCTGCTGCTGGTAGTTGGCATAGGACTCGAAACTGGTCACCAGCAGGCCGGAGTTGCCGTTGGGGCGCAGGGCCGTGTCGATCTCGAACAGGTCGCCTTCGCCTGTCTTTACGGTGAGCCAGTTGATGAGCTTGCGCACATAGGCGGCATAGACTTCGGCGGCGCGGTCGTCGTCGTCATCGAAGACAAAGACGATGTCCAGATCGCTGCCGTAGCCGAGTTCCTTGCCGCCCAGCTTGCCGTAGCCCACGATGCCAAAGCGGGGGCTGTCGCGATGGCGGTTTTTCAGGCGGCTCCAGCACCACTGGGCGGTGATGCGCAGCACGCTCTCGGCCAGGGCGCTCAAGTCATCGGCCACCTGCTCCACGGTGATGCGGCCTTCAATGTCACGCGCCAGGGTGCGGAAGACCTCGGCATGGTGAGCACGGCGCAGTAGGTTGAGCAGGGTTTCGTCGTCGTCTTCACCTGTGGACTGCAGCGCGGCCAGGCGCAGGGCCAGCTCATGCTCGAAGTCCGCCGCAACAAAGCGTTCCTTGAAGATGGCGTCACTGGCCAGCTCATCAATCACGCCGGGGTGCTGCTGCAGGTAACGGGCGGGCCAGCGGGCGGCACCCAAAAGGTGTAGCAGTCTTTCGTGTACCGCCGGGCGCTCCAGCAGCAAAGCCAGATAGCTTTCGCGGCGCAGCAGCGGCTCCAGCCAGTTCAGAAAGCGCTTGGCGGCTTCCTCGGTGGCCTGGCCGCTTTCCACCCATTGCGCCGTGCGCTCGACCAGGCGGAACAGGCGTGCGCGGGCTTCGTCGCGCAGGCCGGTGATGCGGGAGTTGTTGCGCCAGTCGGCCACCTGACCGGCCAGAACCGGTGGCAGCAGCTCGATCATGTCTTCAATTTCCTGCGGCGATGGCGTGTTGCTGGCGCCTTTGGCGGTGCTGCACTTGCCGTTGCTGCATTGTTCGTCGCCGCCAAGCAGGGTGTCGAACTCCTGCGCTACCAGCTCGCGGTGTTCGTCGAGCTGGTGCAGGAAGGCGCGGCTGTCGGCAAAGCCCATGGTGCGGGCAATCCACAGCAGGTCATCGTCGCGGGTGGGCAGCACATGGGTCTGCTGGTCATCCAGGTATTGAATACGGTGCTCGACCTGGCGCAGGAAGGTGTAGGCGCGGCTCAGGGCGTCGGCAATCTCGGCGCTCATCAGGTTGGCGCGCACCAGGCGCTGCAGGGCTTCGAGTGTGGGGCGGCAGCGCAGCTCGGGGAACTGGCCGCCGCGCACCACTTGCAGCAGCTGCACGATGAATTCGATCTCGCGGATACCACCGCGTGAGAGCTTGACGTCGTTGGCGCGCTCGGGATGGCCGGCGCTGCGCTTGGCGGCGTGCTCGCGAATCTGGCGGTGCAGGCTGCGCAGCGAGTCGAACACCGCATAGTCCAGATAGCGGCGGAACACAAAGGGCAGCACCACACCGCGCAGGGCCTGCACATTGGGCGTCTGAATGTCGGCCAGCGGGGCGACGATGCGGCTCTTGAGCCATGCAAAGCGTTCCCATTCGCGGCCGTGGATCTGCAGGTATTCCTCCAGTGAGGCCAGCGATACGGCGGGTGCGCCCGAGTTGCCATTGGGCCGCAGGGCCAGATCGACGCGAAAGACAAAGCCGTGTTCGGTGGTGTCGCCCACCAGCGCATAAATGCCTTTGACAGCGCGGCCAAAGTACTCGTGGTTGGAGATGATGCCGCGGCCGTCGGCCTGGCCAGCGGTCTCGCCATCGTGCTCATAGACGTAGATGAGGTCGATGTCGCTGGAGACATTGAGCTCGCGCGCGCCCAGCTTGCCCATGCCTATGACCCACAGCTGCACGGGCTGGCCGTCCGGGCCCCGTGGCGCGCCGTGGCGGGCATCGAGTTCGGTGCGAACCTGGGCACTTGCACGGTCCAGAGCCAGCTCAGCCAGCTCTGTGACTGCCTTGACGACTATGGAAAGAGGAGCACTTTGCTCGCAGTCCAGAACAATGCAGCGCTCCATCACCAGCTGGCGCAGCACGCGCAGCGCGGCGGAAAGGTCCAGGCCACGCTGCTGCAGCGTGTTCAGCGCCTGCTCCATCAAAGCGCGGTCGGGAGGGCCGGGCGGCAAGGCATCAAACCAGTTTTCGTAGCGGCGGTGAAGACGCTGCACAAAGCGCGAATACTGGGCCGGGGACGACTCGTTGAGGGCTTGTTCTGCCATTGCTTGCTCTGGGGACTGCATACGGACCGTTAAAAATGGTGTCCAGCAGGCAGGAAACCAGTTCGGCAACGTATGGTTACCTCCACGCGCTTCAGGGCGCCGGTCATAATTCCTGCCATTGCTAGGCCGCTGATGATCGAACCGAAACCTCTCCCATCTCGCCAAATCCACCGGCTGGCCAGCCTGGCACGGTGGTCGCTGAGACTGGTGCTGGGCCTGTGGCTGATATTGGCCCTCATCTGGGGGGTGCTCCAGTTCTGGATTGTGCCGCGAATCAACGAGTGGCGCCCCGAGCTGGAATCCCTGGCCTCACGCAGTCTGGGTATACCCGTCACCATTGGTGCGCTGGCTGCGCACAAGGATGGCCTGATGCCGTCTTTCGAGCTCGGTGATGTGGTGCTGCACGATCCTGACAGCCAGAGCCCCGCCCTGCATCTGCCCAAGGTGGTGGTGGCAGTCTCCGCACGTTCGCTGATGACCCTGGGGGTGGAGCAGATATATATCGAATCCCCGGAGCTGACCCTGCGTCGCAATGCCGAGGGCGTGGTCTCTGTGGCGGGCATTGCCTTGACGGATAAGCCTGACGACGGCTCAGACGGCAATGCCGACTGGGTTTTTTCACAGCCTGAAATTGCCATCCGGCACGGTCGCCTGCAATGGGTGGACGAAATGCTGGCCGCGCCGCCCCTGGCCTTGAACGAGGTGGATCTGGTGCTGCGCAAAAAGGGCTGGTCGCATTCGCTGCGGCTGGATGCCACACCGCCCCAGGACTGGGGGCAGCGCTTTACGGTGATGGGCCATTTCAAACAGCCGCTGCTGTCGGTGCACGCAGGACGGGTGGACCGCTGGAGTGGCCGGGCCTTTTTTGACTTTACGCATGTTGACCTGTCCCAGCTGACCCAATACCTGCCCCCGCAAAGCTGGAAGCTGCAGCAGGGCAAGGGGGCTGTGCGCGCCTGGGTAGATGTGGAGCGTGGCCAGCCTGTAAGCGCGGTGGCCGATGTGGCGGTGCAGGCATTTGCCATGCAGTGGAAGGACCGGCCTGAGCCGCTGGCGCTGCAGGAGCTGAAAGGGCGGCTGCGCGGCAGCCGGCGCGATGGCTATGCGTTTTCCGTGCAGGGGCTGGAATTCACCGCCAGCGACGGCCTGCACTGGCCGCGAGGGGATTTTCGCCTGAGCTATTTCCCCACTGGCGCGCAGGAACAGGGCCGCAGCGGCGAGCATGGTGAACTGCAGGCCGATGGGCTGGACCTGGGCATTGCCGCCCAGCTGGCGCAGCGCCTGCCTTTGCCGCCGCCCGTGCTGAAACAGCTGCAGGCGCTGCAGCCCGGTGGCCAGCTCAAGCAGGTCAGGTTCTCCTGGCGTGGGCCGCTGGAGCAGCTGGAGAGCTACAAGGCATCGGGCCAGCTGCAGCAGCTGAGCCTGCGCTCCCAGCCGTCGGAAGAGGGGCCGCACAGCATAGGCGTGCCAGGGGTTCAGGGGCTGAGCGGCAGTTTCAAGCTGGATCAGGACAAGGGAGAGGCCACGTTGATCAAGGCCGCTGAGGTGCAGCGCGCCATGATGAGCTTCCCCGGCGTGTTCGAGGAGCCGGATGTGCCGCTGGACCTGCTGGACGCCAATGTGCGCTGGCAGGTGGAGAAAAAAGGCCAGAGCATCAAGGTGCAGGTGCCCAGACTGCGCTTTGCCAACGAGGACACGGCAGGCCAGGCGCAGGCCAGCTGGCAGACGGGTGCTGGCACAGCGGCGCAGCCCCATTTTCCGGGGCTGCTGGATTTGCAGGGCCAGCTCAGCCGTGCCAATGGCGCGCGCATTCACCGTTATCTGGCCAAGGACCTGGGGCCGGATGCGCTGCGCTATGTGCGCGAGTCCATCACCTCGGGGCAGGCCAGTGCGGTGAACTTCCGCGTCAAGGGCGAGCTGGACCACGTACCGTTTGAAAAGCCCGGACAGGGCGAATTCCACATTAGCGCGCAGGTGCACGATGTGAACTACCAGTTTGTGCCTGACTACCTGCTCAGCGCCGGTGAAAAGCCCTGGCCGCCCTTGACGCGCCTGTCTGGCGAGCTGGTGTTTGACCGCAACTCCATGACGGTGCGCAAGGCCAAGGGCTTTCTGGGTCATACCCCCATCGTGGTGGAAGAGGCGCAGGCAGGCGTGGCCGACTGGAATCAGACCAATGTGGAAGTTTCCGCCCAGGCCCATGGCCCTCTCAACGAAATACTGAAAGTGGTGCAAACCTCCGCCCTGTCTGCGCTGACTGCTCATGTTTTGGATAGCAGTAAAGCCACGGGCGAGGCTCGGCTCAAGCTTCATCTGCATCTGCCCACGCTGCACATGGATCGCAGCAAGGTGCAGGGTGAAGTCACGCTGGCGGGCAACAGCCTGCAGCTCATGCCCGAAGTGCCGCTGCTGAGCAACGCGCGTGGCAGCGTGCATTTTTCCGAAGGCGGTTTTCAGCTGCAGAACGTGCAGGCCAGGGCGCTGGGCGGCGATATTCGCGTAGAGGGTGGCATGAAGGCGGGCCCCGACCCTGTGTTGATTCGTGTTGACGGTGTGGCCACCGCCCAGGGCCTGCGTGATGCCAGAGAGCTGGAGGGTCTGCCCCTGCTGGCCCAGCACCTGCAGGGCCAGGCGCGCTATGGGCTGCAGATCAAGGTGCAGCACGATGTGCCAGAGATTCATCTGCAATCCGACCTGCAGGGCATGAGCGTGCAGCTTCCAGCCCCGCTGGGCAAAGCGGCGGATGTGGCACTGCCTCTGCGTATCAGTCGCACCGTGGCTACAGGCGCCAAGCCACAGATTGATGCTATCAATTTTCAGTTAGGTGGCGCGGCCACAGCCTTGCTGGAGCGTGATATCAGCGGCGCCAGCGCGCGCCTGCTGCGCGGCCAGATTCATGTGGGCGATGTGGGGGCAGCCCCTGTCTTGCCCGCATCGGGGCTGCAGGCCCGTGTGCAACTGCCGGTGCTGGATCTGGATGCATGGGCCAGCTTGCTGCCGGATGGCCCGGAGCCTGAACCAGCGGCCAGCGGCAATGCTGCGGCCAGCTCGTCATGGACCGAATGGCTGCCTCAGCAGCTGACGTTGAAGGCAGCCGAGGTCAAGCGCCATGGCCGAACCCTGCACGATGTGAGCATGCAGCTCAACCGGGCGGGCAAGGTCTGGACAAACCAGCTGCAGGCGCGTGAGCTGGCGGGCCGTATTGACTATCACGAAGCATCGCCTCAAGAGCCTGGCGGCTTGGTGGTTGCCAAGCTTTCACGGCTGACCGTGCCCGATGGCCCCGACAACGGCCTGGACAACGCCACGGCTTCCCCGGACAGCTCGGTGCGGGAGCTGCCCGCGCTGCAGATCAGCGTGGAGAACTTCCAGCTGGGCAAGCGCTCTCTGGGCAGTGTGGATGTGCAGGCGCGCAACCGCTGGCTGACGGCCGGGCCGGGTCTGCGTGAGTGGGAGCTGTCTCGCTTCAATATCACCACGCCTGAGGCCGTGCTCACAGCCAAGGGCGCGTGGAGCATCAGCTCTGCCGACCACAAGCACCCAGGCCAGACACAGCTGCAGTTTCAGCTGAATCTGCGTGATGTGGGCAAGCTGCTGGACCGTTTCGAGATGCCTGGCGTCGTGGCCAATGGCCGGGGCAGCATGCAGGGTGACATCAGCTGGACAGGCTCGCCGGTGACGCCGGATTTCAAGACGCTGAGCGGCGCATTGCATCTGGATGTGCAAAAAGGCCAGTTTCTGAAGGCAGAGCCGGGTCTGGCCAAGCTGCTGGGCGTGCTCAGCCTGCAGTCGCTGCCCAGACGTCTGACGCTGGACTTCCGCGATGTGTTCAGCAACGGCTTCTCGTTTGACTTCATGCGGGGGGACGTGGCCATCAGCCGGGGCGTTGCCCGGACCAACAATATGCAGATGAAGGGCGTGAATGCCGCCGTGCTGATGGAGGGCTCTGCCGACATCGACAAGGAAACCCAGGACCTGCATGTGGTGGTGGTGCCCGAGATCAATGCGCTGTCGGCCTCGCTGGTGGCCACGGCCATCAACCCGCTGGTGGGTTTGAGCAGCTTTCTGGCCCAGGTGCTGCTGCGTGGCCCGCTGATTGCTGCCACCACCAAGGAATTTCATCTGCATGGCAGCTGGGAAGACCCGCAGGTTACCGAGCTGCCGCGCCGCAAAACGCCGAAGGACGCCAGCAGCGGCAAGGCCGCAGGGGATGGACCTGCCGCTGCTGAGCCTGCTGCGACTCCTGCACCGGCCGCCCCCAAGGAGGAAACACCATGAAGATTGCTGCCCTGCAAATGGTTTCGGGTTTGCAGCCCGAGGCCAATCTGGCCCAGGCCCGTCAACTGATGGAGCAGGCCGCCCGTCTGGGGGCCGAACTGGTGGTGCTGCCCGAATATTTCTGCGCCATGGGCGCCAGAGACACCGACAAGATCGCCTATCGCGAGGCCTATGGCAGCGGCCCCATTCAGGATTTCATGCGCCAAGCCGCCAGAGAACTGCAGCTATGGGTGGTGGCTGGCACCTTGCCGCTGCAGGCTGATGATGCGCAGCATGTGCTCAACACCAGTCTGGTCTATTCCCCGCAGGGCGAGTGCGTGGCGCGCTACGACAAGATTCATCTGTTTTGCTTCGACAACGGGCGCGAGCATTACGCAGAGTCGGATGTGGTGCAGGCAGGCACGCAGCCCGTGGTCTGCGATGTACAGGCCCAAAATGGCGAAACCTGGCGTCTGGGCTTGAGTGTCTGCTATGACCTTCGCTTTCCCGAGCTGTACCGGCAGCTCAGCGCCAAGGGGGCGGATCTGCTTTTGGTGCCCAGCGCCTTTACCTACACCACGGGGCAGGCGCACTGGGAGGTGCTACTGCGGGCGCGGGCCATTGAAAACCAGGCTTATGTGCTTGCCCCCGGGCAGGGCGGTGTTCATGAAAATGGCCGCAGAACCTGGGGCCATAGCCTGCTGATAGACCCCTGGGGAGAGGTGCTGGCGCTGCAGGCCAGCGGCATGGGTGTGGTGCTGGGAGACCTCAATCGTGAACGGATGTATCAAGTGCGGCAACAATTGCCTGCTCTGACTCATCGCGTGCTGTGAACCCCTCTTCCGAAACCCATTCTTCCTCAGACCTGCTTGAGCGACATCCCGCCCGCTGGCCCTGGCGCCGCTGGCGTCTGGCTTGGCGGCGCTGGTCGCTATGGACGGTGCTGGTGGCGCTGGTCGTCAGCATGCTGGTCACCATGGTGTGGCTGGCAGGCCGCTATGAGGCTTCGCAGGTTCAGGAAAAGCTGGAGCGAGACACGGCCAATGCCGTGGGGGATGTGCGTGCGGCGCTGAGCCGCAATCTGCAGGATTTGCTGGCGCTGCAGGCGCAGGGCGATGGCGCTGGCGTCTGGCGCCAGCACGCTGCAGAGCTGCTGCAGCAGCGCCGCGAACTGATGCGCGTTGAGTGGCGCGGCATGGATATGCGCTTGAAGGCACATGCGGAAACGCCTTATCGCACCGTTCCCTGGGAGGATGAAAAAAACGGCACGGATCTGCATTCGGCCGAGGTGCTGACCTGTACCCAGGCGCGCCGCGTCAACGGCCCCAGCTATTCGCCCAGCCGCTTTCAGCTGCTGGGCGACGGGCTGGGCACCGAGACCATGCTGGTGTGCATGCCGCTGACGGAAAACGGCCATGTCACCGGCTATCTGCTGGGCACTTACAGCCTGCACGGCATTCTGGTCAACCACGTGGGCAAGGCGTTGCCGCGCACGCAGGAGGTCTCGTTTACCGAGCCTGATGGCACGCGCCTTGCGCTGGTGGGCGCAGCCTGGCGTGGCTCGCGTATGTTCACCGCCCAGCAGTTGCTGGACTTGCCGGGCAATACGCTGGTGCTGCGCATGGACAGCTGGCACCACGCGCCCAGCGTCTTCCCCAATGTGATGACTGCGCTGGTAACGGCCATGTCGATTGCGCTGATGTCGGTGCTGGTGGTGCTGGTGCGCGATAACCGCCGCCGCCTGAGCGCCGAGCGCGATCTGGGCGATGCACTGGCGTTTCGCAAAGCCATGGAGGATTCTCTGGTCACCGGCATGCGCGCGCGTGATCTGCAGGGCCGCATCACCTATGTGAACCCGGCGTTTTGCAATATGGTGGGTTTTTCCGCCGACGAGCTTCTGGGGCTGAACGTGGCGCCTTACTGGCCGCCGGAGCTGGCGGAGGAATACACCCAGCGCCGTGACAGCCGCCTGTCTGGCGCATCGCCACCGCCCCGGCAAGGGCATGAGAGCGTCTTCATGCGCAAGGATGGCTCACGTTTCCCGGTGCTGATTTTCGAAGCCCCGCTGATCAATGCCCAGGGCATGCACACCGGCTGGATGAGCGCGTTCATCGACATCAGCGAGCAGCGCCGCATGGAAGAAGTCTCCCGCGCTTCGCAGGAGCGCCTGCAGGCCACAGCGCGCCTTGCAACGGTGGGCGAGATGGCCTCCATGCTCAGCCATGAGCTGACGCAGCCGCTGGTGGCCATTTCCAGCTACGCCACGGGCTCGCTCAATATGCTCAAGCATGATGCGGGTGCTGGCAGCGCAGAGCGCCAGCTCAAGGACCTGAGCATGGCCATGACGCGCATTGGCGATCAGGCCGAGAGGGCGGGCAGAGTCATCAAAAGCGTGCGCGACTTTGTGCGCAGGCGCGACAAATCACGCGAAGTGGTGGCTCCGGCCGAGCTGGTTGATGCCGTGATGCCACTGGTGCAATTGCAGGCGCACAAGCTGCGCGTCAAGGTGCAGGTAGAAGTCGCACAAGACCTGCCCGGCGTTCTGTGCGACCCGACCATGGTGGAGCAGGTGCTGCTCAATCTGGCGCGCAACGGAATGCAGGCCATGGACCAGCCCGATATCAAAGAGCGTGTATTAACCCTGAGCGTTCAGCGAGGGCAACAGGATCTGAGCGGCCAGCGTTGGGTAGAATTTTCCGTCATGGACTGTGGAGCAGGCATTTCCGAGGAAGTGGCCTTGCAGCTGTTCACTCCTTTTTTCACCACGCGCGCAGAAGGCATGGGCCTGGGCCTGAGTCTGTGCCGCACCGTGGTGGAGCAACATGGTGGTCACCTCGACTATCGCCCGCACCGCCCTTCGGGCACGCAATTCCTATTCACATTGCCTGCCCACAGGGAATCGAGGGAGAACTGAGTTTTCATGGAACCCGTAACCGACGCTACCGTCTATATCGTGGACGACGATGCCGATGTCCGAGAGGCCTTGGCATGGCTGCTGCGTTCACGCAGATTGCTGAGTGAGTGCTATAGCAGCGCAGAAGATTTCGAAGCCGCAGTCCTCAAGACGCCGCCAGTGGTGCGACGCCCCAGCTGCCTGTTGCTGGACATGCGCATGACGGGCATGAGCGGCCTGTCGCTGTTCAACCGCATGCTGGAGCGCGGCGAAATCGATGCCATTCCCGTGATCTTTTTGACGGGCCATGCCGACGTTCCCACGGCGGTGGACACGGTCAAGCGCGGTGCTTTCGACTTCTGCGAGAAACCGTTTTCGGACAATGTGCTGGTGGACCGCATCGAGCAGGCGCTGGAAAAATCAGCGCAGCATCTGGCCAGCGACCGTGCCCGCGAAGCCGTGCGCGGACGACTGGATGAGCTGACCGACCGTGAGAAAGACGTGATGCGGCTTGTGGTGGAGGGCGTGCCCAACAAGCTCATTGCCGATCAGCTCGACATCAGCGTGCGCACGGTGGAAGTGCACCGTGCCCGTGTGTTTGACAAGATGCAGGTCAAGTCGGCGGTGGAGCTGGCGAATCTTTTACGTACCCCCTGAGGCGCTGTCGCGCCTTCCCCCAAGGGGGGACGACGCCCTCGCCGCGAGGCGGCTCTTGCTTGGCGTCTCTGGCGGAAGAGACGGTGCATGGAGCTGTTGTATCCATCGCGGCGATGGGGTGTGCCAGTTTCAGACGCAAAAAAGCCTCGCGATGCGAGGCTTTTTGTTCAGGTCAGACCTGATTAACGAGCTTGCTGGGGAGCGCGCTCGCCCACGAAGATTTCCACGCGGCGGTTGCGGGCGCGGCCTTCGTTGGTGTCGTTGGAGGCCACGGGCTGGCGCGAGCCCATGCCCTGAACTTGCACGCGGGCACCGTTGACGCCACGGGCTGTCAGGTAGTTGCGGGTGGCTTCAGCGCGGCGCAGCGACAGGGGGTCGTTGATGGCGTCAGAGCCCGTGCTGTCGGTGTGACCGATGACGCGCACTTCTGCGTTGGGGTTGTTGCGCAGGCCTTCAGCGAAACGGTCCAGGATAGGAGCGAAGTTGGACTGAATGTCAGCCTTGCCGGTCGCGAAGGACACGTCGCTGGGGATGTCCAGCTTCAGCTGGTTGTCGGCAGTCTGGCTCACGCCCACGCCGGTACCCTGGGTAGCGGCCTCCATTTCACGCTTTTGCTTTTCCAGGTTCTGGGACCAGATGTAGGAGCCCAGGGCGCCCACGCCAGCGCCGATCAGGGCGCCAGAGCCTGCGTGACCGCCAGCGATGGCGCCGATGGCTGCACCGCCAAGGGCACCAATGCCTGCACCGGTGGCAGTGCGACGGGTGGTGTCGGACATGCCATCGGTTGTGGCACAGCCAGTGATCAACAGGGCAGAGGCCAGAGCGGCCGTCACAGCCATTTGCTTGCGCATAGAAAACTCCTTAGATGATTGCCCCAATCTTGGGGTCTGATAGCCGCGCTTTGATGTCAAAGCAGCAAGGCAGTGAGCGTACTGCGTCTGGAAGGGTAAAAAACGTAGGACGCACTCGTACAGCCTATTGCGGATGCAAAAGTTTGTCACTACAGCCAAGAGCGAACTGGCTTGTAGGGAGGGATCGATTGGCGCAATGGCAACAGAGGCGATGTCAATCTGTGTTTTCGTCTGTGGAGTGAGCCCTTGCGTTGGAAGGGATCTCACCCTTTTGACGGCCTGAGAACATGGTCCACCACACAATAGCGACCAGAATTGCCAATGCCAGCAATGCTTCAAGCAAAATCAGACCCATGAATGTCCATCTCCTGCGCCGCGCTTCGCTGGCGCTGATTGTCGGAACCCTGGTGGCTTGCACCACCACCAAGCAGCAAAACGATCCTTCTTCCGTGCCGGAGCTCAAGCCCCATGGCGGCGGGGCCGTTGTCCAGAAACCTCCGTTCACTGCCAATGTACCCACAAAGAGTCGCTGGGTGCCGGTGGACTGGGGGGATTTACCCGGTGTCTCCACCGATTCGCTCAACGAAGCCTGGAACGCCTGGATCAAGAACTGCGAGCGCCCCAGCACCGTATTTGCCAGCCTGTGCAGCGATGTGCGTCGCCTGAGCATTGCGGGCGAGGATGAGCAGCGCAGCTGGATGATGAGCCAGTTGCAGCCCTACCGCATCGAGGCGACCACGGGCAGCCCGGACGGCATGCTGACCTCGTACTACGAACCCATGTACGAGGCGCGCCGCGTGCAGGGCAATGGCTTCAATGTGCCGATTTATCAGACCCCCATGGGCTTTGGCAAACGCAAGCCCTGGTACACGCGCCAGCAGATCGACACCAATGCCGACGCGCAGGCCGCGCTGTCTGGCCGCGTGATTGCCTGGCTGCGTGACCCGGTGGACATGCTGGTGCTGCACATTCAGGGCTCGGGCCGCCTGATGCTGACTGAGGCCAATGGCACGCAGCGCATGATTCGTGTGGCCTTTGCAGGCACCAATGACCAGCCTTACAAGAGCGTGGGCAAGTGGCTGCTGGACCAGAACCTGGTGCGCGACGCGACCTGGCCCGGCATCAGCGCCTGGATTGCGGCCAACCCTGGCCGTGTGAACGAGATGCTGTGGAGCAACCCGCGCTATGTGTTCTTCAAGGAAGAGGAACTCAACGAGTTCGACGCACAGTTCGGCCCCAAGGGCGCGCAGGGCGTGGCGCTGACGCCCGGTCGCTCCATCGCCGTGGACCGCAACAGCATTCCCTACGGCACGCCTGTCTGGCTGTCCACCCCAGGCCCGACGATTGCGCTGAACCGCCTGGTGTTTGCGCAGGACACGGGCAGCGCCATTCTGGGCGCGGTGCGCGCTGACTATTTCATGGGCTGGGGCCCCGAGGCCGGTGATGTGGCGGGCCGCGTCAAGCAGCCGCTCAAGCTCTGGGCTTTCTGGCCCAAGGCTCTGGCGGGGTCGGCACCGCATCTGCGCTAATTTGCGCTCATCGAACTGCAAAAACAGGAGCTGCTAGCACTTGTTGTTCAAAGGTTTCAAGGTGATTCATGCCTGAAACCGTTAGCTGACAAGCGCAAGCGGCTCCTTCTATTTCAGACCGCATCCGTAAAAAAGCGCTGCACTGCGGGCGGCTCCTTGCCCTTGTGAAAGGCCAGCTTGCGGTCGCGCAGGGCCACGTCGTCGGCGGTCACTCGCTCAAAGCGGCGCAGGTGCTCGGTCCAGGACTCATCGGTAATCTGCTCCACAAAGCGCTCAGGGTGGCTCATGCTGTGCAGCAGCTTCCAGGACAGCGCGCCTTGGCGCAGGCGGCTGCGCCGGCTCAGCTGCATCAGCTCGCGGAATGCATCGGCCCGGGCCGGGTCGATTTCGTACTCGATGGTTACCACCACCCTGCCCTGTTCGGGCTGGCTGTGCGCAGGCGGCGGGAAGGCGCGTGAGGGGCTCAGGTCTTCTTCAATATCGCGGTCAGGGTTCAGACGCTGCACGATAACCAGCGCGGTCAGCCCGCTGATGGCGGCCACGGCCATGCTAATCTGCACCGTGGCAAGGCTGGCCAGCTTGCCCCAGATGGCTGCGCCAATGGCCGTGCTGCCCATGATGGACATCTGATAAATCGACATGCCGCGTGCCCGCACCCAGTTGGGCAGCGCCATCTGCGCGGCCACGCCCAGCGTGTTGGCCGTGGCCAGCAGGGCCACGCCAGACAGCATCATGCCCAGTACGGCAACGGCAATATGGGGGGCGAAGGCCACAGTGAGCGTGGCCAGGCTTTGCGCGGCGACGCCGGCCAGCACCGTGCGCTCGCCCGACAGCATCTGGCGTATGCGCGGCATCAGCATGGCGCCCAGAATCGCACCTGCGCCCATGGATGCCAGCAGCACTGTGAAGGTGCCTGCACTGCCGCTGGCGGCTGTGCCATGGTCCAGGCGCTGGGCTGTGAGTGGCAGCAGCGCCATGATGGAGGCGGCCTGCAGAAAGTAGCAGATGGTGCGCAGCAGCACGGCATGCATGCGCGGCGACTCTTTGATGAATTGCAGGCCCACGCGCATGGCCGAGCCCAGGCGCTCGCGGCCCAGCGGGTTGTCGGGTTGCTGGCGCTTCCAGCGCAGCAGCACAAAGCCCGAGATGATGGACAGCGCCGCATTCAGCACAAACACCCAGGCGCTGCCCAGGCTGGCAATGATGGCGCCCGCTACCAGCGGGCCGATGATGCGCGAGGCATTCATGGCCACGCCGTTGAGCGCCATGGCAAAGGGCAGATGGTGCTTGGGCACCAGCTCGGGAATCAGCGCCGAAAACACCGGCCAGCGCATGGCCAGACCGATGCCGTTGGCAAACACCAGGGCCAGCAGCAGATAGGGTGTGAGTTGGCCCGACAGCACCGCCAGGCACAGCAGCAGCGCCACGGCAGCCACCCAGAACTGGGTGACGATGAAATAGCGGCGACGATCCAGAATATCGGCCAGCGCTCCGCTGGGCAGGGCCAGCAGCATGACCGGCATGGTGGAGGCCGACTGCACCAGCGCCACCAGCACGGGCGATGTGGTCAGCGATGTCATCAGCCAGGCGGCTGCCACATCGTTCATCCACATGCAGATATTGGCCGCCATCCAGATCAGCCACAGCATGCGGAAAGTGGGTGTGGCCAGCGGCGTCCAGACGCCGGGCGTGGCCGATGCGGGCTGCGGCCCGCCGCTGCTCATACCGGAGGGGTCTTCCAGCAGCTTGCCCTCAGGGGCGAAACCCGGCTCTGAAACAGGAGAGGGGGCTGCGCGATCTGGGGGGTCTTCATGGGCCATAAGGCCCATTCTGGCGGAGGAACTTGATCTGACAAATACGTAGTTCCGCTGGCGGGGCGGGGCGCTGGCCCTGTGGTGCTGCGGAGTGCACTATCAAGTCATGAGCTGCGGGTGTATGTCATATCAAGGTTTCGGTGCTGATTGGTCCTGAAACTGTTTGAAAACATGCGGGATATGCTTTGTTTTTTGAAGCAGTCCAGGTCGCAGCACTGGCGCCACGCTTACTGGCTTTTCAAGCTCTTCTCGTAGCCACGCAGCCAGGTGTGAATGCAGGCTTCCATGCAGGCCTGATCGGTCTGGCGGCTGGGTAGCTCTTTTTTGCAGGCCTGGTACACGGCTTGCGGGTGGTTGAGCTTGCGCTCCAGCACGGCCACGCCTGCATCGTTACAGGACTGGCGGTCGCTGCCGCCGGGTACTTTGATTTCCGCTTTGCTGGGCGTGGGTACGGCTTCTTTTGCAGCAGGCTTGGCGGGTGTGGATGGCTGTGCAGAAGGCGTGCTCGGTGCCTGGCGAAGCTGGGTTTGTGCATCGCTGTGCGCACAGGGAACCTGCTGGAATGCCACTTGCCCGTTGGGCTGCTTGCACTGGTAGATGGTGGCCGAATGCGACTGCGTGCTGAGCAGCATGGATGCACCAGCCAGACTCATCAAAAACAATAGCTTGCTGCGCTTGATGGATATAGGCATCAGGCGTTTTTGATCTGAACTCATTGTCTCCCTCTCTTTTGAATGCCGCGTGCGACTGGCTTATGCGTTGTTTTTTGTGCCGGTCAGTGTATGGGGCAAGGGCAGGGAGCTGCTGGATTTGACTTCGCCCAGCGAAAAAATCGTGTGCACATCCTTGACGTTGGGCAGCCGCAGCAGCACGTTGCGCACAAAGGTGGAAAAGCTCTCCAGGTCGCTGGTCACCACCTGCAATTCAAACGTGCCCGCGCCGCTGATGTAGTGGCAGGAGGTGACTTCGGGCAGCAGGCGTATGGCTTCTTCCATGCGCTCGGTGATGTCGGCCGTGTTCTGCGCCGCATCCACGCGGACAAAGGCCAGCACGCCCAGGCCCAGCTTGTGGCGATCCAGCGTGGCGTGGTAGCCGGTGATGTAGCCAGATTCTTCCAGCGCCCGCACGCGCCGCCAGCAGGGTGCGGCAGACAGGCCTACGCGCTGGGCCAGTTCGGCATTGGTGAGGCGTGCATTGTTTTGCAGCTCATTCAGGATTGCCCAGTCAAATCTATCAAGCTGATTCATATTGATGAATTTACAGCAAGATTCTTTCAAAAACTAGGTAAATCCCGGCAATAAAAAGAAAGCTCTATTCAGACGGTTTTCCGTAAACTTTGGCAAAACAACGGGTGTTTGCTGCAAATGGCGCAGCAATGCCCAAAGCAATAGCTGCTCTGGCCGCCACTAGCTGCCAGAGATGCAACCCACATGGAGACAAGCCATGAATGCCCCTTTGCCCGATGAAGTCCGTCGCGCCCTGGAGTCTGTGACTCTGGACGACAAATATTCGCTGGATCACGGCCGCGCCTTTATGAGTGGCGTGCAGGCGCTGGTCCGGCTGCCCATGCTGCAGCGCTTGCGCGATGCGCAGGCGGGGCTGAACACCGCAGGCTTTATCAGCGGCTACCGTGGCTCGCCACTGGGCACGTATGACCAGTCGCTGTGGGCGGCCAAGAAGTACATGGAGGCGAACAACATCGTCTTCCAGCCCGGCGTGAATGAGGAGCTGGGGGCTACAGCGGTCTGGGGCACGCAGCAGCTGGATCTGTACCCCGAAACCAAGAAGTTCGATGGCGTTTTCGGCATCTGGTACGGCAAGGGGCCGGGTGTGGACCGCTGCTCTGACGTGTTCAAGCACGCCAATATGGCCGGTACCTCCAGGCACGGCGGCGTGATTGCGATTGCGGGCGATGACCACATCAGCAAATCCAGCACCGCAGCGCACCAGAGCGATCACATCTTCAAGGCCTGCGGCACGCCGGTGTTCTTTCCCAGCAATGTGCAGGACATTCTGGATATGGGCTTGCACGCCTTTGCCATGAGCCGCTTTTCGGGCCTGTGGTCGGGCATGAAGACGATTCAGGAGGTGGTGGAGTCGTCTGCCTCCGTGGAAGTCGATCCCGATCGCGTCAACATCATCATTCCTGAAGACTTTGTCATGCCGTCCGGCGGCCTGCACATCCGCTGGCCCGACCCGCCACTGGAGCAGGAAGCGCGGCTGATGAACTACAAGTGGTACGCGGCCCTGGCCTATGTGCGGGCCAACAAGCTCAACCACAACGTGATTGAAGGGCCGAACGACCGCTTCGGCATCATCTCCAGCGGCAAGGCCTATAACGACACGCGCCAGGCACTGGCCGATCTGGGGCTGGACAACGACACCTGCCGCCAGCTGGGTATTCGCCTGCACAAGGTCAACGTGGTCTGGCCGCTGGAAGCGACCATTACCCGCGACTTTGCACGTGGCTTGCAAGAGATTCTGGTGGTCGAAGAAAAGCGCCAGGTCATTGAATATCAGATCAAGGAAGAGCTGTACAACTGGCGCGAAGACGCTCGCCCCAATGTAGTGGGCAAGTTTGGTGACGAACACGGTGGCGAATGGTCGCTGCCCAACCCGTCTACCGACTGGCTGCTGCGCCCCACGGCCGATCTGACGCCCGCGCTGATCGCCCGCGCCATTGCCCAGCGCCTGAAAAAGCTGGGTGTGCCCGCGCATATCGAAGAGCGCATGCAGCAGCGCCTGGTGGTGCTGGATGCCCGCGAAGCCGCGCTGAAGGCGGCCAAGGAAGCCTCAACCGGCGACCGCACGCCCTGGTTCTGCAGCGGCTGCCCGCACAACACCAGTACCCGCGTGCCCGAAGGCAGCCGCGCCGTGGCCGGCATTGGTTGCCACTACATGACGACCTGGATGCCCGACCGCAACACCAGCACCTTCACGCAAATGGGCGGCGAGGGCGTGACCTGGGTGGGGCAGGCACCGTTCACCAAAGAGCCGCATGTCTTTGCCAACCTGGGCGATGGCACCTACTTCCATAGCGGCTTGCTGGCCATTCGCCAGAGCATTGCGGCCGGTACCAACATCACCTACAAGGTGCTGTACAACGATGCCGTAGCCATGACGGGTGGCCAGCGCGTGGGTGAGCGCCCCGAAGGCCATTCGGTGCTGCAGATCATGAGCAGCCTGCTTTCTGAAGGCGTCAAGAAACTGGTCATCGTCACCGATGAGCCACAGAAGTATGACGGCGTGAAGCTGGGCGACGGCGTAACCGTGCACCACCGCGATGAACTGGACGCGATTCAGCGCCAGTTCCGCGAGCTCAAGGGCTGCACCGCCATCATCTACGACCAGACCTGCGCCACTGAAAAGCGCCGCCGCCGCAAGCGCGGCACCATGAGCACACCGGACAAGACCGTCGTCATCAACGAACTGGTGTGCGAGGGCTGCGGTGACTGCTCGGTCAAGTCCAACTGCCTGTCGGTGGAGCCGGTCGAGACCGAATTTGGCCGCAAGCGCCGCATCAACCAGAACAGCTGCAATAAGGATTACTCCTGCGTCAACGGCTTCTGCCCCAGCTTTGTGACGGTGGAAGGCGGTGCACTGAAGAAGCCCAAGAAAGAGAAAAAGGGCAATCTGGACTCCCTGCCCAGCATTCCCGACCCCGTGCTGCCCGTGGCTGAGCAGGCCTGGGGCATTGTGGTGGCGGGCGTGGGCGGCACGGGCGTCATCACCATCGGTTCGCTGCTGGGTATGGCAGCGCACCTGGAAGGCAAGGGCGTGATTACGCAGGATGCCGCCGGGCTGGCGCAAAAGGGCGGCTCCACCTGGAGCCATATTCAGATTGCCAACCGTGCCGATGCCATCTACACCACCAAGGTGGACATGGCCAAGGCTGATCTGGTCATTGGCTGCGACCCCATCGTGGCGGCCACGCCCACCACCATGGCGGTGATGCAGCCCGGGCGCACCTTTATCGCGCTCAATACCCACGCATCGCCCACGGCAGCTTTTGTGGGCAACCCCGACTGGCAATCGCCTGATGCACGCTGCGTGCAGTCTCTGGCCGATGCCGTGGGCGTGGACGGCATTGGCAGCTTTGATGCCGAAAAAGCCGCAACCGCGCTGCTGGGCGACAGCATTTACGCCAACCCCATGATGCTGGGCTACGCCTGGCAAAAAGGCCGCGTGCCGCTGAGCTATGCCGCGCTGATGCGGGCCATGGAGCTCAATGGCGTGCAGATTGACAACAACAAGGCCGCGTTTGAATGGGGCCGCCGCTGCGCCCATGACCTGGCAGCAGTGCGGGCGCTGTACCAGGCCTCGCAAGTCATTCAGATCGTCAAAAAGCCATCGCTGCAAGAGATGCTGGCCAAGCGCGTGGAGTTTTTGACCGGCTACCAGAACGCCGCCTACGCCCAGCAGTACCAGGACTTTGTGGCCAAGGTGCGTGCGGTGGAGGAGCCTCTGGGCCAGGGCACCCGTCTGTCGCAGGCTGTGGCGCGCTATCTGTTCAAGCTGATGGCCTATAAGGACGAGTACGAAGTGGCCCGTCTGCACACCGATGCGGCGTTCACCAGCAAGATCAGCGAGATGTTTGAGGGTGACTTCAAGATCGTTCACCATCTGGCGCCACCCGCCACGGCCAAGAAGGACGACAAGGGCCATCTGACCAAGAAGTCCTACGGCCCCTGGATGCGCAAGGCCATGGGCGTGCTGGCGAGCATGAAGGGCCTGCGCGGCACGGCACTGGACCCGTTTGGTCGTACTGAAGAGCGTAAGACAGAACGTGCGCTGATTGGCGAATACCGTCAGTGCATCGAGATACTGCTCAAGGACTTGAGTGCCGACAAGCTGGCGCTGGCGGTGGAAATCGCCTCCATCCCTGAAGATATTCGCGGCTATGGCCATGTGAAGGAGCGCAATCTGGCAGCGGCCCGCACCAAGTGGCAGGGCCTGATGCAGCGCTGGAATGCTCCGCAAGTGGCAGCGCCCGCAGCCGCACAGCCTGCGGCAGTGAACTAATTACAGGCAGCTGCATCAGACAAAGGCCGGGGTAACCCGGCCTTTGTATTGGGCATGGCGCTGTGGGTGTAGGGCTATCGGGGCGTTCTGGTTTTGATAGCGGCTTGCGCAATCCATCGCTGATATTCATAAATAAAACATCGAAAAATCAAGACGTATCAAGCGATGGCAGCTATGAATTTGTGGATTCGTGGCAGCGCTCTGCAGGTATTCATATCCTGAATTGGGCAGACATCAGGGAATGCCTGTGCGCTGTGACTTCCCCTGCCAGGGTTGGGAACGACTCAGCCGAATACAATGTCCCGCTGACCTGGACGGCCCGCAAGCCTTGCATGCCGACCCAGCCCGGTTCTGACAAATTCACTCTTTCGGAGTCTTTTTCGTGTTTATTTCTTCTGCTTTCGCCCAGACCGCTCCTGCCGCCGCTGCTGAAGGCGGCTTCATGGGGCAGCTCACCGGCATGCTGCCTTTGGTGCTGATGTTCGTGGTGCTGTACTTCGTGATGATTCGTCCCCAGATGAAGCGCCAGAAGGAACACCGCTCCATGATCGACGCGCTGGCCAAGGGCGACGAGGTGGCAACTGCTGGCGGCATCATCGGCACCGTGACTCGCATGGCTGAGCAGTTCCTGTTCATCGAAATCGCTTCTGGTGTTGAAGTCCAGATCCAGCGCTCTGCCGTGGTGCAAGTGCTGCCCAAGGGCACAGCCAAGTAATTGGACTGATGTTTTGCGAAGGGCACGCGCGCTGGATGACGGCGCTCGTGCCCTGTTGTGCGTTGCTGTAATACAAAGAGCGCGATCATGAACCGTTACCCGGTCTGGAAGTACGCGATCCTGGTGATCGCGCTGTTGGTGGGGGTGCTCTACACCCTGCCCAATTTCTTCGGTGAAGCGCCTGCTGTGCAGGTGTCTTCGGGCAAGTCCACTATCAAGGTGGATAACGCTGTGCTGCAAAAGGTGGAATCCGCCTTGAGCGCGGCAAGCCTCAAGCCGGACTCTCTGTCGCTGGAAGGCACCTCGGTGCGCGCCCGCTTCAACACGCCTGACGAGCAGCTCAAAGCCAAGGACGTGATTCAGAAGGCGCTGGTGACAGACCCCTCTGACCCTGCTTACATCGTGGCGCTGAATCTGGTGTCGCGCTCGCCTGACTGGCTGACCTCCATCGGCGCCAAGCCCATGTATCTGGGTCTGGACCTGCGCGGCGGTGTGCACTTCATGCTGCAGGTGGACATGGCTGCGGCCCTGACCAAGAAGGCTGAAAGCTACGCCAGCGACCTGCGCACTACCATGCGCGACAAGAATATTCGCCACGGCGGCATCAGCCGCGATGGCAACAACATCACCATTCGCGTGCGTGATGAAGCCACGCAGACTGCTGCGCGTAACCTGATTACAGACCAGTTCCCTGATCTGACCAGCACTTCCCAGCCGGATGGCACGGGCTTCAAGCTGGTGGCTGCCATCAAGCCCGAAGCGCTGCGCAAGGTGCAGGAGCAGGCCCTCAAGCAGAACATCGTGACGCTGCACAACCGTATCAACGAGCTGGGCGTGGCCGAGCCGGTGATTCAGCAGCAGGGTCTGGACCGCATCGTGGTGCAACTGCCCGGCGTGCAGGACACGGCTAAGGCCAAGGACATTCTGGGCCGTACCGCCACGCTGGAAGTGCGCATGGTGGACGAGTCTGCTGAAGCGCGCTCTGCCGAACTGGGCACAGGCCCTGTGCCTTTTGGCTCTGAAAAGTATCTGGACCGCAACAGCCAGCCCGTGATTGTGCAAAAGCAGGTGACGCTGACCGGTGAAAACCTGACGGACGCCCAGCCTGGCTTTGATGGTCAGACCCAGGAGCCCACCGTCAATCTGACGTTGGACGCCAAGGGCGCACGCATCTTCAAGGAAGTGACCCGCGAGAACGTGGGCAAGCGCATGGCCATCATCCTGTTCGAAAAGGGCAAGGGTGAGGTGGTGACGGCGCCTGTGATTCGTGGCGAAATCGGCGGTGGCCGTGTGCAGATCTCGGGCCGTATGACGACCCAGGAAGCCAACGACACCTCGCTGCTGCTGCGTGCCGGTTCGCTGGCGGCACCCATGGAAATCATTGAGGAATACACCATTGGCCCAAGCCTGGGTGCAGACAATATCAGCCGCGGTATTCATTCCGTGGTCTGGGGCATGGTGGCGATTGCAGCTTTCATGTGCGTGTACTACATGCTGTTTGGCGTGTTCTCCACGATTGCGCTGTCGGTGAACGTGCTGCTGCTGCTGGCCATCTTGTCCATGCTGCAGGCCACGCTGACTCTGCCCGGTATTGCCGCCATGGCGCTGGCGCTGGGTGTGGCCATTGACTCGAACGTGCTGATCAATGAGCGTATTCGTGAAGAGCTGCGTGCAGGTGCTTCGCCTCAGGCGGCTATCCATGCGGGTTA
This sequence comes from Comamonas fluminis, assembly GCF_019186805.1. NCBI lineage: Bacteria > Pseudomonadati > Pseudomonadota > Betaproteobacteria > Burkholderiales > Comamonadaceae > Comamonas > Comamonas fluminis. The sequence goes on along the minus strand of NZ_CP066783.1, from coordinate 4,771,738 downwards.
CGAAAACGCCTGGCACACGATTCTGGACTCGAACGTGACCACGCTGATCGCCGGTCTGGCCCTGCTGGCCTTTGGCTCGGGCGTGGTGCGCGGTTTTGCCGTGGTGCACTGCATCGGTATTCTGACCAGCATGTTCTCGGCCGTGTTCTTCTCGCGCGGTCTGGTCAACCTCTGGTACGGCGGCAAGAAGAAGCTCAAGTCGCTTTCCATCGGTCAGGTCTGGAAGCCTGCCGAAGGTGATGGTCACCGCTCCGTGGCTAACCGCGGCAGCAACAACTAAGGGGGAAGATCATGGAATTCTTCCGCATCAAAAAAGACATCCCGTTCATGAAGTACGCGTTGGTTTTCAACGCGATCTCCTTCATCACCTTTGCTCTGGCCGTCTTCTTCCTGTTCTCTCGCGGCCTGCATCTGTCTGTGGAGTTCACGGGCGGTACGGTCATGGAAGTGGCCTACACCCAGCCAGCTGATATCGGCAAGGTGCGGGATACGGTCTCCAAACTGGGCTACCAGGATGTGATCGTGCAGAACTTCGGCACATCCAAGGATGTGATGATTCGCTTGCCCGTGCAAAAAGGCGTGACTTCTGCGCAGCAAAGTGAGCAAGTACTTTCTGCATTGAAGACGCAGGACGCCGAGGTGACGCTGCGCCGTACCGAGTTTGTCGGCCCGCAGGTGGGTGACGAGCTGATGCACAACGGCCTGATGGCCCTGGGCATGGTGGTGCTGGGCATCATCATCTATCTGGCCTTCCGCTTCGAGTGGAAGTTCGGTGTGGCGGCCATCATTGCCAACTTGCACGACGTGATCATCATTCTGGGCTTCTTCGCCTTCTTCCAGTGGGAGTTCTCGCTCTCCGTGCTGGCGGGCGTGCTGGCCGTGCTGGGTTACTCGGTCAACGAGTCGGTGGTGATTTTTGACCGGATCCGCGAAGCTTTCCGCAAGTTCCGCAAGCTCAACACGCATGAGGTGATCGACCACGCCATCACCTCGACCATGAGCCGTACCATCATCACCCACGCTTCGACCGAAGCCATGGTGCTGTCCATGTTCTTCTTTGGCGGCCCCAGCCTGCACTACTTTGCGCTGGCCCTGACGATTGGTATCTTGTTCGGTATCTACTCGTCCGTGTTCGTGGCGGCAGCCATTGCCATGTGGCTGGGCGTCAAGCGTGAAGATCTGGTCAAGGGACCTTCCAAGTCTTCGTCGCAAGACCCCAACGATCCCAACGCCGGAGCGGTCGTCTGATCCATATCGTGGTGCGGCAATGTCTGTGAAGCCCATTGCCGCTTTACACTAGCGGAATGACTCCTCCGCAGTCTTCCTCCAACGCGCCTGTCACCCAGCAACAACTGGGTTGGCAGGCGCGTTTGCGTTGGACCCATGGCATTTGCCAGGGTCTGCCTGCCGTGGCTGAGCAGCTTGACCAGTTTTTCACCAGTCAGACCACATCCGTGACAGCCCAGGGTGATATGCAGGAATGCCGCGAGGCCTGGGCCAGCTTTCAGCAACACCGCGAAGCCTGGGTGAAGGCCTGCGTGCAGGTCTTGCAGCAGGCGGCGCGCAAACCTCCGCTGGCTGAAGGGCGCAGCTCTGCGGCGGCGCCACTGACTTTCGAGCTGGTGGACGATGAGGTGGTGGAGAACAAGATTCTGTCCTCTCGCATGGCGCTGGCCATGGGCGAGACGCTGCAGCCCAGCTTTGAATCCATGCGCCGGCGCATTCAGCAACTGGAGGGGCAAGAGCTGCCCTCCAGGGACATGTTTCGCGCCGAAACCATCTGCCTGCATCTGGTTGAACAGTGGCTGAGCTGCGGCTTGCAGCGCAGCCACTTGCTGCGTGCTCTGGAGCCGCTACAGAACGCCCTGTCACCGCTGATGCTTGCGGAGTTTGACATTCTGCACAAGCTGCTCGATGCCAAGGGCGTGAGCAAGGCCGAGGATGCACCGCTGCGCGTGCGCCGCACAGAAAGCGCGGCGCCATCGGCCTCGATGAATCTGGACCAGGGCGGGCTCAGCGGCTTTACGGGCTTTACCGGCTACCACCCGCAGGGCATGGTCACAGGGGCGCAACTGCCCATGGTGCATGGTGCAGGCATGGGTGTGCCTTCTCAGGCGGTTGCGCAGATGGGCGTGAGCATGCTGGCGCGTGCGCGCCATCGTGCGATGGATGCCATGAATCAGCTGCGTCAGTTGCTGAGCCAGCCCTCCATTGGCCTGCAGGGGCTGATGCCCGGTGCTGCGGCAGTTCCCATGCCTCCGGCTTCTGCTGCACTGGCTCAGGCCCTGCAGGAGCAGCAGCTGTCAGTCACGCAGCTGCAGACGCAGTACACAATGGCTGCAGGCACTGTCATGGGCATGCCTGTGATGGATTACAGCCCTGCAGCGCTGGGGCAACTGGCCAATTTGCTCAGTGAACGCTCGGCCGAGTGGAAGCAAAAGGCCGAAACCAAGGGCGAAAAAGCCACGATCGAGGTGGTCGCCCTGATGTTCCAGAGCATTCTGTCGGAGGACAGACTGCCGCCATCGATTCGTGTCTGGTTTGCGCGCCTGCAGGTTCCTGTGCTGCGCGTGGCGCTGGCAGAGCCGCAGTTTTTCAGCGATCTCAACCATCCGGCACGCAAGCTGATCGACCGCATGGGTTCCTGCGTCATGGGTTTTGATGCCAGCAGCATCAGCGGCAACGCGCTGGAGGTGGAAATCCGCCGTGTGGTGCAGGTGATTGAGCAGTACCCAGAGACGGGCCAGAAGGTCTTTGCGCTGGTGCTGAAAGAGTTCGAGGACTTCCTCACCAAGAACCTGGCGCAGAGCCAGTCCACGGCCAAGATCACCAGCGTGGCTCAGCAGGTGGAGCAAAAGGAAACGCTGGCGATTCAGTACACCATCGAGCTGCGCAATATGCTGGCAGACATGCCGGTGCGCGAAGAGGTGCGGGACTTTTTGTTCAAGTCCTGGGCCGATGTGCTGGCCATGGCGACGGTGCGCTATGGCGCCAAGGATGCGCAGGCCATGCGTTTCAAGCAGGCCGCCAGCGAGTTGGTCTGGTCTGCCAGTGCCAAGCCTTCCCGCCAGGAGCGCGCCCGCGTCATTCAGGGGCTGCCTGCGCTGCTGCAGACGCTGCGTCAGGGGCTGGAACTGATCAGCGTAACGGGCGATGAGCAATCGGCCCAGATCAAGAAGCTGACGGATACGCTGGCCGAGGCCTTTGTCTCCAAGACGGCGGCCATTGCGCCTGCCCGCATCGAAGGCATGGCCAAACGCCTGTCGGAGCTGGAAAATTACATCAGCGACGATGGTTCGCTGGACGATATGCCTTTGTCCACCGAAAGCATTGAAATGATGCTGGGTGTGGATACCGAAGGCCTGCATGTGATTCCCAATACCGAAGCCGTGGCCGAACCCGCCATGCTGGAATGGGCGCAGGCGCTGGAGACCGGGCGTTGGTTCACGCTGGACCACAACGGCCAGCGCACGCAGGTGCAATATGTTTGGCGCAGTCGCCGCAAACAGCTGCATCTGTTTGCCTCGCTGGATGGCCACTGCCACCTGCTGCAGTTGCAGCGCATGGCTGTCTATCTGCAGTCGGGCCTGCTGGCTGTGCATGACGAGGAAGCGCTGACGGTGCGTGCTACGCGCGATGCGCTGCAGAAGATTCAAGCGAACCCGGAAAGGCTCGCCTAACCCCCTGAGCGGCTGCGCCGCTTCCCCCTTTCTCTACGCGCTGCGCGCTATGGAAGGGGGACGACGCCATCGCCGCGAGGCGGCTCTTGCTTGGCGTCTCTGGTTTTGGGGTGCGCCAGTTTTTAGCTGCGGGTGATGTGCTGGTAGAAGCCGCCGGGCAGGCGGGCGACTAGGCCATCCAGCTCTAGCTCCATTAGCTGTGCTTGCAATTGCGCAGCGTCCCATCCGGTGCGTTCGCTCAAGGTTTCCAGGGTCATGGGGTCGTGGCCCAGGGCTTGGATTAATGGATTTTTAGCTTCTGTATTTATAGCTGCTTGCGCTTTGTGGGTCGGTGCTACAGGCTGTTTTATGCCTTGAAGCTCTTCCAGAATGTCGGCTGCTGTTTCTACCAGTTTGGCTCCCTGGCGCAGCAGTGCGTGGCAGCCCTTGGCCTGCGGCGCGTGTATGGAGCCGGGGATGGCAAAGACTTCGCGGCCCTGTTCGCTGGCCAGGCGGGCAGTGATGAGCGAGCCGGATTTCAAAGTTGCCTCCACCACCAGCGTGCCTTGCGACAGGCCCGAGATGATGCGGTTGCGCTGCGGAAAATGGTGGGGCCGGGGCTCGCTGCCCAGTGGGTATTCGCTGATGACCAGGCCATTTCGTGCAATCTGCCCGGCCAGCGCCTGATGGGCGCGTGGGTAGACCTGGTCCAGCCCTGTGCCCACCACGGCAATGGTCAGCGGTGCTGTGCCGCTGTACGAGGCTTTCAGCGCCCCTTCATGGGCGGCAGCATCAATGCCCAGTGCGAGGCCGGAGACGATGCACAGCCCTTGCTGGGCCAGTGCCTGTGCCATTTCACGGGCGTTGACGATGCCCTGCGCGGAGGGGTTGCGGCTGCCCACCATGGCCAGCGATTGCGGGTAGGGGAACCAGGGCTGGCCAGACTGCTGCAGCGACAGCGGCCCCTGCACAAACAGCAGCAGCGGTGGGTCTTCGGTCTGCAGTAGGGCTTCGGGGTATTGCGCGTGCCCCAGCGGCACCATGGCGTGAAAGCAGTCGGCCGCAGGCGTGCTCAGCCATTGCTGCAGGCGTTCCACAGGCTCTGGCCATTTCGGCGGCAGGGCGGCAAATGCCTGAGCCTGCACCTGCGTGACGCATTCGCGGAGATCGGTGTCTGACAGCAGCCAGACTTGCTGGGCGCTGCCGGCCTTTGCCAGCAAGCGCCTTGCTGCGCTGCGACTGAGGCCGGGAGTCATCAGCAGCCGGAGCCAGGCGGCGCCCTCTGCATCATGGTGAGCGTTCAGCGCTGAAGAGGTCACCATGATGCGAGTCCTTGAGGAAGGCTAGCGCGGCTGAGGGGCCTGCAGGCGGTCACCCACCTGAACGCCGCGGGCGGCAGCGGTGATGAGCACGTAGGAGACGCGATCAAAGGTCTTGAAGACCATGGCGTAGCCGTTGAACTCGTCGGGCAGTTTCACTGTGTCACGCTTGGCGCTGGTTTTGTCCACAATGGTGGCGCCTTTGCTGATCAGCTCCAGCACGGTGCCGATTTCCATGCCGTCCTGCGCGCCCTTGTTGATGGCGATGACCTGATTGACGGCGGCATAGCTCACAGCCGCGTCGCCATAGATGGAGACCACGGCGCCATCCACAGGCTTGCCTGGTGCATGAGGGGCGTAATTCAGATACTGCGGTGCAGGCGAGGGCAGCAGGTGGTCGCCTGCACGAATCTCGTTCTTGGACTTGACGATGTCAATGGTGGCAGGCGAGGCCTGCACGACCTGACCTTCGGCATTGAGCACCTGCGTTTCGCCCTGGGCAACATTGGCGCTGCCCAGATATTTGGCTTCGTAGCCCAGGATTTCACCGGTGACAGGGTCCTTGAGCGGGATGGCGTCGCGGAAGAGGCGATAGCTCAAGGGCTTGCCGGGGCCGGTGGTCAGCAACGGGCCGCCAGAGCTGCGCACATAGGCGCGGTCGCCACTGGCCATGAGAACGCGCTTGTCCGTGGTGGCAATGATGCGGGGGGCCAGGTTCAGGGTCTGGGCATCGACCACCAGCGGCTCGGCCAGGAAGGGCTCGATCAGGTGCGGCGGCAGTGTGGGCAGCGCCAGATCAGACAGCGACGACTCGCGGGTGTGCGGCGACAGACGCACCACACCTGGCTCGCCGCCCGGCGCTGTGGTGGACAGGCGGGCATAGCCATTGCTGCGCACCAGATACAGCACTTGACCGGGGTAGATCAGGTGGGGGTTGGCGATGCTGGAGAGGTTCATGCCCCACAGTTCTGGCCAGCGCCAGGGCTGGCGCAGGTACATGCCAGAGATGCCCCACAGCGTGTCGCCGCGCTTGACGGTGTACTGAGCCGGCGCATTGGGCGAGAGCTGGTCCTCCGGAATGCCCTGCTGCGCCACCTGCTGAGCGGTGGAGCGCTGGGTGGACGTGACGGGGTAATTCTGGGCGTAGACAGAGGTCAGAGCGGCGACCAGCGTGGCCCCGAGACTCCAGGCACGTGCTGTGGCAAATGCGGTCATGAAATTCCTTCTGGCGGGATTCGTTTGCTGCAGCGTCCCTCTAGTCGCTGCTCTGCACCTGATCTTGGCATAAGCGGCCGCACAAGTCTTACAAATTGCGCAAATTCTCGATGCAAGGCCTTGATAGATCAACGCTTATTGGTCTTGTACAAAGCGATTTCGGACAAAAGTGGGGACAATAGCGACAGATTTACCGATAAGCCATGGCCATTCTTCCCATTCTCTGCTATCCCGATCCCCGTCTTCACAAAGTCGCCCAGCCCGTGGCGAAGGTGGATGAGCGCATCCAGACGCTGGTGAAAAACATGTTCGAAACCATGTATGACGCGCAAGGCATTGGCCTGGCCGCCACACAGGTGGATGCGCATGAGCGTGTGATCGTGATCGACGTATCGGAAGAGCGTAACGAGCCTCTGGTTCTCATCAACCCCGAGATCACCTGGGCCAGCGAAGAAAAGCAGATTGGCGACGAAGGCTGCCTGTCCGTGCCCGGTATCTATGACGGCGTGGAACGCTCCACCTCGGTCAAGGTCAAGGCGCTGGACGAGAACGGCAACAGCCGTGAGATCGAAGGCGAGGGCCTGCTGGCCATCTGCATGCAGCATGAGATGGACCACCTGATGGGCAAGGTCTTCGTTGAATACCTCTCGCCACTCAAGCGCAACCGCATCAAGACCAAGATGGTCAAGGCTCAGAAGGCTGCGGCCAAGGGCTGACAAGCCTCCCAAGGAACTCACCATGCCTAGACTCCTGTCCACAAGCATTGCCGCCAGTGTGCTGGCTCTTGCCCTGACAGGATGCATGGTGCCCCAGTGGCAAAAGCCGGGCATGCCTCAGGCCGAGGTGGAAAAAGGCATGGGCAAGCCCACGGTGGTGGTGCCATTGCCGGATGGCGGAACACGTCTCGTCTACAGCCAGCAGCCCGCAGGCCAGCAGGTCTATCACATGGACTTTGATGCCCAGCACAAGCTGACCCGTGTGGAACAGGTGCTGGATAGTGCCCACTTCTTTGCGCTGCGCAATGGCATAGACACCCGCGACGATGTTTACCGCCTGTTTGGCCCGCCTGCGAAAGTCGAGGGGGTTTACAGCTTCAAAGGCGACATCTGGACCTACCGGTTCATGGACAATACTTTTGCCCGGCGTGCCCATGTGCACATCGACCCGCAAGGCATTGTGCAGAAGGTGATGTTCACCGACGAGAGCATGTATTTGCGCGAGCCGAGGCGGTGAATACCCCCTGAGCCGCTGCGCGGCCTCCCCCTAGAAGGGGGACGACGCCCTCGCCGCGAGGCGGCTCTTGCTCGGCGTCACTGACTTGAATCGCGCCGGTTTCCTGTCTTGCGCGAAATCATTGAGATAGAAAGCATGAAAGTTATTTTTGCGGGCACGCCCGAATTTGCGCGTGTGGCTTTGGAGCGCTTGCTGGCTGCGGGCTTTGAAGTTCCGCTGGTGCTGACCCAGCCGGACCGCCCTGCGGGCCGTGGCATGAAGCTGCAGGCCTCTCCCGTCAAGCAATGTGCGCTGGAGCATGGCATTGCCGTGGCCCAGCCCATGAGTCTGCGCCTGGACGGCAAGTACCCCGAGGAAGCTGCTGCCGCCAAGGCCGCCATTGATGCGGCGCAGGCAGACGTGATGGTGGTGGCTGCCTACGGCCTGATCCTGCCGCAGTGGGTGCTGGATACGCCGCGTCTGGGCTGCCTGAACATCCACGCCTCGCTGCTGCCACGTTGGCGCGGTGCGGCGCCTATTCATCGCGCCATTGAGGCGGGTGATGCCGAAACCGGCGTCACCATCATGCAGATGGATGCGGGTCTGGACACTGGCGATATGTGCGTGATCGAGCGTCTGCCGATTGCCGCCGATGACACCACGGCCAGCCTGCACGACAAGCTGGCTGTGCTGGGCGGTCGCATGATTGTGGAAGCGCTGGAAATGGCGGCCTGCGGTGGCCTCAATCGCACGCCACAGCCCGCCGATGGTGTGACCTATGCTCACAAAATTGAGAAGGCCGAAAGCACCATTGACTGGCGCGAAAGCGCCGAGGTCATTGCCCGCCGCCTGCGCGCCTTCAACCCCTTTCCCGGTGGTGCAACCCACCTGGGCAGCGAAGCCATCAAGATCTGGGAGGCCAGTGCTGAGGCTGGTTCCGGCGTACCCGGTACGGTGCTGTCAGCCGATGCGCAGGGCGTGCGCGTGGCTTGCGGCAGTGGCGTGCTTAACCTGACGCTGCTGCAGCGTGCAGGTGGCAAGCGCCTGGCGGCTGGCGACTTTCTGCGTGGTTTTGAAATACCCTCGGGGGCCTTGCTGGGAGAGGGTGCCGGCGAGGTATGACGGATATGGTGCTCACGCTGGGGCAGCGTGCGAAATCGATAGTCTGGGATCCGTTTTTCTGGGTTGGTTCCAAAGAGATGGGCGGCACGGCTTTAGGCATTGCCGCCTGGGGGCTGGTAACAGGCGTGGCCATGGTCAAAAGTGGCCTGTCCGTGCCTCTGGCGCTGTTCATGGGCTTCACGGTCTATGCCGGCAGCGCACAACTGGCGGTGCTGCCCCTGATGACGGTGGGCGCACCGCTGTGGGTGATCTGGTTCACCGCCATCTGCGTGAATCTGCGCTTTGTGATTCTGTCCAGCATGTGGCGCAGCTATTTCGAGCGGCTGAGCCTGCGCCACCGTCTGGGCGTGGCTTACTTCAGTGGTGACGTGATCTTTGTCAATTTCATGCGCCGCTACCCGGACGCCAGGCCGCAGGCCGAGCAACTGCCCTACTTCTGGGGCGCGGCGCTGACGAACTGGCTGGCCTGGCAGATTCCGTCCACGCTGGGCATTTTTCTGGCCGACCAGATTCCGCTGTCCTGGGGTCTGGGCTTTGCGGGCGTGCTGGCGCTGGTGGGCGTGCTGCTGTCCATGCTCAGGGATTGCGCCACCTGGACGGCATCCATCGTGGCCTGCACGGCGGCGGTGGCTGCGTTTGCGCTGCCGCTCAAGCTCAATATTCTGGTGGCGATTGCGGCCGCTGTGGCGGTGGGCCTGACGGCAGAACAACTGCAAAAGCAGGCCCAGCAGCTGCCCCGCATCGGCGGCAAGGATGAGCAATCATGATGAACAGCTTCTGGGTCATTGTGGTCTGCCTCGGTCTGGCCGTCATCACACTGCTGACGCGCGCATTTTTCCTGATTCCCGAACGTGAGCTGCCTTTGCCCAGCTGGCTCAAGCGCGGGCTCAAATACGCCCCGCTGGCCGCCTTGGCGGCGGTGATCGCCCCCGAGATTGTGATGAGCAATGGCCAGCTCATCAGCACTTTGGCCGATGCCCGCCTGCCTGCCGTGGTCGCTGCTGTGGTGTATTTTTTTTACAAGCGCAGCATTCTTGGCACCATTGCTTTGGGCATGGCGATTTATCTGCCGCTGCACATCGGTCTGGGCTGGTAGCCCCAGCGCTAGAGGCAACAGGAGCTGCGTGCTCCTGTTTTCATATGGGTGGCCTGAAACAACCTTGAAACCCAGTTACAGAGCGCGGGTGATGCTCCTGTTTTTGAGTCGAGTAAGCGCATAAAGCTCCCCCCTGGCAAGGGCTGTCGCCCTAAAATGCAGGCAGATTTTTTGTTTTCCAACCTTTGTATGGGCGACTTTCGGAGTCGCTTTTTGCTGCATGAACATCATCCGCTTCTCCGATCTGTGCGCTCAGGGCAAGGCCCAGGGCCAACGTGTTTTCATCCGCGCCGACCTGAACGTTCCCCTGAACGACGCCGGTGAAATCACCGAAGACACCCGCGTGCGCGCCTCGGTGCCCGCCATCGAAATGGCCCTGAAGGCCGGCGCCGCCGTGATGGTCACCAGCCACCTGGGCCGCCCCACGGAAGGTGAATTCAAGCCCGAAGACTCGCTGGCCGCTGTGGCCAAGCGCCTGTCCGAGCTGCTGGGCCGTGATGTGCCCCTGGTCGCCAACTGGGTGGACGGCGTGCAAGTCGCTCCCGGCCAGGTCGTGCTGCTGGAAAACTGCCGCGTGAACGTGGGCGAGAAGAAGAACAAGCCCGAGCTGGCCCAGAAGATGGCCAAGCTGTGCGACATCTTTGTGAACGACGCGTTTGGCACCGCACACCGCGCCGAAGGCACAACCTACGGCATTGCCGAATACGCCCCCATTGCCTGCGCCGGTCCGCTGCTGTCGGCCGAAATTGACGCACTGAACAAGGCGTTGGCCGCCCCCGCACGCCCGCTGGCCGCCATCGTGGCCGGCTCCAAGGTGTCCACCAAGCTGACCATCCTCAAGTCGCTGGCCGACAAGGTGGACCAGTTGATCGTGGGCGGCGGCATTGCCAACACCTTCATGCTGGCTGCTGGCCTGAAGATCGGTAAGTCTCTGGCCGAGCCCGATCTGGTGGCCGAAGCCAAGGCCGTGATCGACGCCATGGCCGCGCGTGGCGCTGCCGTGCCCGTGCCCACCGATGTGGTCTGCGCCAAGACTTTTGCCGCCGACGCCGTGGCCACCGTCAAGAAGGCCACTGAAGTCGAAGATGACGACATGATTCTGGACATTGGCCCAGAAACTGCTGCCAAGCTGGCCGAGATGCTGAAGAAGGCCGGCACCATCGTCTGGAACGGCCCCGTGGGCGTGTTCGAGTTCGACCAGTTTGCCAACGGCACCAAGGTGGTGGCCCAGGCGATTGCCGAATCCCCCGCTTTCAGCATTGCCGGCGGTGGCGACACCCTGGCCGCCATTGCCAAGTACGGCATCGAAAAAGACGTGGGCTACATCTCCACCGGCGGCGGCGCGTTCCTGGAAGTGCTGGAAGGCAAGAAGCTGCCCGCGTTCGAGATTCTGGAAAAGCGCGCCAACGGCTGATTGGCAGTAAATTTGGTGCTTTCCCTTCATGGATAAAGCGCTTCAAGCTATGAAAAAAGGATCGCTGGGCGATCCTTTTTTCATGATGAGGTGTGTGTTGCGTATGGCCCAGGTCATTGGCGAGAGGGCCAGAGTCGCTTAGCATGCGCGTTGCCAGGCTCAATTTTTTGCCTGGACGGTGATTCTTGTTTATTCATGTCGGGCATGAGCCCGCCTTCTTTGCTGCTTATGTCTGCCTCAACACCTCAGGATCTGTCGGCGCTGATCCAGGCCATGACCTCGTCTGTTGCCTCTGATAACGCGCAAAACTTGCTCACTGCCAGCCAGTGGGAGTTGCTGGCGCCATATCTGGTGCCAGTCAATCTGAGCAGCAGCGAGATTCTGTTTGCCGAAGGCACGCTGGACCGAAACCTCTACATGGTGGAGGCGGGTTCCCTCAGCGTGCACTACCAGGACTCCAAGGAGCGCATCCGCCTTGCACTGGTCGGGCCGGGCTCGCTGGTTGGCGAAGGCGCTTTCTTTGCGCACCGCCCGCGCCGCGCCACGGTGCAGGCGGCGGCGCCCAGTCGGCTCTGGTGCCTGACGGCGCTGCGCTACTCTGAACTGGCCAATCGGCAGCCTGCGCTGGCACTAGCGCTGGTCACCATGGCAGGCCAAGTGCTGGCACGCCGTGCCAGCGATAGCCGCAGGCGCGTGGCCAGCACCTGATTTTGTATTGCAGAATGGTTTTTTCTAGCTCCATTGTGTTTGCTTGAGCTTGATGTATGTCGGACAAACGCTCGTTTTGAGACAAAAACGGCGATAAGACAAGGTGCAGGGTGCAGAATGTGTCATCTTGTAATATTGATGAATAGAGTTCTCTGATGTCCCTGTTTCGATGGTTCTCTCGCTCACCACGCCAAGACAGCGCCCCGGATGTGCCGGTCGCCCCGCGTGGAGCGCGCCATGAGCTAGAGGCAGGTGCCAGCCGCCCTCCCCGCAGTGAAAGATCGGTGCGTCGTGAGCAGCTCTATGGCATGGTGCGCGAAGCCATGGTGCGCGTCGGCATCCTCTCTGCGGGTTACAAGTTCAAGGTACTGTCTCTGGACAGCGGTGGCCAGCGCTTTGTCGTCATGGTCGATCTGGCGCCCGCTTACGCAGCGGATGCCGCCCAGCAAAGAAATATTGAAAACCTGATTGCCGAGCTGGCTCGTTTGCGACTGGGTGTTGTCGTTCACGCGGTTTACTGGCGGGTGAATGGCCAGATTCATGCTGCCCCAGCGCAGGCACCGCAGCACAGTGCGCCTGCCGAGTGGGCTGCGGCGCAGCATGTATCACGCCCGGTTGCTGCAGCCCCTGCTGGCAGCGGGTTCGATCCCATTGATGCGCTGGAAATGGATGCTTTCAAGCAGGCTGTGGCCGCCTCTGGCCCGGCCAGCAGGCCTGCGCCGCTGCGTGCAGCCCGTGGGCCACTGCTGGGCCCGGGCTCGGGTTCCGAAGAGGGCGGGGAATTTGCCGTCTCTGGTCTGGGTTCGCTGGGTGTGACCCAGTACGGCGAGCTGCGTTAAGCCCTTTTCTTCCCCGTTTTGTGACGCTGACTTTGGGGTCAGTGCCCGGCAAAGTCCACCAGTGTGAACAAGGGCAGGCCGCTGTCTCTGAGGTGTTTGGAGCCGCCCAGCTCTGGCAGATCCACAATGGCTGCGCCTTCCACCACCGTGGCGCCCAGCTTTTCCAGCAGCTTCTTGCCCGCCATCATGGTGCCACCTGTGGCAATCAGGTCGTCAATCAGCAGCACGCGGTCGCCGGGTTTTACGGCATCGGTGTGCAGCTCCACTGTTGCGCTGCCGTACTCCAGCTCATAGGTTTCTTCCACTGTGGTGAAAGGCAGCTTGCCTTTTTTGCGGATGGGTACAAAGCCAACGTTGAGTTCATGAGCGATCACCGCACCCAGAATGAAACCGCGTGCATCCAGCCCGGCAACGACATCAGGGCGCAGGTTGCGGTCCATATAGCGGTGCACAAAGGCATCGGTCATCACGCGAAAGACCTTGGGATCCTGCAGCAGCGGGGTGATGTCGCGAAACTGCACGCCGGGAGCCGGCCAGTCCGGCACGGTACGGATATGGTCGCGCAGATAGTCGTTGACGCTGGTGGAGGTATGCATTGCGGTGCCTGAGTCTCGAATGGGGCTGTCAGTGTATTAGCCCGCTTGTCATATGTGCCGGGAAGGGATGTTCAGGCCATGGCTGGCTAAAATCAATGCATGAATTCTGATGCAGCCTCTTCGCCCTCGATCGACGCGCCACGCGCCTTGCACCTGGCCCGTGAAGCCCTGGATATTGAGGCGCAGGCCCTCTACGCCATGTCGGAGCGCCTCAATGGCGACTTTACCGCTGTCGTGCAGCGCATCCTGCAATTGCCGGGGCGCGTGGTCGTCATGGGCATGGGCAAAAGCGGGCATGTAGGGCGCAAAGTGGCGGCCACGCTGGCTTCCACCGGCACGCCGGCATTCTTTGTACACCCTGCAGAAGCCAGCCATGGTGATCTGGGCATGCTGACGCCAGACGATCTGGTGCTGGCCTTGTCCAATAGCGGCGAGACCGATGAGCTGACCGGTGTCTTGTCTCCCATCAAGCGCATGGGCGTGCCGCTGGTGGCGGTCACAGGGGGCTTGCAGTCCACACTGGCAAGGCATGCAGACTGGGTGCTGGACACCCATGTGGCCAAGGAAGCCTGCCCGCTCAATCTGGCGCCTACTGCCAGCACCACCGCGCAACTGGCCATGGGTGATGCGCTGGCCGTAGCGTTGCTGGATGCGCGAGGCTTTGGCGCGGAAGACTTTGCGCGCTCTCACCCCGGCGGCTCTCTGGGTCGGCGCCTGCTGACCCATGTGCGTGATGTGATGCGCAGCGGTGCCGATGTGCCTCATGTAGAGCAGGGCGTGAGCTGTGTGGACCTGATGCGCGAGATGAGCGCCAAGGGGCTGGGCTGCTCGGCCATCGTTGACGGGAACCAGCAATTGCTGGGCATCTTCACCGATGGTGACTTGCGCCGCTGCGTGGAGGCCGGAATGGACCTGCGCCAGGCCCACGCCAAGGATGTCATGCATGCCAACCCTCTGACCATCAAGGCCGATATGCTGGCCGTTGCCGCTGCGCACATGATGGAAGAGCGCGGCGTGACAGCCATTCTGGTGACCGACGAACAGCAGCGCCTGCAGGGCGTGGTGCATATCCGCGATCTGATGCGCGCCAAGGTGATCTGATGCCAAGACCTGCTTTGACCCCTTGCCAGCAATGGGATGCGCAACTGCTGCTTCAGGCGCAGGGCGTGCGCGTGGTGTTTCTGGATGTGGATGGCGTGCTCACGGATGGCGGCCTGTACTTCTCGGCCGAAGGTGAATCGCTCAAGCGCTTTCACACGCTGGATGGTCACGGGCTCAAGATGCTGCAAAAAGCGGGCATTACCCCGGCAGTAGTGACTGGACGCGACTCCGCGCCGCTGCGCTTGCGTCTCAAGCAACTGGGCATAGAGCACGCGCGATTCGGTACCGAGGACAAGGTGCCCGCTGCCGAATCCATTCTGGCTGAGCTGGGCCTGCAGTGGAGTCAGGCCGCCGCCATGGGCGACGACTGGCCCGACCTGCCCATGCTGCGCCGCACCTGCTTTGCGGCAGCGCCCGCCAATGCGCATGAAGAAGTTCTGCACACGGCAGACTGGGTCAGCTCCCGATGTGGGGGCGAGGGCGCGGTGCGCCAGCTTTGCGATCTGCTGCTGGCGGCCAATGGCGCCTATGCAGCTTTGTTGGCGGGGTATGGAACATGATTCAATGGCGCCGCATGAGCGACAAAGCCTCGCTGTATCTGCCTGTGCTCATCATGGGCCTGCTGGCCCTGGGAACCTGGTGGCTGGTGCGCAACGCACCCAAGCCCGTGGCTGATGCGCAGCAAAAAGTCCTCAAGCACGAGCCTGACTACTTTCTCAAGGACTTTGTCATCAAGAGCTTTGAGGCCAATGGGCGCCTGAAAAACCGGCTTGCAGGCAAGACGGGCGAGCACTTTCCAGACACCGATACGATGGAAATTGACGCCCCTCGCATGCTCAGCCTGGCACCCGACGGACGGCGTACCAGAGGCCAGTCTCTGCGCGCCTTGAGCAATGCGGATGGCTCTGAAGTGCAGATGTTTGGCGAAGCCGTGATTCACCGTGAGCCCATGGCGGCTACGGCTGGGCAAAAGGCATTGCCAGCCCTGCAGATCGAGAGCGAATTCCTGCAGATCTGGCCCAATGATGAGCGCGTCAGCACCAACAAGCCCGTCATCATGACGCGCGGCCCGGACAGGTTCACGGGCGACAGCATGCAGTACACCCACCTGGATCAGATTTTGCAGATGCAAGGGCGCGTCAAAGGTGTGATTCAGCCCACAAAGACGCAATGACCGCAAACCCTGCTGCTATCAATTCAAAAGCGCCTCTCGTATATATAACAGGGGCTTCAAGTGGAATTGGGCAGGCAATGGCCCAGTACTACTACGACCGTGGCTGGACACTCGCCTTGGTGGCGCGGCGGGTGCAAGTCATTGAGCAATGGGCAGAGGACAAGCAAATCAGTGCCGGCCGCTACGCGGTTTACCAGGCCGATGTGGCGGACATCGACAGCGCCTGCGCTGCAGGGCAGGCCTGCCTGGAAAAGCAGGGGCTGCCCGATGTCGTGATTGCCAATGCCGGCATCAGCTGGGGGGTGGACACATCACACAAGGAAGATCTGCGGGCCATGCAGCAGGTGCTGGCCAGCAACACAATGGGTCTGGCCGCAAGCTTTCAGCCATTTATCGCACCTATGGTGGCACGTGGTTCGGGGCGTTTAGTGGGTATTGCCAGCGTCGCAGGTATTCGGGGTTTACCGGGCCATGGCGCATATTGCGCAAGCAAGGCGGCTGTGATTGCTTATTGTGAAAGCCTGCGCAATGAGTTGCAGCAATCGGGCATCGCTGTTGTGACCTTATTGCCAGGTTATGTAGATACTCCGCTGACGCGAAATAATCCCTATCCCATGCCATTTTTGATGACGCCGCAGGAATTTGCTATGCGCGCATACCGCGTGATAGAGAGAAATGCACGCTATGCGATTATTCCGTGGCAGATGGGCATTGTTGGCAGAGTCATGCGGCTTTTCCCCGCATTTGTCTGGGATCGCATGGTGGCCGGGCGTAAAGGAAAGCCTCGGCATTTGGGTACTCCAGAATAAGCCGGAAAAAATAAAGGCACCATATGGTGCCTTTATTACTGCAGCGCTGAATTATTCGCCGTGGTTATTGCCACCGCCGCCATAACCGCCGCGGCCGCCGTTACGGGGGCCAGAGCCATAGGGGCTGCGGAAGCCGCCGTCGCCACGGCCATCACCACGACCATAACCGCCGCCACCGCCATCACGGTCGCCGCCACGGCCATAGCCACCACCGCCGCCATATCCACCTTCGCGATTGCCACCGCCGTAGCCGCCTTCGCGGTTACCGCCACCGTAGCCACCGCCTTCATTGCGATAGCCGCCGCCAAAGCCACCAGAGCGAGGAGGACGGGGTTCCATGGGACGTGCTTCATTGACCACCAGGCTGCGACCACCCAGAGGCTGGCCGTTCATGCCCTGAATAGCCGCTTGTGCTTCTGCTTCGCTGCCCATTTCCACAAAGCCGAAGCCCTTGGAGCGGCCGGTGTCGCGTTCCATCATGACACGCGCACTGGTGACTGCACCAAACTGGCCGAATGCCTGCTCCAGGTCATTGTCGCGCACACCATAAGGAAGGTTGCCGACATACAGCTTATTGCCCATTAATAACTCCTAGCTCCTCAATGCTTTCAATATGGCGATCGACTCTGGATGTTCGCAACAAATGCCTATACAAGAGACTTGCCCAAACCCCAAATACCTATTCGCGTGTGAACGGGATTCCCGAATGCGGGATTATGAATCAGAACACTGAAAAAAATAAATGCTCCAAAACACGGAGCTGATAACGTTTAGCAACAAAAAAAGGATCCGAAGATCCTTTTTTGCATTAGCTATATTAAATAACTAATTAATAGCTGTTGCGACGGCCGTAACCGCCACCGTCGCCACGGCCGCCGCCGAAGCCGCCGCCGTCACCACGGCCACCACCGAAGCCGCCGCCGAAGCCGCCGCCGAAGCCGCCGGAACGGGGAGGACGGGGTTCCATGGGGCGTGCTTCGTTCACAACGAGGTCACGGCCGCCACGGTTTTGACCGTGCAGACCTTGGATAGCGGCTTGTGCTTCTGCATCGCTGCCCATTTCCACAAAGCCGAAGCCCTTGGAACGGCCAGTGTCACGCTCCATCATCACCTTAGCGCTGGTGACGATGCCAAATTCGCTGAAGCTGTCTTGCAGATCTTGGTCGCGGAAAGAGTACGGCAGATTGCCGACGTAAAGCTTGTTGCCCATGGTGGACTCCTGAAAAAACTTGAAAACGCGATGGAGCCCTAGGGAGTCAGCCTTCGATGACAACATTAGAGACGCAAACGCACTTGCCCTCATCCAGAAATTGCTCTCTAAACAAAGACTCAAGCATTATGAGTCACAAGAGGCTCGCTCGTATTACGATTGCGTCAAATTTCATGCTTGTAACAACATTCCTCAGATGGGAATTACCCTCAAATACGAAATTTGGAATATCTAAATCTCCTTTTGTCTTACATGGACTAAATGCTAGAATTCACGCCTACTCTTTGGGGAGTAGGCCGTTCGGCAACCATCTGCCGGATGCATGCGTCAACAGACTTGGATCTTTGAGATCTATGGCGTATGCGGCAAGCGCGGTGCAACACCGCTTGTGACTGGCCGAGACCATTGATTGCGTACCGAATAAACCTATGGACAAATAGGCCGGAGTCGGTGCGTGGTCAATGCGTTCTTAGGCGACTCCGGCCTCACCCACATCATGGAAGCCTTTCTCATATCCACCTCCATCGTTGCCCTGGCTGAGATGGGAGACAAGACGCAGTTGCTGTCGCTGGTGCTGGCCGCGAAATACCGCAAACCTTTACCCATTGTTGCGGGCATTTTTGCGGCAACAGTCGTCAACCATGCGCTGGCGGGTGCCGTAGGCAACTGGATCACCACGGTGTTGGGGCCGGATGTGCTGCGCTGGATTCTGGGTATTTCCTTCATCCTGATGGCGGGCTGGATGCTGATTCCCGACAAGCTCGATGACGATGAGGCCGAGAAGGGGCCTGGCCGCTGGGGCGTGTTCGGCACGACGCTGGTGCTGTTCTTTCTGGCGGAGATGGGTGACAAGACGCAGCTGGCCACAGTGGGGCTGGCGGCCAAGTACCCGCTGTCTTATTACTGGGTGGTGGCCGGTACGACGCTGGGCATGATGCTGGCCAATGCGCCGGTGGTGTGGTTTGGCGACAAGATCACCAAGCGCCTGCCGATCAAGACGATTCACCGTGTGTGTGCCGTGATTTTCCTGGTGCTGGGCATAGCAGCCTTGGTAACCAAGGTTTGATGCTATTGAAAATATAGCTGCTGACGCTTGATTTTCATGGGCTTGAGTGCTGCAGCCATCTCAATCTGAGTGGGGTGCGGTGGATGGAGTACACTGCACTTTCACGCGCCGATTTGCCAAAGCTTGCGGGCGCTTTATAAATCCAGCTAAAGACCCGTCCGCGAAGTGACAGTACACCGACCCGGCCTCGTTTTTAGCGATGCCGGGTTTTTTCATATGTCCTTCATCGCCACACCGCAGTTCATGCATTTTGATGAGGCGCTGCCCTTGCAGGGTGGTGGCTCCATCGCCAATTACGACCTCGCTTTCGAGACCTATGGCCAGCTCAATGCCGACAAGAGCAACGCCATCGTGGTCTGCCATGCGCTCAATGCGTCCCACCACGTTGCCGGTAGCTACGAGGGCCAGCCCAAGAGCGAGGGCTGGTGGGACAACATGATTGGCCCGGGCAAGGCGGTTGATACCAACAAGTTCTTTGTCATTGGCATCAACAACCTGGGCTCCTGTTTCGGCTCGACCGGCCCCATGCACACCAACCCGGCCACGGGCAAACCGTATGGCGCAGACTTCCCTGTCGTGACGGTGGAAGACTGGGTGGATGCACAGGCGCGTTTGCTTGACCGTCTGGGCATTCAGAAGCTGGCGGCCGTGCTGGGCGGCAGTCTGGGCGGCATGCAGGCGCTGTCCTGGTCGCTGCGCTACCCCGAGCGCATGGCCCACGCCGTGGTGGTGGCCAGTGCGCCCAACCTGAACGCCGAGAACATTGCCTTCAACGAGGTGGCACGCCGTGCCATCGTGACGGACCCGGACTTCAACGGCGGTCATTTTTATGAGCACGGCGTGGTGCCTGCACGCGGCCTGCGCATTGCGCGAATGATTGGCCATATCACCTATCTGAGCGACGACGTGATGAACCAGAAGTTCGGCCGTCAGCTGCGTGATGGCATGGACCTCAAGTACAGCACGCAGGATGTGGAGTTCGAAATTGAGAGCTATCTGCGCTACCAGGGCGAGAAGTTCAGCGGCTATTTCGATGCCAACACCTATCTGCTCATCACCCGTGCGCTGGATTACTTTGACCCGGCCCGCAACCACGGAGGCGACCTGACCCAGGCGCTGGCAGTGGCCAAGGCCAAGTACCTGCTGGTGAGTTTTACGACGGACTGGCGCTTTGCCCCAGATCGCAGCCGGGAGATCGTCAAATCGCTGCTGGAAAACAATCGCGACGTGAGCTATGCCGAGATCGATGCGCCGCACGGACATGATGCGTTTTTGCTCGACGACCCGCGTTATATGGGCGTGATGCGCTCCTATTTTGAGGGCATTGCCAAAGAACTGAACACCACCCAACGCGCAGGAGAAGTCGCATGACCGAGCTGACCACCATGAAAGCCATTGCCCAGCTGGTGCCCCAGGGCTCGCGCGTGCTGGACTTGGGTTGCGGCGACGGCGCGTTGCTCGAGCATCTGGTGCGCGAGCGCGGCTGTACGGGCTACGGTGTGGAACTGGACGACGCCAATGTGCTGGCCTGCACGCGGCGCGGCGTGAACGTGCTGCAGCTCAATCTGGAAGACGGTCTGGCCATCTTCGGCGACAACAGCTTTGATGTGGTGCTGCAGATCGACACGCTGCAGCATCTGCGCAATGCCGAGGTGATGCTGCAGGAGACGGCCCGCATCGGCAAACAGGGCGTGGTGGCCTTCCCCAATTTTGCGCACTGGCACAACCGCTTGTCCGTGCTGAGGGGGCGCATGCCGGTCACGCGCCGCCTGCCCTACCAGTGGTACGACACACCGAATATTCGCGTGGGCACGTACAAGGACTTTGAGGTGCTGGCCACCAAGAACCGCCTGCGCATTCTCGACTCCTTCGGTCTGCAGGGCGGAGAAGTGGTGCGCAGCCTGCCCAATCTGATGGCAACCACAGCGGTCTTTCACTTCGAGCACGCCTGATTTGCTATTGATTGAGAAGCTTGTTGCGCTGGTTTATTAAGCATTTGAGATGAAAAACACCATCAAATGCTTGAATGAAGGGCGCAGCAAGCTCTGATTCTGGAAGCGGGTTCACACTGCAGATCCGCGCAGACCCGCTGAATTCACCACCGCAGCCATGGATGGCAAGGCTGCCGCACAATGCGGGCATGACCAGAATCGCGCAGCGGCGCTGCGCACAGCCTCTGAAGGAGTCGCACCGTGAATGCTCGAATCTCTCCCCAATCGCTGCAGCCAGAACAGGCTTTGCGTGAAATCAGCCAAGTCTGGGATCAGAGCATCGTCCCTGAGCTGACGAACTACATCGCCATCCCCGCCAAATCGCCCATGTTTGCGCCCGACTGGGAGCAGCAGGGCTATATCGCCACCGTGGTGCGCAATGCCGCCGCCTGGGTGGAGGCGCAAAAGGTCGAAGGCCTGAAGCTGGAAGTGATTCAGCAGCCGGGCCGCACGCCGCTGATCTTTTTTGAAGTGGCTGGCACGGCTGAAAAATCGGCCACCGCCCCTACGGTGCTGATGTATGGGCACCTGGACAAGCAACCCGAATTTGAAGGCTGGCGCAGCGACCTGGGCCCGTGGACACCCAAGTACGAAGACGGCAAGCTCTATGGCCGTGGCGGCGCCGACGACGGCTATGCGGTGTACGCCAGCATTGCCGCCATTCAGGAGCTCAAGCGCCAGAAGGTGGCGCACCCGCGCATCGTGGGCATCATCGAAACCTGCGAGGAAAGCGGCTCTGCCGACCTGCTGCCCTATATCGAGCTGCTGCGACCGCGTCTGGGCGATGTGGGTCTGGTCATCTGCCTTGACAGCGGTGCAGGCAACTACGACCAGCTGTGGCTGACCACCAGCCTGCGCGGCATGGCCAGCGGCACGCTGAAGGTGCAGATTCTGACCGAAGGCGTGCACTCAGGTGATGCCTCGGGTGTCGTGCCCTCGTCGTTTCGCATCATGCGCCAGGTGCTGGACCGCCTGGAAGACAGCAAGAACGGACGCCTGCTGCCGCAGAGCTTTCACTGCGAGGTGCCGGCAGAGCGCATGACGCAGATCCGCGCCACGGCGCAGATATTGGGCGAGGACGCCTATGCCCGCTTCCCCTGGGCGCACTATGACTGCGGCGGCTCGGCCCGCATTTCGCTGCCCACCACCACCGACCCGGTCGAAGCGCTGGTGCGCCGCACCTGGGAGCCCACGCTGAGCGTAACCGGTGTGGACGGCATCCCCAATCTGCAAAACGCGGGCAATGTGCTGCGCCCTTACACGGCCTTCAAGCTCAGCCTGCGCCTGCCCCCGCTGGTGGACGCTGCAGCCTGCGTGCAGGAAATGAAGGCGCTGCTGGAAGACAACGCGCCTTATGAAGCCAGGGTGACCTGGGAAGGCATGTCCAGCTCCAGCGGCTGGAATGCGCCGGGCATGGACCACTGGTTTGAAAACGCGCTCAACGCCGCCAGCCAGACCCACTTTGGCGCGGGCTGTGGCTATATCGGCCAGGGCGGCACGATTCCGCTGATGAACCAGCTGAGCCAGGGCTTTCCCAAGGCGCAAATGATGGTCTGCGGCGTGCTTGGCCCCAAGAGCAATGCCCATGGCCCGAATGAGTTTCTGCATGTGCCTTATGCCAAGAAGCTCACGGCCAGCGTGGCCGAGGTGATTGCGGCCATGGCGCGCAACCAGCAAGCGGAGCAAGCAGACCCGGCACAGGCTTGATGGGGTTTTAAGTCAAATCAGCTGCAATCGCTTGATGGATAAGCGCTTGCAGCTATTTTTTTGATATCAACTAGGAAGGGTAGTCATGGAACTGAATCTGCCTGCCGAGCTGCTGCAGTCGCTGGAGCGTGAAGCACAGGACGCTGGCCGCAGCCTCAACGAGCATCTGGTGCAAAAACTGGAAGCCATCACCCCGCCAGTGGAAACCATGGATAAAGCGGCCCTCAAGCGCGGCTTGCCTCAACTGGTGGACTTTTTGAAGCGCTTGCCCGGCGTGCAGCTGTTGTCGTCGCAGGTGACGGCGGATGCTTTCTGGTGGGTCAAGCTTCGGATTGATCTGCGCCACCCGCTGGCCTGGAGCGTGGTGCAGGAGCTGGGCCATGTGCTCAATGATGTCTCGGTCAGCGAAAAGCTGCCCACGGTGTTCAAGCCCGTATCGCCACCGCCCTATCTGAATGGTGGCCCGCACGAGTTTCTGTGCTGGGTGATTGAGTCTGAGTACAACTACATCGACCCGGCGTGGATTGCCGAGGAGCTGCAAAACCGTATGCCACCGCCCGGTGGACGATCTGGCGCAGTGGAATGATGACGCTGCTGAAGACGTCTGAGTGCCACCCGCCGGGTTGACGGATGGCTCGGTCAGCGTCATTCTCGACGCCAGATCAGGCACGCAGGGGGCGCATATGCAGACAGCAACTCAGGGGCATATTGGGGCAGAAGCCCGCCTCAGCCATATGAGCGCGCCCGACGGCACCCAGCTGGCGCTGCGCGACTGGCCGCTGGAAGAGGGCCGTAAAAGCCGTGCAACGGTGCTGCTCGTGCATGGTCTGGGCGAACACAGCGGCCGCTACGCCGCGCTGGCGCGCAGTCTCAATGCCTGGGGCTTTGCCGTGCGTGCCTACGACCAGTACGGCCATGGCCTGTCGGGTGGGCCGCAAGGCGGGCTGACCAGCGATATGCGGCTGCTCGATGATCTGGCCGTGGTGCTGGATGGCCTGCGGGCAGACTTGCCCAAAAAACAGCAAATTGTGCTGCTAGGCCATAGCATGGGTGGGCTGGTAGCTGCAGATTTTGTAGCAACAGGCCTGCGACATGTGGACGCGCTGGTGCTGTCATCGCCCGCGCTGGCTCTGCATTTGTCGGGCTTGCAAAAAGCCTTGATGGCAGGCCTGCCCAGGCTGCTGCCCAATCTGCGCGTGGCCAACGGCGTGCAGTCGCGCCACCTGTCGCATGATGCTGCGGTGGTGAAGGCCTATGACAGCGATGGTCTGAACCACAACCGCATCAGCGCACGGCTGGCCCGCTATATGGCGGAAGGCGGCCTGCGCGTGCAGGCCAAGGCGCGCAACTGGTGCGTGCCCACGCTGCTGCTATGGGCGGGGCAGGACCAATTGGTGAACCCGGCAGGCAGTGCCGAGTTTGCACAGCAGGCGCCGGGCAGCGTGGTGCAGGCCCAGTGCTTTGAGGCGGCCTATCACGAGATCTTCAACGAAAGCCCCGAGCTGGCAGAGCCCGTGCTTGCGCGGCTTGCGCAGTGGCTGGATCTGCAGTTTCTGGAGTCTTAGAGCAGCGGTGGCGGCTGCTTGCGGCCTTTTTCCACGGGGTTGGCGCGCAGTTTTTCTGCAGGATAGGGGCGCAGAAATTCCTTGGCCTTGTTGACCTTGGCGTTGAGCCAGGCGTCATACGCACCTTCGTTGAGGATGGCGGGCATGGCCTTATCGTTGCCTGCGTGGCCGTAGCGGTTCATCAGCGCATGGGCGTTGGCGTTAATGGTGATGAGGGCGTAGCTGGTGATGATTTCGCCGTCTTCGCCCACCCAGCGCGCCCAGACGCCGGCGGCGCCCATGGGCTGGTTGTCCACGCGGGTGATGCGGGTGGGCACGGGCTTGCCGGGGCGCAGATCATCGACCTGAAAGGCCTGCAGCGGCACGATGCAGCGCTGGCCAGCCAGCCAGGCGTCCCGAAACGCGGTGCCTGTGGTCAGGTTGTCGATCTTTGCGTTGACCAGCTTGAGGGCGCGCAAACGGCCATCTGAGGCGGATTTGACCCAGTGCGGCACCAGACCAAAGCTGGCGGATACCAGAACGCGCTCTACCGGTGAGGGGGGCGCTCCTTCTTCAGGAGCTGTAAACGTACGACCCAAAAGCGCTGCAGAGGATTCAGCGGCTGCATTGACGATGATGCAGCCTGTGCGGCGCGGGGTGATGATTTTTTCGGGCAGAGGCTCGGGGGCTTCCACGCGGAAATTCTGGGGGTAGAACTCGGCCTTGGCCAGGGAGAGGTGACAGCTGCTCATGATTTACTCCAGGGCCAGCAATGAAAGAGCGGCCACAGAGGCCGTTTCGGCGCGCAGAACGCGGTTGCCCAGACTGGCGGGCTTCCAGCCGCGCTCCAGCGCCCAGTCTTCTTCCTGCGCGGTCAGGCCGCCTTCGGGGCCGTGCAGCACCCAGACGGCCTGGGCATCGCCCGTGGCGGCGCGCAGTGGCTGGTTGCCTTCGCGCAGGGACAGCACCAGTCGGGTGGCATCAGTGCCAGGGGCTTCGCTGCTGCGCAGCCAGTCGGCCAGCGACTGAGGGGCGTGAATGACGGGCACCTGGTTACGGCCGCATTGCTCGCAGGCCGAGACGGCAATCGACTGCCAGCGCTCGATCTTCTTGTCCGCACGGTCGCCCTTGAGCTTGAGCACGCTGCGTGCCGCCATCACGGGCTGAATGCTGGCTACGCCCAGCTCAGTGGCTTTTTCCACCAGCCAGTCCATGCGCTCGTTGGCGGGCATGCCCACCACCAGATGCACGGCACGGGCGGCTTCGCGCTCGGTGGCGCGGTGAGACTCAATGCGCACGCCCACATCGCTGCGGCCCATATGGGTGATGACGGCATCGAACTCGCCGCCCGTGAAGCCATTGCCGGTCTGGCCCTCGAACAAGGTGATGACATCACCGGGCTGGTGACGCAGCACCTGCACATGGCGAGCAGCGCCCGCAGGCAAGTCCAGCTCGATGCCAATATGCAGTGGAATAGGGCAGTGATAGCGCGGCATTTGAATAGATAGCAATAGTCTGAAATAGGGCGTGGCTCAAGCCAGAAACACCGAGCAAGGGCCGCCCCGCCGCGAAGGTGTTGTCCCCCTCCGGCGCGTAGCGCCAGAGAGGGGGAAGGCGCAAAGCGCCTCAGGGGGTGTATTTACATCCGCCCGTAGGCATACCCAACCTGCGTCTGAATACCCTCGATCTCATCGATCAACTTCAGGAAGGGGCCCAGAGCGCGGTAGCGGTCGCAGGTGGTGCGGATGTAGTGGATAAAGCGCGGTGCATCGGCCAGGTATTTGGGCTTGCCGTCGCGCAGTGTCAGGCGGGCGAAGATACCAGCAACCTTGAGATGGCGCTGCAGGCCCATCCATTCGACCCCACGGTAGAACTCGCCAAAGTCATCACCCCAGCCGCTGGCGCTGGTGGCGCCCACCAGGCCAGCCTTGCGGGCTTTTTCCCAGTAGCGGATGGTGATGTCGATGACAAAGTCCTCTTCCCAGGTGATGAAGGCATCGCGCAGCAGGCTGGCAATGTCATAGGTGATGGGGCCGTAGACCGCATCCTGGAAGTCCAGCACGCCCAGGGGGGCGCCTTCGTTCACGGGCTGCATCAGGTTGCGCATCATGAAGTCACGGTGCACATAGACGCTGGGGGCCTGCAGGTTGTGGGCCACGATCTGGTCAAAGGTCTTGCTCAGCAAGGCTTGCTGCTTGTCATCCAGCGTGAACTGGCGGTGCTGGGCAATGTACCAGTCGGGAAACAGTTGCAGTTCGCGGCGCAGCAGGGCTTCGCTATAGGGGGGCAGGTTGCCTGCATTGCCTGATTTGGAGGCCAGTTGCCATTCCAGCAGGGTTTCCAGCGCAGACCGGTACCAAGCTTCTGCATCCTGGGGTTTTTCGGGGTCCAGCGCCTCAATCACGGTTTTGCTGCCCAGGTCGTTGAGCAGCATGAAGCCGTTGGTGGCGTCCCAGTCCAGAATCTGCGGCACGCAAAGGCCTGCTTCGGCCATCAGCGCCTGAACCTTGACGAAAGGTGCGCAGTCTTCCTTGTCGGGAGGCGCGTCCATGACGATAAGGCTGTTGCCGCTGTTGCCGCTGGTGCCGTCCAGCCGCAGATAGCGGCGGAAGCTGGCATCAGCCGAGGCGGGGCGCAGGGTTTCAGGGCGCAGCTGAAGGCGGGAAGCCAGAGGGGCCAGCCAGGCGTCGAAAGCAGCGTGGCGGGCAGAATCTGCCCAGACAACGCCGGTGGAGGAGAGGTTTGAAGCGGTCATGGATAATCGGATTTTACAAACCGATGCTGCTGCATTACCGGACAGTGGTGCTAGGCTCTCGGTCTTACCCGTTGATGTATGCCTGCGCACGCGCGCTGATGACCACCGTGCAATCCCCAAATTCTCTGCAAGATTCCCTGGCTGACCGTTCTCGACCCGCTTCACGGGTGGTGCAGACGCGGCCGGTGATTCGTCCCCTGGCCTGGGCTGTGGCCCTGGCCTGGGCTGGCGCAGGCCTGCATGCTCAGGCCGAGGAAGTGGCAGCACCTGCATCCACAGTGCCTGCAGCAGAGACTCCTGCCGATGGTTTGCCTGCGCTGAAGCTCAAAACCAGCCCGATGCTGCAGGAGACCTATCCGCAGGAAGTGCGCGACCAGCAACCCATCTATATCAAGGGGGATAGCCTGTCCGGTCAGCCGGATATCAAGGCGTCAGTGCATGGCGAGGCCGAGCTGCGCCGTGGCGACACCGTAATCCGTGCGGACAAGCTGGATTACGCCGTGCCCGAGGACAAGGTCAACGCGGTAGGTTCGGTGCACATCAACCAGGCGGGCAATGTGTATGAAGGGACGGCGCTGGACTTGCAGGTCGATGCCTTCAAAGGTCAGTTCGACGACGCCAACTACCGCTTTCTGGCCAATGGCGCTTACGGCGATGCCGCGCGGGTGGACTTTGTGGACAAAGACCATGCCGTGGTGCACAACGCTACTTACACCACCTGCCAGCGTGATGATGAAGAGAGCTGGACACCGAGCTGGATGCTCAAGGCCGAGTCCATTGAGCTGGATATGGCCGAAGAAGTCGGTGTTGCCCGAAACGCCAAGCTGCAGTTCAAGGGCGTGACGGTGCTGCCCGTTCCCAGCATGAGTTTTCCATTGTCGGACAAGCGCAAATCAGGTTTGCTGCCGCCGATGATTGGCATGGATAAGCTGGGCGGTATCGAATATTCCCAGCCGTATTACTGGAATATTGCGCCTAACCGCGATTTGACCGTCACACCAAACGTGATGACCAAGCGTGGCATCAATGTGGCGGGGCAGTTCAGATACCTGGAGCCCAGCTATTCCGGCGAGACCTATGCCAGCTACATGCCCAGCGACCGTCTGCGCGATCGTGATCGCTGGGGTCTGTCCTGGCAGCATCGCTCGACCATTGACACGCCGATTGGTGGTCTGGGTCTGAACATGAATCTGAACCGCGTCAGTGATGATGATTACTGGCGTGACTTCCGTCTGGCGCCTGTCGCTTTGCGCCAGCGTCTGCTGCCCAGCACGGCCAATCTGAGTTGGGCCAAGGGCGATGGGGTGCTGAGCCTCAATATGACGCGTTATCAGACCCTGCAGGACCCGAACGCGCTGATTGCGCCGCCATACAGCATGGTGCCGCAACTGCAGTATCGCTATACGCCACAGGATCTGCCGCACGGTCTGGACTTCTCGCTGGTGGCGGACACTACGCGTTTTGAAGTATTCAATCCATTGGTCGGCCAGGCTGTGAACAACGGCCAGCGCAGCTATGTGCAGGCCCAACTCAGTCGCCCGTTCCTGTCTCCCGGTGCATTCATCACGCCCAAGCTCATGCTGCATACCGCCATGTATGACACGGACAATATGATGAGCAATGGCAGCAAGACGGCGAACCGCACCTTGCCCACTTTCAGTCTGGACAGCGGTCTGGTGTTTGAGCGTGATACGTCCTGGTTTGGCAAGAATTTGCTGCAGACGTTTGAGCCGCGTGCGTTCTACACCTATACGCCTTACCGTGACCAAAGCATGCTGCCGCTGTATGACACCGGTCGCAGCGACTTCAACTTTGCCAGTATCTTCTCCGAGAATGACTATGTGGGTCAGGACCGGATTGCTGACAATCACTTGATGACGCTGGGGGCGACATCCCGCTTTATCGACCCGGAAAGCGGCGCGGAGAAGCTCAAATTTGCAGTGGCGCAGCGCGTGCGTTTTTCAGACCAGAAAGTACTGCTGCCCGGTGAAGTGGCGGCAACGAGCCGCTTGTCTGACATTCTGCTGGGCGGCGCTGTCAACTGGACGGATAAGTGGTCCACGGAAGTAACCACCCAGTACAACCAGGACTTGAAGCGTACCGTTCGCACTACCGCTACAGCGCGTTACAGCCCCGGAAACTATCGCACCTTCAATATTGGCTACCGTACACAGCTTGATACCCAGACCAAGCAACCATCGAGCGAGCTGGTCGATGTGGGCTGGCAATGGCCCATCAATGATCTCTGGGGCGACAAGGGCAAGGATCTGGGCGCTGGCCGAGGTCAGGGCGGTGGTCGCTGGTATGCCGTGGGTCGTCTGAACTACTCCATCAAGGACAACAAGCTGGTCGATACCGTGGTGGGCTTTGAATACGATGGCTGCTGCTGGATTGGCCGTGTCGTGCTGGAGCGTCTGCAAAGTTCGGTGATTCAGTCCAATTTGCGCCTGCTGTTCCAGATGGAATTTGTGGGCTTCTCGCGCTTGAGCTTTGGTGCTGACCCGACCGCCAGTCTCAAGCGCAATGTGCCGCGTTACCAATATCTGCGTGAGGCGGTGACTCCGCCCAGCCGCTTCACCAATTACGATTGATCAAGGTTTTTCATGCGTTTTTTCCCTCAATCATCAAACGCTTGCAGCGTGGCCGTTGCTTTGCTCATGATGGCCTCGGCCGTTCAGGCTCAGGGCCTGAAAACTCCTGCAGCTGGCAAGGCCAAGGGGGCAGAGTCCTCTGTTTCCCGTGCACTTGATGCAACTGTTCAGTCTTCGGGCCGTCAGTTGCCAGCGGCCGGTCCGCGTGCCGCCGACTACATCGTGGCTGTGGTCAATTCCGAGCCCATTACCAACAACGATGTGCGTGCCCGCATGGCCCGCGTGGCCCAGAACGTGACGGAGCAGGGTGGCCAGTTGCCGCCCCAGGCCGAACTGGCCCGTCAGGTGCTGGAGCGCCTGATTCTGGAGCGTGTGCAACTGCAGGAAGCGCAGGACACCGGCGTCAAGGTGGACGACCTGACGGTCAACCAGGCCATGGCCAATGTGGCTCGTCAGAACAATACCGACGTGCCCGGTCTGCTGGCCCGCTTGAAGGCCGATGGCCTGTCTGAAGCGCAGTTCCGTGGGGAAATTCGCAACCAGATGACCATGCAGCGCGTGCGAGAGCGCGATGTGGATGGCAAAGTGAAGGTCAGCGAGGCTGATATCGATCGTTTCATTAAGGAGCAAAAGCGCCCCGGTGAAGCCGCCAACGCTGCCATGGTGGACCTGGGTCACATTCTGATTCTGGTGCCGGAAAACGCCAGCCCCGCGGTGGTGGTCGAGCGCGAAGCCAAGGCCAAGCAGGCCGCAGAAGCAGCGCGCAAGAATCCCGACTTCATCGCCTCCGTGCGCGAGTTCTCGGATGTGCCCAATGGCCAGGGCGGTGGCTCCATGGGCATGCGCCCCATGAGCGAGTACCCAGAACTGTTTGCCAAGCAGGTGGGCTCCTCGGCCACCGGCACCATCGTGGGTCCCTTCCGCTCGGATGCCGGTTTTCACGTCATCAAGGTGCTGGGCAAGTCCCAGTCGGGTGCGCCAGCCTATGTCACGCAGAACCATGGACGCCACATTCTGCTGCTGGTGGACAAGAACCTGAGCGAAGCCCAGGCCGCCAAGCGCCTGCAGGACTACAAGCGCCGTGTGGAGTCTGGCCAGGCCACCTTCCAGCAACTGGCGCAGGAATTTTCCAAGGACGGCAGCGCCCGCAGCGGCGGCGATCTGGGCTGGTCTTCGCCCGGCCAGTTTGTGCCTGAATTCGAGCGCGTGCTGGATGCGCTGCAGCCCGGCCAGATCAGTGAACCCGTGGTTTCCCGCTTTGGCGTGCACCTGATTCAGCTGATCGAGCGTCGCCAGGAAAAGCTGACAGACCGCGAGCAGCGCGAAATGGTGCGCAACGCCGTGCGTGAGCGCAAGGCCGAGCAGGACTACGAAACCTGGCTCAAGGAACTGCGCGGCAAGGCCTTTGTGGAATACCGCGAGCCACCGCAATAAGTCCATGCAATTCGCTTGAAGTGCCCGCTGCTGTCATCATTGCGCATCGGGCACACAAGACACCCTCTCTCATTTCAAGCGGTGCTCAGGCACCGCTTTCGCATTCATGAAACATATTCCCCGCAAGCGCTTTGGCCAGAATTTTCTGACCGATGGCGCCATCATCGACAACATTGTTGAAGCCATTGACCCCAAGGCGGGCGAGCCCATGGTCGAGATTGGCCCCGGCCTGATGGCCCTGTCCCAGCCGCTGGTCGAGCGTCTGGGCAAGCTCACCGTGATTGAGCTGGACCGCGACCTGGCCGCGCGCCTGCGCCTGCGCGACGATCTCGATGTGGTCGAGTCCGACGTGCTCAAGGTCGATTTCCGCGCACTGGCCGCCCGTATGGGTGTGCCCAAGCTGCGCGTGGTGGGCAACCTGCCCTACAACATCTCCAGCCCCATCCTGTTCCATCTGCTGGAGCAGGTCGATGTGGTGCAGGATCAGCACTTCATGCTGCAAAAAGAGGTGATCGACCGCATGGTGGCCGATGCCGGTAACTCGGCCTATGGCCGCCTGTCGGTCATGCTGCAGTGGCGCTATGCCATGGAAGACGTGCTGTTTGTGCCGCCAGGCAGCTTTAACCCGCCGCCTAAGGTCGATAGCGCCGTGGTGCGCATGATTCCGCGTGAAAAGCCCGCCGAGCTCAACTCCGTGCTGCTGGAAGAGCTGGTGCGCGTGGCCTTCAGCCAGCGCCGCAAAATGCTGCGCAACACGCTGGGCAAGTGGCTGGAAGAAAAAGGCTTTGCGGGCGAGTTCGATCTACAGCGCCGCGCCGAAGAAGTGCCCGTGGCCGAGTACGAGGCTCTGGCTGCGCAGTTTTCCTGAATAAACGTCAAAATAGCATGAAGTCTATATATTTAAATGACTTCATGCTATTAATTTGATAGTTTATGCGGTCGCTTGCAGCGCATCACCCAGTGCGTTGATCAGGCGCTCAATCTCGGCCTTCTCACTGATAAACGGCGGGGCCAACTGAATCGTGTCGCCGCCGTAGCGCACATAAAATCCAGCGTCCCAGCACTTCATGGCGATTTCATAGGGGCGCCTGGCAGGCTCTCCGGGCAGGGGCTCAATCGTCAACCCGGCGGCCAGCCCGATATTGCGAATGTCCAGCACATGCCGTGCGCCCTTGAGGCTGTGCACAGCCTGCTCGAAAAACGGGGCCAGTTCACGCACGCGGCCCGGGCCATCTTCTTTCTCCAGCAGATCCAGCGCCGCAATACCTGCCGCGCAGGCCACGGGGTGGGCTGAATAGGTATAGCCGTGGGCAAACTCCAGCATGTACTCGGGCCCGCCTGCATCCATGAACTGGTTGTAGATCTCGGGCGTCACCACGCAGGCGCCCAGCGGCTGCGCACCGTTGGTGACTTGCTTGGCGATATTCATGATGTCTGGCGTCACGCCAAAGGCCTCGGCAGCCGTCATGGCGCCCAGACGGCCAAAGCCGGTAATGACCTCATCAAAAATCAGCAAGATATTGTTTTGCGTGCAGATCTCGCGCAATCGCTGCAGATAGCCCGCTGGCGGAATCACTACGCCGCCTGAGCCGGACATGGGCTCCACAATCACGGCGGCGATATTGCTGGCGTCATGCAGGGCAATCAGGTCCAGCAGGCGGTCGGCCAGTGCCTTCCCATCCGTCTGGGGCACGCCTTTGCAAAACGAGCCCATGGGCGGCTGGGTATGGGGCAGGTGATCGGCTTCTATGCCCTGGCCAAAGGTTTTGCGGTTGCCCACCATGCCGCCTACCGAAATGCCGCCAAAGTTCACGCCGTGATAGCCTTTTTCGCGGCCAATCAAGCGGGTTTTGCTGCCCTGGCCCTTGGCACGCCAGTAGGCGCGGGCCATCTTGAGCGAGGTATCGGCTGATTCGGAGCCTGAGCCGGTGAAGAACACATGTTCCAGCTTTCTATCCTGACCCTTGGGCATCAGGCCCACGATGCGGTTGGCAAGCTCGAACGATGCCGGGTGGCCGAACTGAAACGCGGGCGAGTAGTCCAGCTGCAAGGCGGCTTTGCCAATGGCTTGGGCAATTTCCTGGCGCCCATGGCCCAGACCGCTGCACCACAGGCCAGAGAGGCCATCAAAAATCTGGCGCCCATCTGCATCGGTGAAATACGCGCCTTTGGCCGCCGTGATGATGCGCGGCTGAGCCTTGAAGTTGC
Organism: Comamonas fluminis; assembly: GCF_019186805.1. NCBI lineage: Bacteria > Pseudomonadati > Pseudomonadota > Betaproteobacteria > Burkholderiales > Comamonadaceae > Comamonas > Comamonas fluminis. Next base: position 4,738,968 of record NZ_CP066783.1, on the reverse strand, counting down.
GGTTGCCGGTAAACGGCATCCAGTGCGCGTTCAGCCACTGGGCATCTTGCTGGCTGGCGACATTTTGGGCTTCAGTGTCTGCAATCTGCATGGGAACTCCTTGAATTCCCACCCATTGTTGGGCGGCGCCCGCTTGGGCGAAATAGCCGCAAACCCATGGTTTGTCATCTCGATGACAGCGGATGCTTAGTTATCCACAGCAAAGAATGGCGGACTTGTTCAATGCTCACTGGTTATTATTGATTGAGCTGAAAAGCGGCAGTTTTCACCAGAGATCATGGTGACTTATGCACAGTGTTGTGCTCAGTCCAGATGGCCTGCACAGTCGCCAATCGCCGCCAGTGACTGCATCAGCCACTGCTGAAAGTGAGAGGGCGTGTTCTGGCTCATGCTGGCAGGCCTTCGGTGGGGTGTGCTGCCTGTTCTTTCTTTTTCAGGCGGCGCTCCCAGGCTTTTTCGTGGAAGAAGAAGGCGAAGGCCTGTACCGTGGGCTCCAGCAGGCTCAGCGTCAGCGAGGCGATCAGGTTGCCGGTGACGGCATAGGCCACGCAGGCGGCAACGGTGATGTGAATCACGTAGTAGCTGGCGGTCTTGGTCAGGGTCAGGCGGTTGGTGCGCAGGGCTTGAATCAGGCGTGTCATGGTGTTCTCCAGAAGCATTGCCTTCATGGTATGGAAAATAGCCTTAAAGATCTAATTGAGAATTATTACTATTGCGATAGTGGCTTTGCCAGCTGTGCTTTGGCGCTCTTGCTAAGCTGGCGCTTGCAGAGTTTTAGAAAAATTGACCGCTAGCCATTGCTGTATAAGCGCTGGCAGCTATGAATTAATGAGTATTTGATGACGGAGTTTTTGCATATTGCGCTGCGCCCGCTGGGTGTGGCCGATGTGGATGCCGTGCTGCGTATACAGGCGCAGTGCTACGGCGCAGGCTTTGTGGAGCCCCGTGAGGTGTTTGCGCGGCGGCTGGCGGGGGCAGGGCATTGCTCCTGGGCGGCAGTGCGCGGCGATGAGGTGATGGCGTACCTGGCGGCCTACTGGTCGCGCCCCGGGGCAGTGACGCCGCTCAACGGCGACTTTGCCCAGTACGCAGATGCCAGCGTGCTCTATCTGCACGATATGGCGGTCTCGCCCGCAGCTGCGGGCCAGGGGCTGGCCTCTCGCATGGTGAAGGCCGTGCGCCAGCAGGCCAGGGCACGCGGCATTGCGCGCACGGCACTGGTTTCGGTGCAGGGTTCACAGGCTTATTGGGAACGTCAAGGCTATAACTGTGTGTTTCTGGAAAATGCTGCGCAGCAACAACATTTGGACAGCTATGGCAGGGGCGCTGTCTATATGGAGGGATTAGTCTGACACGTTCCGGGGGCTGGGCAAGGATAATGCCGCCCATGCCCAATCGCTGGAAACCCAATGTGACAGTCTCGGCCATCATCGAGCGCGATGGCCGCTTTTTGCTGGTCGAAGAAAGCACGGCGGATGGACTGCGTCTGAATACGCCAGCCGGCCATCTGGACCCTGCCGAGACACCCATCGACGCCTGCGTGCGCGAGGTCATGGAAGAGACCGCCTACAGCTTCACGCCCACGGCGCTGGTCGGCATCTACATGAATCGCTTTGTGCGCACCCGCACGGGCGACGACATCACCTACCTGCGCTTTGCCTTCACGGGCGAGCTGGGCCTGCACCACGCGCACTGCCATCTGGATGAGGGCATTGTGCGCGCCGTCTGGCTGACGCTGGACGAGCTCAAGGCCACGGCCCATCTGCACCGCAGCCCCATCGTGCTGGAGTCGATTGGTGACTATCTGGCGGGGCAGCGCCATGATCTGGGCATGGTCCATGCGGATGCCAGCATCTTCCGCCCACCCCAGCCCACGCCTGCCGTGCCCAAGCACGCCGGAGCCACGCTGGACGACGTGCTGGCGCAGATTCACTGAGTGCTGAATAAAGCAGCTGTGACAGGCACGCAGCCAGCGGCTGTGCACAATGCCCAGTCATGCCGCTGTCCAGCCTGATTCGACTGATTGCACTGGCCGCCCTTTGGGGCGGCAGCTTTTTGTTCATGCGTGTGGCGGTGCCGCATCTGGGCGCGGTGCCCACCGCCGTGGGGCGCGGCCTGTTTTCTACGCTGGGGCTGGGCGCGGCATTGTTCGCCATGGGCTACCGGCCACGGCTGGGGCGCTATCTGTGGCCTCTGCTGGGTCTGGGCGTCATCAACTCCGGCATTCCCTTTCTGATGTACTCGCTGGCGGCGCAGGTGCTGCCTTCGGGCTATAGCGCCATCTTCAACGCCACCACGCCACTGGTGGCCACAGTGGTGGGCGCGCTGGTGTTTGCCGAGGGCATTACCCCGGCGCGTGTGGCGGCGGTGTTGCTGGGCATCTGCGGCGTGGCAGTGCTGGCGCAGGCGGGGCCGCTGCACATCACGCCTGCCGTGCTGGGCGGCATGGCCGCCTGCTTTGTGGCCACGGTCTGCTATGCGTTTTCCAGCTTTCTGACCTTGAAACTGGCTGGGGCTAATGCGCCGGTGGATATGCGAGCCGCCGTATTCATCAGCCAGCTGGGTGCGCTGCTGGTGTTGCTGCCTGCCTTGCTGGTCGATGTGCTGCTGCAGCCGCAAAGTCTGGCGCAATTGCAGGCCGCACCCCTGCTGGCCTGGGGCAATGTGGCGCTGCTGGGCTTGCTGAGCACCGCGCTGGCCTATGTGCTGTATTTCCGTCTGATTGCCGATGAGGGTCCGCAGAAAGCGCTCACGGTGACATTTATCGTGCCAGTGTTTGCCGTGCTCTGGGGCTGGCTGCTGCTGGGCGAGCCGCTGAGTCTGGCCCATGCAGCGGGCGGTGGCCTGATTGCGCTGTCGCTGTGGATGGTGCTGCGCCCTGCGGCTAAAAAATAAGCATCCAATATGACTGCTTCGCTTATAGGTAAAGCGCTTCCAGCTATGAAAAAAGGACTGCCTGAGCAGTCCTGAAAGAAGAGAAGTTTGGAGTTTCTCGAAACCTGAAACCAAGGGCTTAGTTGGAGCTGATCTTGCGCTCCTTGACCACCTTGCCCCACTGGTCGTATTCCTTCTTCATGAAGGCGGCAAATTCCGGGCGGGTTGTGGGCTGGGGTGTCAGGCCGTGCTGCTTGAGGGCTTCTGCCACACCTGCGTCCTTAAGCACCTTGGTGATCTCGGCGTTCCAGCGGTCCAGCACGGGTGCGGGTGTCTTGCCGGGGGCGACAAAGGCGTACCAGTTCAGCGCTTCAAAGCCGGGGTAGCCCGCTTCTGCCACGGTGGGAATATTGGGCATATAGGCCGGGCGCGTCAGGCCGGTGGTGGCCAGCGGAATCAGCTTGCCGGTCTCGATGTGCGGCAGCGCCGTGGGTGGCGCGGCAAAGTACGAAGTCACGCGCTCGCCCAGCAAGTCCTGCAGCGCTGGGGCGCCGCCCTTGTAGGGCACATGCACCATCTCCACGCCTGCGCGCTGGTTGAACAGCTCACCGGCCAGATGCGAGGCCGAGCCTGCACCAGTCGATGCGTAATCCACGCTGCCAGGCGCCTTCTTGGCCTTGGCCACAAATTCGGCCAGCGTCTTTACGCCCGCGCCCTTGTGCACGACCAGCACATTGGGGAAATTCACACCGCCAGAGATGGGTGCCAGATCGGTGAAGGGGTTGTAGCCCACCTTCATGATGTGGGGCGCAATCGTCAGCGGGCCGACCGAGCCGAACAGCAGCACGGTGCCGTCAGCAGGTGCCTTGGCCACAAACTGGTGGGCGATGTTGCCGCCCGCGCCGCCCTTGTTGTCCACAACCACGGTCTGGCCGATGTTCTCGCCCAGCTTCTTGGCAATCAGGCGCGCAGCCGCATCGGCAGCGCCACCAGCGGCAAAGCCCACGACCAGCGTGACGGGCTTGTTGGGCAGCCAGTCGGGTGCAGCAAGCGCCGCAGAGCCCAGGCTCAGCAGGGATGCAGCCACGGCAGTGGCGCGCAGGAAATGGCGTTTATTCATCATGGGATGTCTCCTTGTGAGGATGTTTTGATTCGCCCCGGGTCTTTCAGCCCGGGGTCGGCTGGTTTAATCAGCGCCCAGGCCGATGGGGCTGGGTTCGCGCTTTTCGGCGTTGTGGCGCAGCAGCGAGGCCGTGCGGAACACGCCGTGGGCAAACTTGCCGTAGGGCAAGGTGGCAAACAGGGCAATCACCGCGCCCAGATGCAGGCACAGCAGCAGCGCAAGGGCAGGCGTGCCCCGGCCCAGCCACAGCGCCAGGCCGCTGGCAGCCACCACAAACAGCAGGGCGATAAAACCCAGGTCCATGGGCTTTTGCTTGGCATCGCCATGCAGCGGATGGCGGGTGCGGTTCAGGTGCCACAAGCCAGCAGTGCCGATCATCAGACTCACGCCACCCAGAGCGCCCAGAATCTTGGGCAGGCTTGGCAGCTCATACGGCGCAGGCAGGTTGAAGACGTAGTGGTACACCGTGGCCAGTGCCGTGGCCGCAAAGCACAGCATGAAGCCGTAGAAGGTGAAGTGGTGGAAACGGCGGCGCTTCAAGGTGTACTCGTCGTCCTCGTTGTGGCAGCCGTCACCGTGGCCACCATCCAGATACTTCAGACGCAGCACGTCGTGCGTGGCTTCGGCAGCGGCCGGGCCGCTCACATCCACATTGCTGGTAGCGGGTTTGACGTCCTTCCAGAAGCGACGCACGCCCATGAACAGCGCAAACACCACGAACAGAAACACCGGCGCAAAAATGCTGACCAGCAGGTTGTGCGGGAACAGGTTGTAGAAGTTGTTGCCCAGATTGCTGTTCCACAACTGGCCCAGCCCGCCCTGCATGGCCACAGCCAGCGCGAGGAAGATAAACAGGCCCGCCACCAGTGCTAGAGACAGCGTCAGGCCATTTTTCTGATACAGCTTGCCCATTGCAGGCGGCCAGGCGTAGTCGGCATAGGTTTGGCCGCGCACCTCGGCCATGGCCTTGGGGATGTTGATGGCAAATTCATGTGGCGGCGCGTACTGGCAGGCGTGCAGGCAGGCGCCGCAGTTGTGGCAGAGATTGGCCAGATAGTGCACATCGGCCTTGCCGAACTCCAGGCGGCGCGTCATGGCCGGGAACACGGCGCAAAAGCCTTCGCAATAGCGGCAGGCATTGCAGATCTGCATTACGCGGGCTACTTCGCCCTCGGCCGCTGTTTCCGTGGGTGCAGGGATGATGGGGATGACTTTGCCCGTGATGCCGGTGGCCAGGGTCTGGGCTTCCTTGCCCAGTTCTTGCAGGGATTGGATGCTCATTCAGACCTCGTCTTTTACTGCGCCGTGGATAGCGGCTTTACCAGCGGCCGCCAGCGCCGCATTGCGCCCGGCAATCCGGCCAAACGCCGTGCCAATCGACATGCCCACACCCGCGGTGTAGCCCTTGCCCAGCACATTGCCGGCCATCATTTCGCCCGCCACAAACAGGTTCTGGCTGGGCTGGTCGTTAAAACGCACGGCGGCGGTGTCGTCCACCTTCAGGCCCAGATAGGTAAACGTCACGCCGGGGCGCAGCGCATAGCCATAGAACGGCCCGGTATCCAGCGGGCGTGCCCAGTGGGTTTTGGCGGGAGTCACGCCTTCGGTATGGCAGTCGTCCAGCGCCGTGTGGTCAAAGTGGCCCACCTTGCAGTTGCCGTTGTAGGCATTCAGGGTCTGCATAAAGGTGTCCACATCCAGGCCCAGCTTCTGCGCCAGCTCGGGCAGCGAATCGGCCTTCACACCAGGGAACACCGGCGGCATAAAGCGGCCAATGGCCTTGCTGTCGATGATCGAATAGGCAATCTGCCCCGGCTGCTGGGCCACCAGGCGGCCCCAGATGGCATAGCGCTTGGGCCAGAAATCTTCGCCTTCGTCGTAAAAGCGCTTGGCCTCGCGGTTGACCACCACGCCCAGCGACACGCAATCGATGCGGGTGCAGATACCGCCGTCATACAGCGGGGCGCGGGCGTCAATCGCCACCATGTGGGCCTGTGTGGGGTCGCCAATGCTGTCTGCGCCCTGCTCGTCGAGCATATGGCGCAGCAGCACGCCCTTGTTGAAAGCTGTGCCACGGATCAGAAAGTTGTCCGAAGGCCATTCGCCGCGCTCGTTCTGGCCCCAGGCCTCACGCAGCCATTCGCGGTTGGATTCAAAGCCGCCTGCAGCCAGCACGCAGCTTTTGGCGGTGATGCGCTGGCCCTTGACCCAGGCGGCCAAAAACCGACCGTTGTCGATTTCAATATGGTCCACGGGTGATTCGTAGCGAATTTCCACGCCCAGTTTCTCGGCACTGCGGTAATACGCATTCACCAGCGCCTTGCCGCCGCCCATGAAAAAGGCATTGGTGCGTGCCACATGCAACGCGCCCGACAGCGGCGGCTGAAAGTGCACGCCGTGCTTGCGCATCCAGTTGCGGCAGGTGGAGGAGGCGCGGATCACCATGCGGGCCAGATGCTCGTTGGTGATGCCGCCGGTGACTTTGAGCAAGTCCTGCCAGTACTCTTCTTCGGGATAGGCTTCGACCAGCACATCCTGCGGCGCATCGTGCATGCAGCGCAGATTGCGGGTGTGGCCGGAATTGCCGCCGCGCCACTCGCGGGGCGCGGATTCAAGCAGCAGCACGCGGCTGCCCGCTTCGCGTGCCATGAGTGCGGCGCACAGGGCCGCATTGCCACCACCGATGACGAGTACATCGGTGTCAAAGGCTTCAGTTTTCATGATGGGCTGCCATGCGCGCAGGCCCATGGCGGTTCAACGTGGGTGAATCTTGTCTTGCCTCTGATCCCGAAAAACACTCTTTTCAGAGTGCATCAGGGAAAGTGGGCAAGTGTTGAACCTCACTGTAGAGAGCGCCGCCTCACCCGTGCAGCGGGGTGAGGGGATGGGGGTATCACGATTTGTGATGTTTGCTAGGTCGACAGCTTTTAGAAGCTGGCGCGGTAAGTCACCGGGTCAAGGCAACAGTGCTGGGCAATGTCGCCTTGCAATGTGAAGAAGCGGGGTTGAGCGCGAAAGCTGTACACACGGCGAAGATGGTACTTTTGGCTCTCTGCCTGAGACACTTTTAGTTCGTTGTGGCTCAAGAAAAATGGGGTTTCCTTGGCAAAGGTGGTGGTCTTCACTTCAATTAACTGTTCGTGGCCATCCAAGTCGAAAGAGCGCACATCAAATCCAAGGCCATCTCCTTGCGTTTGCGAGACATGCTCAACTTTATTCGCCAAATTATGCAAACCGTGTTGCTCCAGCTTCCAGCATTCATAAGCGATGACAAAGCGCTCGCCAGCCAAGCCTAAAGATTGATTGCGTGCTTCTTGCGCCAGAAAGTCGCGCTTTGAAGGATGTCCCGCGACATATTGGGCCAACGGTTCTGCGACACGGTGACTTTTTTGGGGTGCTTGCTGGGGAACATTGTCGAAACTGAGTAGCAATGGCATTTGCGCTGGTTGCATCACAGCAGACTCAACAATCTGATCTAAAGAAGGGTATGTAGCGATCTGCCGGATGACTTCGTCCAGCAAGTCTTTCTGAAAATTAGATCGCGGTTTGTAGCCTTGAATCGACGGGTATCCAAGCAATTTCATCGCTGCGCTGATATTGCAGTGTTTGAACTCTATGGAGCCTTTGGATCGTTTGCCCTGAAGTTGTTCAAGCAGCAAGTTACGGAAATCCGTTTTGCTATACCGCTGCCCAGCCAATTCCAACGACAGCATATCGAGATAAGAGCGAACAATGGTGGTGATTTCTTGGCTCGTCCAGTCGCTGTTTTGATTGATTTGCACCATGCCGCTATCTTGCCAGGCTGTGTGCCGTACTGGCAGCGTGCCTACGCTGGCATTCCCAACATCCGCTGGTTTCTCTAGACCCTACACCAGCGCAGCCCCTACCCATCCCCCTGACTTTACCAACTGCCGCGCGCAATCCATCAACACCACCCGTGCAGCTAGCGCAGCAGGGGAAAGTTCATCGTCAGACAAGCTGCACAGCGCGGCTTTGCGCCGCACGGATTCGTCGGCGATCTGCGACCACTGAAAGCGCTCTGTGGCGTCGCGGTACATGCCCACGGCAGACCAGGGTTGGACGGTAGCACCCATGCCCGCGTCTACCGCTTCCATCAGCAGCGGCAGGGAGTCGATTTCCATGGCCATTTGCGACTGAAAGCCTGCACTGGTGAATGAGGTCATGATGGAGCTGCGCAGGCCGTGACTGCCCGAGGGCAGGATGAGCGGCACCTGCTGCAGCTGCGCCAGGCGGATGGGCGTGTCGTGCGGTATCTGCGCGGCTACCGGCTGGCGGCGCGACTGGATGAGGAACAGTTTTTCTTCCAGCAGCGGCATCACGCTCCAGCGGCGGGCGCTATTGGTGTCAAAAAGAATAGCTAGATCCAATTGTCTGGCGTTGAGAAGACTCGTTAAATGCCCTGAAAGCGCCGACACCATGTGCAGGCGCACATCGGGGTAGCGCTCGCGCATGGCGCGCATCAGTGGCAGGCCCAGCACGTTGGCGATGGTGGGCGAGAGCCCCATGCTGACGGCACCCGACAGCCGCGCCTGCTGGGCAGCGTGAATGGCTTGCGTGGCATGGCGCAGGGTGAGCTGGGCCTCGTGAAAAAAGGCCTGACCCGCCTCCGTGGGGAGGACGCCGCGTGGTGTGCGCTGCAGCAGCCGGGTGGAGAGTTCCGACTCCAGCCGGCTGATCTGCTGGCTGAGTGCGGACTGCACCATGTCCAGGTCCAGCGCGGCGCGGCTCATGGAGCCCAGTTCAACAATCCGTACAAAGTAGCGCAGCTGGCGCAGTTCCATGGCAAATCCTCACGCCCGCAGCAGCAAAGCGGGCGCTGGGATAATCGCACACCTATGAGCAACAAGCACCGTGTCGTGGTGGGTTTGTCGGGCGGTGTGGATTCCGCTGTGACGGCCCACCTTCTCAAACAGCAAGGCCACGAGGTCGTCGGCATCTTCATGAAGAACTGGGAAGATGACGATGACAGCGAGTTTTGCTCGTCCAATATCGATTTTGTGGACGCTGCCGCTGTGGCCGATGTGATCGGCATCGAGATCGAGCATGTCAACTTCGCCGCCGATTACAAAGACCGCGTCTTTGCCGAGTTTCTGCGCGAGTACCAGGCCGGCCGCACACCCAACCCGGATGTGCTGTGCAACGCCGAGATCAAGTTCAAGGCCTTTCTGGACCACGCTATGCGCCTGGGGGCCGACAAGATTGCCACCGGCCACTATGCGCGCGTGCGCCAGAACCCCGAGACGCAGCTGTTCGAGCTGCTCAAGGGGCTGGATAACAGCAAGGACCAGAGCTATTTTCTGCACCGCCTGAACCAGGCGCAGCTGTCCAAGGCCATGTTCCCCGTGGGCGAGCTGCGCAAGACCGATGTGCGCCGCATTGCCGAAGAAATTGGCCTGCCCAACGCCAAGAAAAAAGACTCGACCGGCATCTGCTTTATTGGCGAGCGGCCCTTCCGCGACTTCCTGAACCGCTACATCAGCAAGGAGCCGGGCCCGATTCTGGACGACCGCAACCGCAAGCTGGGCAAGCATGTGGGGCTGTCGTTTTACACGCTGGGTCAGCGCTCCGGCCTGGGCATTGGCGGCGTGAAGGAAAAAGGTGCGGCGCGCGGCGCGGGCGACCATGCTCCATGGTTTGTCGCGGCCAAGGAAATGGACAAGAACATTCTGCGCGTAGTGCAGGGGCACGATCACCCCATGTTGCTGTCGCACGCGCTGGTGGCCGACCAGATCAGCTGGGTGGCTGGCCATGCACCTGCCGAGGGCACGCAGTACGGCTCCAAGACCCGCTACCGCCAGCCGGATTCACCAGCGCTGATTTCGCAGGCGACGGAGGCAGGCTTCCGTCTGGATTTCCCCGAAGCGCAATGGGCAGTCACGCCCGGCCAGTCGGCCGTTTTGTACGACGGCGATGTGTGTCTGGGCGGCGGCATCATTGCCCAGGTGGATCCGGAAGCGGCTCAGTAATTTCTCAATAGTCCCTCACCGCATCAAACCACTGCTGGGCCAGCTCTTCGGTCACGCCCAGCGCCTGCGCCTCGGGCCGTTGCGCCAGCTGCCACACGGCTTCTCCCAGGTCTTCGCGCTCGGTGGTTTCAATGCCTTTGACGCTGTTGAAGCGCACGGTAAATGCCTCAATCGCTGCCTGCGCCTGCTGGCGCTGGGTGGCAGAGCGCAAAGCCAGCTCTACCGCGTCATAAGCCGCATGGGCCAGCTTGGCGCGGGTGGCGGGCCAGCCTGCAAATGGGCGGCCATATTCCTTGGCCCACCATTCGGGTTTGCGCAGCTGGGTGACAGAGCTGTAGCCGCCCCAGGCACGCTGTTTCTCACGCGCCTTCATTTGCTGGCGCAGGCGTTTGCCGGTGGCTTCTTCCACGTTGTAGGCGATAAAGCTTTCCAGTGCGGGCCAGCTGTCGAGTGCTGGCAGGCCGCTGAGCTGTGGCATGAAGCGCAGTTGCAAAGACGTCAGCCCCTGCAGGGCCACCAGCTCCTCCAGATCCACACAATGGCCCCAGAGCGATAGCGAGGTGAGCTGCTGGAACTGCCGCAGCCCGCGCAGCGAAATCGGCTGCTTGCCCGCGCCGTTGCCCAGCTCCAGGTGCTGAACCTGCTGCAGCGCACCCATGTCGGGCAGTTGCAGCGGCGCATCGCTGCTGCGCTTGCTGGTGGCTGGGCTCAGGCTCAGGTATTGCGGCAGGCCGCCGCTGAATTGCGCTTTGTGCAGCGAACCATGCAGACCCAGTCGCGGCACTCTGCCCGGCGGTGTGCTGGGCAAGCGAATATGCAGATTGCCCGCAGCATCTGCAGGCAGGTGCAGTGACAGCGCATCAATGCGGGACAGGCTGGCATCTACCTCGACGTCATGGGGCAGCGCGGGCTTCCAGGTAAAGCCTTCGATGTCGCGCTGGGCTGACCAGGCAAAGAAGCCGCTGTCATTGCCGTGATAGTCGATATGGCGCGGCCAGGGCGAGCCCGCCATGGTGGCGAAGGGATCAAAGCAGGGCCAGTGAATGGGTTCATCCGCCTCCACCCACAAATCAACTTTCTTGCCCATGGCACGCGGGCCCAGCGAGAGGCGGCCTACGCCAGGGCTGGTGGTCAGCGTATGGGGCTTGCCTGCCGTCAGCGGCAGGGGAAAGCGGCCATCTTCGTGCAGCACCCCGTCGATCACAATGCCCATATTTAAGCTCCCTGGCTTCTTTTGCAGAGGGCTATGTTATGTGAGATGTGAGTCGTGCCTATGGCTGCAGCGGCATCGAGCCCGACGGCGTTTCTGCGGACGCTCCTGTTCGTTCACTCAGCAGCAAGCGGGCCAGCAGCACGGTGGTACCGGTGGAAGACTCTACCGTCAGCGTGCCGTTGATGCGCTCCACCCGGGCTTGCATGCTGCGCATGCCCACGCCCATGCCATTGGCCTGGGTGCTGTGCACATCAAAGCCTACGCCGTCGTCGGTGATGCGCAGCGTCAATTCCTGGGGCGAGGGCTGCTCCAGAAAGACGCAGACGCGCCGGGCACGGCTGTGTTTGATGACATTGGTCAGCGCCTCTTCCAGCACCCGGGTCAGCGTCAGGCACTGAATGGGGCTGGGGCAGGTGATCCAGATGGGCGGCAGCACCCAGCTGGCCTGCAGTTCCAGCTCTTCAAACAGCAGGCTGAAGCGGTGGCGTATCGGGGCAATCCACTGGGCGGGGGTTTCAGGAACCTGCAGGGTGATGCTGGCTCCGTTGTCAATCATCTGGCGCAGGTCGTCGCGCATGAGCTTGAGCATGGACAGCACCTGGGTATTGGGCAGGGGCGCGCGCGACTGCTCGACATAGGCAATCGAGCGCACCAGAGAGCCGCCCAGGCTGTCATGCAGGTCATGAGAGATTTGCATGCGCTCTTGCAGCAAGCTGTGGCGCAGGGCCAGAGAGTGCTCGCGCTCCAGCGTCAGGCTCAGGTCATCACAGGCGCGGGAGACGCTTTCGGTCAGCTCGACATTGAACTGCTCGATGCGCCGGATATTCAGGGCCAGCTGTCGGCCCAGCACCAGCGCCAGTGCAATCGTCGTGATGGGGACGGAGTAAGGCTGCAGCGAGATGGATGGCCCGATGAGGCCATTGACCGACAGCAGGTCATGAAGGCCGGGGAGCAAGACAAAGGGAATGCAGGTGGCAAACATCAGATGCTCGGGCTTGCGTGTGCGCCAGGCATGGAAGGGAAACCACAGGCTGATGACGACGATCAGCAGCGCATGAATGGCATGGGTGGCAATGGCTATGGCTATGGTCCGCCAGGAAACTGGTGCGAACACATGGAGTGCAAGCGCTGTGCCTGAAAAAACCCATAGCATTCTTTCCAGGCGAGGAAGGCGCAAATCGCCAAATCGAACAACAAAAATGCAGTAACTGGTAGCAAAACCGATGAACAGTACCGCGCCTGCCCGCGCATAGGCCAGCGATGAAGGCAGAGGCCAGGCGCTGATGGTCAGTGCACTGGCCATCAGCAAGGCCCAGAACATATTGGTAGTGGCATACCAGCCCAGTGTTGTCTGAGGGCGGTTTTGCAGCCAGGCAAAGCCAAACAGCACCGACATGACGAGCGCAACCATCAGGCTGATGTAGAGCATGGTGCGGTGATCCCACATTGCCTGCTCAAAGAGATCCATCAGCTTTTTGGGGTCTCCAATGTAAACCGGTCCCAGCCCAGCACTGTCATCGGCACGGCCGTGAATGCGAATCCAGATCTGATGCGTGCCCGCTTGCAGGCTGGTTTGTGGCAGCAGCCAGTACTGGGGCATGTTCCAGCTGCGGCTCAGGGGTTCGCTCAGGTACTTGTCGCGCCAGAGCGCGTCCTGACCGGCATAGACCTCGCCAGCCATGATCATGGAATGAAGAAACAGGGCCGTTGGCTGCTTGTCGCAGGGTTGTTGCCAGTCAATCCGGTACCAGGCGGCGCCCACATAGCCAGGCCAGCGGTTGCGCCAGTAGTCATTGAGCTTTGGCACAGGGCTCCAGTCCAGAGCCTGCCCTTCAGGAATGGGGCCCTGTGCATCGGCCTTGGCGACTTGAATTTTCAGGATCTGCGGCTGGCAGCTGGTGGCTTCCTGCGCATGGGCTGTAATTGCCGAGCATGCCAGCAGCCAGAACATCGCCAGCAGACGCAGACAGATGGAGGCGGAAAGCGGCTGGCGCATACGGTTCAGGGCAGCAGGCCGCGCGCTCGTGCTTCGATGACGGCTTTGGTGCGTGACGGTACCGAGAGCTTGCGGTAGATGTTCTTGATATGGCACTCCACCGTGTAGCGCGACAGAAACAGCGACTCGGCGATTTCCCGATTGGTCATGCCATCGGCCACCAGCTTGAGAATCTGTACCTCTCGAACGCTGAGAGCGCTCTCGGGCGGCAGCTCTTTCAGTGCGGCTGGCGTGGAGGGCTGCAACTCCGCAATGATGCGCCGCGCAATAAAGGGGTCGATGGGCGCGCCGCCGCGCAGCACGCTGCGAATGGACAGCGTGACTTCCAGATCGTCACGCTCCTTGAGGACATAGCCATTGGCGCCTGCTCGCAAGGCCGCGAGGATGGCGTCTTCGGTGCTCCAGGCGGAAATCACCAGAATGCCCATGCCAGGGTCTGCGGCGCGCAGTTCCGCAATCAGGTCGATGCCGCTGCCATCAGGCAGGCCCAGGTCCACCAGCGCCATTGCCACCGGGTGCTCTTGCAGACGGGCATGGGTCTGCGCAATGGACGAAGTAAAAATGAGAGCTTCATCCGTATATCCCAGGCTGCGCAGAATGCCTTCTATCCGTTTGCGAATTAAAGGTTCATCCTCCACAACCAGCAGTGGACTGGGAAGAATCGATTCGGCGGGCAGTGGAGGAAAGTTATTCATGTTCTGACAGTGCTCCGCAAATGTTACACAGTACAACTGTGAACAAGATTGCAGAGATTGCACATCACTGAAAATTGGTAATTTGCATGCGCATCGCAATCAATTGTTATTTTGATAGCGGAACAAGGCCCAATTCCCATGCTGGCGGCAGTAATACGCCGACATCGCGCGAGTGGCTTGAAGGACTAAACTTTGTTGCATTCATAACGCTAGGCCTTTTGCCGTCTGGCGTTTGTCCGTCCAGCCGGTGACGGACTCATTGTTCAGGATTGTTCGCCATGGATGCCTTGCTGGGTGCTGATTTCTGGATCGGCCTGCTCAAAATCGTCTGGATCAACATCATTCTTTCGGGAGACAACGCGGTGGTGATCGCGCTGGCGGCCCGTGGCCTGCCTGCCCAGCAGCAGAAGAAAGCCATCATGTTCGGCTCTGGCGCAGCAGTGGTGTTGCGTATCGCGCTGACCGTGGTTGCCGCCAAGCTGATGCAGCTGCCGTTCGTCGAGGTGATTGGCGGCGTGCTGCTGCTGTGGATTGGTGTGGGCCTGCTCAAGGGCGAGGCCGAAGAGGAAGACTCTGGCAATGTGGCAAAGCAGGGCATGATGGCCGCAATTCGCACCATCTTGCTGGCCGATCTGGTCATGAGCCTGGACAACGTCATCGCGGTGGCGGCGGCGGCAGGCGGCAATATGCTGCTGCTGATTCTGGGCTTGGCCATCAGCATTCCGCTGGTGATTTTCGGCTCTACGCTGATGATCAAGCTGATGGAGCGCTTCCCTGTCATTGTGACCCTGGGCGCTGCGCTGATTGGCTGGGTGGCCGGTGAAACCATCACCAGCGACCATGTGATGGAAGCCACGGTGCAGGCCATGCCCTGGCTGCATTACGTGGCGGCTGCTGTGGGCGCGGTGCTGGTGGTCGGGGTTGGCAAGTGGCTGCAGATGCGCAGTGAAAGACGCCTGGCCAGCGCCTGAGCGTATTGCGCCTCCAACGAAAAACGCCCGCATTTCGCGGGCGTTTTGTCTGGGCGCTGCTGGCGCTGATTACAGGAAAGAGTAGAAGCAGCGGAAAGAGATTTTGCGTTCAGCCCAGAAATCTGCGGTGTCGCGGAATACATCCAGCAACTGCTCGCGAATTTCCTTGTCGAACTTGGGTGTGGTGGGAATCTGGTCCAGCACCACAATAAAGCCGGGTTGCGGGCCTGCCTTGCTGATGGGGTCGGTCAGGCAGTCATAGAGCGCATCCCAGTTCTTGCCAAAGTGCGCGGGCAGATGGAACTGCGTGGACAGCAGCTCGAAGATGTCAGCCTTGGTCTGGGCATGGGCCAGATTGGCATAGAGGAAGTGGGAGCCCAGAGTCTCTGCAGCAGTCTGCAGGTCCTGGATTCGGTGAGCGCGTATGGACTGCACGATATTGGTGCGAACATTGCGCAGAGGCGTCTCGTTAGGTTTACGAAGTGGCGTGTCCATCTCCGTGATTCTTTCTAAAAACATCAATTGGGTTGGCAGAAGCGTCGCTGACGACGCTGTAGGTCATCGGCGCGATTCGCTGTGTCTCTGTGAGGATGGCCTGCAAAGCTCATTTGTCTTCGACGATCTGTTGGAAGCTGTTGTAGTGATCGCCGGTGTAGAAGCATGCATCCGGGGTTTGGGGTTGCAGGCCACCGCAGACGATGCGCTTTGCCCCACGGTTACGGGCTCCGGGGGTACGCACGGTGTATTCGCGGTAGTAGCCACGGGCCTGACGAGGCAGTATGCGCTCGCGGTTGCCGAAGACCGAGCCGTCTTTGTCGCTGGTGAAGGGGCCGCCTTGCAGTATTCGTGCATAGGTGGAGCGACCGTCACGCGGCAGATCGGACAGGGCAATCGTTTCGAAGCCAGGGACAGCAACACCCGCTTCGGGCGCTTTGCGCGCCAAAGCCGATGAGGATGCCAGCGAGAAAGCGGCGCCCAGCACAAGTGCTAGACCTGTTCTGTACACCTTGGCTGCTGTGGCCTTGAGCATTCACTAAACCTTTCAGAATCTCAGGGAATACCTGAAATTTCGACCCGTGAGTTTGACGGATAGGCCCGGAAATTGCAAGGTTGCCTTATTTTTGTGCAATCGCGGAGTGGCTATTCACTGGCTCGGCTTTCATGACGATATGGCCTGCCGATATGAAAAACCCCAGCGGCACCGTGTGCGGCTGGGGTTTTGAGGGGCGAAGTGATGCCGGGGGTTAAGGCCGTAGCGCTTTATTCACCGTGTGCAGCAATCTCGGCATCCACCTGCTGGTGAATGGCCTGCATGGAGGCGGAAGGTTTTTTGTCCAGCAGGCTGGCCACTACGATTGCGATAGCAGAGAACGCAAACCCTGGAATGATTTCATAGAGTTTGAACCACTGAAAATGCTGCCAGACCAGCACGGTGAGCGCGCCGGTAATCATGCCGGCCAGTGCGCCGTTGCGTGTCATGCGGGGCCACAGCACCGACAGCAGCACCAGCGGGCCAAAGGCGGCGCCAAAGCCCGCCCAGGCGTTGCTGACCATGCCCAGCACTTTGGCGTTGGGGTCCTGGGCAATGATGATGGCGATCACGGCAATCACAAACACCATGGCACGGCCAAACCACACCAGTTGCTGCTGGCTGGCTTTCTTGTTCAGAAAGGTTTTGTAGATGTCCTGCGTCAGCGCGCTGGAGCACACCAGCAGCTGGCACGACAGCGTGCTCATCACCGCCGCCAGCACGGCGGCCAGCAGCACGCCGCTGATCCAGGGGTTGAACAGCAGCTTGGCCACTTCCAGGAAGACGTTTTCGGAATTGGCGTTCACGCCGGCAGCAATGTCCGGACGGGTGCTGAAGAAGGCAATGCCGAAAAAGCCCACGGCCACGGCACCGCCCAGGCACAGCACCATCCATGTCATGCCGATACGGCGGGCATTGGGAATGGTCTGGATGGACTCGGCGGCCATGAAGCGCACCAGAATGTGGGGCTGGCCGAAATAGCCCAAGCCCCAGGCCAGCAGCGAGATCACGGCAATCGGAGTCTGGCCCTTGAACATGTCAAAAGCACCGCTGCGTGCGGTTTCGATGATGGCGGTGCTGGCGCCAATGCCGCCGTCGGCATAGATCACCATCAGCGGCGCCAGAATCAGCGCGGTAATCATCAGCGAGGCCTGAATGGTGTCCGTCCAGCTCACGGCCAGGAAGCCGCCAATGAACACATAAGCCATGGTGGCTACGGCGCCTACCCACAAGGCCGTGTGGTAGTCCATGCCAAACATGCTCTCGAACAAACGGGCACCGGCCACCACGCCAGAGGCGCAATAGATGGTGAAGAACACCAGAATCACCAGTGCGGTGACGATGCGCAGCAGGCTGCTTTTGTCTTCAAAGCGGTTGGTGAAGTAGTCGGGCAGCGTCAGCGCATTGCCCACCTTCTCGGTGTAGAGGCGCAGGCGCGCCGCCACAAAGCGCCAGTTCATCCATGCGCCTATGCACAGGCCAATGGCAATCCACGAGGCCGACAGCCCCTGCGTGAACACCGCGCCGGGCAGGCCCATGAGCAGCCAGCCGCTCATGTCAGATGCCCCGGCAGACAGGGCGGTCACGACCGGGCCCAGGCTGCGTCCGCCCAGAATGTAGTCAGACAGGCTGGAGGTGGCCCTGTAGCCCATCCAGCCGATGAGGAACATGCCCAGCAGGTAGATGGCAAAAGTGACGATGGTGGGCGTGTTGGCGGTCATATCGGCTCCGGGTCGGCGCAAACGGCGCAGGACATGCGGATGGCATGTGTGCGCAAACAAATGCGCCAGTTCACTCCGGGTTGGGAGATCACTGGCGGCAGGCTGGTATTGGACCAGTTATTCAACGGCCCAGTGGCTTATATGGCTGAAAGCCGTTGCTCAGGGGGTGTCTGGCGGCGTGTTCAGCGGGGCGGCGGGGGGCAGCGGCGTGCCCACATCGCTCCAGCTGGCAGGCGCAGGCGTGCGCGCTGGCGCTGCGGGCTGAGGCTCTGCCGGGGCCAGGCCAGGGCTGCTGTCAGCGCCGGAAGCAGGAGCGCCGCTGTCGGGCTGCTGGGCTGGGCTGGCAGGCAAGGCCGGTGTGGACTCGGTGATGTCCGAGTCATTGCCCTCGGGGCTGGCTGGCGCGGTGCCGGGGGCGTGGGGCGTTGCTGCAGGGGCCTGATGCTGGCCTTCATGGGCGGGGGCGCTGCTGTCGCTGTCATCACTGCCCCATTGCTGAACCTTGTCACGCAGGCGGTCCACCAGATCACTCCACCAGTGGCGGGTATTGGGCTCGGCAAAGCTGGCCTTGGCATTGAGCAGGGGGCTGTGCAGTGCGCGGGACATGAAGTCGCCCACCATGGGCAGGGCGCTGCGCGAGCCCTGACCCCACTGGTCGCTCTTGAGGGTGATGCGCGAATCGTTGAAGCCCGCCCAGGCGCCCACCACGATCTGCGGGTGCATGAGGATGAACCAGCCATCGGCATTGCCCTGTGTTGTGCCCGTCTTGCCAGCCACATCGGCGCGAATGCCATATTGCTTGCGGATGGCGCGGCCCGTGCCCTTGTCGATCACGGCGCGCATCATCTCCAGCAGCTTGTAGTTGTGCTCCTCGTCCCAGGCTTCATCGGGCTTGGGGGGGCTGAACTCAGCCAGCACCTGACCATCGGCATTTTCGATGCGGGTGACCAGCTGCGGCGGGGTGTAGCGGCCGGAGTTGGCAATGCTTCCATAGGCGTTGACCATCTCCAGCAGCGTGACGGGGCTGGAGCCCAGTGCCAGCGAAGGCACGGCCTCCAGAGGGCTCTGGCGCACGCCCAGCGCACGCGCCAGCTTGATGACGCGGTCCACGCCCACTTCCTGCATCACTTCGGCAGTGACGGTGTTCTTGGAATAGGCCAGCGCATCGGTCAGCGTCATGGGCACGCCAGTGGGGTCCACGGCATCGGTAGGGCGCCAGATTTCACCGCCGGGCAGCTTGATCTCGACCTCTTCATCCTTGCGTGTGTCTTCGGGCTGGGCGCCTTTTTGCAGCGCCGCGCCATAGACAAAGGGCTTGAAGGTGGAGCCGGGCTGGCGGCGGGCTTGGGCTACGTGGTCAAACGCATCCTGCGCATAGTCGCGGCTGCCCACCCAGGCTAGCACGGCCGAGTTGCGCGGGTCCATGGCCAGGAACCCTGCCTGCACGCGGGTCTTGTCGTCGCGCAGGTCTTTCATGAAAGCCTTGTCGGCCAGCAGCTTCTTGAGGGCGTCTTCGGCACTCAGGCCGCCCGTCTGCACCAGCTTGCGGTAGGTGGGCGTTTCGCGCACCAGTTGCAGCACCAGATCGTTCTCGGCGCTCCAGCCATCGCGGTGGCTCCAGTTGGTGCTGGCAATGTTCTGCAGCGTGCGCATCTGGCGGTTCACTGATTGCTGCGCCCAGTTCTGCAGCCGTGAATCAATGGTGGTGCGCACCACCAGACCGTCGGTGTAGATGTTGTAGTCGTTCTTGTCTGCCCAGGTAATCAGCCATTTGCGCAGCTGCTGCGCAAAGTGCGGGGCCATGCCCACGGGCTCTTCCTGGCGCTCGAAGTCCAGACGCATGGGGCGCTTTTTCAGGCGCTCAAACTCATCGTCCTTGAGTTCGCCGCGCTTGACCATCTGGCTCAGCACCGTGTTGCGCCGGGAAATGGCGCGCTCGGGGTTGATGACGGGGTTGTAGTAGGCATTGCCCTTGAGCATGCCCACCAGCGTGGCGCTCTCCAGCACCGTCAGCTTGGCGGCGGGCTTGTCGAAATACGTGCGCGCCGCCATCTCAATGCCATAGGCGTTGTAGAGGAAGGGAACGGTGTTCAGATAGGTCTCAAGAATCTCGTCCTTGGTATAGAGCGCCTCGATCTTGAAGGCCGTGATCGCTTCCTTGAGCTTGCGGTTGATATTGCGGGCGCGGCCAATTTCTGTGGGGTAGAGGTTGCGCGCCAGCTGCTGGGTGATGGTGGAGCCGCCCTGCGGGTTGCCCATGGCGGTATGCACCACCGAGCCCAGCGTGCGCGTGAAATCCATGCCATGGTGCTTATAGAAGCGGTGGTCTTCCGTGGCCACCAGCGCCTTGACCACCGACGGCGAAATCTGCTCCAGCGGCACCCACTGGCGGTTGCTGCGCTTGAACTCTCCAATCAGCTTGCCATCGGCGCTCATGATCTGCGCGGGCTGCTCCAGCTTGGCTTTGCGCAGATCGCTGATGCTGGGCGTGAACGGAATCAGCAGCAGCACATACAGCACAAACAGCACGGGCAGGGCCACCAGCACGCGCAGCCATTCGCGGCGTGTGGGCCAGCGATGCCACCAGGGCAGTGCCGCGACCTTCTGGCCCAGCGCAGACGCACGCCAGCGCAGCCACAGCGCTTTGGCCTGCGTGACACATTTTTCTTGGAGTTCTTGAAAGGACAAACGCACGTTGCAAGGCGGTCATTCAAAGGCCGCATAGAGGCAAGACTGCGAAGAATGCCCAAAAAAAAGGCGCAGTGCATCAGGGCCGCTTCTTTTCTATGGTTCCAGCCCCGGTATTTGCAGAACGAGCGAGCACATGGTTGCAAAAAAGCCAATGCAAAATCGACTTTTTAATAGCCAAACACTATCATTTGACGATACTTCAATGGAGAAATTGATGAATTTCCAGACTTCCGCCTCCGTGGCCCTGACGCTGGCGGCCGCCCTGGCGCTCAGTGCCTGCGACACGACACCCCGACAGGCCGTAAACCAGCAGGCCGCCGCACAAAGCGCCGCCAACGCTGCGCAGGCCCAGCGTGAAGCCGAAGCCCGTGCCGAGCAGGCCCAGGCGCAGCGCAAGCTGGAAATTGCCGAAGCCAACCGCAAGGCCAGCGCCGCCAAGTTTGTGCCCCAGAGCTACGCCACCTGGACCGAAGGCCGCAGCCCGCTGGTGCTGCACTTTCTGAGGAACGGCAAGGTCAGCTGGGTGGAATCGGCGGGCGACGACAGCAAGCCCTTCACCCGCACCGGTACCTGGCGCCTGCAAAAAGGCCAGCTGGTGGTGAAGATCAACCATCTGCAGGATAAAAAACCGTCCACCTTCGTCTTTCAGCCAAAGGCTGCGCTGATTGCCCCCGCTGAAACGCGTGAAGACTGCAAACCGCTGGCAGGCCTGCTGCCCGTCAGCGCCAATGCGCAGACCGAAAATCTGGACAAAATCTACCTGTGGTCCAAGACCCAGCTGGAAACGAATCAGGGCAGCTGCATTCAATAAAAGCGCAGCGCTTAGCAAAATAAAGAAATACGGCAACTGCACAAAGCGAAAAGCCGGGCCTTCAACGGTCCGGCTTTTTCTTTGGCAGCCCCGCAGGGCGAATGGCCGTGACTGCATTGCCTGCGCCGCGCTAAGCTTGGTGCTTTACAGCATGCCAACGGGGAGGCGGAATGAATCACACAGCGCAGAGCGTCTATGACTTTGAAGCCACCAGCATCACGGGCCAGAGCGTGCCGCTGGCCGACTATCGCGGCAAGGTGCTGCTGATCGTCAACACCGCCAGTGCCTGCGGTTTCACGCCGCAATACAAAGGTCTGCAAGCCCTGCATGAGCAATATGCCGATCAGGGTCTGGTCGTGCTGGGCTTTCCCTGCAACCAGTTTGGCGCGCAGGAAAAAGGCTCGGACGATGAAATTGCCAGCTTTTGCGAGCTGAACTTTGGCGTCACCTTCCCGCTGATGCACAAGATTGATGTCAATGGCGATGGCGCGCACCCGCTGTACCGCTGGCTCACCGCCGAAGCCCCGGGCGTGCTGGGCACCAAGTCCATCAAGTGGAACTTCACCAAATTTCTGGTGGGCCGCGATGGACAGGTCATTCGCCGCTACGCGCCACAGGACAAGCCGGAAAAACTGGCGGCTGATATTCAGGCCGCACTGGCCTGATTTGCTCCTGAAAAAATAGCTGTAAGCGCTTTATACATAGGCGCTCAAGCCACTTTTTTCTTTGAATCTGCAGTGCAATTAACTGTGGCCGTAGCGATGCCATAGGTGTCGTCATGCAGCCCGCCTGCGCCTTCTTGCAGGCGGGCGTAGTCCACGCCCCAGTTGCGCAGGGCAATCAGCACCGGTTGCAGGCTGCGGCCCAGTTCGGTCAGTTCGTAATCCACACGTGGCGGCACCTCGGCGTGCACGGTGCGCAGCACAATGCCGGCCTCTTCCAGCTCGCGCAGCTGCAGCGTCAGCATGCGCTGGGTGATGCGCGTGGGGCCACCAATGGTGCGGCTCAGCTCGCTGAAGCGCTTTTTGCCATGCAGCAGGTGGAACAGGATGATGGGTTTCCAGGTGCCGCCCATCACGGACAGCGTCACCTCCACGGCGCAGCCGCTTTTGCTGTTCAGGCGTTTCATTGTTCCTCCATGGGGCAAGTTGCCGTGTCCTTGCTAGTGCAGCAGTCTCGCGCAAAGCCTGTATCTGTCCAATAGTTCCCTTTTTAATACTACGGCACAAATATGTGGGTTCTGGCGACCCATGCTGCTTGCCTGCAAGATGGCAGGCGTTCACTTTTCACACCCAAGGATTGCCATGAAAGCCATGCAACTTGCCGCCCCCGGCGGTCTGGAAAACCTGAAATTGGCAGAGCTGCCCACAGCCGCCGCGCCCGGGGCGGGGCAGATTCAGGTGCGCATTCACGCCAGCTCGCTCAACTTTCACGACTTGGCCGTGGTCTCGCGCCCCGGCGCAGCCGCCGATGGCCGCATTCCCATGGCCGATGGCGCAGGCGTGGTCACCGCCGTGGGCGCGGGCGTGACGGAATTTGCCGTGGGCGATGCCGTGGTGTCCACCTTCTTTCCGCAGTGGCAGTCCGGCAGCAACGTGCCCACCGACTTTCAGCTGGTGCCCGGCGATGGCGTGGACGGCTTTGCCCGCGAATCCATCACCTTGCCCGCCACCAGCTTCACCCACGCTCCCCAGGGCTGGAGCCATGCCGAAGCCGCCACGCTGACCACCGCCGGCCTGACCGCCTGGCGCGCACTGGTGGTGGATGGAAAGCTGCAGGCCGGCGACACCGTGCTGGTGCTGGGCACGGGTGGCGTCTCCATCTTTGCGCTGCAAATGGCCAAAAGCATGGGCGCCAAGGTCATCGCTACCACCAGCAGCGCTGCCAAGGCCGAGCAACTGAAGGCCCTGGGTGCCGACACCGTTATCAACTACAAAGACCAGCCTGAATGGGGCGACGCCGTGCTGGCTGCCACCGGCGGGCGTGGTGCCAACATCGTGGTCGAAGTGGGCGGCCCCGGCACGCTGCCCCAGTCCATCCGCGCCTGCGCGCCCGGCGGCCATATCGCGCTGATTGGCGTGCTGACCGGCTTTGCGGGCGCTGTGCCCACCGTGGAGCTGATGCGCAAACAGCAAACCCTGAAGGGCCTGATCGTCGGTAGCCGCGAGCAGCAACAAGACATGGTGCGCGCGCTGGAGCTGTTTGGCTGGAAGCCGGTGATCGACAGCCACTACCCGCTGGAGCGCATGGCCGAGGCCTTTGCCCACCAAGCGGCTGGCAAGCATTTTGGGAAGATCTGCCTAGAATATTGATAGCAGGTAGCGCTTGATGTGTCTGGGCTGCAAGGCCTTTTTGACAATCTTGGAGCGAGGCTCACAGCATCTGCCTTAACTCCAGCCGCGCGCATTCCGCAAACCACTCGGCTGGGCCATCCAGCCGGTGGCCTTTGCGCACCACGATGCCGATGGGCAACTGGGGCAGGGGCTCGGCCACTTTGATCTCACGATGAAAGTGCTCCAGCCAGGGCACAGAAAGAATGGCGCGTGGCGTGGGCACGATGGCTTGGCCTTGTGTGGACAGCACCAGTGATGCCATGGAAGAGGGGCATTCAATCACCTGAGGCAGCTCGGCCACGCCATGCTCTGCCAGCCATTGGCGCACGACTTCGCTGGTGCCGCCTGTAGAGCTGTCAAGCAGCCAGGGCGCAGCCTGGGCCAGTGTGCTCAGATGGTGAGGGCCGGGGCCCAGCGCATCCAGTCGGCCTGCCAGTGTGATTTCCAGCGTACCCACCGATTCAAAGCTCAGGTCTGAGCCCAGAACTTCGGGCATGACGGCGGTGATGGCCAGATCAATCGTGCCATCGCGCAGCATGGGCAAGGTCTGAGATAGAAACGCATCCCGGATGCTGAGCGGAGCCTTCGAGAAGCGCGTGCGAAAGCGTGCCACCGTCTCTGCCAGGCACAGTAGTGAAAAGGTGGGCGTGACGGCAACTTTGACCGGCGGGTCACCCAGACCCAGCATGTGCCGCACGCTGGCGCGGGCTTCATCCATTTCCGCCAGGATCAGTTTGGCGTGGTGCAGCAATTGCAGGCCGACGGGCGTGAGGCGCACCCCCTGCGGGCTGCGCTGCAGCAATACCGCCTGCAAATCCAGTTCCATCTCTCGCAAAGCCTTGGTCAGCGCAGTTTGTGACAAGGCCACAGCATTGGCGGCGCGGCGGATGCTGCCATGCTCTGCCACGGCCACCAGAGCCTGAAGTTGATGCTTTTTCATGGGTGCAGAGCAGAAGATGGGTGGAGGTGAAAACCAAAGGTGTGAGCCCTGAAATTTTATCGCTACCTCCTGCACTGCAGGCTGATGGATAGTCAGCGCCTGCCTTCATAAATATTCGCAGGAGACACCGCCATGAATGCTTCCACCCTGGCCGGGCAGCCCGGTCAGCAGCCGCCCATATCAGCCCAGAGCGCGCAAGCCGAAGACCGGTTGTATGCCAGGGTCACGCGCCGCCTGATTACCTTTTTGTTCATTGGCTATGTGTTTGCCTTCATTGACCGCACCAATGTGGGTTTTGCCAAGCTGGGCATGCAGGCGGATCTTGGCTTCAGCGAAGCCGTCTTTGGCTTGGGTGCAGGCATCTTCTTTGTCAGCTACTTTTTGCTGGAAGTGCCCAGCAACATGATGCTGGCGCGCTTTGGTGCCCGGCGCTGGATTGCCCGCATTCTGATCACCTGGGGCCTGCTGTCGGTGGCGACGCTGCTGGTCAAGACCCCCACGCAGTTCTACATCGTGCGCTTTTTGCTGGGTGCGGCCGAGGCCGGGTTCTTTCCTGGTGTGATGCTCTACCTCACCCAGTGGTACCCCGCGCAGCGCCGTGGCCGCGTGATTACGCTGTTCATGGCCGCAATTCCGGTGGGCAGCATTCTGGGCGGCATCGTGTCGGGCTGGATTTTGAGCCACTTTGCCAACAGCACTCTGCTGGCCGGATGGCAGTGGCTGTTTTTGCTGGAAGGCGCTCCCGCCGTCATCATGGGCGTCATTGCGCTTTGGTATCTGGATGACTCCATTGCCAAGGCCAGCTGGCTCAGCGATGCGGAAAAGCAGGTGCTGCAGTCCCATGTGGCTGCCGATCAGCAACAGACCGTGACGCACAACGTCGGTCAGGCCATGCGATCCCCCCTGGTCTGGTTGCTGGCCGTGATCAATTTCACCTTTCTGGCGGGCGTGACCCTGGTGTTCTGGATGCCCAGCATGCTGCGCGAAGCTGGCGTCAAAGACACGATGCAGATTGGCTGGATGGTGGCCGCACCGTATGCGCTGGCCGTGGTGGGCATGCTGGTGCTGGGCCGCACCTCGGACCGCTGGCGCGAGCGCCGCTGGCATACCGTGGTGCCGGGGCTGGTCTGTGCACTGGGTCTGGCAGCCATGCCTTCGGCCATGGGCAACCCCACCTTGCTGCTGCTGGCGTCTCTTGCGGCACTGGGCGGCAACGTGGTGGGCAATGCGCTGTACTGGAACCTTCCCACGGCAGTGCTGTCGGGCGCTGCCGCAGCGGTGGGCATTGCCTTCATCAACGCCTTCGGGCAGATGGCAGGCTTTCTGGGCCCCACGGTCTTCGGCAAGCTGTTTGCCATGACCGGCAGCCCCGCTGCTGGCCTGTATCTGCTGTCTGGCGTCATCGCACTGGGCAGCCTGAGCGTGCTGCTGATCTCGCGCCGCTTGGTGGACCGATAGGCTGCCAAACGCTCCTCTATTTCAAGTCAGTCGTGGCCGCCGAATGGCAGGCCCGCCAGGAAAGAAACAATCATGCAAGCAGGCACAAGCCGCACCATTTCAGAGGCCCGCGAAACGCTGGGCCAGCCCGCCAATCTGTATGAGCTGGAGCAAGGTGTGCAGACACGCACCTTTCGCCATATGGACCAGCTCTACCCTACCAGACCCGTGCCGCGCGGATCGCAGGTCTATCCGCTGCAGGTGGCTGAGGCCATTGCGCCCACCTATGAGGCCGACGGCCAGACACACGATGCCGATGCCTTCATGCGCCGCAACGATGTCACGGGCTTACTGGTGCTCAAGGGTGACCAGATCGTGCTGGAAAAGTATGCACAGGGCAACGATGAGCACACACGCTGGACCTCGTTTTCTGTCGCCAAGTCGCTGTCGGCCACGCTGATTGCCGCGGCCTTGCACGAGGGGGCGATTGCCAGCCTGCAGGACATGGTGGTGAAGTACGTGCCAGAACTGGCCGGTTCCGGCTATGACGGCGTGACGGTGGAGCAGGTGCTGAATATGTGCTCTGGCGTGCGCTGGGATGAAACCTACCGCAACCCCCAGTCTGACCGCCGCGCCATGTTCTCGGCGCAACTGAGCCTTCAGCGCGGCAGCATTTTGCAAGTCCTGCGCAATCTGCCGCGTCTGCACGCGCCGGGCACCGTGTTCAACTACAGCACGGGCGAGTCGTTCTTGCAGGCTGAAATCGTGCGCGCAGCAACAGGCATGTCGGCCAGCGACTATCTGTCCCAGAAAATCTGGCAGCCCATGGGGATGGAGCAGGATGCCTATTGGCAGCTGGATGCCAACAACGGCATGGAAATCGCCAGCAGCGGCTTTTGCGCCGTGTTGCGCGACTATGGCCGGTTTGGGCGCTTTATTGCCAATGGCGGCGTCATCAACGGCCAGCAAGTGCTGCCCGCTGGCTGGGTCGATGGCATTACGCAGCTGCCTGAGGGCTCGGTACTGCGCAACGTCAAGCCCTATGCGGGGCCCCATGCTCTGAGCTATCAACACCAGTGGTGGTTATTCCCGCAGGGCGAGCACAGCATCCCCGGCCATGGGGGTGCGTTCTCGGCGGTCGGGGTGTTTGGCCAGTACCTGTATATCAATCGTGAGGCGAATGTGGTGGCCGTGCTGTGGGGCTCGGCACCTGCCCCTGAAATGCCCGCCTATGAAAAGGAAATCGTTGCCTTCCTCGCCGCTGCGGTCAATGCCGTGGCCGCGTAGAAGATATCGACGACTGTTACGCCACAGCAGTGGCGCGAAGCCAGGATGAAGTTCTTCATCTTTGATAGCTAAAGCCGCAGGGGGGCAGTGCGTTCAGGCGTGTTTTTTGGCAATTCCTGTGGGCCAATCGGCACGCACTCGCCCTGTCAACGCTTGCCTGCGCATTCATGCGCGAGAGCACTGGCTTTGAAACCCCATTCACCAATAAATCATTCCATCGGATTTTGCGTTGGTGAATGAGGGCATGCCGAACAGAAACGATTTTCTGTGCGACATCGATCACAAAAAAAGTGCGCAAAAAATGTGATTTCTGAATCAGGATATAAGAAAAAACTCCATATTTACCATAGGTTTAGTGCATTTTTGGGGCTGCTGTCATCTTGGCGGCAGCCAGTGCTGAGAACTGCTTTGGACAATCGCGCCAGCCTGACCGGTGTGGCACAAGAAATGGTCTGAATCGATGCTCGAACCATGGCTTTGTGACGACGTAGGCATGCCATGCATGCACCGCTGGCCCATGTTCTTCAGTGCATCCTCATCAGAAAATGGAGATAGCAATGCAGCGATCAGCGATTGGAAAACCTGCTTCAGGCTGGGTGCAGTGCGCACTGGCTGGACTGATGGCGCTAGGCTTGAGCGCCTGTGGCGGCGGGGGGGATGACCCACTGGCCAAGGCGTGGCAAACCTCTTGGGCTACCGCACCTACCGGACCTGCCTCGTTATCGAATACCGAGCTTTTTCTCCCTTTGATTACGCTGGACAACCAGACCGTGCGTTTGATTGTGCGCAGCAACGTCGCGGGCAATCAGATTCGCATTCGGCTCTCCAATGAGATTGGCGATGCCCCGGCTGCACTGGAGATTGGCGCAGCGCATGTGGCCGTGCGTGATAAAGGAAGCTCCATCGTCTCTGGCACCGACAGGACGCTGACCTTCGGCGGCAAACGTGATGTCGTGATTCCTGCCAAAGGAATGGTCTACAGCGACCCGGTGGATTTGAGTGTGGCAGCCATGAGTGATCTGGCCATCAGCTTGTATCTGCCCAAGAAAACCGTGGTGCAAAGTGCGCACTTCGTGACCCGGCAAAACAGCTACCTCAATCCCGGCAACGAGTCTGCGGCCGTAGCGCTGTCTGCTGCCGTCCCCACCTCATCCTGGTTTGTTGCCACAGGCCTGGATGTCATGTCCTCCAAGCCCATGACACTGGTGGCTTATGGAGACTCCATCACCGATGGTTTTGGGGATTCCTCCATGCGAACCGATGCCCCGACACCTTGGCCTAGCTGGCCCAGCAGGCTGGCCGATAGAGTGGCGGCTGCGAGTAACTTGGCGGGTCTGTCCGTGGTCAATGCAGGCATTTCCGGCAACCGCCTGATGAGTGATGCGCCGAACCTTGGAAACTCTGATGCCGCGTTGAGAGCGCGGGCGGTCTATGGGCCCAAAGGCGTCTCGCGCTTTCAGCGTGATGTGGTGGAGCAGCGTGGCGCATCGTGCGTCGTGATTTTGCAAGGCATCAATGACATCGGCATCGGTGCAATGGAAGGCAAGCCGGTTACCAGCGCACAAATCACAGCCGCATACCAGCAAATGATTGCGCAGGCGCGCGGCGCGGGCATGAAGGTTATTGGTGCGACGCTGCTGCCATTCGCTGGCTACGCAGCGCCCTACTACTCTGCAGGCAACAATGCCATACGCGAGAGTGTCAACCAGTGGATTCGAACGAGCGGCGCCTATGACGCGGTGATCGACTTCGACGCCATCGTGCGCGACCCTGGCAACCCTTTGCAAATGCAAGCCCAGTACGACAGCGGTGACCACCTGCACCCCAATGACGTGGGTTACAAAGCAATGGCTGATGGCATTGATCTGTCCATGCTGCAAAAGCTCTGCATCAAGTCATAAGCGTTTGAAACGAGCAGGAAGAAGGCTTGCGGGGGCCATCTTTCTATCTGGCGATATGTCTTTGCTTTGGTCAGAAGGCGGGTCTCGGCCCGCCCTCTGTCGCAAGCGGTTGCATCTAATTTGATAGCTAACCACGCTTGATATACCAAGGGTATAGCCTTGTATGCCTATGAATTCATCATTGAAGCCAGATTCTTGATGAGCCAGCCAAAAGCCAGGCCCCACCCACAGATACACAGCAATCCCTCCACCCCACATCCCGCAAACGCACCATAAAGCTTTGCGCGGCCTGCAAGACTGCGGCAGGTCACATCGGCTATAACCAATCCATCCTTGAAACATGAAGATACAGGTTGGAGGGGGAGGCAATGGCGGTACTCATACCCGCGCTGGGCAGTTGCGCGGGGCGCATGACCAGTGGAGAGCGACGATTGGCGGAGCGTCTGCAGCAAAAGCTGGAAGACGACTATCTGCTGTGGTGGGATGTGCCTATTGGCCCCAAGCAGACGCGGCCTGATTTTGTGGTGGTGCACCCGCGCCGGGGCGCGCTGATTCTGGAGACCAAGGACTGGCATCTGGACACCATTCGCAAGGCCACGCGCGAATATTTCGAGATTCTGGACAGCGGCACCAGCCAGCCCAAGGTGGTGATGAGCCCGCTGCAGCAGGCCCGCCACTGCGCCATTCAGGTCATCAACGCGCTGGAGCGCGACGTGCAACTGGTGCAGGGCGACGGCCCCCACCAAGGCAAACTGGCCTTTCCCTGGGGCCACGGCGTGGTCTTCACGCGCATCACGCGCAAGCAGTTTGATGCAGCGGGGCTGGGCGATGCGCTGCCCGCCCACCTCGTCATCTGCCAGGACGAAATGACCGATGCCGTCGATGCCGAAGCCTTTCAGCAGCGGCTGTGGGACATGTTTACCCACAGCTTTGGCCGCGCCATCACCCTGCCCCAGCTCGACCGCATCCGCTGGATACTCTTCCCCGAAGTGCGCGTGCCCCGGCAGCAAAACCTGTTTGGTGAAGGCCAGGAGCCGGACGAAGACGAACTGCCCGACATCATGCGTGTGATGGACCTGCAGCAAGAGCAACTGGCGCGGTCATTGGGGGACGGCCACCGCGTCATCCACGGCGTGGCGGGCTCGGGCAAGACCATGATCCTCGGCTACCGTGCCGAACACCTGGCGCAGACGCAAGGGCCGGGCAGCAAACCCATCCTCGTGCTTTGCTACAACGAGCCACTGGGCGTCAAACTGGCCGCCAGCATGGAAGCCAAGGGCCTGCAAGACCGCGTGCATGTGCGCCACTTCCACAAATGGTGCCGCGACCAGCTGGTGGCCTACAACCTGCTGCCCGAAGACACCCAGCGCTGGCCCGTGGACAAGCTCATGGCCGAATATGTGCAGTGCGTCATCACCGGCGTGGACAACAAACACATTCCCGCAGGCCAGTACCACGCCATCCTCATCGACGAAGGCCACGACTTTGCGCCCGAATGGCTGCGCCTGGTCACCCAGATGGTGGACCCGAGCACCAACAGCCTGCTGTTGCTCTATGACGATGCACAAAGCATTTACGACCGGGGCCAGAAGC
This sequence comes from Comamonas fluminis, assembly GCF_019186805.1. NCBI lineage: Bacteria > Pseudomonadati > Pseudomonadota > Betaproteobacteria > Burkholderiales > Comamonadaceae > Comamonas > Comamonas fluminis. The sequence goes on along the minus strand of NZ_CP066783.1, from coordinate 4,708,365 downwards.
GCAACTTCAGCCTCAAAAGCGTGGGCATACAGGCATCTGGCCGCACCACCATCCTCAAGATCAACTACCGCAACACGCGCCAGATACTGCAACTGGCCCACCGCGTGGCGGGCGACATGCTCATGCCCGAAGACGCCAAGGACGAAGACAGCATCCCGCTGCTCAAACCCCTGAGCTGCGGCCGCGAAGGCCCCGAGCCCATCGTCATCGACCTGCCAACCCTGCCCGAACGCGCCGCCCGCGTGGCCGAGCTGCTGGCCGACCAGCACGCCCAAGGCCACGCCTGGGGCGAAATGGCCGTGCTGTGCCGCCACTACGACGAAATGGAACTCTGCGCCGACGCCCTGCAGCGCAAGCGCTTGCCCTACCGCATGCGGAAAAAGGCAGGCCAGTTCAAGCCCGAGGAAGACTCCATCAAGCTCATGACCATGCATGCGAGCAAGGGGCTGGAGTGGCCGGTAGTGGCTGTTGTTACTTCGGAGGAAGAGCGCAAGGCCAAGGATGTGGAGAAGGATTCAGCGTTGGAGGCTCGCCTAATTTATGTAGCAGCCACACGAACTACGCAAAAATTGATGATTTCTTTGAAATAGAAAATTTAATTGGATAGAGAATTATGTTTGATGATTACGATTATAAATCTTCATCCCTTTTTCAAGTTACTTTTAAGCAGCGGAGTGAAGATCGGTTACTTCCTTGGGAAATTGCAGGGTTCTTTAATCAGTTCAATACAGTTTATTATAAAAATGATCTTTTGAATTCAATATCGTCAGCTTTACTAAGGGGAATAAGTCCAAAGGATATAATCATATCCGAAGGATCACTTCCACTTAATAGGCGGTATGCTAAGCTTGATTTATTGCCTGAGTTTGAGGCTGCAAGATATTTTTACCCTATAGGGAAGCCGCACTCTCTCGTTCCAAGTATAAAAACCCGCAATATAAATTTTCTGTATGAGAATTTTTATGGAGTTAATTCATTATTGCACTCCAGAAAATTTCGGCCACTCGGAATTTCATATTTGGTGAATGCTTTGAAAATTCAAAGCGAAAAGAGTGATCTACATGCGGAGCAGTATTTAATAACGACAGCAATTAAGTTTTCTGAGCAATATCACAAAAAATATTCAAAACACTACGCTGATAGAACTCCAATAGAAGAGTCGGACATCACGGCAAAACTGTCAAAGATAAAAGAAAAACAAAACAAAAGTCTTAATATTCTAAAGGAGATTGAAAATTTCGATGATGCTCTTCTTGAAAGGGTGCTTTTTTCTACCAAAAAAGAAGATAAAAAATATCAAAAAGAGTTGGGGGTATTTTTTGAAATATTTAATCATACAACCAGACCAGTTGTATATATAAGAGTTGGTGATGGCTATATAAGAATTCTATCGCGATCACTAGTTAATAAAACTGTTGGAGGTGGTTTAGAGTTAAAGTCGGCTCAAAAAAATAGCCCGCTTCTTGCAATATTTCAAGGGGCCGCTACACTTTGGCAGACCCAAGTGGATGTGCAGCATAAGAAAGAGATGCACAAAATGGAGATTCTGATAAAGGAGCAGCAACTGAGAGAGGCGACGGCTAAAGCCAATATGGAAGAAGAGAAATTTCAGCAGTTCAAAAAAATTAGTTCTTTTGAAGTTGCAAATGAAATTATTCAATCAGATATATTTGACCATCAAAGATTGCCAGAATCACATATCAAAAGAAGGCTAAATTCAGCGTATGCAAATAATCAAGAAAAATCTAGAATTATCTATACTCAGCAAGATATGGAAATTGTGAAAGGGTCGATGATAAAGATCGATATTCAAGCATAAAAATTTGCGCGTTTGATTCACTGGAGAAGAGCTTGTTTTTATCGCAGATGACAATACAAAATTTGTTTGATGGCTACTTGTGAATGATTTATTCGGGCTACAGGCTGATTTGAGCACCATGCTTGATTCGCGGATAGAGGGCGGGTCTCGGCCCGCCAGCCGACCTACTTTCTTGCTGGTGCAAGAAAGTAGGCAAAGAACACCAGCCCCTACTTCCCCCGACCCTCCGGCTTCGCCTGCGGGCAACCTACGCCGCCAAGCTCTTGAGGCTGTGCGGCAAAACTCACTTCGAGCTTCGCTCTCCGTTCAAACAGTTGCCGCAAATATGTTGACGATGCAGTTGCACTCTGCGGTGCAACTGCCAGCCCCAAGAACTTGCCGTCGCAGGCGTGGGCACAAGGGGCAATACCAAATGCGGGATAGCTTCTTTCAGAATTGATAGCTGCTACCGCAATCTGGATAAGCGCTAGAAGCTCATTTCTTCACAAGTCTTGCAGGCCGTCCGTGCCCGCATCCACCCGTGTGTCAGCGCCTGTGGCACGCGGTTCAGGCTGCGGGCATTGGCACCGAAGAGTGCCAATGCTTCGTGAACTGACTTGCCGCCGCTTGTCTGAGCGCAGCGGCGTGCCGCGTAGCGAGTTCGGCGGCACCGCAGAATGAATTGCGTGACGCAGGTTTGCCCGTAGCGAAGTGAAACGTAGCGTAGGGACGCAGACATCCGGGGCGTGTTCTTTTGCCTTCTTTGCTTGCACGAGCAAGAAAAGAAGGTCGCCTGCCGGGGCGAGACCCGGCCTCTGAAATAAGCAAACTCACAAGAATAATTTTGATAGCTGCTTACGCTTGATAGATAAGCGCTAGAGGCATATTCGACTCCGCTCCATCCAAAACCAGCCTCCCATAAAAAATGCCACCCAGAAAACTGAGTGGCATGGTTTTGAGAGAAGGCCTAACGAAGGCGATCAGGCCGTCGCTGCGTTCTCCGCACTGGGGTCATCCACACCCCGAACGCTCTCGCGCAGATTCTTGTCCTTGACCTTGTCCAGGTCGGTTTCCACCGCACGTTTGAGCTTTTCAATCGCGGCGCTGAAAGCGTCTTTGACCTTTTCGGCTTCGGCGTTCACCGCAATGGGGGGACGGCCAGTGGCCCGGGTTTCCAGCACGCATCGCTTGCCGGGGCCGCCGGTGGCCTTGAGGGCGTCCACGCCCGTGAGAAAGACCTCCACACGCACCACATACTCTTTCAGGCGGGCCAATTTGGTATTGATTTCCTCCTGCGCCCATTGAGCCAGAGATTCTCCACCCTGGATGGAATCGTCGGCATGAACCTGTACTTGCATGCAAATCCTCCTAAGTCACCAAATGCCGCACCACTGCGGCGAAAAGTTGTCGGGGTACCCTGGAGTGTGTCCGAGGAGAGTTCGGGACGCACTCTTGAATCGGGTCAGACCATCGTAACGCCAGAATCAGGCCCTGCCCATAAGGACTTGTTACGTGATTGGCCCGTGGGGCTTTTGACCATTGTGCGCAGGGCGTAAGGGGCGCCGGTCGGGATTGGCGCAGGAGCCGCTTCTATCTGCAGCACGCTTGAGCCAGAGCAATGAAAGGGTGGTGATGGGGGCGGTGATGGGGGAGGGGATGGGCGCATTTCTTGCCGCCCGGGTCACCTTGCACCGTCAGGCACTGTCAGCGTGCAGGCGTGGTGGTGGAGGCTGTGGCTGCTGGCCTGGGGTCGGTCACAAAGCCGATGCGGGTGAGGCCCGCAGCATGGGCCCAGCCCATGATTTGTACGACGCGGCCATAGGGCACGCTGGTGTCGGCGCGCAACTGGACTTCGGCCTGCGGGTTGCGCTGGCCCAGGTCTTGCAGTTGCTGCTGCACTGCAGCATCGGCAGTGGCTGTGCCGTGCAGCCAGATTTCGCCCTGCGGGTTGACTTCGACCATCAGCGCATTGCCTTGTGCCACCTGGGTTTTGGGTGTGGCGGCCTGGGCTTTGGGCAGTTGCACGCGCAGGCTGGCGGCCAGCATGGGCGCGGCCAGGATGAAGATGACGACGAGCACCAGCATCACATCGACCAGCGGCGTGACGTTGATGCTGTTGATGGGGGTGTCGCTGCCGGTGCGGCTGCTCATGCGTCCGAATGGCATGGCGGGGCTCCGGTCAGTCTGTGCTTTGCCCGAATTGGGCGTGCAGGTCGTGGGCAAAGCCTTCCAGCAGGGCTTCCAGCGTGCTGGCGGCGCGGCCCAGCAGGTTGTAGGCCAGCACGGCGGGCAGGGCCACGGCAAGGCCTGCGGCCGTCATGATCAGCGCTTCACCCACGGGGCCAGCCAGCTGGGCAATATCGACCTGACCGCTGCCCGCCAGCGTGCCCAGTGCGTGGTGTATGCCCCAGACGGTGCCCAGCAGGCCGACAAAGGGGGCGGTGGCACCAATGGTGGCCAGCAGGGTCTGGCCCCACTGCAGCTGGCGTGAAGATTCGCCCAGTGCGGCGCGCAGCTGGCGCATCAGGCGCTGGCCGGGCGCGGCGTTCTGGCCCAGAGAGGCGCCTGGCGCTTCCTGGGCCTGGCCTGCCACCGCATCGGCCATGGGGCGCACCAGCCCTTGTGTATCCAGCGCCTGCACGCGGGTCTGCGCCTGCGGCAGGTCGGGCATTTGCCAGAAGGCCTGCATGGCGCGGGGCACGCTTTGGCGGGCGCGGGCCATGAACCATAGCTTGTAGAGGATGACGACCCAGCTGAGCACGGACATGAGCAGCATCACCGCTGCTGTGCCGCGTGTGACGGTGTCGCCCTGTGCCAGCCATTGCCATGTTCCTGCGGACATTGAGACTACCTCGCTCCAAAAACAAAAAAAGGGCCACCGGGGCCCCTTTTTCGATCAGCGCATCAGCGCAGGTTCAGCACATCGTACATATCGTACTGGCCGGTTTTCTTGTCGGCCAGGTAGCCCACGGCGCGCAGGCTGCCATTGGCATAGCCGGCGCGGCTGCTGGACTTGTGCGAGATCTCGATGCGCTCGCCCGTACCGGCAAACAGCACGGTGTGGTCGCCCACGATGTCGCCGCCGCGCACGGTGGCAAAGCCGATGCTGTCAGCCTTGCGCTCGCCGGTGTGGCCATAGCGTTCATACACGGCGCGGTCAGCCAGGTTGGTGCCCTGGGCTTCGGCAATGACTTCGCCCATCTTCAGCGCTGTGCCCGAAGGTGCATCGACCTTGTGCTTGTGGTGGGCTTCGACGATTTCGATGTCGTAGCCGCCTTCCTTCAAGGCCTTGGCGGCCATTTCCAGCAGCTTGAAGGTGACGTTGACACCGGCACTCATATTGGCCGACAGCACCACAGCCGTCTTCTTGGCAAACTCGCCAATCTGCGCTTTTTGCGCGTCAGAGAAACCGGTGGTGCCGATGACCACGCCCACGCCCAGGTCAGCTGCCACGGCCAGATGCTCCATCGTTCCTTCGGGGCGGGTGAAGTCGATCAGGCAGTCGGCCTTGGACAGTGCAGAGTGCACATCGCTTTCGATCTTCAGGCCGCTGGGCTTGCCCAGAAAGGCCGAGGGATCGGTGCCGATGGAGGGGCTGTCAGCGCGGTCCAGCGCAGCGGCTAGTTCGCAGTCGCTGCTGTTCAGAATGGCTTCGATCAGCATGTGGCCCATGCGGCCGGAGGCACCTGCCACGGCAACGCGCTGGCGGGGTGTGGAGGAGGGAGATGCGGTCATGGCGCTATCACTCAGAATCAGAAAAGTCGATGGCGGGTGATGGCACCAGCCATGTGAAAAAAAGGAGCGTGCATCGCAAGCTGCACAAGGGGTTCAGGCTGTTTTTGCACTGAACCCTGTGTGCTTAGCGCGATTCCAGCGGTGGGTAGCTGGCGGCAGCGGGGGGCAGGTTGCTGTTGCTGGCTTCGGCGCTGTCGTCATTCTGGCGGGCCGGGTATTTGGCCAGCTGGGCTTCCGTGGCTTCGAGCTGGGGCACCTTGGGTTTGCCCTTCATGCCTTGCAGGCTGGCCACGAATTCAGATTCGGACGGCATCTCGTCACCTTCGGCGCGGGCAAAGCTGTCGCCATTGAAGAAGACGGTCAGCTTGCGCACCTGTGGGTCCACACCGGGGCGCTTGATGGTGAAGACATATTCCCAGCGGTTGGAGTGGAAGACGCTGGTCACCAGCGGCGTGCCCAGGATGTCGCGGATCTGCTGGCGGCTCATGCCGGGCTGCAGTGCCTGAACCTGTTCCTTGGACACAAAGTTGCCCTGCACGACCTCCACTTTGTAGGGGGTGATGGAGTTGGCAACGCGGTGCGCGGCACCATCGATACTGTTGCAGCCGGCCAGTGCCGCTGCGATTGCCAACGTCAGGGCCAGACCTGCGCGGCTACGGGCTTGAACATGCATGGGTAATGGCATAGGGATATGATCAGGTTCATTGTAGCGGCAGGCTCCGCCAGCCCCTGGAGATTCCCTCGTACCATGGTGTAAAGCTTGGCGGGGTTATCCGGCAGGCCCCTGCTTGTGTGCCCTGAGTCCACCAAGAGCGAGTGACATGAAAAATATTGATGAACTGAAAAGCACAGGCCTCAAGGCCACCCTGCCGCGTCTGAAAATCCTGGAAATTTTCCAGACGGGTGCCCAGCGCCACATGACGGCAGAAGACGTGTTTCGCGTGCTGCTGGACGAGCGCTCGGACATCGGCCTGGCTACGGTGTACCGCGTGCTGACGCAGTTTGAGCAGGCCGGCATTCTGATTCGCAGCAACTTCGAAAGCGGCAAGGCTGTTTACGAACTCAACGAAGGTCAGCACCACGATCACCTGGTCTGCACCAGCTGCGGCAAGGTGGAAGAGTTCTATGACGCTGAAATCGAAAAGCGCCAGAACCTGATCGCCAAGGAAAAAGGCTGGGTGATTCAGGACCACTCCATGGCTCTGTACGGCCAATGCGCAGCTTGCGCAGCCCGCACCGCCGCGAAGTAAGGCCTGAGGCTTTTGAAAAGGGCAGAGCATGCAAGTGCTCTGCCCTTTTTACGTTTGCAAACGGCTGTTTACCTGCTGCGCGACATGGCGGCGGCGATCTGCGATAGCGTCAAGCCCATGTTCAGCTTGCAGGCCTATGCTGGGTTTCTTGACGAACAAAGGCATGAGGTCGTTCATCCATGCGATTGATTCACGGCTTATCTCCCCGTTACGGGCTGGCCTGCCTGGCGCTGGCGGCCTTGGCGGCGTGCTCGCCCCTGACCCCTGTGCCCGCAGGCCGATTGAGCACCCAGGCAGCGCAGGCGCTGGATAAGGCGGCACTGCCAGATGTACTCAACGCACAGCAGCGGCAGCAGTGGCTGGACCGCGTGACCTGGGGCGCGACAGACCATGACATGGCCCAGCTGCAGCAGCAGGGCCTGCGCAAGTGGCTGGCCGCGCAGCTGACTCCATCGCTGCAGCCCATGCCTGCTGCGGTGCAGCAAAACATCGATGCGCTGAGCATCAGCCAGCAAAGCATGGTGCGAATTCAGCAGGATATTGCAGCGCAGCGAAAGCAGCTGCAGGCCGAGAAAGACCCGGATGCCTCGGCAAAGCTGCGGCAGCAGCTGCAAAAACAGCTCAATCAACTGAGTGCCGAAGCGCAGCAGCGCCAGTTGTGGCGGGCGCTGTATTCGCCGCATCAGTTGCAGGAGCAGATGACCTGGTTCTGGATGAACCACTTCAATGTCAGCACCCGTAAGGGCGATGTACGCATGTGGGTGGGCGACTATGAGGAGCAGGCCATTCGTCCCCATGCGCTGGGCAATTTCCGCGACCTGCTGGCCGCCAGCCTGCGCCACCCGGCCATGCTGCTGTATCTGGACAACGCCAGCAACGCCGTGGGCCATATCAATGAAAACTATGCGCGTGAGCTGCTGGAGCTGCACACCATGGGCGTGGGCAGCGGCTACACACAGGCCGATGTGCAGGCCATGGCCCATGTGCTGACGGGTGTGGGCTTCACCACGCGGGAAGCCGATGCGCCGCCGCCCAAACTGCGAGCCGAGCGCCAGGGCGACTATCTGCGCCAGGGCTTTTTCGAGTTCAACCCCAATCGCCATGACTATGCGCCGCAGACGCTGTTGGGCCAGCCTTTGCAAAAAGCGGGAATGGCACAGGTTAATGAGGCGCTGGACCGCATTGTCTCTTCGCCAGCCACTGCACATTTCATAGCACGCAAGCTGGCCACCTATTTCCTGGGCGACAACCCGGCGCCTGCTGTGGTGGAACGCACTGCCCAGGCCTTTGCACACGGCCATGGCGATATTGCGGCAACGCTGACCACCTTGCTGACGGACGCGCAGGCACAGCAGTTCGGCCAGCGCTTCAAAGACCCGGTGCATTATGTGCTGGGTAGCGTGCGGCTGGCCTATGACCAGCGGGTGGCCAGCAATATCAGCCCCGTACTGGGCTGGATCAACCAGCTGGGGCAGCCTTTGTATGGCTATGAAACGCCTGACGGCTATGCGGCGGGCCAGTCGGACTGGTCCAGTTCAGGCCAGATGAACAGCCGTTTTGAAGTGGCCCGCCAGATAGGTGCGCGGGGCGCTGTGCTGTTCCGCAGCAATGCCAGGGACCCGCTGGAAACCCCGCCCTATCCCGATCTGGCGCAGCGCAGCCCGGTTCAGGCCCGCATGGGCAGCCTGAGCGCAGCCACGCGCGCGGCGCTGGGTCAGGCGCGTAACCCGGCGGACTGGAATACCTACTGGTTGTCGTCGCCCGAGATGATGTTTCGCTGAGCGCAGACAAAGGATGTTGTGATGCAAAGACGCCAATTCCTTCACTGGGGTGCTGCAGCACCGCTGGCCTGCTATCTGGGGCGCGGCTTGGCAGCGCCGCTGCAGGCTGCAACGCCACGCTTTTTGCTGGTGTTTCTGCGCGGGGCCTATGACTGCAACAGCTTGCTGGTGCCCACGCACAGCGATTTTTACTACCAGGCGCGGCCCACAATTGCGGTTGCCAGACCGGGCGAGGCCAACGGCGCTTTGCCGCTGGATACGCGCTGGGGCCTGCATCCCGCGCTGCAAGGCAGTCTGCTGCCTTTGTTCCAGCAAGGACAACTGGGTTTTGTGCCATTTGCGGGCACGAATGATCTGAGCCGCAGCCACTTTGAAACCCAGGATTCGATCGAGCTGGGCCAGCCGCTGGCCGGGGGCAAAAGCTATCAGTCGGGCTTTATGAACCGTCTGGCGCAGGTGCTGCAAAAGGACAGTCGCCGCACAGTGACGCCCATGGCCTTTACCGCGCAGTTGCCGCTGAGTCTGCGTGGCGATGCCCAAGTGGCCAATATGGCGCTGGCTTCGGTGCGCAAGGCTGGTGTGGATGACAGGCGCAGTCAGATCATTGCCTCCATGTACCAAGGCACGGCGCTGGATGCGCCGGTGCGCGAAGGTTTTGCGGTGCAAACGGCGGTGCAGCGCAGCGTGCAGGAAGAGATGGACAAAGCAGGGCGAGACGCCATCAGTGCCAAAGGTTTTGGTCTGGTGGCCCAGCGCATGGCGCACCTGATGCGCGATCAGTACGACCTGGGCTTTGTCGATATCGGCGGCTGGGACACGCATGTGAACCAGGGCGGCGCTAGCGGCAATCTGGCTAATCGCCTCGAAGACCTGGGTCAGGGGCTGGCGGGTTTTGCGCAGGCCATAGGTCCGGAAAGCTGGCGCCACACGGTGGTGGCGGTCATCAGCGAATTTGGCCGCACTTTCCGCGAAAACGGCAACAAGGGTACGGATCATGGCCATGGCACGGCGTACTGGTTTCTGGGTGGAGGTCTGTCTGCACAGGCGGGCGGCAAGGTGCTGGGTGAGCAGATCGACGTGACCGAAAAAGCGCTGTTCCAGAACCGCGACTATCCGGTGCTCAATGAATATCGCTCCGTGCTGGGCAGCTTGTTTGCTCGCATGTACGGGCTCAGCGCAACGCAGCTGCAGCAGGTGTTTCCGCAGGCTGAGCCTGGAAAGCTGCAGCTGGTCTGAGGCTCAGAACGACTCGCCGCTTTCCATGGCGCGGCGGTGGCGCATGACGAATTCCTGATAGGTGTCGATGCCGCGAAGCTGCAGGATGGCGTTGCGCACAGCGGCTTCCACCAGCACGGCGATATTTCGGCCGGCCACCACCTGAATCACCACCTTGCGCACCGGCACGCCCAGCACGTCCTGCGTCAGCGGCTCGGCTGGCAGGCGTTCGTATTCCCGCTCCATGGTTTCCTTGCGCACCAGGTGCACGATGAGCTTCAGGCGCATCTTGCGGCGCACGGCGGTTTCGCCAAAGATGGCGCGCACATCCAGCAGGCCAATGCCGCGCACTTCCAGCAGGTTCTGCAGCAGCTCAGGGCACTTGCCTTCAATCGTGGTCTGGTTGATGCGGTACAGGTCTACCGCATCGTCGGCCACCAGGCCGTTGCCGCGGGTGACCAGTTCCAGCCCCAGCTCGCTCTTGCCCAGGCCAGACTCGCCAGTCAGCAGCACACCCATGCCCAGAATGTCCATGAACACGCCGTGCATGGTGATCCGGTCGGCAAAGTGCTTGGACAGGTAGGCACGCAGCACGTCGATGACGAAGGCTGATTGCTCCTTGGTGGAAAACAGCGGAATGTGCGAACGCTCGCACATGGAAATCAGCTCTTCAGGCGCTTCCTGGCCGTCGGCCAGCACCAGCACGGGCGGCTCCAGCGTCACGATGCGGGCCACGCGGCGCAGGCAGTCCTGCGAGGTGGCATTGGTTAGGTAGGCGATTTCACGCTCGCCCAGCACCTGCAGCCGGTAGGGGTGGATGTAGTTGAGATAGCCCACCAAGTCCGCCCCGGAGCGGGCCGAGCGCACAGCCATTTCGTCAAAGCGGCGCTCCGAGGCGCCAATGCCTGCCACCCATTGCCAGCGCAGGCTGGAGTTGCGAAAGGCCTCGAACAATACGTCGGCACTGATGGCGCTGGGTCTCATGGGTGAATCTCTTGGGGCTCAGGCAAGCAAAAGGCCTCTGGCCGGTGACATGACCACCGGGCAAAGGCCCTGACAGAACAGATGACCCTGGGCGCTGATGCAGTGCTCAGGGCTGTGCATCTCAGACTGCGGGTGCGGCGGACGATTGCCAGTTGGCAATCATGCCGTGCAGCTGCGGTGCATCGTTGCAGGATTTCAGGCGCTCGCGCAGCTGGCTGTCGCTGAGCAGCTCGGCGATCTCGGAGAGGATCTCCAGATGCTTTTGCGTTGCCGCTTCGGGAACCAGCAGGAAGATCAGCAGGCTGACCGGCTGTTCATCCGGCGCGTCAAAGCCGATGGGGTTTGCGAGTTGGAAGACTGCTGCCATGGGGGCAGTCAGACCTTTGATGCGGCCATGGGGAATGGCAACTCCGTGCCCCAGACCGGTGGAGCCCAAGCGCTCGCGCGCAAACAGGCTATCGGTAATCAGGGCACGAGACAGACCATGCAAGCTCTCAAAGAGCAAACCCGCTTCCTCGAAAGCGCGTTTCTTGCTGGTGACATCAACGCTCACAAGCACTTGAGCGGCGGGAAGAATAGAAGCTAGGCGATTCATGGTGTGATCAACAATTATGCACCGCAGCGCTGAAAACCGTGGGGAAACCCTGATCACCATCAAAAACCGCCCCTAGGGGCGGCGCTTCAGGCGTTGTAACAAGGCGACAACCTTGCCACAAATCGGCGCAAACGCTTGGCTTGCGCCTCGCTGTCATCAAACTGACACTGCCTCGACCTGACTGCCCTCTGGGGTCAAGCGTTTGGCGATGGAGCGATTGTCCTGCTGCCGGGTCTTGTAGCGCATCACCACACGATCGAGCTTGTCTGCCAGTGCATCCACGGCGGCATAGAGATCGAAGTGCTGGGTTTCAACGAACAAGTCTTGCCCTTTTACGCGCACCGTGCAACCGGCGCGTTGTCGTTTGTCTTTTTCCTTTTGCTTGTGAACAGTGAGAAGTACTTTCACGTCCACAACCTGATCGAAGTGCCGAAGAATGCGGTCCAGCTTGGCCATGACGTAACTGCGCAGCGAGGGAGTGACCTCCAGGTGATGCCCGCTAATTGTCAGATTCATAACAAAACACTCCTTTGCTCTCAGTGAAATCACTGCGGTTTCACCACCTTGGCGGTCGGTGCCGCAGCCTTGCAGTTCGGAATGCGCATTCGTCTTTGCCTGTGAACTCACTATGCGCCCGGGCTGGGCAAAGGCCAAGAAAAAATGGTGATAGCGCAGGCTCGCCAGGGGCCTTGTCGCCCAGTTTGATGGCGGGCTGTTTTGGCTTCACAATGAGTGGCTTTGGGGAAACTGGGCAGAGCTTTTGCCTGGTTGCCTATCCGAACTCTGTGGCAGCGCATGCCGCCTGGCAAAGACCGTGAGGGTTAAAGCCTGTGGATGCGCCCTTAAAATCGCGTTTTTACGCAGCCGCCTCTCGGGCCTGCGACGCTGGCAGCCCCCTATGGCTTTCAGGCGCCTGCTGACCGACTGCACGCCTGAATTGCCTGACAGCCCAATTTCGACCATGACCACCCAGCCTTCTGCTCTGCACACTTCCAACATTGCCTCGCTGCCTTTGCTCGCGCGTGGCAAGGTCCGCGATAACTACGCCGTGGGCGACGACCGCATTCTGATGGTGGCCTCCGACCGCCTGTCTGCCTTTGACGTGATCATGGGCGAGCCCATTCCCGGCAAGGGCGTGCTGCTGACGCAGATGGCGCTGTTCTGGTTCGACAAGCTGGGCCATATCTGCCCTAACCACCTGACTGGCGAAGCGCCCGAGTCTGTGGTCAAGCCTGAGGAAGTCAAGCAGGTGGAAGGCCGCTCCATGCTGGTCAAGCGCCTGAAGCCCGTGCTGATCGAAGCCGTGGTGCGTGGCTATCTGGCCGGCAGCGGCTGGAAGGAATACCAGGAATCGCAAGCCGTGTGCGGCGTGAAGCTGCCCGCTGGCCTGACCAACGCCGCCAAGCTGCCCGAGCCCATCTACACTCCTGCCGCCAAGGCCGAGATGGGTGACCACGACGAAAACATCACTTACGAGCGCACCGTGGAAATGGTGGGCGAGAAACTGGCTGCCCAGATTCGCGACACGGCTATCCAGATTTACAAGGAAGCGGCCGAGATTGCTCTGACCAAGGGCATGATCATTGCCGACACCAAGTTCGAATTCGGCCTGACCGAAGACGGCACGCTGGTGCTAATGGACGAGGTGCTGACCCCCGACAGCTCGCGCTACTGGCCGGTGGAAGGCTACGAGGATGCGCTGGCCAAGGGCGAGAATCCTCCCAGCTACGACAAGCAGTTTGTGCGTGACTGGCTGGAGCAGGCTCAGGTCAACGGCAAGGCCTGGGACAAGAAGGCGCCCGCGCCCCGTCTGCCCAAGGAAGTGATCGACAAGACCGCTGCCAAGTACCGTGAAGCACTGGATCGCCTGACCGCCTGAGCGATCAAGCGCTGAATACACAAAGGCCCCCGGATTTTGGTTCGGGGGCCTTTTGTTTTGATAGCTGCTTGCGCTTTTAGATAAAGGATTTCAGATTGAAAAATGTCTGAAATCCTTTAAAGGCATAGGCTGCCAGCTATGTTTTTAATGGTGGTGGCCGTGACCGCCGTGCACATGGCGGTGCTCGATCTCTTCGGGCGAGGCTTCGCGCACTTCATTAACCAGACCGGTAAAGCGCAGGGCCATGCCAGCCAGAGGGTGGTTGCCGTCCAGCAGCACTTCCTGGCCCTTGATCTTCATGACGTGATAGATCTGGGGCAGGCCCTGATCGTTGGTGCCGCGCAGTTGGCCGCCCACCTTGACGCCTGCGGGGAACTCGCTTTTGGCAATCGTGCGCTTGAGGCTTTCATCACGCTCGCCAAAAGCTTCTTCGATGGACAGGTCCACGGTGACGGTGTCGCCTTTTTTCTTGCCGTCCAGAGCTGCTTCGACCTTGGCGAAGATGTTTTCATAGCCGCCATGCAGGTAGGCCACGTCGCCCTTGTCCAGCAGTTTGACGGCGATGCCGCCAGGGAGCAGCTCGTGAATCTTGTAGTTGATGGTGACGGCGGTGTCTTTGGTGATGTTCATGGCAGTTGGCGGTTCCTAGAGATGCCTGCACGCCCCAGCCTGTGGAAGGCTGCGGCCTGAGCGGCTCCAAAACAAAGCCGCCACGGCCCGCAAAGGTCGTGGCGGTCAGGCGCACATTGTGGCAGCGTTTGAACAACCGCCATCCGGCGCGCCATTTTCAGGCGGCAGCCGTGGCTGGGGGCAGGTCGTCCTCCGTTGCGCCGGGGTAGCGCGCAAAGCGGCGGTTTTCGGCACCGTGCACAGGGTCGTTGTCCTTCCAGGGCCAGCCGCCGAACTGGGTGCGGCGGTAATCCTGCATGGCCTGCATGATTTCCTGCTGCGTGTTCATCACGAACGGGCCGTACTGGGACACGGTCTCGCCAATCGGCTTGCCCTGCAGCAGCACCAGCTCTGCGGTGACATCGCCGGTGTTGACCAGCTCCAGATCGCTTTGGGCATCCACATGCATGGCCTTGTGCCCGTCCACGGCCTGGCCACCCACTGTCATGCGCTTGCCTACAAAAAAGTAGAGCATGCGGTGCGTTTCCGCGCCTGCCGCCCGGGGCATGGTCCAGCGCGCGCCGGGCTCCAGCTCCAGCGTCCAGATGGCGACATCGCTGCCGTCCTGAGAAGCCCAGGATTCGGGGGGCGGTGGCAAAGCCTTGTCTGCCCCTGGCAGTGAACCAGCGACCACGGTGACCGTGGTCTGCTTGCCCGCAGCATCGCTGAAGCTGGCGCGCGGAATCTGCTCGTTCCAGAACATGGTGAAGTGCGGCTCCACCATCTTGTTTCTGGCGGGCAGGTTCAGCCAGATCTGGAACAGCTCCAGCGGGTTGGGCTTGTCGCTATTGAGCAGCGGGAACATTTCCGAGTGCTGAATGCCTTTGCCCGCGGTGAGCCACTGCACATCGCCGCCGCCAAAGCGTGCGGCTGCGCCCAGCGAGTCGGCATGGTCGATGCGGCCCTTGCGCACCAGCGTCACGGTCTCGAAGCCGCGATGGGGGTGGCCGGGAAAGCCGGGCACCTGCTCGCCGTGGTACATGGAAAAGCCGTCCTTGGCGCTGAAGTCGCTGCCCATTTCGCGGCCTTCGAATTCCACGGCCTCCACGCCCATCTTGCCGTCGCTGGCAGGGTAGCTGTCATCGTGGTGAGCGCAGAACAGGAAAGGGTCCAGGCAGGGCCAGCGTGGGCCCAGTGGGGCGCTTTCCAAAATGGGGTTATGAGTCGTGGTGGTCATGGTGATCTCCTGATGGGCTCGGCTATCCGCAAAGCCTGACCCTTGGAAGATAAGGCCGGGACCACCTATTGAAAGACCTCATGCATGGGACAGTACCCACCGTTTTTGCAACAGTTGGTGCCTGCCCCGCAGACCACAGGCTTAGCCGCGTGGCGGAATATTCAGGCCTTTTTGCACGCTGGGCCGCGCCACAAAGGCGGCCAGCACGCGTTGCAGCTGCGGGAAGTTCTGCCAGCCCACCAGCTCGCCCGCGTTGTAGCCGTTTTCATCGACCATATTGCGCACCCAGGGCCAGATGGCGATGTCGGCCAGAGTGAACTGCTCGCCCATGATCCATGCGCGGCCCTGCATGCGCTGCTCCAGCACGCCCAGCAGGCGTCGGGATTCATTGATGTAACGGTCACGCGGGCGCTTGTCTTCAAAGTCCTTGCCACCGTATTTGTGGAAAAAGCCCACCTGGCCAAACATGGGGCCCACGCCGCCCATCTGGAACATCAGCCACTGCAGCGTTTCGTAGCGGGCGGCAGGGGCCGCGGGCAGCAAAGGACTGCCAGATTTTTCAGCCAGATAGATCAGGATGGCGCCGGATTCAAACAAGGCCAGCGGCTGGCCGCCCGGGCCTTGCGGGTCAAGGATGGCGGGAATCTTGTTGTTGGGGAAGGTGCCCACGAACTCGGGGGTGAGCTGGTCCTCGGTCTGGAAGCTGACCAGGTGCGCCTCATAGGGCAGCTGCATTTCCTCCAGCGCAATCGACACCTTCACGCCGTTGGGCGTAGGCAGCGAGTACAGCTGAATGCGCTCAGGGTGTTGGGCAGGCCATTTGCGGGTGACGGAAAAGTCGGCGAGGGTGTGGGTCATAGGGGTGGCTCCAGAAGAAATGGTTTGCCTGCCGCATCGTAAAGGCAGAGCCCGTTCAGCGCAGCAATTGCCAGAACATCTGCACGCAGGGCGATGGTGCCTGCTGCATGCTGACCAGCGCAATGCGCGAGTGGCGTGTTGCATCGGCCAGCGGGCGCAGCACAACGCCCGGCGGGCAGACACGCTCGTAGACGCTGGGAATGATGGAGAGCCCTAAGCCTGCAGCCACCAGTGCCAGCATGGTTGATGTTTCGCGTGCGGGCTGGGCGATGCGAGGGACAAAGCCAGCTTCGCTACACAGAGCCAGAATGTGCTCGTGCAGGCCGCCGCCGAGCACGGCGGGGTGCAGTACAAAGGGCTGATCGGCCAGACGACTCAGTGCGACAGGCTGATCGTTCGTAGTCGTCGTGGCCTGACTGGCTGGCAGGGCCAGCATCAGCTCGTCGCGCCACAGCGTTTGCTCGCGAATGGGAACGGGAATACGAAACGCGGGAGAGGGGCGCATGAAGCCAATGTCAATATGCCCTGCGGTAAGCGCCGCAATCTGCTCGCCCGTTGTCATGTGCTGCAGATCCAGCTCGACCAGCGGGTGACGGCTGCGAAATTTGCGCAGCATGGCGGAGAACGCATCGAACAGCGGCACCGAGGCTGTGAATGCAATGCGCAACCGTCCGGCCAGGCCGTCAGCAGCCATGCGAACTAGCTCGCCCGCTTGCTGGTGCAGCTCCACAATCTGCCGCGCTTTTTCCTGCAACAGCAGGCCCGCTGGCGTCAGCGTGACGGCGCGGCGTGAGCGCTCAAACAGCTGCGCGCCCATTTCTTGCTCTAGCAGGCGAATCTGCTGGCTCAGTGGGGGTTGGCTCATATGCAAGCGCTGGGCCGCACGGCTGAAGTTCAGCTCATCGGCCACAGCCAGAAAACAGGTCAGGCGGCGCAAATCCATAGGACGATTTTCGTATCAAGTCCAGACGCAAACGGTATTGGACCCGAGGGCTGTAGCTTTTCACAATCCTCACAGGTGTAGCGGCTATGACAAACATAGCTGCTGGCGCTTTACCAACAAGGGCTTGAAGCCATCTAGCCTGAAAAAATACGGAGACACGTCGATGAACACGCCTTTGAATCTGTGCCGCGCCCGTCGCATCTTGCTGATTGGTGCCGTGGCCATGGCCGCTGGTTGCGCCCAGCAGGCGCCCAAGCTGCAGGCAACACAAGAACCCGTACGCTTGATGACCTCGGGTGGCTTTACCGCTGCACACAAGCTGCTGGCGCCGCAGTTCACTGCACAGACCGGGATTGCCGTCGAGTCAGCCTATGGCTCATCCATGGGCGCATCGCCCACGTCAATTCCCAATCGCCTGAGCAAGGGCGAAAAGGCCGATGTGGTGATTCTGGCCCGTGGTGCGCTGGATGAGCTGGTGGCCAAGGGGCTGGTCCTGCCCGGCACGCAGGTTGATCTGGTGCGATCGGCCGTGGGTATTGCAGTGAAAAAGGGGGCACCCATCCCAGATATCAGCAGCGAAGACAAGCTGCGTCAAGTGCTACTGAATGCCAAGAGCATTGCCTATTCGGCCAGTGCCAGCGGTACTTATTACGAAACTCAGATGCTCAAGAAGCTGGGTATTCACGATCAGGTCATGCCCAAGAGCAAGAAGATCGTGACTGAGCGAGTGGGCACCATTGTGGCGCGTGGTGAGGCAGAAATCGGCTTGCAGCAGGTCAGCGAGTTGTTGCCGATTGAAGGTATCAGCTACGTGGGAACGCTGCCGCCATCGGTGCAGCACTACACCTTCTTCTCTGCGGGGATGGCCAGCACCTCTACTAACCCGAAGGGGCTGGAGCAGTTGCTCAAGTTCTATACCTCGCCTGCGGCGGCCAAGACCATCCGGGATACAGGTCTGGAGCCAGTCGCTGAACTCCGCTGACCGGATCGGGGATAAAAAAGCCCGCAGACTGCTGCTTTGCGGGCTTCTTCAGGGGCTCTGAAAATTTACTTGGCGCCGGCAGATTTTTTCTGCACCAGCTGCACGGTCAGGCCTTGCTGGGTGACGGTGATGGCTCCAGGCTCCATGGCCATGGCATCTACCAGGGCCAGATCCTTGTCCTGCAGCTGATAGAGCACGACCTGTGCCAGCGCCTGTTCCGCCAGGGCGGTGGAGTAGGTGGCCAGCATGTCGCTCATGGCGGGGGCCAGCCCATCCATGTGCAAGCTGTTGACCTTGATCTGGTAGGCACGCAGTGTGCGGTCTGAAGGCTCATAGCGCAGGGAAAAATCCACATTCAGCTGGCCGCTGTATTTTTCCCTGAGCACTTTGCCAAGGAGTTCGGCAGGAATCTGGGCGTTGATGGCGTTGCGCTCGGGTGCCATGGTCAGCTGGGGGGCGCTGAGGTTCAGCTGCAGCAGGCCTGCCACGGGAAACTGCCTGGGAAAGCGGGCGGAGACCATTTCCTGGAGCTTTTGCTGGCTGACGCTCACGCTGCTGGGCATGGCTTTGCCAGAACAACCTGTGACGGCCAGGCCTGCGCCGACCATTGCCACCATCAACCACGAGCGCCTATTCATCACAACAGCCTGACTTTGCAAACAAACCTGAAACCTGGAAACCTGTTGAAACATCAGCGCAGAGCGCTATGTTTTTTGAGGCAGTTATTTTCTCTCTGGACCCTAATCCCCTGAGTCGCAGGGGATGATGGAAGTTCCTGCTTTTTCGGCCAACAGGTCGCAAGAGACGGCATTTTTTAACGCACATCGCGTCAAAACGTTGACAGACAGAGGCGCGATGCACGGTTGCCTGCTCTGGCTGACAGGGGGAGCAATGGGCTTGAGGCCACAATCAGCCCATGACTGAACATGCAAAACCGACTCATATTCAGGCGCTGGACGCTGTGATTGCGGACGCCACCCTGCCGGATCAGGTGCTGGCGCACTGGCTGGGCAGTGCCAGGCCGGATAACCATGGGGCTTTGCAGCACAAGCAGCAATGGTTTACCAAGTCGCCTGCGTTTGATGAGCAACTGCGGGAACGCTTTGGTCTGGCGGTGGAAGCTGCTCTGGGCGGCGCGTTGCCACATTGGGCAGAGCAAGGCCCCTGGGAGCGGCTGGCGCTGGTGCTGCTGCTTGACCAGTTCACCCGCAATATCCATCGCAATACGCCGCAGAGTTTTGCGGGAGACCCGCTGGCCCTGACGCTGGCCCTGCAGGCTATGGACAGGGGCGATGACCTGGCGCTGCCAGAGGTGGTGCGCGTGTTCATGTATCTGCCGCTGGAGCACGCAGAGGATATGGCCATGCAAAAGCGCAGTGTGCAGGCCTTTGAAGCGCTAGCGCAGGCGGCAGGGGATGATGAAACGCGTGAATATCTGGTGGGGTCGCTGGACTATGCGCACCGCCACCAGGATGTGATTGCGCGTTTTGGGCGCTTTCCGCACCGCAACCCCATTCTGGGCCGCGCCAGCACGGCCGAGGAAGAGGCCTATCTTTCCCAGCCTGGCGCGGGCTTTTAAGGGGCGCCCCTTTGTCTCGGGGGGCGTGGTTTACCAAGTCGTGTGGCTCTCTCTCAAGACCCGCGAGTCACCTCGCGCAGGCTGGGCTCCTTGCGGGGCTTGGGGCTTTGGCCCGCATCGCGGCGGCGCAGGGCCCAGCGCTCTACGGTGTAGAAGGACAGCGCGGAAAGTGCCGTGGAAATCAGCAGGCCGGCCACCACAGTGACTTGCCATGAATAGTCGGCCCGCAGATAGCGAACCACGGGGTAGTGCCAGAGGTAGATGCCGTAGGAGAGCTTGCCCAGACGCATCAGCATGGGCGTGGTCAGCATTTCGTAGATCACGCCAACAGGCTTTTGCACCGAAACCAGCAGCACGATGGCCGCGCATTCAACCACGGTGATGCCCCAGACCATGGCGTGTTGGTTGTCCCATTCCAGTTCCATGATGAGTGGCACCGCCAGCACAAACCACATGGTGTAGGCGCGCAGAGATTGCAGGCGCTCGATCCACTGCGGTCGCTCCAGCATCAGCGCGGCCAGCAGTGCGCCAGCCAGCAGGCCTGAGGCGCGGGTATCGAAGCGGAAGAAGATTTCGTAGAACTTCTGATCCTGCATCACCCAGAAGATGCGCCACAGTGTGCTCAGCACCCACAGTGCCAGCAGCGGAGCCCAGACCCGGCCGGGCATGGTCTTGCGCAGCATTAGCACCAGCAGTGGCGGCCAGACCAGATAGAAGTGTTCTTCGACGGACAGTGACCACATGTGCAGCAGCGTGTCGGGGCTGTCGAAGAAGGCGATGCCGTAGTCGGCCAGGTAGAGGATGGAGACAAGCGCGTCCGAATAGATATCGGTGAGGTCTGGCCAGAGGATGGGTGCCACCAGGCAGTAGGCACCGAGGAACAGGGCCAGCGCTGGCATGAGGCGAAAGAACCGGCGGCGGTAAAAGCGCCAGTAATCCAGCTTGCCGTGCTGCTGGAACTCCATCAGCAGCAGCGATGTAATCAGAAAGCCGCTGAGTACAAAGAACAGATCGACGCCGAAGAATGCACCATCAAACAAGGGAGCGTGGGCATGCGAGAGGATCACCAGAAGGATGGCTACACCTCGCAACCCGTCGAGCGCTGGGTTGTAGCGCAGCTTGTAAACGGACTCCACCAAAACCGGACACCTTTCCTTTCGCCCAAGCAGGGGCCGGGCTTGCAATGGGCAAAGCAGCCGGGCGCGTGGCCCAGCTACCGCAGTATTCAGAAGTTTGCGCAAGAGGCTGGTAACAGCGCTTTGCAGGGGCCTGGGCCCTGGGCGCATGTGCAGTGGATGCCGCATGCAAAGGCTTGGCGGAGGGCGACAGCGCGGTCGCGCAGAGGCCAAGCCGGGGGTGCTGCTCATGGGGAAACATGGGCAGACGCGGTCGATTTAAACAGATTTTTAGGCCTCTCCCAAGCCTCATATGCGGGTTGGCAAGGGCAATGGGGCGAAATCGGCGCTAAGTCAGGATTGTGTTAACAAATCCGCACAAAAAATGATGATTTCGTAATGCTGGAAAGCGGTGTCTGCTATCAATTTAAATGCTGCTATTGCGGCCTTTGCGATGGCAGATGGGGTCGCTCAGGCGCACATCGCGCCACAGCAGCATCTCGGCAATGCGCTCGGATTTGTCGTCGTCAAAGCCCAGCTTCCGGGCGCGCTCGGCAGGGTTGGTCCAGGTGCCAAACAGCATGTCCCACAGCGGCAGGCCATAGTTCTGCGCATGGTGGTCGTGCTGGTGGTGCACGGTATGCATTTCGGGGCGCTGCAGCACATAGCCCAGCCAGCGCGGCGTGCGAATGTCGGCGTGGGTGAACAGGTCAAACGCCGCTGTCAGGCCCAGTGCCACGGCGGCGGCTGCAGGGCTGGCACCCAGCACCCAGTAGCTGGAGATCACGCTCAGAAGCATGGCGGCAGCGGAATCCAGCGGGTGGGCGTAGAACGAAGTCAGCACCTCAATGCGCCGCGCACTGTGATGCAACTGGTGAAACATGCGCCACAGCAGATCGCTGGCATGAGTGGCGCGGTGCCACCAGTAAAAGACAAAGCTGGTGATGAAAAAGCTCAGCAGCCCCACCAGCAAGGGGTTCCAGCGCGCACCCACATCCAGCAGCGCTTGCTGGCGAATGCGGCTCTCCAGCACATAACCCAGGGCCAGCGTGCAGACCAGCGTCAGCGCACCCAGGGCGCTGCTATAAAAAAGCCAGCGCCTGTCGCAGTGGTTGCGCGATGCGGGCGCGATCACTTCACGCGTGAACACCGCCACAAACATCAGCGCAATCAGCGGATAGACCAGGTACTCCAGCACGGCAAGCATTCCCCTTGAGGTTGGCCCTGCAGTCTATCTGCCGATGCGGCGCTGCCGCGTTATTGGGGCAATACGAATTGTTCCAGCGGTGTGTCGTTGGGGGCGGCCAGCTGCTTTTTCAGCATCTCGCCCATGGGCAGGTTCAGGTTCATGCCCTTGGGTGGAATGGGCTGCATGAACCACTTGTGGTAGAGCTTGTGCATCTCGCCAGAGCGAATCATCTGCAGGATGGCGCCGTCCACCGCTTTCTTGATCTGCGGGTCGTTCCTGCTGAACTGAATGGCAATGGGCTCGGCGCCGATCACCTCACCCACGATCTTGTAGCCCTTGGGGTTCTTGCTTTGACCAATCACGCCAGCCAGCATGTTGTCGTCCAGCACGAAAGCGTCCACGCGGCCTGCCTCCAGCAGGGTGAAGCTTTCGAACTGGTCCTTGCTCATCAGCGTCTTGAAGTTCAGGTCGTTGTCGGCAGCGTATTTGCGCAGAAGCTGCACGGCCGTTGTGCCGGTGATGGCGCCCACATTGCGGCCCTGCAATTGCTTGAAGGAGGTGATGCCCGAATCTGCACGCACGGCCATGCGCACCTCGCTCACATAGGTGGTCAGGCCAAAGGCCACCTGCTTCTGGCGGTTGAGGTTGTTGGTCATGCTGGCGCAGTTGAAGTCTGCCGTGCCATTGCCAATCAGCGGCATGGTGTTCTGCGGTGTCAGCACCATGTATTTGATCTGGGCCTTGGGGGCGATGGCGTGCACCACGCGCTCGCACAGGTCCATGTGGTAGCCGACGAATTTGTCGTTGGCACCAATCACATAGGACATGGGAACCGCCGCTTCACGCACGCCCAGCACCACATTGCCACCTGCCTGCCAGCGCTGCAGTGTGGGGGATGCCGAAACATCGACCGCAGTATCAATATTGGCGCCGATTTGCGGTGCGCTGCTCGCCTTGCCCGCCGCAATGGCCGAGCCTGCACACACCAGCGCTGCGGCCAGCCAACCCCATTTCAACGACTTGTTCATCACCCGCTCCAGAAAACAAAAGCGCCGAGACCCATGGCCATCGGCGCTCATTCACCAACCCAATTCGGCACGCGCCCACGCGGCAAAACGCATGGGCCAAAGCTGCATTGTCGCGGCTGGCTTATCGCTTTGAGTGGAATGCTTATTCCGGCAGCGGCGTGCCTGCCTCGTGATTCACGAGGTACTGCCCATCCGCTCGCGCAGGCATTGATGGGCGGGGCTTTGCGCATCAGCGGGCAGCTGGTTTTTGGCCTGCAGATAGCGCTCGGTGAACACCCCCAGATAAGACTCCAGCACCTGGCCTGCGCGGGTGTCTGGCGCATCGCCCACCAGCTCCAGGCACAGGGCTGCGACTTCGCTGGTGCAGAAATGGTCATCCCGCTTTGATCTGCGCAATTGATAGCGCGAAAGCTGTTCTGGGTGCAGGCTGAGCACTGGAAAGCCATCAAGGTAAGGGCTTTTGCGAAACATCTTGCGGGCTTCGGACCATGTGGCATCCAGCAGCACGAACAGCGGGCGCTTGCCGGGCTGCAGCGGTGCAGAGCCTTCATGGAGCGCATGCACCACGCGCTTGGGGGGCTGGGCGTATTCGCCAGGGAACACCACAAAAGGCTGCCACTGCGGATCATTGAGCAAGGCCTGCAGCTGCGGTGCAATTTCAGTGCGCGACCAGCCATAGGCAAACGTGTCCTTGACCACATCGGCAATCAGCCAGCCGGTGTTGCTGGGCTTGAGCGGTTCGGCGTCATGCATCAGCAGGCAAAAGCCGGCGCGGGTTTCCAGGTCTGGCCGCAGAGCGCACATGCAGTGCGTGGGGCGCAGACGGCAGCCTTCGCAGCGCTCACCCCTGGGGCCGCCGCGTGCGAGAAAAGGCCGGGTGCTCAGTGCCTGCCGCGCCGTGCGCAGGCGGGCCACGGCATGGGGCGCTACGCTGGATTCCACCGTCAGCAGATTCGTCATCCGCACGGGCACATCGGTGTGGGTATTCATCGCTTGCATGGTCTCAATACTTCGGCTGCCTGCGGCCCGCTTCGCTCAGGAGGGGCGGCAGTTCACGCAGAAGGTTTATCCGTTGACGCACTCCAGCTCAAACAGAGGAAGGTCGGTCTTGCGGCTCAGCCAAACGCCGCCGCCCAGTTCCTTGAAATAAGGCTGCAGGCCTCGGCGGTACAGCTCGGCACGGTGGCGGTACAGGCGCGAATCGGTCAGCTCTTCATCGATGATGTCGCGCTCGTAATCCTCTTTGGCCACGGCCTCGATATACAGGCCGCCGCGGGAGAGCGAGCCCAGATTGTTCAGCGCTTTTTTCAGGTCGCCGGGGTTCAGATACGGCAGCACGCCCTGGCAGATCACAAGATCGAAGGGCTGGCGATCTTGGGGCTGCCAGTCCACCACCGAGCCTTGCTCCCAGCCATAGCGCTCGCACAGATAGGGGCTGAATTCCACGCCCTGGTATTGCACGCCGGGAAAGTGCTGCTGCACTGCTTCACGCCACAGGCCAATGCCGCAGCCCACATCCAGCACCCGCTGCACAGGCACGCGAAGGTACGACAGATAGGAGCAAACGAAGGTGCCCAGACGTTTGGCGTGTTCGGGGTCGATTACGCTGGTTTTTTTGTCAAAGTAAAAGCGCTGGTAATACGCTTCGTCAAACCATTCGTTGCTTGCGGATTGCATGCAGCCTCCTTAATTCCAGAAAACAAAACGGCGCCGTAAAGGCACCGTTGTGGCGAGCGGGGAGGGCGCGATCAGATGCGGCCGATCACCGACCAGCCTGCTTTTTGATTGTGCTTGTTGTTTTCGTAGTCCCAGACCGTGCCGCAATGCTCGCAGACATAGCGAGTCACCGTCACGGTGTTTGCGCCGCGTTCTTCCTTGCGGTTGCCGCGCTGCATCAGCTCGGCATGGCCGGGGGCTTTGCGCCAGTTGCGCTGAATACCGGCACAGGAGGTGCACAGATGCTCTTCGGATGGCGCTGTGTTGTTGCTCATAAAGATCCAGAAAATGCGGCGGAACCCATGCCGCCTTGGCGATATTGTGCCGTTCTACGCTTGTCCGAGGTGCTCAGGTGGCTTCAGCCCAGGGTTCATTGGCAAATCGCTGGGTCAGGTAGTCCATCAGCACCTGCACCCGCGCTGGCCGGCTGCGGCCCGGCGGGGTGACGAGATGCATGGCGATGCAGTCCACGCTCCAGCCATCCATGGTGGTTTCAAGCTCGCCCGACTGCAGCTGCTGCCACACCAAAAAAGAGGGCTGCAGCGCCAGGCCCAGACCAGCCAGCAGCGCGGGTGTCAGCGCATCGGCATTATTGGCTTTCAGCAGTTCAGGAATGGCCTGCGTGTGGTTGCCTTGCTCTGCATGGTGAAAGCGCCAGTTGCTGCCCGCTGGCGAGTGGCTGTAGATCAGCCCGCGATGCTGGGCCAGGTCGCGTGGATGCTGCGGGTGGCCATATTTTTCGAAGTAGGAAGGCGAGCCGACCAGCAGGATTTTGACGTTGCACATCTTGCGCGCCAGCAGTGTTGAGTCCACCAGATTGGCAATGCGCACGGCCATATCCACGCGCTCGCCAATCAAGTCCATCTGCTGATCGTTGAAGCTCAGGTCCAGCTCCACTTCAGGGTGCTGCTGCATGAACTCTGGCAGCAGCGGTGCCAGGCGCTGAATGCCAAACGACATGGGCGCTGCCACCCGTATCAGCCCGCGCAGGCTGGTAGAGCGATCCATGACATCGGCCTCCACCGTTTCGCCTTCCTGAAGAATGCGCGAGGCACGCTCCAGCGCGGCAAGGCCGTTTTCGGTCAGCGCAATGCGCCGGGAAGTACGGTGAAACAGCACTGTCTTCATGCGTGTTTCCAGCCGCGTGATGGCCTTGGAAACGGTGGCTTGCGACAGCGAAAAATCCTGCGCCGTGCGCGCAAACGAGCCGGTTTCCGCCACTTTGGCAAAGATGGCCCAGGCTTCCAGATCTGGCAGTTTTTTCATAAATCAGCTCACTGCGGAGAGTGGTGCTCCAGCGCAAACAGCGCCGGTTGAGATGTCGAAAATGGAAAGGATGCTATTCGATCTTTTCTATTTTCTTTGTTGGCGTCAAAAAATAGACTTCAGTCATCGCAGTCGAGAAGTGATTGCGAAAACTCATCTTAACGACCGCAACCCTTTACGAAAGATCACCATCATGAGCAAGCATTTCCTGGAAGTTCTGACCCCCGCCAACAGCCAGATCATCTTCATCGATCAGCAACCCCAGATGGCATTCGGCGTGCAGTCCATTGACCGTCAGACACTGAAGAACAATGTTGTAGGTCTGGCCAAGGCTGCCAAGGCATTCAATATTCCCACCACCATCACCACGGTGGAAACCGAGAGCTTCTCCGGTCACACCTACCCAGAGCTGCTGAACGTGTTCCCCCAGGCGCCCCTGCTGGAGCGCACCTCCATGAACTCCTGGGACGACCAGAACGTGCGTGATGCACTGGCTGCGAATGTTGCCAAGGGTCACAAGAAAATCATCGTCTCCGGCCTGTGGACCGAGGTCTGCAACACCACATTTGCGCTGAGCGCCATGCATGACGCCGGCTACGAAATCTACATGGTGGCCGATGCCTCTGGCGGCACTTCGCTGGACGCACACAACTACGCCATGGACCGCATGGTGCAGGCTGGCGTGGTGCCCATGACCTGGCAGCAAGTGGTGCTGGAATGGCAGCGTGACTGGGCCCAGCGCGGCACCTACGACGCCGTGATGGACATCGTGCGTGAACACTCCGGGGCCTACGGCATGGGCGTGGATTACGCCTACACGATGGTGCACAAGGCTGCAGAGCGTGTGCAGCATGGCGCAACAGTGGGTCCTAACCCCGCACGTTGAAATGGCTGTGCCAAAGCTTGGGCCTCGACCCTCTTTGATGCGCGTTCGAGGCTGACAGCTGTTGGCCACCTCTTTCTTCAAGATAGATAGGAGCAATTGCCATGAAGCTCTATGTTTTCTCCCTGGCCGCTGGCTTGCTGGTTGGTGTGGTTTATAGCCTTTTGCAGGTGCGTTCTCCCGCACCTCCCCTCATAGCTCTGGTCGGCCTGTTGGGCATCTTGCTCGGTGAGCAAGTTATCCCTGTCGGAAAGCAGTTACTGCAAGGAAGCAGTTTTCACAGCGCATGCAATGGAACGCAGGCCACCAGTCATGTGCTGGGCCAGCTTCCGGGGCGTACGGCCTCTGCTGAAAAGACCTCCCACAAAGCTTGAGAAAGATCCTTCAATGAGCACCCGCCGCAAAGTACTCGGCTCCGCAGCCACCCTTGCCATGGGCAGTCTGCTGGGCTGCACCACCCGCGCAAATTCCCACTCAGGAGCCGCCATGTCCGACACCACACCCGATGTTATTTTCCATAACGGTCAATTCACTACGCTCAACAAAAGCCAGCCTGTGGCCAGCGCAGTAGCGGTCAAGGATGGCAAGTTTGTCGCGGTGGGCTCTGATGCCGAAGTACTGGCGCTGACGGGCAGCGGCACCCGCAAGATTGATCTGCAGGGCCGTAGTGCACTGCCCGGCCTGTTTGACAATCACACCCACGTGATTCGCGGTGGCCTGAATTACAACCTGGAGCTGCGCTGGGACGGCGTGCGTTCTCTGGCAGATGCCATGGACATGCTCAAGCGCCAGGTGGCCAACACGCCCGCACCGCAGTGGGTACGTGTGGTCGGCGGCTTTACCGAACACCAGTTTGTGGAAAAGCGCCTGCCCACGCTGGAAGAAATCAACGCAGTGGCACCCGATACCCCGGTGTTCCTGCTGCACCTCTATGACCGCGCCTTGCTCAATGCCGCAGCGCTGCGCGCCGTGGGTTACACCAAGGACACACCACAGCCACCAGGTGGCGAGATCGTGCGCGACTCCGCGGGCAACCCCGTGGGTCTGCTGCTGGCCAAGCCCAACGCCACCATCCTCTACGCCACGCTGGCCAAGGGCCCCAAGCTGCCGTTTGACTACCAGGTCAACTCCACACGCCACTTCATGCGTGAACTCAACCGCCTGGGCGTGACGGGCGTGATTGATGCCGGTGGTGGCTCACAGAATTATCCTGATGACTACAAGGTCATCGAGCAGCTCGACAAGGACGGACAGATCACCGTGCGTCTGGCCTACAACCTGTTCACGCAAAAGCCCAAGGAAGAAAAAGAGGACTTTCTGCAGTGGACGCAGAGCGTCAAATACAAGCAGGGCAACGACTACTTCCGCCACAACGGTGCGGGCGAAATGCTGGTCTATTCCGCAGCGGACTTTGAAGACTTCCGCCAGCCCCGCCCCGATATGCCGCCGCAGATGGAAAACGAACTCGAAGATGTGGTGCGCATCCTGGTGCAGAACAAGTGGCCGTGGCGCCTGCATGCCACGTATGACGAAACCATCAGCCGCGCGCTGGATGTGTTTGAGAAAGTGCACCGCGAAACACCCATCAATGGCCTGAACTGGTTCTTTGACCACGCGGAAACCATCTCTGACAAATCCATCGACCGTATTGCGGCGCTGGGCGGTGGTATTGCCGTGCAGCACCGCATGGCCTACCAGGGCGAATACTTTGTGGAGCGCTACGGCGCCAAGGCCGCCGAAGCCACGCCTCCCGTCAAGAAAATTCTGGAGCGTGGCGTCAAGGTTTCGGCCGGTACGGATGCCACCCGTGTGGCCTCTTACAACCCCTGGGTTTCGCTGTCGTGGATGGTCACCGGCAAGACCGTGGGCGGCTCCAAGATTTACCCAGAGCGCAATCTGCTGGACCGCGAAACCGCACTGCGCATGTGGACTGAAAACGTGGCCTGGTTCAGCAATGAAGTGGGCAAGCGTGGCCGCATTGAAGTGGGCCATTTCGCCGACCTGATCGTGCCCAACAAAGACTACTTCAAGGTGCCTGAGGACGATATCTCCTTCCTCACCAGCGACCTGACCGTGGTGGGGGGGCGCGTGGTGTATGGCGCAGGCAGCTTTGCTTCGCATGACGACAACCCCGTGCCGCCCGCCATGCCCGACTGGTCGCCCGTGCGCCGCTTTGGTGGCTTTGCCGCCTGGGGTGAGCCCGAAGGCGCAGGCAAGAACTCGCTGAACCCTGTGCGTTATCGCCAGATGGCAGCCGCCTGCGGCTGCGGCACAAGCTGCGGCATGCACGGCCACCAGCACGCCAGCGCCTGGGCATCCAGCGTGCCAGCCTCCGATCTCAAGGGCTTCTTCGGCGCCCTGGGCTGCTCCTGCTGGATGTAACAACCACCGCGTCCTGAAATTACCCTCAACAGGAGAAGATTCATGCAAACGTCTGCTCTATCTCGTCTGGCACGGCCTGTCTTCGGCAGTCATGCCATTCGCTGGCTGGCCTATCTGGGCCTGTGCGCAGCCTATCTGCAAGGCGGTCTCAACAAGCTGATGGATTTTCAGGGCGCAGTGGGTGAAATGAGTCATTTTGGCCTGTCTCCCGCTTCACTGCTGGCCGGTCTGGTCATTGCGCTGGAGCTGGGGGCTTCCGTCATGATTCTCAGCGGCAAGCTGCGCTGGTTGGGGGCGCTGGCTCTGGCCGCGTTTACCTTGATGGCGACTTTTGTGGCGCTTCGTTTTTGGGAGCTACCAGTCGGCCAGGAACGCTTCATGGCGGCCAATTCCTTCTTTGAGCACCTGGGCCTGATCGGTGGCTTCTTGCTGGTGGCATGGCTGGATTTGCAGAACACGCAACGCCCTTGAAACTGGATTTTTGACCATGGCCGATGCACCTGTTTCACGCACACTCAGCCATATCCTGGGCTTTAACGCCGGGTATGTGGATACCGCGGGCTTTTTGGCGCTGGGCGGTCTGTTTACCGCCCACGTCACGGGTAACTTCGTCACCCTGGGGGCGGCACTGATTCAGGGCAATGCGGGTGCGGTTTCCAAGCTGCTGGCTTTGCCGGTTTTCTGCCTAGCCGTCATGCTGGCGCGCTTTGGCAGCAATGCACTGGTGGCCAGGCACAAACCGCCCATGCCCAGCCTCATTGCCGTCAAGGTGGCGCTGCTGCTGGTGGCCGCGGCACTGATGATTGTCTATGGCCCATTCAGTGATGGTGATCAGCCGCCAGCCTTTGCGGCGGGCATGCTGATGATCTGCGCCATGGCCGTGCAGAACGCCATGCAGCGCATGCATCTGCCCCAGTTGCCGCCTTCGACGCTGATGACCGGCAACACCACCCAGGTGATGATGGATCTGAGCGATTTGCTTCGAGGTGCGCAGGGGGATGAGCGCCGCAGCATCAATGCGCGGTTGCAAAAAATGCTGCCCGCCATTGGCAGCTTTGCACTGGGCTGTGCACTGGGCGCGCTGGGTTATGTGTGGCTGGGCATGTGGTGTTTTGCCCTGCCGCCCTTGCTGGCGCTGATCAGCATGGGCTTTGTCCGTGGCGAGGCGCAGGCCTGATGCGGCTGCTCTGCGCCTTCTTTCATCAAGCCTGGGCCGGGCGATGCAGCAGGCAGATCTTGTTGCCGGCAGGGTCGCGCAAATAGGCCAGGTACAGGGCGCCAGGGCCTTCGCCACGCCAGCCGGGGGCATCTTCAATTGCAACACCACCCGCCGCAAGGCCTGCTGCATGGGCAGCGTTGACCTGCTCTGGCGACTGCGCGGCAAAGCCTGTGGTTGAGCCATTGCCCGCAGTGGCGGCAGCGCCGTTGAGGGGGATGGTGATAACGAACATGCCAGTGGGGCTGCGGTAGGCAAAGCGCTTTTTGTTGGCAACGCCGGGCGCAATGCCCAGCTGGCCCAGCAAGGCATCGTAAAAACGTTTGCCGGACTCCAGATCGTCAACGCCCAGCATGATGTGGCTAAACATGGTGCTCTCCTTGAAAGCTTGTCATGGTAGCCACTGCAGCCTGCACTGGTGCTGGTATTCCTGCTGATCAATCAAGGCATTTTGGGGCTGCAGCGCTTATTCAATATGCGCTATCAGCTATGTTTTTGATAGTTTGAATGCAAAAAGGGCATGCCCGCATGGACATGCCCTTGGTGTGTGCTGATGTCTGAGCCGCAGGCGGCCCGGCGCATCAGGCTGCGGTCAGTGCACCGGCTTGCGTCAGCTTGTCGGCCACCAGCAGCTTCTTCATCTCGGCTGCGCTCATGATGCCCAGCTCTTCTGCCACCACGGCAATTTGCTTGCCGTTGGCGATGGCGGTCTTGGCAATCTTGGCGGCCTTTTCGTAGCCAATCAGCGGGTTCAGTGCGGTCACCAGCGTCACCGATTCAGCAATGCGCGCGTCCAGCAGGTCCTGGTTGGCCACAATGCCTTCCACGCAGTTCACCTGCAGCGTCTTGCAGGCACTGCTCAGGTGGTTCAGGCTCTTGTGCAGTGCCCAGGCCATCAGTGGCTCGAAGGCGTTGAGCTGCAGCTGACCAGCTTCCACGGCCATGGTGATGGCGGCGTCGTTGCCGATCACTTCAAAGCAGACCTGGTTCATCACTTCGGGGATCACGGGGTTGACCTTGCCGGGCATGATGGACGAGCCTGCCTGGCGTGCAGGCAGCTTGATATCGCCCACGCCAGCCTGAGGGCCGGAGGACAGCAGGCGCAGGTCGTTGCTGATCTTGGACAGCTTCACCGCCACGCGCTTGAGGATGCCGGAAATGTCGGCAAAAGCGCCGGTGTCGCCAGTGGCGGCGATCAGGTCCGCAGCCTTGACCACGGGCACGCCCGAGATCTCGGCCAGCGCCTTGACCACCGCGTCGGTGTAGCCCACGGGGGCGTTGATGCCGGTGCCAATGGCGGTGCCGCCCATGTTCACTTCGGTCATCAGATAGGCGGACTCGCGCAGACGCTTTTCATCGTCGGCAATCATGGCGGCAAAAGCGGCAAATTCCTGGCCCAGCGTCATGGGCACGGCGTCTTGTAATTGTGTGCGGCCGATTTTCAGGATGTGGGCAAATTCGCCAGCCTTGGCTTCAAATGCAGCGCGCAACTCGGCCAGGGCGGTCAGCAGCTTCTGGATGCCAGCAAAGGTGGCGAGCTTGACGGCGGTGGGGTAGGAGTCGTTGGTGGACTGCGAAGCGTTGACGTGGTCATTCGGGTGAATCACGTCGTAGCTGCCTTTGGGCAATCCCAGGTGCTCTAGGGCACGGTTGGCGATCACCTCATTGGCGTTCATATTCGTGGAGGTGCCTGCGCCGCCTTGAATGACGTCCACCACAAACTGCTCGTGCAGTTGGCCGGCGATCAGGTCGTCACAGGCTTGGGCGATGGCGGTGGCTTGCTTGGTATTGATAGCGTCAAACTGAAGATTAGCTTGGGCTGCGGCCTTTTTGACAAAGGCAAACGCGCGGATCAGTTCGGGCATGTGCGCCACCGAATGACCAGTGATGGGGAAGTTTTCCACTGCGCGTGCGGAGTGAACGCCCCAGTACGCGTCGGGAGGGATGGTTTTGATGCCGATGAAGTCGTGTTCTTGACGCATGGATCTGCTTTCTTGAGTTGGATAAAAAAACCTTGCCCGCGTCTGATGAGTGTTCAAACGTGGCAACGCCCCGGACAGAAAACAGCGGTCGCGTTCTCGTGGCCAGGGCGTTGGGTTGAATTATGAAAGCAAGAAATGCATGAGTCCAAACGTTTCATGCATAACGTTTGGGTGCCGAATGGCTGGTGATTGCTTTGCGCTTTAAATCAGCTAAATTCTTGTAAAAGTTTTTAATTGCAATTAACTTCTGATTCCGTGACTTTCATTTCGCACTGTTTTGGTGCGAAATGAAAGCGGGGAATTTTCAGGAAACCGCTTATTTCGAGGCTCGAAGTGCCACGCCTTCCAGCGAAGGTGCGTGCAAGGCGCTGAGTGGCGAGGTGACTGGCGGGCCAAATCGCCGCGCTGCGCCATTGACTGTCAGGGCGTCGGTGGCGGCTTCGGCTTCCCACTGCGCACGGGCTTGCTGCATTTCTTCCGTGGTGCGGGCCACAAAGTTCCACCACAGCAAAATGGCTTCATCCATGGGCTCGCCACCAATGATGAGCAGGCGGCTGTCAGGGCTGCATTCCAGCTCGACCGATGTGGTGCCTGCGGGCAGGTAAAACAGTTCCTGTTCGGGCAGGTGCTGGCCTTCTACCGTCACATGGCCGGAAAGACTCATCACGGCATGTTCGAAGTCTGCGCGCAGAGGAAAGCTGGCCCGCGCTGGCTGGGCGCTGGCTGCGGCATGCAAATCCACCGCCATGAGGGGGGAGTGCACTTCGGCAGGGGCAGTCAGCCCCAGCGATTCGCCCGCCAGCACGGTCGCTTGATAGTCGCCCACCTGTTGCGCGGGAAGGTCGGGGTAGTGCTGAAAACGCGGTGGAATATTGCGGTGGCTGTCTGGCAGCGCAATCCACAGCTGGGCTGCATGCACCTTGGTGGTCTGGCTTTCTTCGGAGTGCGCAATGCCCCGCCCGGCAGTCATCAGGTTGACTTGCCCCGGGCGAATAATCTGCTCGCTGCCCAGGCTGTCGCGGTGCAGCACTTCGCCGTGAATCATCCAGGTGAAGGTCTGCAGGCCAATATGGGGGTGAGGGCCAACCTGCATGCCGGGCGGTGGTGGTTCGGCCGGGCCTGCATGGTCCAGAAAGCACCAGGCTCCGACTTTGCGCAGGGCGCGCTGGGGAATGGCTCGGTGGATGGGGATGCCGCCCACATCGGCGATACGGGTGGGAAGGCGTTGTAAGTTCTTTGATTCACTCATGACAAATCCTGACGGCAAGGGCTTTGAGTGTGCAGGGAAATGCGGTTTTTGCGCAATCAGACGGCAGAATCAGTCAACGCTTTGCACTGGGTTACATCCTCAAGGCGATTCAGCCAAATGGCTGACAGCGGTCCAGCGCAGGGCCGTTTATTTTGAAGGCACGGGTCACGCACAGTGGCTCTTCGACAGGCGCCACTCGCGCGCTGAGAATCCAACACTGGCAGGAGGAATACAGATGACCGAACAAACTACCCATGGCAACCAGATCTCTGCCATCGAAGTTCAGCAGTACCCTGAGCACTTTGAGGCCCGAGTGACTGGCAAGGTCGAGCATCGTGTGGGCGATGGTCCATCCGAGGCGATTCCCGTTGGCACGGCAATGAAGGTGGATACCGCCATTGCCAGCTATGTGCTGTCCTGGATTGATCCCAAGGACCAGCAGCCCGAAACCGCCTATCTGGCCAAACGTGAGTTTGAACACTATGTGGAAGTCGGTGCGCTGGAAGTGACTGTGTAATCGGGTTACTTCAGCCAACAAAAAAGCCCTGCAAGAATTTGCAGGGCTTTTTTTGTTGGGGGTCTCAGGCCAGGGCGGTGGGAATTTCCACTTTGCCTTCCAGCAGCTTGTGCACCGGGCAGGCATTGGCAATTTGCAGCAGTCGCTGGCGCTGCTCATCATCCAGCTCGCCATGCAGGGTGATGCTGCGTGTGATCTGGTTGCCGTCGGCGGGCTTGCTCTCGGGGTTGAGCTTGAGGTCCACATCCACATGGCTCAGCGGCCACTGCTTGCGGCCTGCGTACATGTGCAGGGTAATGGCGGTGCATGCGCCCAGTGCCGAGAGCATGAGATCCATGGGATTGGGAGCAGTATCGCTGCCGCCCAGAGCGGTGGGCTCATCGGCGTGCCAGGTGTGGCCTTGGGCATCGGTCAGTGTGACACGGTAGGACTGAGGGCTGCTTTGTGCATGTGCACTGTGAATCATTGCGAAGTCTCCATAAAACAGCATCACTTTACGTGCAGAGTGCGCAAAGCTCTGGCTTGCGCTGTCTGGCAATATGCCCGCGAAACTCGCGTGAATGAAAAAGCAGCCTGGAACCGGGCTGAATCAGAATAGAAGAAAAGCCATTTTCGGAGGTGCGATTGCCAATCGTTTGCCGTGCCGATGAATGGAAGAGGTCTTTATAAAAAACAGGGAGAACGGCATTGAACTCCATACGTGGCGTGCGTCAGCCGGAAGATAGTTCTGAATGGAAAATTCCGCCTTTCTGGCAAAAGCTCAATAGCTTTTTTCTGTTTCCATTGCAGACGGAGCCGCTGATCTATGCACTGGTTCTCTCTGCCTGCAGCTATGGCCTGATGTTCGGGCCTATCGGCATTTTTGCGGTGGGGCTTGGGTTGCTGCTGGCCATCAGCCGCTATGGCTTCAAGGTCTCCGCATTTGCATCACGGGGTATTACGCACAGCTCGGATTTCCGTCGGGACCAGGAAGATGCAGACTGGAAATGGCTGCCGTGGAAATTCTTTGGTGTGCTCTTTGTATTCGGGCTGTTTATCGGTTTTTTAGCCAGCCGTAGCCTGACCTTGGGTGTGATTGCCAATCTGCTTGTAGCGCTGTTGATTCCAGCGACCTGGATGGTGCTCATCAACACCCAGCGCCTGAGCTCAGCCATCAACCCCTTTGAGCTGCTGGCCACGATTTTTGGTATCGGCAAATCATATTTGCTGCTGTGCTTTTTCCTGTTCTTGCTGCAGCAGGGCGCGCCCATGGTGTTGGAGCTGCTGCTGACGCGGGCCAAGCCTGCGCTGGTCCTGCCGCTGGTGTGTTTTGCGACGATTTACTTTTCCTGGGTCATGGCCGCCATGATTGGCTATGTCATGTACCAGCACCATGCCGCGCTGGATATTGAGCCCGTGCAGGCCCCCGAAGGTGTGACCGCAGTAGTGGCCGACCCGCGAGAGCTGGAGGCCAAGCGGCGTGATGCGGCGATTGCACGCCTGGTGCAGGACAACAAGATGGACGAGGCGGTGAATCAGGCCCGCGAATGGCAGCGTGAAGACCTTGAAAGTCTGGCAGATATGCGCCGCTACTTCCGTGTGCTCAAGCTGACTGACAAAGCAGATGCGATGGCCGAGCTGGCGCAGCGCTTCATCCCCTTGCTGATGGTGCAGCAAAAAGCCAGCGAGGCGCTGGAGGCCTGGGTCAGCTGCGTGAAACGCAAGCCAGATTTTCAGTTGCTATCGGCACAGGTCAGCTACGACCTGGCACAGCAGGCCTGGCGTGCGGGCAAGCCGAAATATGTGCTGATTCTGGCAAAGCATTTTGAAAAACGCTTTGCAGGCCAGCCCCAGGTTCCAGCCATGCTGGAACTGGTGGTCAGAGCCTACAAACAGGGCATGGGGCAGCCCATGCAAGGCGTTCATGTCTATATGCGCATGAAGCAGTTATTTCCTGAGCATGCGAGCACCAAGGAAGTCGAATGGGTGCTGCGTGAGGAGCTGGAAAAGCTCGGCAGTTAGGCCACGCTCAGGCTACCCCTGCTGGGCCAGCCAGCGCGTCACCGGGTCTTGCGGTGCAGCCTGTTGCAGGGCGGGTAGCCATGACTTTGCCTGCTGTATCTGCCCCGCCTGAGCCATGCCGTTTACCAGCAAAAGCAAGGTAGCGGGCCAGTGCGGATGATCGCTGGCCTTGTGCAGAGACTGGCACAGCTTTTCTGCTTCGGGCAAAGCACCGATGCGCACAAAATTTCGCACCAGCCCATGCATGGTGTCCACGCTCATGCGCGCAGAGGGTTTGGCACGCTGGCGGTAGGTTCGGTAACTGCTCAACTGCAGCTGGCGCTCCGCATCAGTACTTGCGGGTAGCTTGAAAATCAGGCGGGCAGCACCATGAAAATCCTCGCTGCCGGGGTGATGGCGAGCACTCTCGAACCAGGCCTTGAGAACCTCCAGATTTTTAGGTGCCAGCCGCGCCGCTTCGCGCCAGGCAGGGGCGGCACGCCCAAAATCCAGTGCATCGGTAAAGCGCTGGGCGCGCGCCATGGCATCGGTCAGCGGTTTGGCCGTGGCGCGTGCCAGTTCATCTTCATTGACCGGTGCCTGTACCGTCTGCAAACGCATATAGACCCACATCAGCACGGCACCCGTCAGCAGCCCGCCAAAGTGGGCCATATAGGCCACCTGCTTGCCACCCCAGAAATGCTGCAGCAACTCCACACTCATCCACACTGGCAGCATGATGAGCGCTGGCCAGGTGGCGTAGTTGAAATAGAACAGCAGCATGTAGAAAAAGCGGATACGCCGCATGCGGTACATCACCGCATACATGGCCATCAGCGCCGAAATCGCGCCTGATGCACCCAGGCCATAACCCCCCATGCCTGCATAAAAAATGAGAGCAAACAACGAGGCTCCCACACCGCCAATCAGATAAAACGCCAGATAGGTAAAAGCGCCCAGTGCCAGTTCCAGTGTGAAGCCAAACAAGAACAGAAACACCATATTGCCCAGCAGGTGGCCGGTGCTGCCATGCAGAAAAATGGAGGTAAACGCCTGCAGCGGCTGCCAGCCCGCGCCGGGCTCATAGCTCATGGACCAGCGCTCGGTAAAACTGCTACGTGGCTCCAGCGGCGCAAACTGCTGGCGTGCCGCTTGCCACTCGGCATGTCTGGGGTGGCTGGCTGTGATGATCTGCCCATCCTGCAACTGCTGGCGAAACTTCTTTTCCTGCCACATCAGCGCATAAAGCTGACCATAGGCCTTGTGCTTGAAAAGAGACTCGGCCGCCTGCACCGTATTGCGCTCATAGCGTGCACTGCCCTGTGCCACCTGCTCCTTGAGGTGGTTCAGAAACAGCGGCAGCTCAATCGCTGGTAAATCCGTTTTGGCATAGACCTGAGCGGCCCGTTCCACCGCCTTTTCCTCAGGCGCTTGCCAGCCCCAGAAAATCACGCAGTTGATCACGATCAGCAGCACGGTCATCCACGGCGGTGAGCGCCAGGAAGGCTTGTTTTCAAGAGGGATGGCAAGAAACATGGGCTCGGCGGCAAAATCGGCGTTTGGTGGGTGCAGATGACTTTAGCTTAGGACATTTGTTTTGCAGTGAATATGCGTGGAGATGCACGCAAACAAAAATGCAGCACCGGAACGGAGCTGCATTTTTGATAGCATTCAACGACTACTGAGTAAAAGATACAGGCTTTTTCTTAATAGATCGGAGAGAGGATTCAACGGGTCCGAGGAAGTTCGAAAGTGATGGGGATACCCGCTTCCACGCCAGACTTTAGCTTCTGAATTTGCCTTAATGCCGCAGCCGCTTGTGCCAGTGTTGTGAAGCGCAAAATCGTCATGTCAGCAGCTTCCTGATATTGCACGCTTGCTGCTTGTGCGATCACATCGGAAAACTGTGCTCGCACGGTTTGCACTGGAATCTCAGCGATCAGCAGTTCGTGAAAAGACTGTCCTACTACACCGTTGGGACCAAGCACCAGGCTAAATGGCAGGCCTTGTGAAGAAGTACCAGTAGATAGCAAGCGATAGTTTTGGCCTTTGATGTCAATGGACGGCTGAGCATTCAGCGCGGAAATCTGCACTTCACTCAGGCGCTGGCCCGTGCTGTAACTGGTTTGGGCATGAGCTTGCAGTGCTGGCGCCATGAAAGTGCAGCCAAGCAGAATCAATGAAAGGAGTCGATGGAAGTGCAGCATGTTTGCTCCAAATCGAAATGAAGGGGATATGTGGTATCGGTGCGATGGCTTCATGGAATGAGTCCTCACTGTGCAATGACTCGTGCTTCCACAGTGATGGTCGCCCCGTTAGCCTGTCCCGCTCCATCCAGGGGGGTACAAGCGGGCGTGGGGTTGCCATTTATCACTGGATTGGATGCTGCGGCATAGATTTTCCACGTGCCTTTGGCGCTTTCGCCGTAGAAGGCATAGCTACCTAAGCCATATTGACTGATCGATTGAGGAGCAGATTGGCGGTTGACGAAATGATCTATCGGCAACTTAAGCAGTGACTTGGTGCCCGACGGCGATTCCACCACGATTCCGACGGAGCCAAGACAGGTGTTCTGGCTGTTTAGGCGAACCTGAAACTCATCAACGATCTGATTGTCGCCCTCGAACTGGGCAATTTGGCTTACCTGCTGGTAGGGTACTGGAGCGGACCCTGCGACGGTATTAAAACTTGGAATGACTTGGGTTGCCGAGCGACTGCGTGATGGCTCCTTTTTGTAGAGCTGCGCTAGTTCCACCGCTTTGGCTGCATCGGGCAAGCCCCAGCCATACCAGTTGGAATAGACAGCCCCCACTGCATTACGCACCCACCCCAGCTCCACAGGGATCTGTGTGGCCCCGGCGACGATGTCTTTGGCGCTGCCTGTTTGTGCGACAAAGCTATTGGTCTTGAGGTCAAAAAGTGCGTTATAGGGCAAAGGTACCTGAAGCAACTGGTCATTGCGTGTGCGCGTTGCATAGTTGGGGTCGACCTGCCTTGCTGACAGGCGCAGGATATCGCGGACATCGCGCCAGGTCAGATCGGGATTGGCGCTCAGCATCAAGGTCGTGACACCCGCAATGGTCGGAGCCGCTGAGGACGTACCGTTCATATAGGTGTAGTCGCAGTTTGGATTGTCGGGCACTCCGGCAATGAGCTCCGACAGGCCTTTCATGAAATCGCCGCCAAATAGTGGTTTGGGTTGTTGACTGAAGCCAGCCGAGCAGCTACTGATATCAGTGGAGAAAATCGTGGGTCCGTCGCCCGTACCTCCTGCGGCAATCGCGGCTGGTGTGCGTCCGGAAAGCTCACCGTAGCGGCCCAAAGCGCCACTCTCGCCAGCCAGACCGGTAATCCACAACACAGATCCGGCACTGCTATAGGAGCTGGCCTGTCCCTTGGTATTCAGGGCCGCAGTCACGATGGTGTTGGGCTCCAGCGTGGCGGGGTCATTGGCGGGGTTGATACATCCAAACAACCCTTCTAAAGGGCCGCAGTTGATTTCGCCAGCGGCGGCGTCATCGAATTCATTGCCCGCTGCCTTGATAAAGACAACCCCTTTTCCATTGCGCATGTTTTTGCTGCTGCGAATTGGGGCAATCTCTGCAGAGTCGGTGAGGTTGTAAGGCTGGAGTTCAGTGTCACCGCCGTAGGAGCCGTTGATGACATCCACTTTGCTTGACCAAGATGCTCCCCCGAAGGCGGAGGTGAAGTTGGCCAGCGTCCAGATGTCGCTATTGTCAGTCACTATGGCGGCGCCGCCGATGCGGGCGCGTGGCGCAATACCCATCACCCCTTTGCCGTTCTGAGCAGCTCCGATGATGCCCGCCACAGCTGTACCGTGGCCCGAGCTAGAAGTTTGCGTTGTTAGTGCAGGGGAGGGGTCTGGCATGTCGGTCTCGAAGTTCCAGGACATGCCAATATCGGCGTTGTCTTTCAAATCCTCATGAGCCAGATCCACGCCGGAGTCAATCACCAGCACGTTGATACCTTGGCCTTTGATGCCTTGTTTATGCACAGGCTCCACGTTCAAGTCGTAGCCGCCGCCATATGCTCCCCCGTCGGCGTTGTCCATAAACCAGCTCTTGGCGTAGTTCAGCGCCCACTGAAAGGTATACAGCGGCTCGGTCTCGCCGCTCTTGCAGGCATAGGCTCCGGTTTCGGGGCAGGCATCTGCGGTTTGTTCACTGCTGCTACCGCCCCCGCCGCCTCCGCAGGCCACAAGCGCTGCAGCCGCCAGCGGAGCCAGCACGGCCCAGCGCAATCTGGATGGGTTCAGGGTGGGTTCACCATGTGACTGCATGTCTCGCTCCTCATGTGGATGAGCGGCCATGGTGTGGTGATTGTCAAAAAATGCATATCACTGAAATTTGGTATTTTGCGAGCCATGAAAAAAGCCAGCACCGTTGCCGATGCTGGCTTTTTGATAGCTGCTAGCGCTTAGCAGATAAGCGCTAGAGCCCGTTTTGGTTGGTAATCCGCAAAGATTACTTGGCGGCGACCACGCGCACCATTTCCAGGCACTTGTTGGAGTAGCCCCACTCGTTGTCGTACCAGGACACGACCTTCACGAAAGTCTTGTCCAGCGCGATACCGGCTTCGGCGTCGAACACGGAGGTGCAGGTTTCACCGCGGAAGTCGGTGGCGACGACCTTGTCTTCGGTGTAACCCAGCACGCCCTTCAGAGCGCCTTGGGACTGGGCCTTCATTTCGGCGCAGATTTCTTCGTAGGTGGCTTCGCTGTTCAGTTCCACGGTCAGGTCAACCACGGACACGTCGGACGTAGGCACGCGGAAGGACATGCCGGTCAGCTTCTTGTTCAGCTCAGGAATCACCACGCCCACAGCCTTGGCAGCGCCGGTGCTGGAGGGGATGATGTTTTCCAGAATGCCGCGGCCGCCGCGCCAGTCTTTGTTCGAAGGGCCGTCCACGGTCTTTTGCGTAGCAGTAGCAGCGTGCACGGTAGTCATCAGGCCGCGCTTGATGCCCCACTTGTCGTTCAGCACCTTGGCCACGGGAGCCAGGCAGTTGGTGGTGCACGAAGCGTTGGAGATGATGGCCTGACCAGCGTAGGTCTTGCAGTTCACGCCGAAGACGAACATGGGGGTGTCGTCTTTGGAAGGAGCCGACATGATGACCTTCTTGGCGCCAGCGTCGATGTGCTTTTGGGCGGTTTCCTTGGTCAGGAACAGGCCGGTGGATTCGATCACGATGTCGGCACCGACTTCGTTCCACTTCAGAGCAGCGGGGTCGCGCTCCTGGGTCAGGCGGATCTTCTTGCCGTTGACGACCAGGGTGTTGCCTTCGACGGAAACTTCACCGTCAAAGCGGCCGTGCACGCTGTCGTACTTCAGCATGTAAGCCAGGTAGTCGGGTTCCAGCAGGTCGTTGATACCGACGATTTCGATGTCGGAGAAGTTTTGCACTGCAGAGCGCAGCACGTTGCGGCCGATGCGGCCAAAACCGTTGATGCCTACCTTGATCGTCATAGTTGCCTCGTCAATAGTGAGTAATGAAAAAACCGGAG
Organism: Comamonas fluminis; assembly: GCF_019186805.1. Classification (NCBI taxonomy): domain Bacteria; kingdom Pseudomonadati; phylum Pseudomonadota; class Betaproteobacteria; order Burkholderiales; family Comamonadaceae; genus Comamonas; species Comamonas fluminis. Next base: position 4,666,873 of record NZ_CP066783.1, on the reverse strand, counting down.
CGGATTGTGCCCGGACTGGCAGGCCGATGGCCTCGTCCGGATGGCTGATAGCAGCAAAAGCCTGCATTTCAGCCGGAAAAAAGGGGCACTAGGCCCCTTTTGCTTACTTGGCAGCGCGCTGCAGGGCAACCTGCACAGTGTCAGCCACGTTCTCGGCGGTGAAGCCAAAGTGCTTGAACAGCACGGGTGCGGGAGCGGACTCGCCGTAGGTGTCGATACCGACCACGGCGTCGCAGCCGTACTTCCACCAGCCGTCCGTCACGCCCATTTCCACGGCAATGCGGGGCAGGCCTGCGGGCAGCACGGCCTTCTTGTACTTCACGTCCTGGCGGTCGAACGTGGTGTTGCTGGGCATGGAGACCACGCGCACGGCGATCTTGCGTTCGGCCAGCAGCTTCTGGGCAGCCAGAGCCAGTTGCACTTCGGAGCCGGTGGCGATGATGACGGCCTGAGCCTTCTTCTTGAAGCCGATGTCCTTGGGTTCGCTCAGCACATAGGCGCCGCAGGCGATGTTGTCCAGCGCGTCTTCGGACTTGGGCGAGTAAGCCAGGTTCTGGCGGCTCAGCAGCATGGCTGTGGGCTTGTTCTTCTGGCTCAGGGCCACCGTCCAGGCCACAGCGGTTTCTGTGGTGTCAGCGGGGCGCCACACGTCCAGACCGGGGATCAGGCGCAGGCTGGCTGCGTGCTCGATGGACTGGTGAGTGGGGCCATCTTCGCCCAGACCGATGGAGTCGTGCGTGAACACATGGATCACGCGCTGCTTCATCAGCGCGGCCATGCGGATGGCGTTGCGGCTGTAGTCGGAGAAGGTCAGGAAGGTGCCACCGTAGGGGATGTAACCGCCGTGCAGCGCCACACCGTTCATGATGGCGGCCATGCCGAACTCGCGCACACCGTAGTTGATGTGGCGGCCGATCTGGCCTTCTTCGGTCTTGACCACGGCACCCTTGTCGTCCACGCGGAAAGCGGGGGTGGACTTGGTGTTGGTCAGGTTCGAGCCTGTCAGGTCGGCAGAGCCGCCCAGCAGCTCAGGCAAAGCCGCCGTCAGGCCTTCCAGAGCCAACTGGCTGGCCTTGCGGCTGGCCACAGTAGCACCGGCGTCGTGCGCGTCAGAAGCGATCTTGGCAGCGATTTCACCGAAGTTGGCGGGCAGATCGCCAGCCATGCGGCGGGTGAAGTTGGCGGCTTGCTCGGGGAAGGCGGCGGCGTAGGCGGCGAACTTTTCGTTCCAGCCAGCTTCGGCCTTGGCGCCCTGGTCCTTGGCGTCCCAGTCGGTGTAGACATCGGCGGGGATTTCGAAGGGGCCGTATGTCCAGCCCAGAGCGGCGCGGGTCAGCGCGATTTCTTCGGCGCCCAGAGGTTCGCCGTGTGCCTTGGAGGTGTCCTGGCGGTTAGGCGAGCCCTTGCCGATGCTGGTCTTGCAGCAGATCAGTGTGGGCTTGTCGGCGCTCTTCTTGGCGGCGGCAATGGCCTTGTCCAGCGCGTCCACGTTGTGGCCGTCCACGGCGCGGATCACGTTCCAACCGTAGGCTTCAAAGCGCTCGGGCGTGTTGTCGATGAACCAGGGGGCGACCTTGCCGTCGATGGAGATGCCGTTGTCGTCGTACAGAGCGATCAGCTTGTTCAGCTTCCAGGCGCCAGCCAGTGCAGCGGCTTCGTGCGAGATGCCTTCCATCAGGCAGCCGTCACCCAGGAACACGTAGGTGTGGTGATCGACGATCTCGTGCTTGGGCTGGTTGAACTCGGCAGCCAGCAGCTTTTCAGCCAGCGCAAAGCCCACGGCATTGGTGATGCCCTGACCCAGAGGGCCGGTGGTGGTTTCCACGCCAGGAGTCACGCCCACTTCGGGGTGACCAGCGGTCTTGCTGTGCAGCTGGCGGAAGTTCTTCAGCTCATCCAGGGGCAGGTCGTAGCCGGTCAGATGCAGCAGCGAATAGATCAGCATGGAGCCGTGACCGTTGCTCAGAATGAAACGGTCGCGGTTGGCCCAGTGAGGGTTCACGGGGTTGTGCTGGAGGTGGCGGCTCCACAGCGCAACGGCCATGTCGGCCATGCCCATGGGGGCGCCGGGGTGACCGGAATTGGCTTGTTGAACGGCATCCATTGCGAGTGCACGGATTGCATTCGCCATATTTTGAGTGTTGGCCATCAGGGCGCTCCGAAAAGGAGGGAGTAATTCTGCTAAGCCCAGCATTTTAATAGAGGCCCAATTTTCGCAGGCGCGGTGCGGGTCAATGCTCTACAGTGCTGTCCTGAAAACAGGCTTGGGCCTGCATGAAAGTTTCTCGAAAGTTGACCGTGCATGACTGCTGAAATGACTCCCCCAACCATTGTTCAACCTGCAGCCATGTTGCTTGCAGCCGGGCGTGGCGAACGGATGCGGCCGCTGACCGATGTCACGCCCAAGCCCTTGCTCAAGGTGCAGGGCGTGCCGCTGCTGCAACTGCATATGCAGGCGTTGATTGCTGCGGGCGTGCCCAAGGCGGTCATCAACACTGGCTGGCTGGGCGCGCAGATTCCTGCGTACTTTGGTAATGAATTTGTGCTGCAGCCTGCTCAGGGTGAGCGCAAACTGCTATCACTTTCATACTCTGCAGAGCCTGAAAAAGCGTTTGAAACCGCAGGCGGCATCAGCCGCGCCCTGCCGCAGCTGGGCGAGGTTTTCTGGCTGGCTGCGGGCGATGTGTACGCGCCGGATTTCACCTTTGCTGCCGATGCTGCACAGGCCTTTGCGCAAAGCGATGAACTGGCCCATCTGTGGCTGGTGCCCAACCCTGCGCACAACCCGCGTGGCGACTTTGGGCTGGAGGGCGGCAAGGCGCTGGATTTGCCCGCCGATGATGAACGCCAGCGTTACACCTACAGCACCATTGCGCTACTGAAAGCGCAGCTGTTTGCGCAGCCCTGGTTTGACGTAGAGCCTGGCAACCCAGAAGGCGTGCGCGCACCGCTGGCGCCGCTGCTGCGCCGCGCCATGGCCGATGGACGTGTGGGTGCGTCGCTGTACACCGGGCGCTGGGTGGATGTGGGCACGCCAGAGCGGCTGGAGCTGCTCAATCAGGGCTGAACCTGAGGTGGTAGCGGCGGCAGGCCTGCTGCTTCAAAAATCAAACCATTTCATGCTGTAGTCTTTGCTAATAAAGCGCATGCAGCTATGAAATAGTGAGCGTTATGCGCTGTCTTCCTGCTTGAGCCGGGTGACCAGCGCCACGTACTCGCTCATGGCCGCATCGCGTGCTGCACCTTTGCGCGCCATCCACGCATCAAACTTGGCGCGGCCCACCACATCCATCACGCCGGGGCGAGTGCCGCTGCAGTCGCCCACGCTGCCTTGTTTGTAGAGCGAATAGAGAGCCAGCAGCGTGTCGTTGTCGGGCGCTTTTTGCAAGGTTTTGGAGGTGACCGAAGCCTGCTCAAAGGCCTTTTCGGCGGGCGATGGGCCGTCTTGCACCGGCTCGCCACCAAAGTGCGTGTCTTCGGCTTCGACATCGTCAGGGAACCAACGCGCCTCCAGCAGCTTGCCTTTGCGCATGGACAGGGCCAGCACACCCGGCGATTGCAGCGCGCCGTGGCTCAAAACCGCAGGCGTCACCACCATGCCGCTGTTGAGGCTGGCGCTGCCAAATGTGGTGAATTTGATGGCTGGCGCAGCATCGCTGGCCGCAGCCCATTGCTGCAGGCGCGCCAGGCCTTTGTGGCCGGTATGGCAGCCTGTGGTGCGGTTGTGGCCGGGCTGAAACCAGGCAAAGTCTGGAATGCCACGGGCATAGAGCGCCGCGAAGTCGCCAGTTTCCAGGTCGCCGCACGCCTGTGCAGACAGCTCCTGCATTTGCTGCAGCGTCATGCCTGCATCGGCGGTGGGCACGCCCAGCGATCCGGCGGCGTTGGCGCCGATGAACTCCAGCACACTCTTGGCAACGATTTCCTTGTCGTTGTCCACGCAGACCATGTGATAGCTGTCTTCCAGCACCACCATGCGGGCTTTGGTCTGCCCCTTTTTGCCGTTGATGTTCTGCACCACATAGTTGGCAGAGCTGAGGCTGGTGAGGTCGTCCTCTCGCGCGTGAATGACCAGTGTGGGTGCGACGATCTTGCGCAAGTCCTTGCGCACCATGGCGCGCAGACGATCCACCTGGCGCACGCATTCCAGCGGGAACCAGTTGTAGTGAAAGTTGTCACCGCGTGCGAATTTGGCTTTAACGATGGCGCGCAGTTGCTCGTTCTTGATGCCGTAGGGGTCGCCTTCCTCAATCTTCCAACGCGCCGCAACGCCGGGAATGGGGTAGAGAATGTGCCGTACAAAGGCATACCAGGGCGTGGCCCAGCCGTCATAGAACAGAGGCGGAACCAGCGCGATCAGCTTGCCTTTGGTGTGGCGCTCGCGCTTGACGGTTTCTATGGCCAGCAGGGCGCCCATGCACATGCCCATCACATGCACCTCTTCGTGCAAGGACATGACTTCCAGGTACTTCTGGCGAACGGCTTCTATCCAGTCCTCGGCGGTGACGCCCACCAGATCCTGGGGCGTGGTTCCGTGACCGGGCAGCATCAGTGAATAGGTCACAAAGCCCGCATTTTTCAGCCGCTTGTGCATGGAGCCCAGGTCGTACTGTGTGCCGCCCAGGCCGTGAATCAGAAAGACGGCGGGTTCAGCCACGGGCGGCTCCTGTGGCTACAGGTGCGGCAGGCATCACGCGCACTACGGCAGCAACTTCTTCTACGGCGCCATCGGGGCCGAAGATGGGGGCTAGAGAGGCTTCTACCCAGTAGCTGATGCCGCCCAGCAGCACCTCGTAATGGTCGGCCTGCACGTTGTGGCCGGACTTGGCGCGCTCCCAGGCAGCATGGGCCATGGGCTGGCTGGCGGCATCTACATGAGACAGCCAGTCATCCATGGTCTGCAGACTGTCCAGATGCGCGCCCACAATCTGCTCGGCACCGGGGTTCCAGGTGGCTTCGCCAGTGAAGGGGTCAAACTCTGCACTGAGAACACCGGTGGCTGCCAGCGTGCGTGCAAAGCGCAGCTGCCAGTCCTTGGCCGTGTTCAAGGCACGGTGACGTTCATCCTCCAGGCTGCGGCCAAACAGCAGCAGCACAGCCCAGATGGCGACAAAGGCCTGCGCTTCCAGCGCGGATTCGCCAGCAAAGGCATCCTGCACCGCAAAAGGCCCCGCGCCCGTGGCGCTGCGCCCCACGATCAGCAGGCCGCCAATCAGCATGGCGACGGAGCCGCCGCGTGGCCCCCACAGCATGGACGCTGCTAGCAGGAAGGGCATGGGCAGATAGGCCAGCGTGGTGGCAGAGGTACCCCAGCGCTGCACGTCTGGTGAGAACACGCTGAGCGCCAGCACACCGAAGAGGATAAAAGCCACCAGCCCGGCCAGAAACTGGTTGCGTGTCATGCCGCCGGATCGGCGTGGCCGAAAGCCCTGGTAGGCCAGCACCACAGGAATCAGCAGCAAGATGCCCAGCAGGGTGGAAAACGCCCAGGTTCGCCACTCCAGGCGCCACAGGGTGGCGGGGTTGAGGTAGGTCCAGAACTGCGCCGCCAGTGCCGCGCCCAGTGCGGCGGTGATGACGCCACCGGCCAGCAGGCGCAATGTGGTCTGCATGGCAAGTGGTTCACTCTTGGAACGATAGCTGAAAGCCTTGGCGCCAAGCCAGGCGCAGCCTGTTTCTATGAGGCCGAAGGCAAGCGCTTGCAGCAGCCCCAGGTTGTGGGCCTGCCAGCCCCAGAAGGTGGCGGCCAGCCAGCCGCTGGCAAACAGCAAGGCCATGCTGCGGCCATGCATGAAAAAGGCAAACAGCACAGCAGCGCCCAGCCATACGGGAGCGGACTGGCTCTGGCCCCGCACCAGCCATGAGCAGCCGTAGCCCACCAGCAGATAGAGGGCAAACAAGGTGATGGCGCGGTGCCAGGCGGGGCGTTCGTATTTGGTAGGCATGCCGGGTGATTCCTCAGGCGGCGAACCCTTGAAGGCCCGCCAGGCGTTGAAACAGAGGCCGCGATGCAGCCACTTCCCTGCCAATATAAAAAGCCGGCGGCCAATTTTGATTACAGAAATTCCTGAGGGTGTGAAGCTCTCGCCGTCTGCTATGCTTTTTGGCTTTCTGACTGGCGCAACCGGATGCAATCCCACAGTCCCATTTGTGGCCGTCATCGGGTGATTGCATGCAAATCGTTTTCTTGATGGCACTGGTCGCCTTGGCCAGCTTTTGCCAGAACCTCACAGGCTTTGCGTTTGGCCTGATCTTTGTGGGCGTCGCAGGCGCCACGCAGCTGATGCCTATCGCCGATGCGGCCAATGTGGCCTGCCTGCTGTCCATCATCAATGGCGTCAGCTATATGCGGGCCTACCGTTTTCAGGCGAACTGGACGATGCTCAAGCCCATGCTCATCAGCAGCGTGCTGGGGGTGATCGGCGGCGTGCTGATGCTGCACTGGCTCAGCGGCAATGCGCTGAGCGGCTTGCGCATGCTGCTGGGCGTGGTGATTGTGCTTTGCGCGCTTTTGCTGCTGACGCAGAAGAAGGCGCTGGACAAACCCTCAGGCCCGGGCGCCCTGTGGTTTGCGGGCTTGTCTTCAGGGCTGCTGGGCGGCTTGTTTGCCACGCCTGGCCCGCCCATGGTCTATCACCTCTACCGCCAGCCCATGGATCGCATGCTGGTGCGCCATTGTCTGTTTGCCATGTTTATCACCTGTGCACTGTTGCGGGCAGTGATGGTGGCGGCGCAGGGGCAACTGAACTGGGCTGTGCTGGGGTGGACGGCGATTGCCTTCCCGGTAGTCACCGGTGTGACATGGTGGAGCGCCCGACACCCGCCAGCCCTGCCCAGAAGACTGGTGGAGTGGCTGGTCTGCAGTTTGCTGATTCTCTCGGGGCTGAGCCTGCTGTGGTCAGGCTTCAAGGCGGGCCAGCCCGAGCCTGTGGTGCCTGATGATGCGATGGCGTCTCTGTTCAGTGCGACGTCAGCGAAGGCCGCGATAGCTGACATACCTTATCGGCCCACAGTGTGCTGTGGCTCAACCGGCAGTACGATAGGCGGATGACTTCTGTTTACGCCCAACGCCGCGCACGCTTGGCCGCCCAGTTGGGCGACGGTGGCGTCGCCATCATCCCCACGGCCCCCGAGCTGCACCGCAACCGCGATACCGAGTATCTGTATCGCCACGACAGCTATTTCTATTACCTCACGGGCTTCAGCGAACCCAACGCCTGCCTGGTGCTGACCAGCGACGGCCGCAGCACGCTGTTCTGCCAGCCCAAGGACATTGACCGCGAGGTCTGGACCGGCATCCGCCTGGGCCCGGACGCTGCGCTGAACAAGCTGGGCGTGGACAAGGCCTATTCCAGTGATGAAATCAACACCCGCCTGCCGCGTTTGCTGGAAAACCGCGAGCGCGTCTGGTTCCCCTTCGCTACGCACAAGGGGCTGGCGGAGCAGGTGGAAGGCTGGCTGGGCCAGGTGCGTGCCCGTTCGCGCTTTGGCGTGCTGTGCCCCACACAGCAGGGCGATGCCTGCGCGCTGCTTGATGAGATGCGACTGGTCAAGGACGCGCACGAGCAGGACATCATGCGCCGCGCCGCGCAGATCAGCGCCCAGGCCCATATTCGCGCCATGCAGCGTTCTGCCAGCATGATTCGCCAGGGGCAGGAAGTGCGTGAATACCATCTGGATGCAGAGCTGCTGCACGAGTTCCGCCAGCATGGCTCGCAATATGTGGCTTACGGCTCCATCGTGGCGGCGGGCGCCAATGCCTGCGTGCTGCACTATCAGGCCGACAAGGCGCTGGTGCGCCCCGGCGAGCTGGTGCTGATTGATGCAGGCTGTGAGCTCGATGGCTATGCCAGTGACATCACGCGTACCTTCCCGGCCGACGGCAAGTTCACTGGCCCGCAGCGTGCGCTGCATGACCTGGTGCTGGCCAGTCAGGATGCAGCCGTGGCCGTTACCAAGGCAGGCAACCGCTTCAATGACCCGCACGATGCCACGGTGGCCGTGCTGGCGCAGGGCATGCTGGACCTGGGCCTGCTGGACAGGACCAAATACGGCACGGCGCAGGACGTGATTGAGTCGCGTGCCTACTTCCAGTTCTATATGCACCGCACCGGCCACTGGCTGGGCATGGATGTGCATGACTGCGGCAGCTATGTGGAGCCGAGCGAGCTGGGCGTGGTCAGTGAACGCAAGGATCCGATTTCGGGCGAAACCATTGCCAACCGCCCCAGCCGCATTCTGCAGCCCGGCATGGTGACGACCATTGAGCCCGGCATCTATGTGCGCCCCGCGCCGGGCGTGCCAGAGCAGTTCCACAACATCGGCATTCGTATCGAAGACGATGCCATCGTCACCGCTACAGGCTGTGAACTCATCACCCGCGGCGTGCCCGTGAAGGCCGATGAGATCGAAGCCCTGATGCGCGGCTGACGCAAGAGGCCGCCCGACCATGCGCCCATCGTTTGCCCAGAATGCGGTTCACCGCCCTCCTCAGGAAAGCCGTAGCTGGCGGCTGGGGCTGATGCTGTGGCTGCTGGGCATGCCGGGCGTGTTTTCGCTGGCGCTTTCCATGCAGACGAATTGGCTGATCCAGCTGGAGGATATGTTCTCCATGCCGGTGGAGCGCTGGTCTGTGGCTCTGTGCCTGAGCATGCTGCTGGCGCTGGCTGTCCTGTCTGGTGTGACGCTGGGGCCGCGTGTAGGGCTGGGGGCGCCGCTGTTCACCATTGCGCTGCAGGGGCGCTCGCCCTGGCGCGGAATTCGTTTTCTGAGCCTGCCGGGGCTGGCGGGCGGCATCATCGGTGCGGCCTGGCTGGTGACCCTGGTCATGTTCTGGCCCGAGAGCCTTTCGGTGGTGGACCCGATCTACAGCCTGCCGCTGCTGCCCAAGCTGCTGTATGGCGCCATCACCAGCGAGTTACTGCTGCGCTACGGCGTGCTGACGCTGGTGATGTGGTCCGTCTGGCGGCTGTTCGGGCAGGCGCGGCGCCGCCCCAGTGAGCGGCTGGGCTGGCTGGCTGTGCTCATCTCAGCCCTGCTGGTGGGGCTGGTTCCCGTGCTTCTGTCCTGGTTGCTGCAGGCGCCACTGCCTAGCGTGATGCTGCTGCTGTGCGAGGTGGTTTACGGGCTGCTGGCGGGGGTGCTGTTCTGGCGCTATGGCCTGGAGTCCGCCATTCTGGCCCATCTGGTGGCCTATTTGCTGTCACACGGTCTGGTGTGAGGGCGGGCATTAGAACCCGCCGGGCAAAACTGTTTCAACGCCTTGCTTGATGCAGTGCACAAGAGTCTCAGTGCGCCGCTTTTCTGACTCTGAAGCGCTCTATTATTGATAGCTGCTGGCGCATGTTCTGTATTGGTTCTAATCGCTATTGATTGAATTTTTCAGGGTAGACCTGCGCAAGCCGCTACTGTTTGAGGTAGCCGGCAGCGGGTGGCGGCGTTGTTGCGGCAGCGCCGAAGATGCAGCCATGTAACCGCTTCCGTGCAAGAATTGAAACCCGATTACATCAATCCATCGCGAGAGAGACATTTCATGCAAGTGAGTCGTGCAACCAAGATCGTCGCCACATTGGGCCCCGCTTCCAGCGATCCGCAACTGCTTGAGCAAATGGTGCGCGAAGGCGTGAACGTCGTGCGCCTGAACTTCAGCCACGGCAAGGCGCAGGATCACATCGACCGCGCCACCATGGTGCGTGAAGCGGCACAGCGTGCGGGCCGTGAAGTGGCCATCATGGCCGACCTGCAGGGCCCCAAGATTCGCGTGGGCAAGTTTGCAGAAGGCAAGGTCATGCTGGAGCCGGGCGAACGCTTTGTGCTGGATGCATCACGCACCGAGCTGGGCGACATCAACGGCGTGGGCCTCGATTACAAGGAACTGCCCCGCGACGTGAAGGCAGGCGATGTGCTGCTGCTCAACGACGGCCTGATCGTGCTCACGGTGGATGCCGTGCGCGGCGAAGAAGTGCACACCGTCGTCAAGCTCGGTGGTGAACTGTCCAACAACAAGGGCATCAACAAGCAAGGTGGTGGCCTGACGGCCCCTGCGCTGACCGCCAAGGACATGGAAGACATCAAGACTGCCATGTCCTTCCAGGCCGACTATGTGGCCGTGAGCTTCCCCAAGAACGCCACCGACATGGAAATGGCCCGCCAGCTGTGCAATGTGGCCGCTGCCCAGTACAACCACAAGCCTGGCCTGATTGCCAAGATCGAGCGTGCTGAAGCCATTCCACGTCTGGAGGAAATCCTCAAGGTTTCCGACGGCATCATGGTGGCCCGTGGCGATCTGGCCGTGGAAGTGGGCAATGCAGCCGTGCCTGCGCTGCAGAAAAAAATGATCACCATGGCGCGTGATATGGACAAGGTGGTCATCACTGCGACCCAGATGATGGAGTCCATGATTACCAACCCCGTGCCGACCCGCGCCGAAGTCAGCGACGTGGCCAACGCCGTGCTGGATGGCACGGACGCCGTGATGCTGAGCGCCGAAACTGCAGCCGGCAAGTACCCGCTGGAAACCGTGCGCGAGATGGCCGCCATCTGCGCTGCCGCCGAAGCGGCTGAAGACCGCGTCAAGGATGCCGACTTCAGCAACAGCCAGTTCAAGCGTACCGACCAGGCCATCGCTATTGGCGCGCTGTTCACGGCGCACCACCTGGGTGCCAAGGCCATCGTGGCGCTGACGGATTCCGGCTCGACCGCGCTGTGGATGAGCCGCCACCGCATTCACATCCCTATCTATGCCCTGACGCCCAAGCTGGCCACGCAGCGCAAGATGGCGCTGTACCGCAACGTGCGCCCTCTGCTGATGGATACCAGCGCCGAGCGCGACATGGCGCTGGACCAGGCCAAGGGCCATTTGCTGGCACGCGGCATCGTGCAGTCCGGCGATGTGTACGCCATCACCTGCGGCGAGCCCATGGGCCAGCCCGGTGGGACGAATATGCTCAAGATTTGTCGGGTGGAGTGATCTCCCCCTGAGGCGCTTTGCGCCTTCCCCCTCTCTCTTCGGGAGGGGGACGACACCTTCGCCGCGAGGCGGCTCTTGCTCGGTGTCTCTTTGTTGGGGTGTGCTAGTTCTAAGAAAAAGGCTGCCAGCGCTTTATTGATAAGCGCTGGCAGCTTTTGTTTTGATAGCGGTGCTTAGCTGGTCTGGGGTTGCAGGCGCTGTTTCAGGCGTTTGCGGCGCTGGGCTTGTTTGATGTGCAGGGTGCTGCGCCAGACCAGGGCGGCGCTGACGGCGCCAGTCAGCATGCCGGCCAGTATGTCGGACGGAAAGTGCACGCCCAGCACGACGCGGCTGAGGGCGACGCCGATGGCCAGGGTCCAGCTGCAGATGAGCAGCCAGCGCTGGTGCCGGCCTACGCCCAGATTGACACCCATGGCCAGAGCAAATGCGCCCGCCGCATGCATGCTGGGAAAGCTGGCGCTGGAGCCGTGCTGTATCCACTGATGACCCATGCCCAGCTGGGCGGGCCGGGGCATGGGGATGCCCCAGCGAATCAGGCGGCAGGCAATCCACGCAACAGCCATGGACAGCAGAGCCAGTTGCAGGCTGCGTCGCCAGCCCTTGCCCAGTGCCAGCATGGCCGCAATGACGGGCAGGGCGCACAGGGTGGGAAGCCAGTTGGAGGCAAAGCGCGATGCCTGTATCCACCACAGCGGGCTCTGGGCATTGGCATTCAGAAAATGAAAGACGGGTGGGTCGAAGGGCAGCATGGCAAAGTCTTTCTGAAAATATGGGTCGGGCGCTCGGTCTTGGCTCAGTCCTGCGCGAGTGCGGCGTCGCCCAGGTCGCGCTGGGCCTGCTGGCGGGTGACGACCAGGTCACAGATCCAGCCGCAGGCCCAGCACAGCCAGCCTGTCCACAGCGTGTGACTCATAAAGTGGGCGCCTCGCATCTGTTGCGCCAGCCCCAGTGCAAAGCCTGCGAGCAAGGCCGTTGCCAGCCAGACCCGGGCGGTGCGCGGCAGGGAGTGGCGCAGCGCAAAATAGCCGCTGATGAAGGCAAAGCCTGCCGAGGCATGGCCAGCCGGAAAGCAGTGCCCGCCGCCACCGTCCGTCACGCCCCAGGCCCAGTGAGAGACATAGTGGCCGACACCGCCGAAATCACTGATGTCCCAGGGGCAGCTGGTGGCGCTGACGCGCTTCATGAGCGCCATGACGATCAGCGAAAGCAAGGCGCCCACGACGAGCTGAACGCGGCGTGAATAAGGCACTTTGCGCAACAGGCCCTGCGGCCACCAGATCATCAGACTCAGGCCAAGAACAATGACCCAGGCCAGCTTGCGCGCACCTTCGTGGGCAATATTGACCATGAACCAGTCATTTTTCAGCGCAAAGCCCTGGCTGTTGCCAAACCAGTGGGCCATGGGCATGTCCAGCCCGCTCAGGTCCCAGGCCAGCACGCAGGCCAGGGAAACAAGCGTCCAGCTCAGGACCTTGAGTGGTGTGGCTTCGTGGGTGGTGGGGGCAAGGGCGGCAGAGGAACGCATGACCGCCACCATAGAAAGCGCGTCTTAATGCGCGCTTAAAGCGGCTGGTGAGGGGGTTACCCGCCGGACCAGCGCAGGCGCAGCTGCCGGATTCTGGGCAGCACGCGCAGATGACGGCGTCGTCGCAGCTGGAGGGTGGCACGCCAGATCAGGCAGGCGCTGAGCATGCCGAGCAGGGCACCCGCCAGCACGTCGGACACAAAGTGCACGCCCAGGTGGACCCGGCTCCAGGCCATGGCAATGGCCGCGCCCCAGGCCAGAACGACCAGCCATTTGCGATGGCGGGTGACACCCAGACTGATGGCCATTGCCAGCGCAAAGGCACCGCTGGCGTGCTGGCTGGGAAAGCTGGAGCGCCCGCCGTGATGCACCCAGAGCGTGCCCAGCTCCATCTGATAGGGGCGCTGCGTGGGAAAGCCCCAGCGAATGAGTCTGACCATCAGCCAGGCCAGCGCCATGGAAAGCAGCAGCATCAGCATATTGCGGCGCAGGGCGGGGGAGCCGAAGACCAGGGTGCCAAGTACCAGTACGGCACTGAGGTTGGGCACCCATTGCGAGAGGATGCGCGCCAGCTGGATGCTGTACCAGGGCGTCTGGGCGTCGGCATTGAACAGCGCAAACAACAGGGGGTCGAAAGAGAACATGGGTGCGCTGCTGGGTTGAATTGCCAAAATGTTAAACGCAAACCAGAGGGCGAAGAATGTCGGTCGGCAAGGCCTGCACGGCGGGGCGCAGCCAGCCTCTGCTAAAAGTGCGCTGGGCTGCGGTTGGCGTGTGAACCCGGTGGATATTCGATTGCCCCGCACAATGCAGCCATGCGAATTCTGGTCGTCGAGGACAACGAAGGTATTGCGGCGGGCCTGCGTACCAATCTCATGCAGCGTGGCTATGCCGTGGACATGTGTGCCAGCGTGGCACAGGCCTGGCATGCGCTGAGCAGCGAGCGCTTTGATGCCGTGCTGCTGGATCTGGGCTTGCCGGATGGTGATGGCAGCGAGATTGTGCGCCGCCTGCGTGCGCAAACGGCCCGCCCCGGCGTGCCGCAGCTGCCAGACCCGACCACGCCGGTGCTGATTCTTACCGCGCGAGACCAGGTTCAGGACCGGGTGGCGGGCCTGAATCTGGGGGCGGATGACTATCTCGTCAAACCCTTTGACATGGATGAGCTGGAAGCAAGGCTGCGCGCCATGATGCGCCGCGCTGCAGGGCAGGCATCGCCGGTGATTCGCCATGGCGATCTGGAGATAGACCCCGCATCCCGAACGCTGAAGCAGGCTGGGCGCAAGGTGGAAGTGTCCCCGCGTGAATTTGCCGTGCTGTGGGCCTTGCTGCAGGTGCGGGGCCGCGTGCTGTCGCGCGCGCAGATTGAGGAGCACCTCTACAGCTGGGGCGAAGCCGTGGAGAGCAATGCGGTGGAGGTCTATGTTCACCATCTGCGCAAAAAGCTGGGTCCTCAGGTCATTGTGACCATGCGTGGCGTGGGCTACTTCATGCCGCAGGAGCAGGAGTGAAAAGCTTGGCACCCAAGACGCAGGGACGCAGCTCGCTGCAGCTGACGCTGCTGGCATGGATGCTGGCGGCGCTGGCCGTGGTCTGGGCCAGCTTTGTCATCTGGGGCTATCAGACGGGTGTGCATGAGGCCGACGAGCTGACCGACGGGCACCTAGCCAGTGTGGCCACGCTGGCCCTGAACTGGCATGTGCAAGACGATGTTCCTGTGCGGGAGAGCACACCCGTCAAGCCGCCTGCGGGGCTGCATGCCCATGACTATCAGGAGTCGCTCAGTGTGGTGCTCTGGAACGAAAACGGCGCCGTCGTTTCGCGCACAGGTCAGGCGCCCTTGCCCGATTTCGGTATCGAGCAGGGCTTTGCCACGATTGGCAGCAAGCCCAAGGAATCCTGGCGCAGTTACACGCAGTGGAGTGCGGATAAAAAAGCCAAGGTCGTCGTCATGATTTCGCTGGCCGAGCGCGACAGCCTGGCCAATGACATCGCGATGCAGATGATTGAGCCGGGCTTTTGGCTGCTGCCCATCATCGTGGTGACGCTGGGCGTGGCCATGCGCCGGGGGCTGAGGCCTCTGAATCAGCTCACGCAGCGCGTGCAGGGGCTGAACCTGAATCAGGACCAGCGGGTCTCTGATGAGGCTGTGCCGCGTGAGCTGGCCCCCATGGTCATCGCCATCAACACCTTGCTGGACCGGCAGCAGGAGGCACTGGTGCGTGAACGCAATCTGGCCAATGAGGTGGCCCATGAGCTGCGCACGCCGCTGGCCTCCATCGTGCTGCAGGCCCGGGCGCTGGAATCAACGCGCTCGGGGGAAGGCGCTGACCCTGTCATGCATGCCGCCCTGCAGCGCATTGGCAAGGACGCCATGCATGCAGGACATGTGCTCGATCAGTTGCTGACGCTGGCGAGAGCCGGGCGCGGCATGCAGGATGCGCCGCTGAAGATGGTGAACTGGGCCGACATTGCCCGCGATGTGGCCGCAGCCCAGGCCCAGCAGGCCTGGCAGCGCGAAGACGTGATTGCGGTGGAGGCGCCGCAAGCCCTGACGGTTCGTGGCAATGCACTGCTGCTGGATTCCGCTCTGCGCAACCTGGTGGAAAACGCTGTGCGCCACACCCCTTGCGGCACGCAGATCGAAGTGCAGGCCGGGCTGGATGCGCAGCAGCAGATGGCCTGGATACAGGTCTGCGACGATGGCCGCCGCGATGCGGCGCCTGAGCACCAGCCCCCGGTGGACAGCCTGCACCTGGGCCATGAAATCGTGGACCGCGTCATGCGCGCCCATGGCGGGCGTTTCATCCAGACTGATGCGCCGCAAGGCTTCACCACCTGCTACCGCATGGAAATGCCATCAGCCGGTTAAAATAGCCGGTTACTAAGCGGTTACCGAAAGGGACCGCTGGTCTTTCCCCAGGCCACAGCTGTTGTGCGGCGCACTGCAGTCATTCATTGCCGGGGGCGTTACCTCTCAAAAACTTTGAACGGAACCCACCATGCCTTTGATCTCGATGCGCGAAATGCTGGACCATGCTGCTGAAAACGGCTATGGCATCCCCGCCTTCAACGTGAACAACCTGGAACAGGTGCAGGCCGTGATGTCGGCAGCTGACGAAGTCGGCGCACCCGTGATCCTGCAGGCCAGCGCTGGCGCCCGCAAGTACGCCGGTGAGCCCTTCATCAAGCACCTGATTCAAGCCGCTGCCGAGCAGTACCCCCACATCCCTCTGGTGATGCACCAGGATCACGGTACGACCCCCGATATCTGCCAGGGCGCACTGAACCTGGGCTTTGGCTCGGTGATGATGGACGGCTCGCTGATGAGCGACGGCAAGACCCCTTCGTCCTTCGACTACAACGTGGACGTGACCCAGCAAGTGGTGGCCATGGCCCACAAGATTGGTGCCACCGTCGAAGGCGAACTGGGCTGCTTGGGCAATCTGGAAACTGGCGAAGCCGGTGAAGAAGACGGCATTGGCGCTGAAGGCAAGCTGGACCACAGCCAGATGCTGACCGACCCCGAAGAAGCTGCCGTGTTCGTGAAGGCCACCCAGCTGGATGCTCTGGCCATCGCCATTGGTACCAGCCACGGCGCCTACAAGTTCAGCCGCAAGCCTACAGGCGACATTCTGGCGATCAGCCGCGTCAAGGAAATCCACGCCCGCATCCCCAACACCCACCTGGTGATGCACGGCTCTTCTTCCGTGCCCCAGGAACTGCTGGCCATCATCAACCAGTACGGCGGCAAGATGAAGGAAACCTACGGCGTGCCCGTGGAAGAAATCCAGGAAGCCATCAAGTTCGGCGTGCGCAAGATCAACATCGACACCGACATCCGCCTGGCAATGACGGGCGCCGTGCGCAAGTTCATGGCCGAGAACCCCGACAAGTTCGATGCCCGCGAATGGCTCAAGCCTGCCCGCGAAGCCGCCAAGCTGGTCTGCAAGGCTCGCTACATCGAGTTCGGCTGCGAAGGCCAGGGGGGCAAGATCAAGGGCTACAGCCTGGATCAAATGGCCAAGAAGTACTCCGCTGGCGATCTGGCCCAGCTGGTCAAGTAATACTTCTGTTTTGATAGCTGCTGGCGCTTTTCTGTAAAGCGCCTGAGGCTCAAAACAATCAAAGCCCGCAAGGTTTGCCCTGCGGGCTTTTTTGTGGCCTTGGCCTTAGCGCCAGTAACTGCTGATCTGCGAGCGCAGCTGCGGCTGTTGCTCTCGCACCCAGTGGCGCAAGGCCTTGGCATGGGCATCACCGCAGGCGGCCCAGAGCCGTTCGGGCGGATTGCCCTGCCACCGCAGCCGCTCCATGGTTTGCAGCAGCATCTGAGGTGAGGGGGCGACCAGCCAGCGTAGCTTGTGGTCTTCGGGCAGTGGCAGGCTGCGGATTTCTGCGGCATCTTCCACCATGGCAATCACCTGAACCTGCGCATCGGGTGCCAGATTCTGCAGCTGCCTGGCAAGCGCAGGCAGGGCGCAGTTGTCTGCCACCAGCACCATGCGCGATGCGCTGTGCAGGCGACCACCAGCCGGGGTGATGGCTCCCACCTCGTCGCCGGGCTGCGCCATGTCTGCCCAGTGGCTGCCCGGTGCATCGGCGGCTGATGTGGCATGGCCATGGCGCAGCATGTCGATCTCTATCCAGCCTTCCTGCACATGGCTGTGGACGATGGTGTAGATGCGCTGCGGCAGCGGTGGTGCGGATTCGGGGTATTGCAGTCGGCCTTCGCTGCCCATGGTGGGCCACAGGGCTGGCTGGCCGGGCGCAGGCAGCAGCAGGCGCAGGTGAAGACCGTCGCCGTCAATCAAGCTGGGCAGGTGCTCTGCCTGCAGTCGAAAGCGCCGCATGCGCGCCGTGATGTCGGTGCGCTGCAGCACCCGCAGGCGCTGAAAGCCGGGGCGGGCCAGCGCATCGTCGCCGTCTGCATCGCTCCAGACGATAGAGATGCGCTGGGGGTCTTGCTGCTGCTCGCTCAAGAATTCCTGCGCGTGCTCCAGCAGCGACATCTTGATCAAGGCCAGCATGGGTGCGTCCACGGGCCAGACTTCGCATTCCAGCATCTCATCTGCGCGGGTGTTCAGCTCCAGCGTGCCCACGCTATCCATCATCAGCCGGTGACTGCCGGCTGCGCTCCCTGCTGTGACCTGTACGCCTTCTTGCTGCAAGTGCTCCATCAGCCATTGCAGGTAAGCCGGGGCCAGCGGCATGTGCAGTGTGGCGCGGGCAGAAGCGGGTGTCTCAGCGGTCATGAGAGAGCACCTTGCGGTAGCGCGCAAGCAGTGCGCGGGCCGCCCACCAGGACAGCAGTGCCAGTGCTGTGGCTACACCGAACATGGCGGCAAAGCCCAGTTGCTTGGCGATATAGCCCCCCGCCATGGCGCTGAGCATGTAGCTCAGCAGTTCTGCGCAGACCAGTACGCTGAAGTCTGTGCCGGGTTGCCTGGGCGAAGCGGCTTCCATGAACAAGGCGTACAGGCCCACCATTTCCATATAGCGCAGCATGCTCAGCGACATGGCCAGAAAGCCTAGCATGGGCGTGTGAGCCATGGGGCCGAGCATGGCCAGCATGCCCAGTGCGTGGATTCCAAAAAGAAGATAGCAGGCTACCCGCATCCCGCTTAGGCTCAAAAGCACTTTGTCGGGGGTGCTGCGCATCAGCCATCTGGCGCCCAGGATGCTGCCTATCAGCCCTGCAACCGTGGCAGAGCTGCCCAGCAGGCCTCCGGCTTCGGACAGGCGCAGGCCGTTGTGCATCAGGTAGCTGCTCTCCATGGTGCGCACCATGCCCTCGCTGGCGCGGTACACCAGTGCCAGGCCCAGAATGCTCCAGGCGCCGGGGCGCTGAAAGAATCTGCGCAGAGAGGCGCGCTCTTGCACCTCAAGCGTGCTCACAGGGCTTTCGCGCATCCAGGGCAGTGCGGCCAGTGGCAGCAGAGACAGGCTGGCCATCAGCAGCAAGGTGGCGGACCAGCCCCAGCGCTCGAACAGCCACATGGACAGCGTGCCGCCCAGCAGCACGCCCACGGCAACGGCACCGGCCTGAATGCCGTTGCCTGTGGCGCGTTCGCTGGGGCGCAGCAGGCGCGTGGCATAGCCGTCGGTGGCAATGTCCTGTGTGGCAATCGACAGGGCAATCAGCATGCCCGCCAGCAGCACGGCGGTGATGTGGCCGGGGTCGCTGAACGCCAGTAGCGCAATGCCTGCGCTGGTGCACAGCTGCGTGATGACGACCCAGCCCCGGCGATGGCCCAGACGGCCAAAGCGGGTGCGGTCCACCAGGGGTGCCCAGAGGAATTTGAGAATCAGCGGCAGCATCAGCACCGACAGCATGCCGACCTTGTCCAGCCCCAGCCCCAGAGAGCGCAGCGCTGCGGGCACTGCCATGATGAGCAGATAGGACGGAATGCTCTGCGCCAGATACAGCGCGGCCACCAGCGCCCAGCGCTGGCGGCCTGCTGCTGCGCCGGAGGCAGATGGCTCGGCGCTCAGTGTGACTTCTGCCATGCTCAATAGTCCACGCGGTAAGTCACGCTGAGCGTGCGGCCCCGGCCATAGAAGGCAAAGGTGTCACGCGAGACAGGCGGCACGGCATACAAGGCCATGGCGCGCTGGGACCAGGTGCTCAGGTACTGCTTGTCCAGCAGGTTCTGCACGCCCAGCTGCAACTGGCCTACGGGCAGCTTCACCGTGCTCATCAGGTCCAGCGTGGTGTAGCCCTTCATGCGCTGGCCGGCGGAGTCCTTGAGCGATGCCATATGCGTGGCCTGCAGGCGGGTGTTCCAGTTCTGATAGCGCCATGTGGCATGTGCTGTCAGCTTGGAGGGGCTGGCCGTCATGATGCTCTGGCGCTGCCACTGGTTGTTGCTCTTGTTTTCAGAGCGAATCCACAGCCAGCTGCCACCCACGGTCCACTGGTTGTTGACCTGATAGTCCAGTGCCCCTTCCCAGCCGAAGTTGCGGCGTTTGTCGTCCACCACATCAATGACCAGTGTCCCGGGCGACAGCAGCATGTTCTTGTCAGACCATGCATAGAACACGGCACTCTGCGCCTTCAGCGGGCCCATATTGCCGCGCCAGCCCAGCTCTACCTGGCGAGTCTTGATGCCTTGCAGTGGCGAGCTGGAGGGGCTTACGCCGCGCACCAGCTGCCAGTGAGTGCCATTGAGCACATATTGCCCCTGGCCGTAGTACTTGGCGGGGTCGGGCAGCTCGAAACCTTCGGAATAGCTGACCCAGCTGTCATGTCCCTTGGCGGGTTTGAAGTTCAGCCCCAGATTGAACAGGCTGACGTTGTAGCTATTCCCTCCGCCCGGCACGGCGTCGGCCGTCTTGCCCTGACCGTACAGCGGCATGACCTGCTGGGTGGCCGAGACAAAATCGTCCACGCTCAGGCGCATGCGCTGGTGGCGCAGGCCCGCATTGAGCGTGGTGCGCTCGTTGAGCTTCCACTCGCCCTGGGCAAACAATGCGGCGCTGCGCACGCGATAGTCGGGGTAGCGCCCTGTTTCGGCAAAAGCCTTGTTGACCATGCCGCCCGAGGCCAGGCCCAGATTGCGGTCAAAAATGGTCTGGCTGGAGTCAAAACGCTCGTCATCCCAGTCCAGCCCGTAGCGCAGATTGAGGTCGCCAAACTGTTTGGACAAGGCGGCCTTGAAGCCAAAGACATCGGTGTTCTGATGGGTGGCCGAGATATAGGAACCGGGATAGGGCGCGAAGTCCAGGTTTTCCTTGCGGTAGAAGGCCTGCAGATACAGGTCCTGCCCGCCCAGCACATTGCCCGCGCTGTAGTCGGCGTTGAGCATGAAGCGCTCGGTCATGGGCATGACATCGCTCTGGAAACCCTTGCGCTGCTCCAGCAGCTCAGGGCGGCCAAAAATACCCGCCAGATTGGGCCCGGCGTACAGATAACTGCCGCCGTCGAACTTGTTGCGGTAGTACTGGCCCGTCAGGCTCAGGTGCTGCTGCGCGCCCAGCTTGAATTGCAGATTGCCCAGCACATCCATGCTGCGCGTGTTCTGCAGATCGGTCTGGGTGATATCGGTGCGAACCTTGTTGCCCTTGGCGTCATAGAAATCACCGGCATCCTGCACCGCAATGCCCAGCCGCCCCTGCACGGTTTCGTTGCCGCCCGCAATCGACTGGGCCAGTCGCCACTGATGGTCTCCGCTGCCTGCAAAGCCGCTGGTCAGCCCCACTTCGCTGCTGTAGCGCGTGGGGCTGTCTCCGGCCTTCTTGGTGATGATGTTCACAATGCCGCCCGTGGCGCCGCCGCCATACAGGGCGCTGGCGCCGGAAAGCACCTCAATGCGCTCGATGTGGAAAGCGTCGATGGAATCCAGCTGCCGCGCCGTGGCGCGAGAGGAGTTGAGGGAGACGCCATCAATCATCACCAGCATGGGGCGGCCACGCAGGTTTTGACCGAAGGCACTGCGCCCCTGGTTGCCCAGGTCGATGCCCGGCACCAGATGGCCCAGCGCTTCCTTCAGATTCAGCCCGGCCTGCATCTGCGTCTGCAGCTCCGCACTGTCGATGATCTGGACGGTGGAGGTGAGCTCACCACGGTTCTGTGCCAGCCGCGAGCTGCTGACAGTTTGCGTGGCCAGCTCTGCTTCTGCTATTGATTCGGGAGCTGCTTGCGCAATTTCCGTATTGGCTTGAGCATGAAAATGCATCAAAAGCATGGCAGCAAGGCTGATAGGCAGCAGGCGCATCGGGGTGCCGGTTTGCACAGAGGAAGAAGTCGGGGATGGATAGAGAAGAGGCATGGCGCGGCTGGCCTGGGGTGAGCAGGAATGTGCTAAAACACGGCCAATCTATTTAAATGCAAATGAGAATTCTTTTCTTTTGAGAACAATTGGCATGATTGCAACGACGCATTACTCCAAAGAACAGATGCTGGAGCGGTGGCGCGAGTGCATCTGGGCTGGCCATGTGCCAGCTGATCTCATGCAAGAGCTGGTGTTGCCATCACTGCAGGTGCGCCACCTGGAGGCGGGGCAGACGATCTGGCGCCAGGGCGACCCCGCCTTGCACTGGATGGGCGTGCTGGGCGGGGCGGCCAAGCTGTGCGTGCAGCTGGAAGATGGTCGCGCTGTCACGCTGTGCAGTGTGGCGGGCAGCTGGATTGGCGAGATGGAGTTGCTGCGCAGCGTGCGCTACAGCTGTGACGCGGTGGCACTGCACGACCTGACCGTGGTGCAACTGCCGGGAGCAGTCTTCAAGCAGCTGGCAGCGCAGGTGCCCAGTTTTCAGAGCTTTTTGCTGCAACTGCTGGCCGAGCGCAATCTGCAGCTGATGAACCTGATAACGGCCCAGCAGCACAGTGGCACCGTGGCGCGTGTGGCCCGCTGCCTGGGGGCGCTGATCACGCCGCTGAACTTTCCTTCGGAGCGAGGCCACTGGCTCAATGTGCCGCAAAGCGAGCTGGCGGATTACTGCAACGTCTCACGCTCGCGGCTCAGCGAAGCGCTGAGCCAGCTTCACCGCGCAGGCCTGATCGCGGTGGGCTACCGCAGCGTGCAACTGGTGGATTTACAGGGCTTGCGCAGCTTCAGCGGGGTGCTGGAAATGTCGTCTGTCGCTTAGGCGTCTAGAGACTTGCCCTAGGGTTATCACAGTATCGAACGATCGTGCTTTTTATGAGAATGATTCGATCAGACCATAAGAACATGGAGACGAAAAGAATGAGTGACCGTCCTTGGCTCAGCGCCTATCCAGAGGGAGTTCCTACAGATATCGATCCATCGCAGTACCCATCCCTGGTTGCGCTGATGGAGGAGGCGTTTGCCAGGCACGCCAGCAAGGTTGCCTATTCCTTCATGGGCAAGGAGCTGACCTTTGCGCAGGTCGATGCACAGAGCAAGGTCTTCGCCGCCTATCTGCAAAGCCTGGGCCTGCAGCGCGGCGATCGCGTGGCGCTGATGATGCCCAATGTGCCCCAGTACCCGGTTGCCGTGGCCGGGGTGCTGCGCGCGGGCTTTGTGGTGGTCAACGTCAACCCGCTGTACACCGCACGCGAGTTGGAGCACCAGCTCAAGGACTCTGGTGCCAAGGCCATCGTCATCATCGAGAACTTTGCCAAGACGCTGCAGGACGGCATGCATGGCAGCGCCGTGCAGCACATCGTGCTGTGCGCCATGGGGGATGAGCTGGGTCTGGTCAAGGGCGCGATCGTCAACTTTGTGGTGCGCTCCATCAAGAAGATGGTGCCCGCTTTCAGCCTGCCTGGTGCGGTGCGCTTCCATGAAGCCCTGTCCAAGGGGCGCAGTGCAGCGTTTGCCGCGCCTGTCATCAAGCCTGACGACATGGCCCTGCTGCAGTACACGGGCGGCACCACGGGCGTGAGCAAGGGCGCGGTGCTGCTGCACAAGAACATCATTGCCAATGTGCTGCAGTCCGAGGCCTGGAACGAGCCCGCCATGAGCAAGGTGCCTGCGGGTGAGCAGCCCACCAGCATCTGCGCGCTGCCGCTGTATCACATCTTCGCTTTCACGGTGAACATGATGCTGAGCATGCGCACCGGCGGCAAAACCGTGCTGATCCCCAATCCGCGTGACCTCAAGGCCACGCTCAAGGAGCTGTCAAAGCACCGTTTCCACAGTCTGCCTGCGGTGAACACGCTGTTCAATGGACTGGCCAATCACCCCGACTTCAATACCGTGGACTGGAGCCATCTCAAAGTCTCGGTCGGCGGCGGCATGGCGGTGCAAAGTGCGGTGGCTGAGCTGTGGCTCAAGAAGACTGGTTGCCCGATTTGCGAAGGCTACGGTCTCTCGGAAACCAGCCCTTCAGTCACCTGCAACCCCGTAACGACCACGGCGTATTCCGGCACGATTGGCGTGCCCCTGCCCAGCACCTATGTGAAGCTGATTGGCGGCGACGGCCAGGATGTGACGGAGCTGGGTCAGCCCGGCGAAGTTGCGGTGCTGGGTCCGCAGGTCATGGCTGGCTACTGGCAGCGCCCCGACGAAACCGCCAAGGTCATGACGGCCGACGGTTATTTTCTGACCGGCGATATCGGCACCATGGACGAGCGCGGCTACGTCAAGATCGTGGACCGCAAAAAGGACATGGTCATCGTCAGCGGCTTCAACGTCTATCCCAATGAGGTGGAAGACGTGGTTTCCAACTGCCCCGGCGTGTTGGAATGCGCGGTGGTGGGCGTGCCCGATGAAAAGTCCGGCGAGGCCATCAAACTCATTGTGGTGAAGAAAGACCCGGCGCTGACCGAGCAGGCCGTGCGCGACTATTGCCACGCCAACCTGACGGGCTACAAGCGCCCACGCCACATCGTTTTCCGCACCGAACTGCCCAAGACGCCCGTGGGCAAGATTCTGCGCAGAGAACTGCGCGACGCGTGATTTCATCTTGCTCTCCAAGGCAATTGACGGGCGCTTCGGCGCCCTTTTTTATGGAAAACAGGGCTGAAGCCAAAGCAGGTCTTGCGCTGGCTGCTCTGAATATGAAAGCAAGCTGGCCTGAACCTTCGCTGCAGGTGCAATCCGGTCGATACTTCTGCACAACGTGAGTGCAGGTTTGCAAGAGGTGAAGACGATGAAGATTGCCGTGATCGGGCTGGGGGCCATAGGCACCGGCGTGCTGGATTTGCTCAGAAGCGAAACACGGCTGCAGGTGGGCTGGGTGCTGGTTTCCCAGGTCACACCCCAGCGTCTTGAACTGGTTCAGCGCCTGGCGCCGCAGGCGCAGCTGCTGACGGCGCTGCCAGCGCAGGCAAAGCCTGATCTGCTGGTGGAATGTGCAGCTCACGCAGCACTGGCCCAGCATGTCGCCCCTGCGCTGTCGCGCGGCATTTCCGCACTGGTGACTTCGGTGGGCGCATTGAGCGAGCCAGGCATGGCCGAACAGCTGGAGGCCGCTGCGCTGGCAGGTGGCACCCAGCTGCAACTGCTGCCCGGTGCGATGGGCGGCATCGACGCGCTGGCCGCAGCGCGCATCGGGGGGCTAGATGCCGTGAGCTATACAGGGCGCAAGCCGCCGCAGGCATGGATAGGCACACCGGCTGAGCAGCTCTGTGACCTGAAATCGCTGAGCGAGGCCTTTTGCATCTTTGACGGCTCTGCACGCGAAGCGGCGCAGCGCTACCCCAGAAATGCCAACGTTGCCGCCACGCTCTCCATCGCCGGGCTGGGTCTGGATCGCACCCGTGTGCAGCTGTGGGCCGACCCGGCGGTGACGGAGAACGTGCATCAGGTGCAGGCCAGTGGCAGCTTTGGTCAGATGGAGCTGACCCTGCGCGGCAAGCCACTGGCGGCCAACCCCAAAACATCGGCACTGACGGTGTTCAGTGTGGTGAGGGCGGTGCTGAACAAGGCAGCGCCGCTGAGCATCTGAGGTCTTTGCTGCCGCTGGCAGGTCAGGCCCATGGGGCACAATCAGAACAGCGGCTTGCAAGCCGCTTTTGTTTTGTTTGACCGAAGTTTCATGATGCCGATTGCCATTCTCAGTGCCCTTGCCGACGAGCAGGACGGGCTGGTTCACTTGCTACAAGATATGCAGCAGATAGCGCATGCAGGGCGTACGTTCTGGCGCGGAAAACTGCATGGCACAGAGGTGGTCTGCGTGCTCTCTGGCATTGGCAAGGTGGCTGCAGCCACTACGGCCGTGGCGCTGATTGAGCGCTTTGGCGCGCAGGCCATGGTCTTCACCGGTGTGGCCGGTGGTCTGGGCAGTGATGTGCATGTGGGCGACGTGGTGGTGGCGCGTGACTATGTGCAGCACGATATGGATGCATCGCCCCTGTTCCCGCGCTACGAAGTGCCCGGCTATGGTCGCCAGCGCTTTGCATGTGATCCGGCATTGACTGACAAGCTGGCTCAGGCCGTACAGCACTGCGTGCGCCATCAGGCTGCGGAATGGACGGCAACACTGGGCTTGCCCGCGCCGCACATGCACGAAGGCCTGATTGTCAGCGGTGATCGTTTTGTCTCAGGTGCCGATGAATCGCTGCAACTGCGCCAGGGGTTGGAACAAGCCGGTCTGCAGCCGCTGGCAGTGGAAATGGAAGGCGCGGCCATTGCCCAGGTCTGCGCCGACTACGGCCTGCCCTTCGCCGCCATGCGCAGCATCTCGGACCGCGCCGATGACTACGCCCATGTGGACTTCCCGAAGTTTGTGCAAAGCATCGCCAGCCATTACGCCCAGGCCGTGATCGAAGACCTGTGCAAGCGCATCGCCGCTTAAAACCGCCACAGCACCCCATCAGAGACAACGAGCAAGCGCCGCCGCGCAGCGAAGTTGTCGTCCCCCTCCCGCGTAGCGAGAGAGGGGGAAGGCGCGAAGCGCCTCAGGGGGAGCCTCTACTTCAACCACCCGCGCTTGCGGAAATAAAGCATGGGTCCGACGGCGCTGGCCACCATCAGGCCAATCACATACATATAGCCGTATTCCCAGTTCAGCTCGGGCATGAACTTGAAGTTCATGCCGTACACGCTGGCGATCAGCGTAGGCGGCAGCAGGGCGACGCTGGCCACCGAGAAGATCTTGATGATCTTGTTCTGGTTGATGTTGATGAAACCGACGGTGGCGTCCATCAAGAAGTTGATCTTGTCGAACAGGAAGGCGGTGTGGCTGTCCAGCGATTCGATGTCACGCAGAATCTGGCGTGATTCTTCGAACTGTTCGGCGTTGAGCATCTTGGAGCGCATCATGAAGCTGACGGCGCGGCGCGTGTCCATGACGTTGCGGCGGATGCGGCCGTTCAAGTCTTCCTGGCGGGCAATGGCGCCCAGCACTTCCTTGGCCTTGTCGTCGGTCACATCGCCGGACAGCACCATCTTGCTGGCTTTTTCCAGATCGTCGTAGATGCGCTCCAGCGTGTCGGCCGAGTATTCGGCATCCGCGTCAAACAGCTTGAGCAGCACGTCCTTGGCTTCATCGATCAGCCCTGGCGCACGGCGGGCGCGCATGCGCAGCAGGCGAAACACGGGCACGTCTTCATCGTGGATGGAGAACAGCACGCCGCAGCTGCGCAGATTCTGGTTGTGTTCGTTCAGGATAAAGGCCACGCGCACCGAGCGCGGGTCCTCGACATCGTCAATCAAGAAGTCGCTGCGGATGTGCAACTCGCCGTTGTCTTCTTCGTAGAAGCGGGCCGACTCCTCGATGTCGTCGTCCATCGCGTCTTCGGGGATGGACAGTTCGTAGTGTTGCTTGATCCAGCGCTTTTCTTCGACCGTGGGCGATTCCAGATCGACCCAGATGGGGCGAAAGCGTTCGAGGTCTTCCAGGGACTCGATTTCTTCTTGAACGAGGCGGCCATTGGCCAGCGTAAAGATGTTGAGCATCAGCTCACTCCCGGTTGTTCTTGAGTTTCTGCAGGGATCGGGGCGCTTTCAACCCCCATACATGCGAACCGGGAGCTGAAAGCTACCAACTGGGATAGTTGTCCACAGATGTCTTTCAGTTGATCGAAGCCAATGATTATGCAACGTTGCACTGCAGCATGTCGCGCGCAGCCTACATGGGGGAGTGGGTAAGCAGGGCTTGTCTTTTCCCTGTCATACGGGCTTTGTAAAGCCCTGCGCCTGCACCAGATCGGCCCAGGCTCCCGCCTTGGCCTGCGGTGCGCGCAGCAGGTAGTTGGGGTCGTAGGTAACGACCGTGGGCACGCCGGCAATGTGGTGTGGCTCTGCCCGCAGGCGGCCCAGCGCATCGTGGCGGCCCAGCACGGCGCGGGCGCTGGCCAGGCCCAGCACCAGCACGCAGTCGGGGCGCAGCTCGCGCAGCACGGCTTCCAGTGCGGGCTGCAGCGGCTGGGCGTGGGTCAGGTCCGTATCGGGTGGCGCGCGGTGCAACGCAGCACTGAAGACGCGTGGCTTTTCCTGCAACTGCAGGGCGCGCAGCATATTGTCCAGAAGCCGTGCGGCATCGCCTTGCAGCGCGGTCTGCGCACTGTCTGCGCTGGGTTTTTGTGCAGGGCTGAGCAGGGCCGGGTTGGCCGGAGGCTCCATCAGAATCAGCCAGCCGCCTTGCTGCGCAGATTGCACATGCTGGGGCGCGTGCGGATAGACCAGCTGAGCGGGGCTGATGGTCCAGCCCAGACCCGGCTCGCCCGCAGGGCCAGCGGCGGGTTGCTGCACAAAGTGATGCGGCTCGCCACTGTGGCTGGAAAGAATGGGGGCGGCCCGCGACGGAGCCACAGGGGCCGAGGGGGCCGAGGGGACCGGGGCGGGTGTTGCCGCAGCAGGAGCCGAAACCTGAGGCGCGGGAGCTGGGATGGTGGCTGGAATGGGCGCGGCTACTGGTGTGGAAGGCAAAGCCGGTGCAACAGGCGCAACAGGCGCGGTGGGTACGGCTTCCACTGCAGCCATGCGCGGCGCTTCCACGGCCACGGCAGTGTCTGTCGCGGTTTCAGCAGATTCGGGCAGCCAGACGGTGATGCCCATGGCTTCCAGCATGGCCCGCTGGCGGGCGTCCAGATTCAGGGCCATAGTTTGAGACTCATGAGCACGGCGTTCTCACGCGGGCCGTTGGGGTTGGGGTAATAGTTCTTGCGCAGGCCCACTTCGGCAAAGCCGTGCTTGAGGTAAACCTCACGCGCCCGCGCATTGCTGTCGCGCACTTCCAGCCAGATCCACTGGGCATCTTTCTGGCGTGACCACAGTGCCAGTGCATCCAGCAGCACGCGCGCCCAGCCCTGGCGCTGAAAAGCGGGGTTGACGGTGATGTTCAGCAGGTGCACTTCGTCCAGCACCGACATGGCGACAAAGTAGCCCAGCAACTGATGGTTGGCATCGACCAGCAACTGCGTCTCGTAGCCTGCCACCATCGCATCCTGAAAGTTGCCGCGCGTCCATGGGTGGGGATAGGCTTGCTCTTCAATCGGGAGCAAGGTGTCCAGCCACAGTGCAGACAGCGGCTCGAAATGTACGAGGGAGGCGGCGTCGTCTGTGATGGCTTCAGCGGTGGGCAGGTCCGGGCTGCTGGGTGGTGTCATTGCGCGACTTGGTTTTTTTCAGCGTGTGCGGCCGCAGCTTTTTCGCTTTCGCGTTCGGCCGTGGTTTTTGCCACTTTATCGCGGATGTAACGGGGCAGGGCCTGCTCGGCAGGCACGGCGCAGCCTTTTGCCAACAGGGCCGGGGCCAGGCGCAGCATGGCGGTCGCAGTGGGCAGGGCGTGGACATGTGTGGCGGCGGGGGCCAGCAGTTCGGGGTAAACATGCTGGGCGTTGCCAGCCACGGTCAGGCCCGCTGCCACTTGCATGGCTTCAGGGGCGCACAGGCCAAAATCTTCGGGTTCGATCCACTGACCATCCACATAGCGAAATGGCGCGTGATAAACCTCGTTCATGCGGGCATCCAGCACGGCTTGCAGTTCGGTGCAGCCATGCAGGTGGCGGGCCTCTTCGGCCACGGTGAGCAGCGAATCCACAGGCAGCACTGGCACCTTGGCGGCAAAAGCCAGACCTTGCGTGATGGCGCAGGCCGTACGCAGACCGGTGAAGGAGCCGGGGCCTCGGCCAAAGGCAATGGCATCGAGCTGCCTGAACGCAAGACCTGCATCCTGCATGAGCTGGCGGATGGCGGGCAGCAACTGGGCCGACGACTGCTGCGCGCCCGGGCCGCTGTACTGCCAGACGGCATCGCCGCGCTGGACGGCTACAAACAGGGTATCGGTACTGGTGTCGAGGGCTAGGAGATTCATGTTCGGCGGGCGTCAGCCGCAAGGGGCTGGAGCGCTATTCGTGCTGCACTGGCGGGCAGGGGCAAGGCTGACATTATCGGATGAGCGCCGTTGCCTTGCCGCTGGCGCTGCCAATGCCCGGCATCGCAAGTCACAGCCCCAGTTGCTGTAGCGACGCCCGGCGTGGCGACGCTCGGCGTAGACTTGCGCACCATGCTGCAGACCCCGACCATTCTTCGCAAGACCCTGACCGCGCTGTGCGCCCCTTTGCTGGCGCTGCTGGCCACTTCGGCGCAGGCGCAGAGCCCGCAGGCTGATGCCCGCATCCCCGCTGCTGTGGAGTCAGCCCTGCAGCGCGCCAAGATTCCGCGCGAAGCCGTGTCGCTGATGGTGATGGATGTGGATGGCAAATCGGCCCCGCGCCTGGCCTGGCGCACGCACCAGCCTATGAACCCCGCTTCGGTCATGAAACTGGTCACCACCTATGCGGCGCTCGACCAACTGGGCCCGGCCTACGTGTGGCGCACGCCTGTGTACCTGGGCGGCCCGGTGGTGGAGGGCGCGCTGCGCGGCAACCTCTACATTCAGGGCCAGGGCGACCCCAAGCTGGTGCTGGAGCGCCTGTGGCTGATGCTGCGCCGCCTGCAGGGCATGGGCGTAAAAGTCATCTTGGGCGATATCGTGCTGGATCGCAGCGCCTTCCAGCTGCCCGCGCATGATGCGGCCGGTTTTGACAACGAGCCATGGCGGCCCTACAACGCAT
This sequence comes from Comamonas fluminis, assembly GCF_019186805.1. Classification (NCBI taxonomy): domain Bacteria; kingdom Pseudomonadati; phylum Pseudomonadota; class Betaproteobacteria; order Burkholderiales; family Comamonadaceae; genus Comamonas; species Comamonas fluminis. Next base: position 4,636,972 of record NZ_CP066783.1, on the reverse strand, counting down.
CGCCCGATGCGCTGCTCATCAACTACAAGGCCGTGGCGCTGAATATTGCTCCTGATACGGGAGCTGGTATCGCCCGTATTCAGTACGATCCACCGATGTCTGGCATGGAAAACCAGGCAACGGTGCCGCTGAGTGCTACGAATTCCGATTGCGGTGACTGGCGTGCCAAGCTGGGCCTGGATATGGCCAACCCGCAGCGCATTGCCTTTACGGGCAGCTACCCGGCCACCTGTGGTGACAAGAGCTGGTCCATCGCCCCAGCCCAGCCCGAACAATTTGCGGCCAAGGCCATCGAAGGCATGTGGCGCGATCTGGGCGGCAAGATCACGGGCCGCGTGCGCGACGGCGGCGTGCCGCAGGGCCTGCAACCTGCGTTTCAGCTGGAATCGCCTTCCCTGTCTGAAGTGGTGCGCGACATCAACAAATACAGCAACAACATCATGGCCCAGCATGTGTTTCTGACGCTGGGCATGCAGCGCACAGGCGTGGCCAATTTCGACAACTCGCGCCAGGTGCTGGCCCAGTGGTGGCAAAGCCGCTGGGGCGGGGCAGAGCAGCCCGTGGTGGACAACGGCGCAGGCCTGAGCCGCAACGCCAGCATCACCGCCAACAGCCTGGCGCTGATGCTGCAAAACGCCTGGGTATCACCCGTGATGCCGGAATTTGTGGCCTCCATGCCCATCGTCGGCGTGGATGGCACGCTGCGCCGCAGCCGCAGCAAATCAGCGGGCGCAGCCCATCTCAAAACCGGCACGCTGCGCGACTCTGCCGCGCTGGCCGGTTATGTGGATGGTGCCAGCGGCCACCGCTATGTGCTGGTGGCCATGGCCAACCATGCCAATGCAGCGGCGGCCCGCACCGCCTGGGAAGCGCTGGTGGACTGGACAGCGGCGCAGTAAGCGCCTGTTATTCAGGCCACATTCACGATATCGCGCTCTGCCGGGGCGGCTTGTATCTGTTGTGGGCCCAGTGCAGGCTCTGTGACAGGTTCCATGCCCGTGCTGCAGGCCGTCAGCATCAGCACCGACGTGGCAATGGCGCAAGCCCATCGCGCAGGCGGTACTGAGCCGTTTTGTTGAGCGCGAAATCGGACATGCAAGCCTCTCGTGGGCTGAGTTTGCACCCCGCGAAGTATCCAGGCGTCATTCGCCTCCATCAAATAGAACTCTGCGACAGAAGGTCCCGCCGACAGCGAAATTCAGCGCTATCGGTAGTTGCCCGATATGTGCAAGCACAGCACTGTGGCTACGATGGGGTCATCCATAAAAGCACGACCGTGCTATTTACAACATGATGGAGACTTTATGGTGACAAGCAAACTCAAACTTCTGGCGGCTGCATTGGCAACTGCGGGCCTGCTGGCCGCCTGCGGCGGTGGCGGTGGGGCAGACACCACACCCAAGGCCAAGGTCACCTCGGTCAAGGTCATGGGTGACAGCCTTTCTGACAGCGGCACCTTTGGCTTCAAGTTCACGGTGCAGGGCAACGACCCGACCACCGGCAAGCCCTACCAGGTCTGGACGGAGCGCATCGCCGGGCTCTACAACACCACGCTGTGCCCGCATTACGGCCCCACCATGGCGGTGGCCACTGCTTCGTGCACCAACTACGCTATTGGCGGGGCAACGTTCAGCCCGCAAGGTGCTGCAGCAGCCACGGCCATGTCTATCTACAACCAGATCAAGGACGCTGGTGCAGCGGGCGTTACTGCAGATGATCTGATCCTGATTGATGGTGGCGCCAACGACGCTGCAGATCTGATTACCGCGGTGCTGACGTATCAGGCAAAGGTGGCTGCGGGCATGCCGCAGGCCACGGCCATTGTTCCGCTGCAGACCTTTTTGCTGACCCAGATTGATGCCGCCACGCTGGGCGCATTGCTGGCCCAGGGCAGTGATGGTCTGGTCAAGGCGGGCGGGCTGTATATGCAGACTCTGGCCAAGAAGCTGACAGCTGCCGTGCAGACGAATTTGCTGGGCAAGGGCGCGACTCGGGTGACGATTCTGAACATTCCGGCCATCTCGATGACGCCCAAGTTCACCAAGGTGCTGACCAAGATCGCGAATGACCAGGGTGCCGCCGCTTCCGCACAGGCAGGTGCTTTGCTTGATGGCTGGGTCAATGCTTTCAACGCAGCATTAAGCGATTCCGCAGGCACTGAGAGCCGTATTGCCGTAGTGGACTTTTATACCGAGTTCAAAGGGCAGATCTCCAACCCCGCGCAGTACAACTTCACCAACTCCACGGTGGCCGCCTGCGGCCTGCTGAGTGCGAACGCCAACGAGAACATCCAGTACTGCTCTGCCGATGCGCTGTCTGCTGCCATCCCGGTGGGGGAGACCAGCGCCGACTGGTGGAAGCACTATGTGTTTGCCAACGACTTCCATCCCACGCCCTATGGCTATCAGCAGATGGGCCAACTGGTATCACGCACCCTGGCCCAAAAGGGCTGGCTGTAATCCCGTCCGCACCTGATAACAAGGAGACAAAATCATGAAAAATTCTGTGCGGATCATTGCAGCGGCTGCAGCCTTGGCGGCTTGCGAGCTGGCCAGTGCGCAGTCGGCAGGGAGCTGGCTGGCACGCGTTGGCGTGACCCATCTGGCGCCGGATGTGAACAGTGGCAACCTGTCAGCGCCATCGTTTCCCAACACCAAGGTGGATGCCAAAAGCAATACCCAGCTGGGCGGCGGCATCACCTATATGTTGACGGACAACCTGGCGGTGGATGTGCCGCTGGCAACGCCCTTCAAACATGATCTGACCGGCGATGGCGCGATTGCAGGTGTGGGCAAGCTGGGCAGTACCAAGGCCATTCCTGCAACCTTGATGATGCAGTACCGCTTCAATGAAGCGAACGCGGCGTTCAGACCCTATGTGGGCCTGGGTGTGACCTACGCCTATTTCTACGATGAGAAGACCACCGCCACGCTCAACGGCCTGACGGGTGGCACCCTGGCCAACCCCACCACGGCCAAGGTGGACAACAAGTTTGGCGCCCTGGCGCAGCTGGGTTTTGTCTACAACTTCAACGAGCGCTGGTTTGTGGATGCGTCCTACTCCAAGAGTTTTTTGAAGACCAAGATCCATCTGTCTTCGGGCCAGAGCATCAACGTCAAGCTGGATCCCAATGTGTTTGCGCTGGCGGTGGGCTATCGTTTCTGATAGCTCTTGCCTCAACAAAAATGGCTGGAGTTTCCAGCCATTTTTTTTGCGAAATCAAACCTGATTTCGCCATAGATTGGTCCTGAAAAATTGAAATAAAAGTAGAGGCCTCATCTGCTGGAATATGCATCTCTATGCTAGAGAATTTCCCTGGGAAAGGATGCATCATGCCTTATGAGTCACCTCGTTCAAGCCATCTGAAAAAGATTTTTCAGTATCTTTTGCTTCCCGTTGCCGCTGCGAGCTTGGTAGCTTGTGGTGGTGGAAGTAACTCTGAAGAGTCCGTTGCAAGCAACTGTTTGGAAAAAGGAGATTACGCTTGTAAGTCCGGTGAAACCGAGCCGTTGTACAGCCTGCAATGGGCGTTGAACTACGCAAAAAGCTATTTCACCAATAATGCGGATGCAGATGCTTTTGGTGGAGGAGTAGACCTCAATGTAGAACCTGTGCATCGCATGGGTTACAAGGGGCAGGGCGTTAATGTGTTGGTGGTGGATGAAGGGGTGGATATTGAAAATGAGGATCTAAAACAAAATATAGATTTAAGCATGTCGTGGAATTTTAGAACTGCGACCAATGATCCATCGCCGCTCAAAATTGCTGGTGCTGGTGCTCACGGCACCAATGTGGCCGGAATTATTGCTGCTGCGCAGAATGGTAAGGGCGTCATGGGAATTGCACCCCAAGTGAAAATTGGTGGCGCGCTATGGCTTTCTACCGAAAATATGAATGAAACTCATGTTGATGCATTGGGTGGCGCTACATGGTCACAAAAGGCGGATATTATTAATGCCTCATATGGAGGAGATGTAGGCTTTGGTAGCTATTCAGCTGAAGAAAATGTAGATATTTCTGCATTGAGAGCTATGCGAGGCTTGAGAAATGGCAGGGGAATCATTTACGTAAAATCTGCAGGGAATTCTTTTGATAGTGAGAATAAAATTAATGGAATAAATTGTGGTGATTTGTATGGCGCTCTTGCTTGCCTCAACCCATCGAATGATGTGTCAACACTGGAGCCTACTGCCATTGTGACTGCTGCATTGAATGCTAAGGGGCAAGCTAGTTCCTATAGCAGCGCTGGATCAGTTGTATGGATTACAGGGCTGGGTGGTGAAGGTGGATACTTTGGAAAATATGGAGAAGTATCTGATGGGACATTAACTCGGAAAGATGGAAGCTCCAAAAAATTTACTAAGCAAGGCCCTAAAATATATTCAACAGATGTACGAGGTTGCGAGGCTGGGTATTCATATGCTGGAGGCTTTACTACTTTCGAAAAGGGAGAGTCTGAGTTGCAACCTGGAGTTAAAGATAATGTAAATTGTGATTACTCTGCAATGAATGGTACTTCTGCTTCGGCTCCTACCATTAGCGGGGTGATTGCCTTGATGTTGAGTGCCAACCCTGATCTGACTTGGCGTGATGTGCGGGATATTTTACGTTTGTCTGCTAGAAATGTGGATATGGGTTACGAAAAAAGAATGAGATCAGACACTAGTGCTACGTTAGAGTATTCTTATAATTCACTTTTTGATCTGACCAGTAATTCATTTGTTGGGAAAAATGGTACAAAAGACAATCTAGTAGAAGGCGCTACACAGGTTCCAGTGGAGTTGGGTTGGCAGATGAATACTGCTGGAAATTACCATTCGAATTGGTATGGCTTTGGTGTTCCTGATGCACTAAAAGCAGTGCAATTGGCCTTGGAGTATAAAAAGAATCTGGCAAAATCCAAGCCTTCTATGCAGAAGGTTCCGGGCTTTAGCAAGATCAATGTACTTCAGGGATTTGAATATCAAAAACTTAAAAAAATCGGTGAGTTTGAGGGAGATGCATCAACAGTGGATGCATTTCAGGTGCGTTTAAGTGGCGAGAATATCTGCCTAGGCTCTATGGGAATAATCGTGGAGTCACCGAGTGGAACCAAGTCTTATCTCAAGATGCCGCTGGATCATTTTTCTGCTGTGAGTTGGGCCCACGATTTTGAAAATTTTGGTTTAAGTAGCTATGCCTTTTACGGTGAAAGTGCAAAGGGGATATGGAAGATTTACAGTGCTGCCTCTAACCCAAACTTTTTTCCAAGTCAAAAGGATGGAAATCCTCAGAAATGTCCAGTTGCACCTGTGTCAGGAACTGTAGCAAAGAATGCGGTTCTTGGCGTCGAAGCTCGGATTATTTCTCAATAATGCTTTATAGCCAGTTAAAAATTCAGGAGCTTTTATGTTGATCAAACCCATAAAATATTTGCTGAGCTGTCTTGCTTTGCTGGGGGGAAGCATGGTGCTGGCCCAGGATTTCTCTGCAATTGTGGCCATGCCGTCTGGGCAGGTGTTGAGCCAGGAGCAATTCAAGGCTCTGGGTACCTTGCCCAGTGTGGAGTTGGACGGTAGAAGCTATTGGGTGCTTCCGCTCCAGGCTGGGGGCGAGGGCAGTGTTGTGATCGATGGTAACCTGCGCTTGGGGCGTACCGGTAATCAGGTCAGCATTGTGGAGCAGCCTACGGACAAGGTCCGTAGCCAGCTTTCAGCAGTCCTGAGCAAGGCCAAGTCGGTGAAATATTATGACCATATGAGCATTACCCTGGTGCGCTACGCCACGCTGCAGCAGGCTATTCAGGGTCTGGTCGATATTCGCGCGGCTATGCCTGGTGCTGCAGTGGGTTTGCCCATTAGCTTCAGTCAGCCTAGATCCCAGTAAATTCAATGAAGGTGGCTTAGCCCGCCGCAGCCGCGCGCTGCAGGCGGTCGCGCACGCCTTCCCAGTCGGCGGTGTCGGGCGGGGTTTCAATCCAGATCAGCTTTGCGCCGATCTCGTCAAAGTCGCGCAGCGTGCCGAACAGTTCGTGCGCCGTGGCCAGCGCCTGTTGCGGCATGGCGCGCAGGTGGATAGCGGGGCTGGCGCAGCGCAAAGGGCTGCGGTGGTACACGGCAATGTTCTTGCCTTCGCTGCCCAGCACTTCCAGTGCGGACTGCAGCTGTTTGGCATCCATCAGCCGCACCTTGGCATTGGGTGCGTAATGGGCCAAAAGCGTGCCTGAGGCGCGCGGGGTGTGCGCAGGCAGCTCTTCTTTCGAGAGTGGGCGGGTGCCGCAGGCGCGTTCAATATCGTCACGCGTGATGGCGCCGGGGCGCAGCAGCACGGGCACGCCGCGCGTGCAGTCCACGATGGTCGATTCAATGCCAACCTCGCAGGCGCCACCGTCCAGCACCAGTAGATCGTCACCAAATTCCGTAGCAACATGTGCAGCGGTGGTGGGGCTGACGCGGCCAAATTTGTTGGCGCTGGGGGCGGACACGCCCCACACGGGTGGGGTCAGCTGTTGGCAGGCTTTGAGTACGGCATGCGCAACCGGGTGCGATGGGCAGCGCAGGCCCACGCTGTCCTGCCCGCCGGTGGATGCCTTGGCGGCATGGGGAAGGCGGGGCAGGATGAGCGTCAGCGGGCCGGGCCAGAAAGCGTCGATCAGCTGTTGGGCAAAGACCGGCACTTCCTTGGCATAGCGGGTGATGGCGGCGGCGTCCGCCACATGCACGATCAGCGGATGGTTGGCCGGGCGGCCCTTGGCGGTAAAGATCTGCGCCACGGCCGCGTCGTTGTCGCTGTCGGCTGCCAGGCCATAGACCGTCTCAGTGGGCAGGCCCAGCAGCTTGCCTTGTTGCAGGGCCACGGCAGCGGCTTGCACCGAGGCGTCCAGCGTTCCATCCAGAATCACAATGCTTCCTTAGAAGGGCGCAATGCCCAAGATTGCAGCCGCCTTCAAAGCGGTTTCACGCGCCTTTTCAGGCGTGGCGGCGGTGATGTTCAGGTGCCCCATCTTGCGGGCGCGCTTGGCATCGACCTTGCCGTACAGGTGCAGGTGGGCGCCGGGCAGGGCCAGGATCTGGTCCCACGCGGGCGTCTTGGCGGTGTCGCCATCCTTGAACCACAGGTCGCCCAGCAGGTTCAGCATGATGGTGGCGCTGTGCTGGCGCGGCTGCACCAGGGGCAGGTTGGTCATGCAGCGCACCTGCAGCTCAAACTGCGATACATCCAGCGCGTTCTGGCTGTAGTGGCCGCTGTTGTGCGGGCGCGGGGCGATCTCGTTGACCACCAGCTGGCCGTTGTCCAGCACAAAGAATTCCACGCACAGCACGCCCACGTAGTCGAGGCCGATTGCTACAGACTTTGCAGCTGCTACCGCTTGTTCTGCTTGCGCTGCAGGCACATTTCCTTCGTAAACCTCGGTGACGGCCAGAATGCCGTCGCGGTGCAGATTGCGCTGCACGGGCAGGTTGACGATAGAGCCATCACGACCCCGCGCCACGATGACCGAGCACTCATGCGCCAGCGGCAGCATTTTCTCCAGCACGCAGGCCACGTTGCCCAGCTCGTTCCAGCCTTGGGCCAGTTCTTCACGGGTTTTGACGCGGATCTGGCCTTTGCCGTCGTAGCCCATGCGGGCGGTCTTCAAAATGCCGGGCAGCAGCGCGTCATTCACGGCGGCCAGTTGCGCAGGCGTTTCAATCACGGCGTAGGGCGCGCAAGGCACGCCGCACTTCATGAAGTGGGCTTTTTCGGCAGCGCGATCCTGGGCAATCGCCACGGCAGAACCCGCGGGCGATACGGGCAGGCTTTCGGCCAGCTTGTTCAAGCTGCCGGCGGGCACGTTTTCAAATTCGGTGGTGACGGCATCGCACAGCTTGGCCAGCTCGGCCAGGCCTTGTGCGTCTTCGTAACCGGTGCGCACATGGTGGTGGCTGACCAGACCGGCGGGGCTGGTGGCGTCCTTGTCCAGCACGGCGGTGAAGTAGCCCATGGCTTGCGCGGCGTGGGCAAACATGCGGCCCAGCTGGCCGCCGCCCAGCACGCCCAGCGTGGCGCCGGGCAAGATCACATCAGTGTTGCTCATGCGTTCACCGGCAGGGTCATAGCGCGGGCGGCTTCGGTCTGCTCCACGCGGAAGGCTTCGAGCTTGGCGCGCAGGGCCGGGTCTTCGTTGGCCAGCAGCGCCACAGCAAACAGGGCCGCGTTGGCCGCACCGGCGTTGCCGATGGCAAACGTGGCCACGGGCACGCCCTTGGGCATTTGCACGATGGAGTGCAGCGAATCCACACCTTGCAGATGGCGGCTGGCCACGGGCACGCCCAGCACGGGCACGGTGGTCTTGGCGGCAATCATGCCGGGCAGGTGGGCTGCGCCGCCGGCACCGGCGATGATGGCCTTGATGCCGCGGTCAGCGGCAGCTTCGGCAAAGCGGAACATGTCGTCCGGCATGCGGTGGGCCGAAACGACCTTGGCCTCGAAGGCGATACCGAATTGCTGGAGGATGGCAACTGCGTGTTGCATGGTGTCCCAGTCGCTGCTGGAACCCATGACCACGCCAACTTGGATGGGGTTCATGTCTCGTGAGGGCGGCTGCCGCCCGGCCTAGTGGAACCCCTGATTTTACGGTTTTGCCATATGAATGGGCGGTTCTGGGTCTTCCTCTTGAATGTTGCCTAAATCCGCGAGGCGGCGTTGTCGCGTGCAAAGCCCAGTACGCGGTCCTTGAAAACGTGGATGACCCAGCCCAGAACCACCAGAATCTGAATGCCCAGAGAGACCCAGGGCAGCACGCCATTCCAGGTAGAGGATTCGCCCGATGCGTCAATGCTGTTCACCCAGCCGGACATGACAGGTTGCACCAGCGTGGCCCCGTTGACGCCAGCCACGCCGTAGGCCAGCAAAGGTGCTGCCACGTTGAGGATGAGCCAGGCGATGACAAAGGACACCATGGGTGATTTGAGCTTGCCAGCCAGCAGCGCAAAGCCGGTCAGCAGCAGGCAGTCGCGCAGCAGTTGCAGATACATCAGCACCGAGAAGCTGCCCAGAGCGCCCATCATTTCCACTTCATAGGCATCAGGCATGAAGATCACGAGGATGGAGACGATCAGACCCAGCAGCAGGCTGACGGGCCACAACGGCAGGGCTTCCAGTGCTTCGCGCCAGCGGCTCTGGCTGACAGACCATTGCACCTGACGCCAGGCGCGCAGGTGCTGGTCCATGTGCTGCAGCGCCACATACACCGTGCCCAGCAGCGCAATCCAGGCGGTGCTGCCCAGAAAAGCGGGCAGGCCGCCGCTGAAGGTGCCGCCCGCAAAGATGCCGCTGACCACAATCCCCAGGGGCCAGGCCCAGGGCAGGGTGCGCACATCCAGCCGCGTGCACAGCATGCGCCACAGGCCCAGCAGGCCCAGTGCCAGCACCAGGCCACCGGCCAGATAGGCCAGGCCCAGACCGCCTACATCCATGCCCCACCACAGCACGGGCTCGGACTCGTTTTCAAAGATGCCGTCGTAGACCTTGCCCAGAAACGGGCCGGGTATGAAAAACAGGAGCAGCAAAGGCAGAACCGCTGCACGCCTGCGGTTGACGGGCATGTCGTGCTGGCCCCAGCTCATCAGCACCGAATTCATGGCCCAGGTCTGCAGACCCAGACCCCAGAGTACGGCCAGGCCCAGCATATGGGGCACGCTCAGCGGCTCCAGCACCCAGAAGGTGGCGACGATGGCAAGGGCCACTGCAAACCACAGCACATACAGCCATGCAGGCAGCACAGCGCCCAGCAGCTTGCCCCAGGCCATTTGCCAGGGCGAGAGGGCGGACAGGCGCTGCCAGTCCCAGGTGTTCTGGCTGGCTTCCTCGGCCAGACTGCGACCGGCCAGCACGCTGCCGTACAGGGCAGAGGCAAACCAGAGCCCCGCCATGGCGGTGGAGCTGAGCATGCCGGGCAGGTTCTTGGGCTCGGACAGCGCCAGAGGCAGCGCCATGACCAGCAAAGTCAGGCCCACGCTCCAGGCCAGCAGAGAGGGGCGCCAGTTCAGCCAGAGCTGGCGCTGAAATTCGGGGTTGCGCGCGGTCATGGCTGCTCCTTGCTGGTGCTGTTTTGTGGCAGATCGCGGGCCTGCACCGTGCGGGCATAGCGGTCTTGCAGGCGTTCACGCATGGGGGCCAGGGCTGCGACGGGAATGCCAGCCTGCACCAGCTTGGTAATCCAGGCAGCGCGGGCGCTGGCGGCATTGGGCAGCCACAGCTGAATGGGGCGGCTGCCGGTGGCGTCAAAGTCTTGCACCGTGGTGCCCTGCAGAGCCTGGCGCAGCAGAGCCTCAAAGCCTGCGTCGTTGGGCGGTGCAATTTCCAGCGCGAACAGTGCCAGTGCATCAGTAGCGGCGGCCACGCCAGGTGTGGTCTGCGCCGCGCTGCCATCCTGCAGCGCTTCGTGGCTTTCAATACGGCCGTTGCGAATGCTGAGGATGTGGGTGCAGTACTCATCCAGCTCGCTGAGGATGTGGCTGGAGACGATCAGGGTCATGCCCTGTGCCTGCAGCTGGCGAAACAGCTGCGACAGGCTGCTGCGCGCATCAGGGTCCAGACCGCTGGCGGGTTCATCCAGCAGCAGCACGCTGGGCTGGTGAACAATGGCCTGCCCGATGGCCACACGCTGGCGCTGGCCGCGCGACAGCTCGGTAGGGTAGCGCTGCAGCAATTCGGAAAGCCCCAGCTGGGCCGCCACCTGCTGCACGCGTGCGGCGACCTGGTCTTCCGCCACGCCCATGGACAGGGCCGAATACTGCAGGCAGCGCGTGACTGTCAGGCGGTCATACAGGCCGTAGAAGTCTGAGAGATAGCCCAGATGGCGGTGCACCTCGCGTGGCTGCTCTTCCACAGACAGGCCTTTGACGCGGATATGGCCGGACAGCGGCTGGTCCAGCCCGGCGATACAGCGCATCAGCGTGGATTTGCCCGCGCCATTGGGGCCGACCAGCGCGGTCACGCTGCCTGCGGGGATGGAGACACTGACCCCATCGAGTGCGCGGTGGCCGGGGTACTCGAACACCAGTTGTGAAACTTCAATCAAGTCGTCGCTCCTTGGATCGCTCTGGGCGGCTGATGCACTGCAATATACCTTGCAAAAACAATAGCTACCAGCGCATGCGGATCAATGGCTTGGGCTCGATTTGATCTGGAAACCTCTTGAAACAATGCGGCAGGGCTTCATCTGCAGAGACCGTAGCGCTGCAGCCCCATGTCGGGCAAGAGTCGCGTTTGCATGGAGAATCGCGCCATGCGCCGCCGCAACAGGCGGCTGAATTTTTGTCTGCGACCTGTTTCAGGGTCGTGCACCAAGCTTTGAGTTGGGAATCACATGATTGACGTCACCATCGAGAATTTTGAATCCGAAGTTGTAGCTGCCTCCATGGCCGTGCCTGTGCTGGTGGATTTCTGGGCGCCCTGGTGCGGCCCGTGCAAGACGCTGGGCCCGATTCTGGAAAAACTGGAAGTTGCCTACGAAGGCCGCTTCAAGCTGGTCAAGATCGACTCCGACCAGGAGCAGCAACTGGCCAGCATGTTTGGCATTCGCTCCATTCCTACCTGCGTGCTGATGATTGGCGGCAAGCCCGTGGACGGTTTCATGGGCGCCCAACCCGAAGGCAAGCTGCGCGAGTTCCTCGACAAGCACCTGCCCTCAGAGGGTGCCATGGCGGCAGAAGCCGAAGTGGACGAAGCACAGGCCCTGCTGGAGTCTGGCGATACCCAGGCCGCGCTGCAGAAACTGGCCGATGCGCTGGCTGCCGACCCGGCCAATGATGATGCCCGCTTTGACTATGTGCGCCTCTTGATTGCCACGGGCGGCTTTGACGAAGCCCATGCTTTGCTGGCCGAGCCCATCAAGCGCATTCCCCAGCCTCTGCGCTTTGAGGCGCTGAACCAGTGGCTCAAAGCGCTGGAATTTGCCATGCAGGGCGACAACGCCGATGTCAGCAAGTACGACGCCGCCATCGTCGCCAACAAGCGCGACTTCGATGCCCGCTTTGGCCGTGCCTGTGCGCTGCTGGCCCACAGCCAGTGGACCATGGCCATGGATGAGCTGCTGGAAATCATCATGCGTGACAAGGTCTGGAACGATCAGGCTGCGCGCAAGCTCATCGTCGGCGTGCTGGAGCTGCTGACCCCGCCCAAGCCCAAGAAGCAGGACTCCGTGCCCGGCAAGACCGCTGGTGGTATCGAGCTGCTGGGCAAGAGCGGTGCCGAGCAGGATGAGGCCACGGCGCTGGTCAATAGCTATCGTCGCCGTCTTAGCATGGCGTTGAACTAGGCATCACCCCCTGAGCGGCTTTGCCGCTTCCCCCTCTCTCTACGCGCTGCGCGCTAGGGGAGGGGGACGACAGCTTCGCTGCGGGGCGGCCCTTGCTTGCTGTCCCCTTGTTGGGGGGGGCGCCAGTTTTTGGCGGTTGCGTTGAATGAGATTCGTGATGAATCAGATCTTTTCAGTGGCCTTTCAGGGCCTTTTTGTTTATCTGGGGCTGGCGCTGGTTTTCATGGTGCTGGTGGGCGTGCTGCGCTCGCCGCGCTTCAAGGGCTGGCGGGGAGAGCGGGCGGTGCAGCGGCTGATTGCGCAGCGCCTGAACCCACTGGTCTATGTGGACCTGCACAACGTCACCCTGCCCACAACGGGTGGTGGCAGCACGCAGATTGACCATCTGATTTTTTCGCCCTACGGCTTGTTTGTGCTGGAGACCAAGAACTACCAGGGCTGGATTTTTGGCACGGAAAAGCAGCGTGAGTGGACGCAGCAGATTTTCAGGAAGCGCAGCAAGTTTCAGAACCCGCTGCGCCAGAACTACAAGCACACCAAGACGCTGCAGGACTTGCTGGGCATTGGGGCCGAGCATGTGCATTCGGTCATCGCCTTTGTGGGCGATTGCGAACTCAAGACCGAGATGCCGCCGCAGGTCACGCGCGGCGATGGTTTTGTGGCCTATATCCAGAGCTTTGCGCAGACGGTCTGGCAGCCCGAGGAGATGCAGGCTCTGCTCGACAAGCTGGAGGCCGTGCGCCTGCAGCCGGGGCGCGCTACGGACAAGCAGCATGTGGCGCATGTGAAGGACTTGCAGACTGCCAAGCGCACTGCGCGTGCACCTAAGCCCGTCAGGCAACCTACGCCAGAAGTGGCGGATATGCCTGCCTCCCCTGTGCCTGAAACACCGGCAGCACCAGTTGCCTCGGCGCCCGAGCCTTTGATGCATGTGGATGTGCTGCTGGATGGGCCTGAGCTGGCCGCCCCGGCATCACCGCCTGTGCCCGTGCGGCCGGTGGTTGATGTGCCTGTGTGCCCGCAGTGCGAATGGCCGCTGCGCAAGCTGCTGATGCAACGCGGTCCGCTGGCTGGGCAGGCAGTCTGGCGCTGCACCAATAGCGCGGCCTGCAGTTTTGTGCGGGGCGACTCCTAAGCGCAGTCTGTGCATGCGGGCTGATTGGCAGCCACAGGGCTTGTGTGCATGATGAACAGATTGAAGTGGAGATCTTGATGGACCCCAATCTGTATCAGGCTGCCAGCCAGCTTTCGCCCGATGAAGGGCGCGTGGCAAGGCTTTATGCGCTGGCTGTGTCTCCTGGCGAGGCATCCGGCCTCGAATCGCATGTGCGCAAAGGGCTATGGGTGGTGGCCGCCTTGCTGCTGGGTTGCGGGCTGATTTTCTGGGTAGCCGCCAACTGGCAGGAGCAGTCGCGCATGTTCCGCCTGGGCCTGATTCAAGGGGCGCTGCTGGTATCCGTTCTGACGGCTTGCCTGTGGCCGCGTGTGCGACCAGCGGCCTTGTTCTGCGCGACGCTGGTGCTGGGCGGGCTGCTGGCTTTTGTGGGGCAGACCTATCAGACAGGGGCCGATGCCTGGCAGCTTTTTGCTGTGTGGGCCGCGCTGGCGCTGATCTGGGTGGCCTTGTCGCGCAGTGACTGGCTGTGGTTGCTGTGGGTCTTGATTGCTGCCACGGGGATTGCGATGTGGACGGGCCGTTTCGACCTGTGGGATGGTCTTTCCGATGGCCCCGACTCACAGACGCAGGCGCTGCTGAATATGGCGCTGTGGCTGCTGTTGGCCGTTGTGCCCGCGCTGGTGTCGCAGATTTCGGTTTTGCGCGTGCAGGGCGGCATGGGCTGGTGGTCGCACCGGGTGGCCTTGGGCTGTGCGCTTGCAGGCTGGACGGGTCTGGGGGTGATGCAGGTGCTGGCGGGCTACGACGGTCATATTTCTGTGCCGGTACTCATGGTCGCTGCACTGCTGATCGGCGGCGCGTTGTGGCTTTCGCTCAAGGGGCGTTTTCAACACTTTGTGTGCATTTGCCTGGCAACGCTGGCAGTCAATGCGCTGGTGCTGGCGCTGGTCGGGCGCTGGGTGGCGCAAGACATTGGTGTGGAGTCATTCCTCATCTTTGGCCTGATCGCCATGGGCTGTCTGGGCCTGTCGGTGCGCTGGCTGATGGGCGTGCAGCGAAGCCTGCGTGCGCAGGAGGTGGCGCCATGAACCGCTTTCAATCACAGCCCCGCTGGTGGCCTGCTGCCCGCCAGCAGCAACTGGTGCAGGGCGATGCCCCTGAGTTGGATGCCCATGAGCCAGCGGTGCTGGTCATTGCCATGGCAATGCTGGGCGTGCTGGTCTGCATGGTTCCGCTGGGCGCATTTGTGCTGTTAGGCATTGGCGAGCATGCGCTGATGGGCGTGACCGGCATGGCGCTGAGCCTGTCGCTGATGGTGGCGGGCGGCGTGCTGCTGCGCAAGGCAGAGCATGCTTTTATCTGCTGCGCAGCGCTGGTGCTGTGGGTGCTGGGCGGTGTCTTGCTGCTGATTAACCTGGGGGTCGATCACCTGGAATCGCGCCAGAACCTGCTGATGCTGTGTGCCCTGGCCGCTGTGCTGCAGATGGTGGGTGCTTGGCTGACCGGGGCGCGCTGGATACAGGCCATCATGGGCCTGAGCTGGATGGCTGCGGTGTATGGCTTGCTGGTGGTGCTGCAAAGCTGGATGGTCTGGCTGCTGCCCATGTGGCTGGGTGCCATGGGTATTGCGTTGCTGTGGCTGCTTTGGTTGCGTGGCGAATCTTCGCGTCTGGCCCAGTCGGGGCCATGGTGGGCTCAGCCCCGCTGGGCGGTGTTTGTGGATGCGGCCATCGTCGGGCTGCTGTGCAGCATGGCTTTCAGCGGCTATGGCGTGCCGCTTTCGGAGCTGCTCAGCAGCAGCCTGTGGCGCGATGGTGATGAGGTGGACCGCTTGCGCTGGCTGTTCTGGCTGACGCGCGGGCTGGATGTGGTAGCGGTACTGGGGGCCACGGCCCTGCTGCTGCGCGTGTGGGCGCAGCGCGGGGCTTTGACACCTGCCCTGCAGCGCATGCTGATGCTGGCGGGCGCCCTGCTGGCGGTGTGTGCCTGGTTCAGCCCCAACCTGGGCGTCATTGCTTTGATTGCCGCAGGCGCGCTGCTGGCGGCACGCTGGCGCATTGCCATTCTGTGTGCACTGGTGGCGTTGAGCCTGCTGGGGCATTTCTACTACCTGCTGCACTGGCCGCTGGCCATCAAAGGCATTGGGGTTGCGGCGCTGGGTGCCGTGCTGCTGCTGGGCTTGCTGGCGCAGCGCAAGACATCACTCCCCGCTGAGGTGCAGCCTGCCGCTGCTGGCCGTGCGGGCAAGCTGCAGCTGGGTTTGATCGCACTGGGCGCGGTGCTGGTGTTCGGTCTGGTCAACTGGGATGTGCGTGGCAAGGAACAGGTCATTGCCCATGGTCAGCGCATTCTGGTGCCCCTGGTGCCCGTCGATCCCCGATCGCTGATGCAGGGCGACTATATGGATTTGCGCTTTGCGCTGCCCGCCGAGGTTCAGGAAGGCCTGGAAGCCATCAACGCCCCCGTCGCCTACGTGAGCGCGACGGTGGATGCGCAAGGCGTGGCGTCGGTCAAGGCGCTGGCCGATGCTGCAAAAACGCCCGGCGCGGGCGAAGTCATTCTGCCACTCAAGCGGCTCAAAGGCCGCTGGGTGCTGGTGACGGATGCGTATTTCTTCCCCGAAGGCCAGGGCGATCATTTCACGCAGGGCCGCTTTGGCGATCTGCGCGTGCTGCCGGATGGGCGCGCTTTGCTGGTGGGGCTGGCGGATGGGCAGGGGCAGGAGATCAAGCCGCTACCCGGGGGCTCCATCTGGGACGCACGCCCCGCCGCCGAAAGGCTGAATGAGGAGCGCCGCAGAATGGATCTTGAAGGTCGCAGCAAGCTCGATATGGATGAGCCTGCCCAGCCAGCGCCGAATGCCGCGGCAGAGCTGTCGCTGGAAGAGGCGCGTAAAGCAGCCAACGATGCGACGCAGGCGCCGGACGTCGCGCCTCCTGTCAATACGCCATAAGGCTGCGCAACATCTGTTCAGCCTAGGTATATGCGAGCAGCGTTTGCCATGCGTTTGAAAGCAGCGGCAGCCAATAATGAAAAAGCCTTGTGCCTAGCCACAAGGCTTTTTTCATAACGACAGGGGTGGGCAAGTCATCACCCCAATGAGGAGACACAACCATGAATCGACTGGCTGGCAAGGTTGCCATCATCACTGGCGGGGCGCGTGGCATGGGGGCTGCCACCTGTCGCCTGTTTGTGGCGCAGGGGGCGAAAGTTGCCATCGCCGATCTGCTGAACAGCGAAGGGCAGGCGCTGGCTGCAGAGCTGGGCGATGCAGCGCGCTTTTATCACCACGATGTGACCAGTGAGGAATCCTGGGCCGCGCTGGTGCAAGGTGTGCAGCGGGATCTGGGGGCGGTAGATGTGCTGGTCAACAACGCGGGCATGCTGATGTTTCGCACGCTGCTGGAGACCACGCTGCAGGAGTATGAGCGCGTGCTCAAAGTCAATCTGGTGGGCGAGTTTCTGGGCATCAAGGCCGTGGCGCCAGGCATGGTCGAGCGCGGACGTGGCTCCATCATCAATATCTCTTCGGTTGATGGCATGAAGGGCGCCAACGGGCTGGCCGCCTATGCCTCCAGCAAGTGGGGAGTGCGCGGCCTGACCAAGGTGGCGGCCATGGAACTGGGTCACCGCGGCGTGCGCGTGAATTCCGTGCATCCGGGCGGTGTGGATACGGTGATGGGCAACCCCGGCCAGCGCTCACGCAACGAAGTCAACCAGGGCTTTACCAATATCGCGCTGCAGCGCGTGGGCGAGCCGCATGAAGTGGCGGCGGCCACCTTGTTTCTGGCCAGCGATGAATCGTCCTATATGGTGGGCGCCGAGATCGTGGTGGATGGCGGCATGACGGCTGGCCATTACTATCAAGGTCTGCCAGGGGCGCCGGGCGTTTGATGTGCTGCTCCTGGAATATGAGCTCGATGCGCTTGATACGTAAGCGCTTCAGGCACTTTTTTCTGGAAACTCTATGCATGCCATGAGCGGGATTATTCGCCTGAGTCAACTGCCCCGGCTGGTACTGGGTGCGATTGGCGTGCTCTGGGCGCTGGCGGGCTGCGCGGCTGACGGCGGCATTTCTGCGGAGCCACCCAGCGCGTCTGGGGAGGCGCAGGCCATGGCGGAAGTGCAAGTCCCCTTGCTCAACACCTACTGGAAGCTGCGCCAGATGGGCGACGGCTCGCATGTCAGCGCGTTCGACAACCAGCCCGAGCCGCATCTGGTGCTGCAATCAGGCTCCAGCCGTTTTCATGGCGCAGGCGGCTGCAACCGGCTGCATGGCAATTACAGCCTGGACGGGCGCTGGCTTCGCCTGTCTGCCGTAGCCAGCACACGCATGGCCTGCCCGCAGGGGCGGCGCATGGAACAGATGTTTCTCACCACGCTGGCACAGGTGCGCAGCTATTCGGTGCAGGGCCAAAAGCTGCTGCTCAGCGATGCCGATGGGCAGGTGCTGCTGCGGTTTGAGGCGGTGTATCTGCGTTGAATGGGGCCGCAGCGCTCAATGCGCCCGCAGATGGGCAGCTTGAGGTGTGGTTCCCGTCTGCACGGAACGAATCGGAATCCCCATGTCCTGCGGAATATCGCCCGATAGCTGCAATGCCAGGTAGCGGGTGCAGCACACGCGCAGGAAGGAGCTGAAATTGTCCACCGCGCCGCGTTCGGCCAGTAGTTCGTCGTAGAGCTTGGTACACAACTGGGGCACGGTGTAGCCATCGCGCGTGGCGATTTCTTCAAGCACTTGCCAGAACAGGTTTTCCAGCCGGATGCTGGTCGCCACTCCGTGCAAGCGAATGGAGCGAGCCTTGTGGGCCCAGAGCTGAGGGTCGGCACTGATAAAGACTTTGCACATGGCTGAATCCTGCTCAAAGCAAAACCGGGCCATGGTGTGGCCCGGTGTGCGCGGCGTCAAGTGCTTGGTTCAGAAAACTCTTGAAACCATAGCTGCCTGCGCTTGATGCATAAGCGCTAGGGGCTGATTTCAATGAGAAATCTTGGTGCCCAGCAAGGCCAGGAACTGCGCAATCCATGCAGGATGGGCAGGCCATGCGGGGGCGCTGACCAGATTGCCTTCGGTGTGGGCCTGATCGACGGGAATGTCGGCATAGGTGCCGCCCGCCAGTTCCACCTCGGCGCGGCAGGCCGGGTAGGCGGAGCAGGTGCGGCCCTTGAGCACGCCCGCACCGGCCAGCAACTGCGCACCGTGGCAGACGGCGGCCACGGGTTTGTTGGTGTCAAAGAAGTGGCGCACGGCAGCGCGCACGCTTTCATAGCCACGCAGATATTCGGGGCCGCGCCCGCCGGGGATGACCAGGGCGTCGTAGTCGGCAGCCTTCACATCAGCAAACGTGGCGTTGAGCGTGAAATTGTGGCCGGGCTTTTCGCTATAGGTCTGCGCACCTTCAAAGTCATGAATGGCGGTCTTGATCTGGTCGCCCGCTTTTTTGTCGGGGCAGACGGCGTGCACCGTGTGGCCCACAGCCAGCAGCGCCTGAAAAGGGACCATGGTTTCATAGTCCTCGCAGTAGTCGCCGCAGATCATCAGAATCTTCTTGCCAGCCATGTCTGTCTCCTAGTGTTTAGGGTTGGGTGCAGATCATTGTGGACAGTCGGTGGGTGCAGCGGGTGTTAACCGGTTACTACAGGCTGGGGCCATAGAGCGCTCAGTAAGGCTCGCGGCTCAGCACGCCGTCGACCACGTCGATGGTGTAGGTGGGCAAGCCGGTCCAGTCACTGAGATTGAAGACCTGGTCATCGTCCAGTTTGCTGATCTCCATGCTGTAGGCGGTCAATGGCTTGCCAGGCTGGCAGGTGGTGGCGGCTTGCAGCGGGCGCACAAAGTAGATGGCACCGGCCATGACCAGATCCGGGTTGACTGCGCGGCGGGCCGTGTAAGGCTTGCGCTGGCCGTCGCCCTCGACCAGCAGGGCCGCTTGCTCGCTCACGCCAACGGCGCGGGCGCCATTGATGGGCGATGTGCCAGCGGCCAGAATACCGCCTGCGCAGCCACTGGTACCCACCGGCGCCACCAGTCTGGAGACAAAAGTCATCAAACGGCCCATGCGATTGCGCTCATCAAAGTGGCTGTCGAGGATGGCGTTTTTGAAGCTGCCGGGTGTGAGAAATCCACCGCTCAGACTGAGCGGGTCTGGGTCCAGCGTCATGAAGGTGTTGTAAGGGTCAGCCAGTGCTTCGGCAGAGCTGACGCTGTCATTGAGGGCGGAAAAATCAAACTGCCCCAGCACGGCCAAACCTGCGCTGGTGCCGCCGATGGGAACGTTATTGGCCATCAACTGGTTGAGCGTGGTGTGCAGCGCGGTGTTTTTCCAGTAGCGGATGTAGTTGGCCTGATCGCCCCCTGAAATAAAGACGGCCTGCGCACGGGCCAGGACCTGATTGACGAACGGGTCGTTGGCGGCAGCGCGGTCGGGGATGATCAAGGTTTCTACCGAAGTCAGTCCCATGGCGGCACCTCCTACCCAGCCGCTTTGCGCAGGGCCGGTTGTGGCTTTCTGGTTGTTGCTGTAGTAGACGTAGGGGCCGTACTCCTCGACCTCTGGGCGCACGGCTCGCAGTACGACAAAACGTCCGCCCGTGCCGGGCTTGACGCCGCTACGCTCAATCATCCATTGGAATGCACTGTCCACATCGGCAGCGCCGCCGCCCATGATCATGGTGGATGGCTCTTGCGGCGGGGACGCGGATACCAGGGCCTGGGGTTGGCCGACAGAGAGGTATTCATAGGTGACTGGTGGGGGCGGTGATGGTTGAGCCGAATCGCCACCGCCGCAGGCTGTCAGCAGCAAAGTTACAAGGCTCAGTAAGAGAAAGCGAGAGAGCATCAGTCGCACCAGTGAGAGTCGTTTCGCTGCGATGCTATAGGGGGCGTTGCTGGCGTTTATTTCAGGACCTCAGAAACTCAACTGGATGAGGCAGTGGCAGTCTTACCCACAGCAACGGCCGACCCGCTATGCTCGCACCATGCAAACCCCAGAGACGCAGACCCTTGCGCCAGAAGCTGAGCTGCTCTGGAGGAGCGGCGATGCACCGGTGCGCCTGTGGGATGTGCTGGTCGGCAGTCTCGCGCTGACGGCCTATTTCGCGCTCATCATGCAAGTGGTGGCTTTGATTGCGCTGATGCTGGTCACGCCCTTTGTGCTGTGGCGTGGGGAGGACTGGTTTCAGATCGCGTCCGGCTGGCTGGACGGTGATCTCTGGCTGGGCGGCCTGTGCATCGCGCTGGCGTTAGGCGTGGTGCCTATACTTTTGCATTTGCTGCCGCAACTGGAGTTTTTTCGCTTTGATGCGTCTGCGCACAAGCTGGAGATCGTGCAGCGCGTGGCGATTTACGGAACGCGCAGGAAAAGCATTGCGTTTGCAGAGATCAGCAGCATTCTGCCGCTGAGCTATGACGGTGGTGGTGGCGGACTGTCTCTGCAGCTGGAGCGCGGCTCTTTGGTGCTGGATTGCGCTTCTCGCCCGGAGCTGGATGCCTGGGTCCATTGGCTGCAGCAGCAGCTGGGGAGCAAGGTTCAGCCCATCGAGGAGCGCGTCAGCACTTAGAGCGGCTCTTAAACCTGTGGCTTGGCCGAAACCGGTACTGGGTAATGCATGCCGTAGTCCGAAGAGCGCTGATACAGCTTCAGGCCAAAGCGCGGCAGCATGCCGATCAGGTGGTCGAAGATTTCGCCCTGCACGGATTCATATTCCACCCAGATGGTGGTGTTGGTGTAGCAGTACAGCTCCAGCGGTACGCCGTGGGGCGAGGGCTCCAGCGTACGGGCCAGCAAAAACATGCCAGGCCCCTGATGAATGCGGGGGTGGGCCAGCAGATAGGCATAGGCATAGGCCTTGAAGGCGGCCAGGTTGCTGACCTGGTCGGGTGCAATCAGGTGGCCGCTGCTGTGGTCTATGGTGCCGGGTTTGGCGTCATCAACAGCGCGCAGACCTGTTTTTTCATCCCAGTAATTGCGCAGCAGCTCAATGCTGGAAAGCGCTGTACGCTCTTCTTTTGAGAGTAAATGAATGGTGTGAGCATCGATGGACAGCGAGCGGCGTATGCGGCGCCCGCCCGCTTCGAACATGCCGCGCCAGTTCTTGAAGCTCTCGCTCATCAGCTTCCAGGTGGGGATGGTGGTGATGGTTTTGTCGAAGTTCTGCACTTTCACCGTGTTCAGGGCAATGTCCACCACAAAGCCATCGGCTCCGACCTGGGGCATCTCAATCCAGTCGCCCACGCGCAGCATGTCGTTGCCGCTGAGCTGAACGCCTGCAACAAAGGACAGGATGGTGTCCTTGAACACCAGCATGAGCACAGCCGACATGGCGCCCAGGCCCGACAACAGCAGCAGGGGCGAGCGGTTGAGCAGCGTGGCCACGATGAGCACGGCGGCAAAGCTGCAGATCAGCAGCTTGCCCAGCTGGATATAGCTTTTGATGGAGTGGGTTTGCTCGGCCTTGCGCTGCGCGTTGCGGCCATGTGCCTGGCTCATGGCGTTGAGCAGGTCGCACAGCGCACGCGCCAGGTGGTACAGGGTGAAGGCGCTGGCCACATTGGTGATCAGCGTGGTCCAGCGCGGCTGCAGATAGGGCACGCCCATGATGCCGAACTGAATGATCAGCGAGGGAACGGCCTTGGCCAGACGGCGCAGCACCTTGTCGTGCATGAGGACTTCGGCCCACTCGGTCTTGAGCGTTTCGCGCATGTGGCGAAAGACTTTCAGCACCAGCCACTGAGTCAGCCAGCCGGCCAGCAAGGCAAGCAGGGCAAGCACACACAGGGCTGCCAGGGTTTGCATGGCAGGCTCCCATTCGGAAACAAAAGACCAGGGGGAAAGCAAAAAAAGCTCCTCGGACAAGATAAAGACAAGAGGGCGCAAGCCGGGTGCCGCAGATGGGCACGGGCGATGGCGGTGCGGGTTCGCCAGATGGGCGAACGTGCAAAAAGTTCAGCAATTTGTGAACAGTTACTAGGGTCTGTTGAGAATTGAGCGGGGTCGCGAAGGATTCTGGCCGCTTGCCAATCTAGGCGCGTGACGCCGTGCGGGTGCCCACACGCACAAGGAGCGCAACGACGAGTGGCGGGCGGCCAGAGTCCTTCCCTTCGGGTTGCAGCGACAGGAGGCCGTCTGCGTTGTTGCATGCCCTTGCAAGGCATGAGCATTGCTTCGGTCATGCGCCTAGCATCCAGCCTCCTGTCGCCGCAACGCGATCCCCGCCTAATTCTCAACAGACCCTAGCTTACGCAAAGCCGTATTTCCTAGTGCAGCGTGCAGGAAGGCGGGCCGGATGGCGCAGCGCGTTTTGCGGTCATGCGGGCTGAAACCGGCGCAAGCGGGCGGGGAGCCTAAAATCCCTGTTGATTTCAGATTTCTACCTTGCCGTGTCCCAAGCGGGCTGGCGGCCACTGCACTGCACCATGCAAGAAAAATTCAACCACATTGAGGTCGAGCGCGCCGCGCAAGATCATTGGCAAGCCAAGGACGCCTACCGCGTCACCGAGGACAAGAGCAAGCCCAAGTACTACGCCTGCTCCATGCTGCCCTACCCCTCGGGCAAGCTGCACATGGGCCATGTGCGCAACTACACCATCAACGACATGCTCACGCGCCAGCTGCGCATGAAGGGCTACAACGTCCTGATGCCCATGGGCTGGGATGCCTTCGGCCTGCCCGCCGAAAACGCTGCGCTCAAGAACAAGGTGCCGCCCGCCAAGTGGACGTACGAGAACATCGCGTACATGAAAAAGCAGATGCAGGCCATGGGCCTGGCCATCGACTGGAGCCGCGAAGTGGCCACCTGCGACCCCGAGTACTACAAGTGGAACCAGTGGCTGTTCCTGAAGATGCTGGACAAGGGCATTGCCTACCGCAAGACCCAGGTGGTGAACTGGGACCCGGTGGACCAGACGGTGCTGGCCAATGAGCAGGTCATCGACGGCCGCGGCTGGCGCACCGGTGCGCTGGTGGAAAAGCGCGAGATTCCGGGCTACTACCTGGCCATCACCAACTCCGCGCAAGAGCTGCTGGACCATGTGCAGATCGGCAACGACAAGGCAACCCTGAACGGCTGGCCCGACAAGGTGCGCCTGATGCAGGAAAACTGGATCGGCAAGAGCGCCGGTGTGCGCTTTGCGTTCACGCACGACATCAAGGGTGCCGATGGCAAGCTGATTGGCGACGGCAAGATGTTTGTCTTCACCACGCGTGCCGACACCATCATGGGCGTGACCTTCTGCGCTGTGGCCCCTGAGCATCCTCTGGCCCAGCACGCAGCCGCATCCAAGCCCGAACTGGCTGCCTTCATCGAAGAATGCAAAAAGGGCGGCACGACCGAAGCTGAGCTGGCCGTCAAGGAAAAAGAAGGCAAGCCCACGGGCTTGTTCGTCACCCATCCCGTCACCGGCGCGCAAGTTGAGGTGTGGATTGGTAACTATGTGCTGATGAGCTATGGCGATGGCGCCGTGATGGGCGTGCCCGCCCACGACGAGCGGGACTTTGCCTTTGCCAATAAGTACAACCTGCCCATCAAGCAAGTCGTGGCCGTGGAAGGCCAGGATGCTTACGACGACAAGAAGTGGGCGGACTGGTATGGCGACAAGGAACGCGGCGTTCTGATCAACTCCGGCGAATTTGACGGCCTGAATTACAAGGATGGCGTGCAAGCCGTTGCCAAGGTGCTGGCCGACAAGGGTCTGGGCGAGCTCAAGACCACCTGGCGTCTGCGCGACTGGGGCGTGAGCCGCCAGCGCTACTGGGGCACACCTATCCCTATCATCCACTGCGAAGACTGCGGTGCCCAGCCCGTGCCTGAGAAAGACCTGCCCGTGGTGCTGCCACAGGACCTGGTGCCCGATGGTTCCGGCAACCCGCTCATCAAGAGCGAAGCCTTCCACGCTGGCGTGGTCTGCCCCTGCTGCGGCAAGCCTGCCCGCCGCGAGACGGACACCATGGACACCTTTGTGGACAGCTCGTGGTACTTCATGCGCTATTGCGACGCGAAGAACTCCGAAAAAATGGTGGCCGGCGGGGCCGACTACTGGATGCCGATGGATCAATACATCGGCGGTGTGGAACACGCCATTCTTCACCTGCTGTACGCCCGCTTCTGGACCAAGGTGATGCGCGATCTGGGCCTGCTCAAGATCGACGAGCCTTTCACCAAGCTGCTGACGCAGGGCATGGTGCTCAACCACATCTACAGCCGCCGCACGGCCAAGGGTGCCAAGGAATACTTCTGGCCCAAGGATGTGGAGCATGTGTTTGACGAGACCGGCAAGATCGTCGGCGCCAAGCTCAAGGTGGAAATGGACAGCGCCGACGGCATGCTGCCGGTGGGCACAGCCATTGACTACGAGGGCGTGGGCACCATGTCCAAGTCCAAGAACAACGGTGTCGATCCGCAGGAGCTGATCGAGAAGTACGGCGCCGACACGGCCCGCCTGTACACCATGTTCACCTCGCCCCCCGAGCTGACACTGGAGTGGAACGATGCCGCCGTGGAAGGCAGCTACCGCTTCCTGCGCCGTGTGTACAACTTCGGCGCCAAGCTGGCGGGCATGGATATGGCGGTGGCCGTCGCTGGCGTGGCCGGTGTTAAGTCGCTGGACGATGTGGAATTCAGCAAGGCCGCCAAGGCCCTGCGTCTGGAAATCCACAACGTGCTCAAGCAGGTGGACTATGACTACTCGCGCATGCAGTACAACACCGTGGTGTCCGGCGCGATGAAGATGATCAACGCGCTGGAAGACTTCAAGGCGGTTGACGAAGCTGGTGGTCAGGTTGCCCTGATTGAAGGCTTTGGCATTCTGCTGCGCGTGCTTTACCCCGCAACCCCTCACCTGGCACACGTGCTGTGGAGTGAGCTGGGCTATGCCAACCACCTTGGCGATCTGCTCGACGCCCCCTGGCCTCAGGTGGACCCCAAGGCGCTGGTGCAGGACGAAATCTCGCTGGTGTTGCAGGTCAACGGCAAGCTGCGCGGCGCGATTCTGGTGGCAGCGGGTGCCGACAAGGCCACTATCGAAGCCGCTGCGCTGGCCAACGAGGAGTACCAGAAATTTGCCGAAGGCCGGGAACCCAAGAAGATCATTGTGGTGCCGGGGCGTTTGGTAAATATTGTGGTGTAAATCACTCCCCCTGAGGCGCTTTGCCTAGGCGGCCCCACGCCTTCCCCCTCTCTCGATGCTTTGCATCGGGAGGGGGACAATACCTTCGCTGCGGGGCGGCCCTTGCTCGGTATTTCTGGAGCAAGGGGCGATGCACGCGGCAGGGTATGTAGAGTTCCAGATAAGGACCGTTGATGCAAAAACGTACGCTGCTGGCCGCCATGGCCTTGACGCCTCTGCTCGGGGCCTGTGGCTTTCGCCTGCGGGGCATGCCGAATTTCGTGTTCAGCTCCATCTATGTGCAAGCCGGTCGTGGTTCGCCCGTAGGTGTGCTGCTGCGCCGCAACCTCGATAGCTCCAGCGACAATCTGGTGGTTGTCAAAGACCCTGAGTCGCCTGATACAGCGGAAGTGATCTGCCAGATCGTCAGCGAGCAGGCCCAGCGCGTCATTGTGGGCTCCAACGTCGCGGGGCAGGTGCGTGAAATTGAGCTGCGCCTGATCGTCAAGTTCGCGCTGCGCAC
The DNA here is from genome assembly GCF_019186805.1 of Comamonas fluminis. Classification (NCBI taxonomy): domain Bacteria; kingdom Pseudomonadati; phylum Pseudomonadota; class Betaproteobacteria; order Burkholderiales; family Comamonadaceae; genus Comamonas; species Comamonas fluminis. The sequence continues at coordinate 4,610,946 of NZ_CP066783.1, read as the reverse complement.
GCCTGGCGGTGACGAGGTGATCGAGCCGACGGAGATTCGCCAGATTCGCAACGTGACCTATAACGAAACTGTTGCACTGTCCAAGGCGGCAGAAGAAGAGATGCTGAACAAGGACATGCGCAATGACATAGTGCAGCAGATCATCCGCCGTCTGGCCGCAGTAAAAACGCTAACCCCCTGAGGCGCTTTGCGCCGAGGGGGACGACAGCCTCGCTGCGGGGCGGCTGGGGCCGCCTAGCCCTTGCTTGCTGTTTCTCGCATGAGTCAGGTGTGTAAGTTAGTATGTTTTTAATAGCTGAAAGCGCTTGATAGATAAGCGCTTGAAGCATATTTGAGTAAATAAATCTCCATGCAGCTTGCGCTGAACCAGCTTCATTCCCATCTGGCCAAGGGCTTGCGCTCGCTCTATGTGCTGCATGGCGACGAGCCGCTGCAGCAGCAGGAGGCGGCAGACGCGATTCGTGCCGCGGCGCGGGCGCAGGGCTATACCGAGCGCAGCAGCTATACCGTCATGGGCGCGCACTTTGACTGGAGTGGCGTGCTGGCGGCGGGCGGCAGCTTGAGCCTGTTTGCCGACAAGCAGATTCTGGAAATCCGCATCCCCAGCGGCAAGCCCGGCAAGGACGGTGGTGCTGCACTGCAGCAGCTGGCCAGCAGTGCGCAGGGCAATGACAGCACGCTAACCCTCATCACCCTGCCACGCCTGGACAAGGCTACACGCACCGGCGCCTGGTTCTCGGCGCTTGATGCCAATGGCGTTTCCATCCAGATTGATCCGATAGAGCGCGCTGCGCTGCCGCACTGGATTGCCCAGCGGCTGTCGCTGCAAAACCAGCGCGTAGCTGCGGGCGAGGAAGGCCAGCGCACGCTGCAGTTTTTTGCCGACCGGGTGGAAGGTAATCTGCTGGCGGCGCACCAGGAGATTCAAAAGCTGGCGCTGCTGCACGCCGAGGGTGAGCTGAGCTTCGAGCAGGTCGAACAGGCCGTGCTCAATGTGGCGCGCTATGACGTGTTCAAGCTGTCTGAGGCCGTGCTGTCCGGGCAACTGGCGCGCACCATGCGCATGCTGGATGGTTTGCAGGCCGAAGGCGAGGCCGAAGTGCTGGTGCATTGGTCACTGGCCGAAGACATTCGTAACATCAAGCGTGTGAAAGACGCGATGGCGGCGGGCAAGCCGCTGCCCATGGCGCTGCGCGAAAACCGCATCTGGGGGCCGAAAGAGCGGCTGATGGAGCGGCTGCTGCCCCGCGTCAGTGATGCACGCGCTGCCGAGCTGCTGCAGTCGGCCCACGCGGTGGACGGCATTGTCAAAGGCCTGCCCAGTCAGGGCTGGCCACGCGATAGCTGGCAGGCCCTGCGCCAGCTGGCCATGCAACTGGCGCAAGCGGGCCGGGCCTGAGTTTCGTCACTATTTTTGTCATTGGTGCGCGCACGCATGCTTGCAATTTGACTTGTATTTGTCACAAGTCAGGCGGTGCTGAGCCGCTAGCCTTGCCTTTGTTTTTCAGAGGAGGCAAGTGATGCGCAAATCTTGGATGGCGGCAGTGGCGCCCGCTTTGGGGCTGATGGCAGCAAGCTCGGTATGGGCCCAGACCGTGACTGCGCCTGGCGTGGAAATTCGCGCAGGCAGTGCAGGTGCCGTAGTCAGTGCGCCGGGTGCCCACGTCAAGGCGGGCAATGGCTCTGCGGCCTCGGTCAAAGCTGGTTCTGCGAAGGCGGGCACAGCCGGTGCGGTAACCGGGGCATCGGGTGCATCCGCTGTATCAGGGGGCGCTGGCGCATCCAAGGCTGGCAGCGGCCGCGAGCATGTCAACGCCGATCTGTCTGGTCAGAACTTCGCCAGGGCAGATCTCTCTGGTCATCGTTTTGTGAATGTGGATCTGTCCAATGCCAATCTGGCGGGCGCCAATCTACAAGGTGCGGTGCTGGAGAACGTCAGCCTTGAGAATGCCAATCTGACTGGCGCGAACCTCAGCGGTGCCAGGCTGGTCAATGTGGCACTGGAGGGCGCTGCCCTGCAAGGGGCGGTCTGGACGAATGGGCAAAAGCGCTAGAAATCCCCTGGTTGCATGAAAAAAGGATGCCAGCGGCATCCTTTTTTTGTGGGGCGATGAAGCGCATCACTTACTGCTGCGAACCATCGGTTTGCTGGTTTTGCTGCAGGTGCTCGTCAATTTTTTCCTCAATCACTTTTTCACCCTCAAAACCGGCAATCGCCGCCATGCCTTTTTTGAGGAAGCCGGCATTGGGGTCGGCCTTGTCCAGCGCTTCTTCCGCAACCACCGCGCCTACGATTTCGTTGAGCAGTCCCATGTGAACCTCCAGGTGAGTAATGAGGTGCTCAAGGTAGCGATGGCCTGTGGCTTGCGCCAGCTCTTTTGCGGCTTTTTACCAGCAGACATGAAAATTCATACTTGCATCGTTTGTTTGCAAATCAGTGGCCTGCAAGTCCATGATTTTGCAGTGAAATTCAGCCTTTGTTAAGTTGATCTTCGGCCTTGGTGGCCCAGGTCTGCAGATTGTCCAGCAGGTCTTTCTGGCTGAATGAGCAGCTTTCTTCGGTAAACAGGGCGCTGGATTCGAGCCGGTCCAGCAGGTTCAGCAGCACTTCACCATAGCGTGGGGGCAGTGTTTGCAGCAGGGCCTGGGCAGCACGGGCCTGCTGGCCCAGGGCCGAGGCGCTGATCTGCGATTGCGCCAGCTGTGCCATGCCGCTCTTGAGTTGCTGCAACTGGCGTGTGGCTTCCAGCAGCTCGGGGGATGTTGTCGAAGTCATGCGTTTCCTTGTGTTTTAGCGGGAAGTGTAGGTTGCTGGCAGCGCGAAATATGCGCTTGTACGGGTTTGTCTGCGCAAAGCGCGCTTCTCGGCGAAAATCACGGCATGAACGCGCTCAATACCGTCGAATACATGCACAACCTGGGTGTGCAGGCAAAAGTTGCCTCTGCCCATATGGCCAGTGCGTCTGCAGCTACCAAAAACAAAGCACTCAAGGCGCTTGCCCGTCTGCTGCGCGAGCATATCGAGCCGCTGCAGATCGACAATGCCAGGGATCTGGAGCGTGCCGTGGCCAATGGTCTGGCAGCGCCCATGGTGGACCGCCTGCGCCTGACGCCCAAGGTGCTGGAGACCTGCGCGCTGGGGTGCGAGCAGCTGGCGGCCATGCCCGACGTGATTGGCGAGATCATTGGCCTCAAGCAGCAGCCCACCGGTATTCGCGTGGGCCAGATGCGCGTGCCACTGGGCGTGTTCGGCATGATTTACGAAAGCCGCCCCAATGTGACCATTGAAGCGGCCAGCCTGTCGATCAAGAGCGGCAATGCCTGCATCTTGCGCGGCGGCTCGGAAGCCATTGATTCCAACAAGGCGCTGGCCAAGCTGGTGGCGCAGGCGCTGACGGAAGCAGGCCTGCCCGAAGACGGCGTCAAGCTGGTCGAGACAACGGACCGCGAAGCCGTGGGCCAGCTGATCACCATGCCCGACTATGTGGACGTCATCATTCCCCGTGGCGGCAAGGGCCTGATCGAGCGCATCAGCCGTGATGCCAAGGTGCCTGTCATCAAGCATCTGGACGGCAACTGCCACACCTATGTGGATGACCCCTGCGACATTGCCATGGCCGTGAAGGTGGCAGACAACGCCAAGACCAACAAGTACAGCCCCTGCAACGCCAGCGAAAGCATGCTGGTGGCGCGTGCCGTGGCGGCGCAATTCCTGCCAAAGATCGGTGCGGTGTATGCGGCCAAGGGCGTGGAAATGCGCTGTGACCCTGAGGCGCTGGCCATTCTGAAATCCGTCAAGGATGCGCAACTGGCCGAAGCCACAGAGCAGGACTGGAGCGAGGAGTACCTGGCGCCCATCATCAGCATCAAGCTGGTCGATGGCGTGGATGAGGCTATTGCCCACATCAACAAATACTCCAGCCACCACACCGAGGCCATTTTGACCACCAACCACCAGCATGCGCAGAAGTTCCTGCGCGAGGTGGATTCGGCCAGCGTCATGGTCAACGCCAGCACGCGTTTTGCCGATGGCTTTGAATATGGTCTGGGCGCCGAGATCGGCATCAGCACCGACAAGTTTCATGCCCGTGGTCCTGTGGGCATCGAGGGGCTGACCTCGCTCAAATACGTGGTTCTGGGCGACGGCGAAGTGCGCTCCTGAAGTCGTCAGCCCTGCGTAGGCCATATGGCTGCGCAGGGGCTGAAGACTGGTAAATTTGCGCCGCTGCTTGGGTCCAACACTACAACACCATGAAAATCATTATTTTGGGTGCCGGGCGAGTCGGTCAGATTGTGGCCGAGAGCCTGGTGTCCGAGCAAAACGGCATCACCGTCATCGATACCGACGCCAAGGCGCTGCGCGAACTGGAGTCGCGCTTTGATCTGCGCGGCGTGGTCGGCAACGGCATTGATCCCCAGGTGCTGGCAGAAGCGGGCGCCAAGGATACGGATTTGCTGATTGCCTGTGCGTCCATGGATGAGACCAATCTCGTCTGCTGCAAGATTGCCCAGGCCATGTTCGACATTCCCACGCGCATTGCGCGCGTGCGCTCGTCCAGCTTTGCGGCGGACGATCCCGTGCTGGGCAAGGATGGTTTTGCGGTCGATCGCATCATCTGCCCCGAGGAATCGGTGACCAACTACATCCGCAAGCTCATCGAATATCCGGAAGCCATGCAGGTGCGCGCTTTTGCGGGCGGCCGTGCAGCGCTGGCTTCGGTGCGCGCTCGCGCCGGTGCGCCGGCGGTGGGCCTGCAGATTGCCGAGGTGCGTGAGCGCATGCCCGATCTGGCCATGCGCATCGTGGCCATCTATCGCCGCTTCATGGATGAGCCTGACCGTTTTGTGCGCTGCGATGGCAGCACGCGCATCGAGCCCGGCGATGAAGTCTTCATGCTGGCCGCGACGGACAATGTTCCCGAGGCGCTCAAGGTCATCAATCTGCCCCAGGGCCGACCTTCGCGCCCGGTCTATCGCATCATGATTGCTGGTGGCGGTCAGGTCAGCCTGCGTCTGGCCAAGAAGCTGGCGCAGACGCCGGGGCGTTTTCACATCAAGATCATTGAGCACAACGAGCAGCAATGCCTGAGTCTGTCATCCGTGCTACCTGCCGAAGTGCTGGTGCTGGAGGGGGATGCCACGGACGAAGATGTGCTGGCCGAAGAGGGGATTGAAGAGGTCGATCTGTTCCTGGCGCTGACGGATGATGATGAAGACAACATCATGTCCAGTCTGCTGGCCAAGCGCATGGGCGCGCGTCGCGTGCTCTCGCTCATCAACCGCCGCGCCTATGCCGATCTGATGCACGGCACGCAGATTGATATTGCGCTGTCGCCTGCGCAGGCCATGCTGGGCGAGTTTCTGGCCTATGTGCGCCGGGGCGATGTGCAGGCCGTGCACAGTCTGCGCCGGGGTGTGGCCGAGGCGCTGGAAATCGTGGCGCGTGGTGACCGCAAAAGCTCTCGCGTGGTGGGGCGCAAGGTGGAAGACCTGCGTCTGCCCGAAGATGTGCACATCGGCCTCATCGTGCGTGGCATTCCCGAGGGCAAGACCTGCGAGGAAGTGGCGGGCACGCCGCTGCAGACCGAGGTCATCATTCCGCGCAGCAACACCATGATCGAATCTGGCGACCACGTGGTTTTCTTCCTGCCTAACAAACGGCTGGTGCGAAACGTGGAAAACCTGTTCCGCGTCAGTGCCACCTTCTTCTAAGCGGCAGCCATGAAAGATTTGCTACCTGTCTTGCGTGTGCTGGGCATGCTGATGGTCATGTTCGCAGGGGCCATGCTGCTGCCCTTTGGCGTTTCGTGGTTCACGCAGGACGGTATCTGGCGCATCTACCCCTGGGCAATTGGGCTGACGGTTTGCGTGGGCCTGCTGCTATGGGGCAGTCTGTACCGTTACAAGCAGGACCTGCAGCCGCGCCATGGCGTGATTCTGGTGACACTGGTCTGGGTGGTGCTGCCGCTGTGCGCCATGGTGCCGCTGATTCTGGGCTTGCGCCGCGTGGGCATTCAGATCAGCTTCACCCATGCATATTTCGAAGCTGTCTCCGGTCTGACCACGGCAGGCGCCACGGTGCTGAGCGGGCTGGACAATCTGCCCGTCTCCATCAACGTGTGGCGCACGTTTTTGCAGTGGATGGGCGGCATGGGTATTTTGATTCTGGCCGTTGCCATCTTGCCGCTGCTGGGGATTGGTGGTGCTCAGCTTTTCAGAGCGGAAGCCGCAGGCCCGGTAAAGGATACCAAGCTAACTCCCCGTATTACTGAGACGGCCAAGGGGTTGTGGGGCGTGTATGCCCTGTTCTCCATTGGCTGCTTTCTGGCCTTCTGGGTCTTCGGCATGCAGCCGCTCGATGCGCTGATGCACATGTTTGCCACCGTGAGTCTGGGTGGCCTGTCTTCGCACGATGCCAGCTTTGCCTATTTCAATTCGCCGGTGCTGGAAGTGGTTGCGCTGATCTTCATGCTGCTGGCGAGCTGCAACTTTGCGCTGTACTTCGTGGCCATGCGCAAGGGGCGGCTGGACAGCTTTATGCGCGACCCCGAAATGCGCGCCACGATTGGCGTGCTGGTGGGCTCTGGCCTGCTGGTGGCGCTCTTGCTCTGGGTCAAGGGCGTGTACGGGCCGCTGGATGCGCTGCGTCTGGGCATGTTCCACACGGTTTCTGTGGCCACGACCACGGGCTTTTCCACCACCGACTATCTGGCCTGGCCGGTTTTCATACCTGTGCTATTGCTTTTGCTGTCGGGTGTGGCTACCAGCGCGGGCTCCACGGGTGGTGGCATCAAGATGGTGCGCATGCTGATTCTGGTCAAGCAGGCCCGGCGCGAGATGACGCGCCTGGTGCATCCGCGTGCCGTGCAGCCCGTGCGGCTGGGCGATGCAGTGGTTGATAACCCGATGATTTTTTCGGTGCTGGCCTATATGCTGGTTTACGGAGCCACCGTCATCGTGCTGAGCATGGTGCTGCTGTTGACCGATCTGGACCCCGTTACCGCTTTTTCCGCCGTACTGGCGAGTGTGCACTGCATGGGGCCCGGGCTGGGCGCCATCGGTCCCGCATCTAACTACACGGTGTTGACTGACTTCCAAATGTGGGTGTGTACTCTGGCCATGCTGTTAGGTCGACTGGAAATATTGAGTTTCATGGCTTTGCTCTCCCCGGCGTTCTGGCGCCGATAAGACAAAGACTAGGGGAAACACCTATTTCTTGCGCCAGTCTCTACAATTGCCCCCCACCACCGTCTCCTGAGGGTATTTATGGTTCCACATCTTGTCACGGCTTTGACCGGCCCCATTAACGAACTCGAGCAGCGCGTGCTGGACTCCATGCCAGCGATCGAGCGCTGGTTCCGTCTGGAATGGATGGAGCACACGCCACCGTTTTATTGCTCGGTGGATATTCGTAATGCGGGCTTCAAGCTGGCACCGGTGGATACCAACCTGTTTCCAGGTGGCTGGAACAATCTCACCGACGAAATGCTGCCGCTGGCCGTGCAGGCTGCGATGGCTGCTATCGAAAAGATATGTCCTGAAGCGCGCAACCTGCTCATCATTCCCGAGAACCACACGCGCAACACCCACTATCTGGCCAGCGTGCTGCAGCTCAAGCGCATCTTCAGCATGGCGGGCCTCAATGTGCGCATCGGCTCCATCAGCCCTGAGATCAAGAAGACGCTGTCCATCACGCTGCCGCTGGGCGACGAGATCAAGCTGGAGCCGGTCATTCGCACCAAGCGCCGCCTGGGACTCAAGGATTTCGACCCCTGCACCATCTTGCTCAACAACGACCTCTCCACAGGCGTGCCCGGCATTATTGAAGAGCTGTACGAGCAATACCTGCTGCCCCCGCTGCACGCAGGCTGGAATGTGCGCCGCAAGAGCCGCCATTTCCAGAGCTATGAAGAAGTCTCCAAGCGCTTTGGCAAGCTGCTGGGTATCGACCCCTGGCTGATCAACCCCATCTTCGGTCGTGTCGAGAACATCGACTTCGCTGAAGGCACAGGCATGGATGCACTGGCCGACCAGGTGGATGTTGTTCTCTCCAAGGTGCGCCGCAAGTACAAGGAATACGGCATCAAGGAAAAGCCGTTTGCCGTGGTCAAGGCCGATAACGGTACCTACGGCATGGGCGTGATGACCGTGCGCGACGCCAAGGAGCTGGCCGCGCTGCCGCGCAAGAGCCGCAACAAGATGGGCGTCATCAAGGACGGCCAGACCGTGCACGACGTCATCGTGCAGGAAGGCGTGCTGACCTATGAGCGTATGCACAACGCCGTGGCCGAACCCGTGGTCTACATGATGGACCGCTATGTGGTGGGCGGCTTCTACCGCATGCACCCCGAGCGCGGCGAGGACGAAAACCTCAACGCCCCCGGCGCCGGCTATGTGCCTCTGGCCTTCCAGCAGAGCAACCATCTGCCCCAGGCCAGCGCCCGCCCCGGTGCCAGCGCGCCCAACCGCTTCTATATGTACGGTGTGATTGCACGTCTGGCCATGTTGGCAGCCAGCTATGAGCTGGAAGCCACTAATCCAGATGCAGAAATTTACGACTGACCGCAGACATCCATGAGTCAGCGCACAATCCCGCAACTTTGATGATCTGGTGACTGCCTTACGAGTCGCTTCCTGAACCGTGCAAAACTCGAAATCCTCCCTGTTCGCCCTTACGCTGGGCGCTATTGGTGTTGTCTATGGAGACATAGGCACCAGTGTTTTGTACTCGGTCAAGGAGGTCTTTGGCTCGGGACATGTGCCTTTTACCCCGGCCAATGTGTACGGCGTGCTGTCCGTGCTGTTCTGGACGCTGACAGTCATCGTCTCCCTCAAGTACGTGGTGCTGGTGCTGCGTGCTGACAACAATGGTGAAGGCGGGCTGGTGGCCATGTTGGCTCTGGCCTCGCAAACCGTGAAGGACAAGCCCCGCCTCTCCAGCACCCTGTTTCTGGTGGGCATGTTCGGCACCTCGCTGTTCTACGGCGATGGGGTGATCACCCCGGCCATTTCAGTGCTCTCGGCGGTGGAGGGGCTGGAAGTCATCTCGCCCCACTTCACCAAGGCCGTGATTCCGCTGACGCTGGTGATTCTGTTTCTGCTGTTCTTTGTGCAAAAGCGCGGCACGGCAGGCATCGGCAAGTTCTTCGGCCCCATCACGGTGGCCTGGTTTGCCTGTATCGCCTTGCTGGGTGTGCGCCAGATCATCGGGCACCCCGAAATTCTGGCAGGTCTCAGTCCGCATTACGCCATCGGCTTCATCTGGAACAACCCTGGCACCAGTTTCATCATTCTGGGCGCGGTGGTGCTGTGCGTGACCGGGGCTGAGGCGCTGTATGCCGACCTGGGGCACTTCGGCAAAAAGCCAATTCGCCTGGCCTGGTTCAGCATTGCCATGCCCGCGCTGACGCTGAATTACTTTGGTCAGGGCGCGTTGCTGCTGGCCAACCCGGATGCGGTCAAAAACCCGTTTTTCATGATGGCTCCCAGCTGGGCTCTGCTGCCGCTGGTCATCATGGCCACCATGGCGACGGTGATTGCCTCGCAGGCACTGATTACCGGTGCCTTCAGCGTCACGCGCCAGGTCATCCAGCTGGGCTATCTGCCGCGCTTTGAAGTGCGCCACACCAGCGTGAAGGAAATGGGGCAGATTTACATGCCGCTGGTCAACTGGGGCCTGTTTGTGGCGATTGCGCTGGCGGTGCTGCTGTTCAGAAGCAGCGGCAATCTGGCGGCGGCCTATGGCATTGCGGTGACGCTGGACATGCTCATCACCACCATGCTGACCTATTTCGTCATTCGCTACCGCTGGAAGTACCCGCTGGCGCTGTGTCTGCTGGCTACGGGCTTTTTCCTGCTCGTGGATCTGGCTTTCTTCTCTTCCAATCTTCTGAAGCTGTTTGACGGTGGCTGGTTCCCGCTGTTGATTGGCGGTAGCGTGTTCACGCTGATGATGACCTGGCGCAAGGGCCGGGAGCTGCTGCATCGCAAGCTGCAGGCGGACGCGCTGGACCTGCGCCAGTTTCTGGAATCCACCTGGCGCCACCCGCCCACGCGCGTGCCTGGCACGGCGGTGTTTCTCTCTGGTGAGCTGGGAACGGTGCCACATGCGCTGCTGCACAACCTCAAGCACAACAAGGTGCTGCACCAGCGTAACCTGTTTGTGACGGTGCACAACCACGAAGTGCCATGGGTCAGCATGGACAAGCGTGTGCAGGCCGAGGCACTGGGCGGCGATTGCTGGGAGGTTGTCATCAATTACGGCTTCAAGAATGAGCCGGACGTGCCAGCGGCGCTGGCGCAGCTGCGCACACAGGGCTGCAGTCTGGATGCCATGTCCACCAGCTACTTCCTGTCGCGTGACCTCATCATCCCGCGCATGAACAACTCCATGGCCCATTGGCGCGAGAAGCTGTTTGCCCAGATGCACAAAAATGCCAGCCGGGTTTCAGACTTTCTGCACCTGCCCAGCAACTCCGTCGTAGAGCTGGGCTCCAAGATCGAACTCTGAAGACTTTTAGTCAAATAGTGCTCAATCGCTTATCAGTAAAGCGCTGGAAGCTATTGTTTTGGGAGTGATGATGGGCCTCGCCATTCGCGGTCACCTAAATGGCCTGCCTTTGCGTGGGCCTGATGCCAGAATGCGCAGATGCGCTTTTTCAAAGACTTGAGTCCTGCCGCCATGGCCGCAGGTTTTGTGGCGGTGCTGGTGGGCTTCACCAGTTCGGTGGCTCTGGTGTTTCAGGCGGCACAGGCGTTTCATGCCACGCCGCAGCAAATCACCTCGTGGATCTGGGCGCTGGGCCTGGGCATGGGCCTGTGCTCACTGGTGCCCTCCCTGATCTTGCGCATGCCCGTCATGGTGGCCTGGTCCACCCCGGGCGCTGCAGTTCTGGCAACGGCGGGGCTGGCCGGAGGTTTTTCCATGGGTGAAGCCATTGGCGCCTTTATCGTCAGTGCGGCGCTCATCATCCTGGTGGGCGTTACCGGCTGGTTCGAGCGCATCATGAACCGCATCCCCATGGAAATTGCGTCTGCCCTGCTGGCAGGGGTGCTGGCCAAGTTCGGCATGCAGGCGTTTTCGGCGGCAGAAACCAATTTGTCGCTGGTGTTGGTCATGCTGCTGGCCTACCTGCTGTCTCGTCGCTTCGCGGCGCGCTATGCCGTCATCATCACGTTGCTGGTGGGCACTGTCTGGGCGGCTTTGATGGGGCAGATGCAGTGGTCGGCCGTACACGCTGGGCTGGCGATTCCTGTTTACACCGCCCCCGTGTTCTCCCTGCAGGCGCTGGTCAGCCTGGCCTTGCCCTTGTTTGTGGTGACCATGGCATCTCAGAACCTGCCAGGCGTAGCCGTCATCCGGGCCACGGGCTACCCCATCCCTGTCTCCAAAGTCATCAGCATGACGGGCGTGGCCACTTTGCTGCTGGCTCCATTTGGAGGCTATGCGCTCAACCTCAGCGCCATCACGGCAGCCATCTGCATGGGTGATGAGGCACACGAAGACAGAAACAAGCGCTACACAGCTGCTGCCGTGTGCGGGCTGCTATATATTTTGATAGGCATCTTTGGCGCTGTTGTCACAGGGCTGCTGACCGCTTTCCCTAAAGAGCTGGTGGCTTGCATCGCGGGCCTGGCCTTGCTGGGCTCCATCGGCGGCGGCATGGCAACCGCCTTCAAGGAAGAAAAGCACCGTGAAGCGGCGCTCATTACCTTTCTGGTCACGCTCAGTGGCGTAGTCATCGCTGGCGTGGGCTCTGCCTTCTGGGGCGTGGTTGCCGGCAGTCTGGCCTTGTTTATTCAGAGCTTCAGGGCTCGCAAGGCCTGAGCCATCCCATTCTTCTGTAGTGTTATGCCATGCTGGGCATGATGCCCTTCATATATAGAGCAAACGAGTTCATCACCATGCAAATACTGTTCGTTGCAGACCCTCTGGAATCTTTTGTCATCTACAAAGACTCCACCTTTGCCATGATGCGCGAGGCCCAGCGCCGTGGCCACCAGATCGTGGCCTGCCAGCCCAAGGACATTTCCTGGCAAAGCGGCGGCAAGGTCAAGGCGCAGGTGCGCTATATCTCTCTGACCGGCGACAAAAACCTGTGGTTCTCCGAAACAGACAGCAAGGTCGTGGAGCTGGCCGACTTCGACGCCATCGTCATGCGCAAGGACCCGCCGTTTGACTCCGAGTTCTTCTACGCCACGCATATGCTCAGCCAGGCCGAGCGTGAAGGCGCCAAGGTCTTCAACAAGCCCAGTGCCCTGCGCGAACACCCGGAAAAGCTGGCCATCATGGAGTTTGCACAGTTCATCTCGCCAACCCTGGTCACGCGCAAGGCGCAAGACATCCGGGCTTTTCACGCTGAGCACAAAGACATCATCCTCAAGCCTCTGGATGGCATGGGCGGCATGGGCATCTTCCGGGTGGGGGAAGATGGGCGCAACCTCGGCAGCATCATCGAAACCCTGAATCAGGGCGGCGCCACCAGTGTCATGGTGCAAAAGTTTCTGCCCGACATCGTCCACGGCGACAAGCGAGTCCTCATCATTGGCGGCAAGCCCGTGCCCTTCTGTCTGGCTCGCATCCCGCAAGGCAATGAAGTGCGTGGCAATCTGGCGGCTGGCGGCAAGGGTGTGGCTCAGCCCCTGGTCGAGCAGGACCGGGCAATCGCGGAATTTATCGGCGAACGTCTGGTGCAGCGTGGTCTGCTGCTGATCGGTCTGGACGTCATTGGTCATAACGTCACAGAGATCAACGTCACCAGCCCAACCTGCTTCCAGGAAATCTTTGATCAAACCGGCTGCGATGTAGCGGCGCTCTTTATAGATGCTCTGGAGCAAGCCGCTGCCTGATGCTTGAAAAGAAGCCCGGCAGGCTTGGCCTGCCGGGCTTCTTTTTGGCCTCGTCTTGGCGTGAGTTGCGAGAAGCGCAAAATTCTGTGTACAATGCAAGGCTGCGCTGAACGAGATGAACTTCTTGTTAAGCGATAGAGAAGAAAAAACTTTCTCTCTATCGCTGAAAACGGTGCTACAATAAAAGGCTTCGCTGATCGCAGCAAAGCAAGAAATCTGAATCGGTTTTACCGGTTTTTGAATTCGGATCCTTAAAAAAATACAGCCGATAAGCGTGGGCGTTTGGTGGCAAGCAGCCAGTTCTACGGAACAAACTCTTCGGAGTTATCAAACGTTCACAAAAACAGTAATGAAGAAGATTTATCTTCTGATTTCCGTCAAGTGAATGAGCAGTCGAAAGACTTTAAATTCAAGATCGAACTATAGAGTTTGATCCTGGCTCAGATTGAACGCTGGCGGCATGCTTTACACATGCAAGTCGAACGGCAGCACGGACTTCGGTCTGGTGGCGAGTGGCGAACGGGTGAGTAATACATCGGAACGTGCCTAGTAGTGGGGGATAACTACTCGAAAGAGTGGCTAATACCGCATGAGATCTACGGATGAAAGCAGGGGACCTTCGGGCCTTGTGCTACTAGAGCGGCTGATGGCAGATTAGGTAGTTGGTGGGGTAAAGGCTTACCAAGCCTGCGATCTGTAGCTGGTCTGAGAGGACGACCAGCCACACTGGGACTGAGACACGGCCCAGACTCCTACGGGAGGCAGCAGTGGGGAATTTTGGACAATGGGCGAAAGCCTGATCCAGCAATGCCGCGTGCAGGATGAAGGCCCTCGGGTTGTAAACTGCTTTTGTACGGAACGAAAAGCTCTCTTCTAATACAGGAGAGTCATGACGGTACCGTAAGAATAAGCACCGGCTAACTACGTGCCAGCAGCCGCGGTAATACGTAGGGTGCAAGCGTTAATCGGAATTACTGGGCGTAAAGCGTGCGCAGGCGGTTTTGTAAGACAGTGGTGAAATCCCCGGGCTCAACCTGGGAACTGCCATTGTGACTGCAAGGCTAGAGTGCGGCAGAGGGGGATGGAATTCCGCGTGTAGCAGTGAAATGCGTAGATATGCGGAGGAACACCGATGGCGAAGGCAATCCCCTGGGCCTGCACTGACGCTCATGCACGAAAGCGTGGGGAGCAAACAGGATTAGATACCCTGGTAGTCCACGCCCTAAACGATGTCAACTGGTTGTTGGGTCTTAACTGACTCAGTAACGAAGCTAACGCGTGAAGTTGACCGCCTGGGGAGTACGGCCGCAAGGTTGAAACTCAAAGGAATTGACGGGGACCCGCACAAGCGGTGGATGATGTGGTTTAATTCGATGCAACGCGAAAAACCTTACCCACCTTTGACATGTACGGAAGTTTCCAGAGATGGATTCGTGCTCGAAAGAGAGCCGTAACACAGGTGCTGCATGGCTGTCGTCAGCTCGTGTCGTGAGATGTTGGGTTAAGTCCCGCAACGAGCGCAACCCTTGCCATTAGTTGCTACATTCAGTTGAGCACTCTAATGGGACTGCCGGTGACAAACCGGAGGAAGGTGGGGATGACGTCAAGTCCTCATGGCCCTTATAGGTGGGGCTACACACGTCATACAATGGCTGGTACAAAGGGTTGCCAACCCGCGAGGGGGAGCTAATCCCATAAAGCCAGTCGTAGTCCGGATCGCAGTCTGCAACTCGACTGCGTGAAGTCGGAATCGCTAGTAATCGTGGATCAGAATGTCACGGTGAATACGTTCCCGGGTCTTGTACACACCGCCCGTCACACCATGGGAGCGGGTCTCGCCAGAAGTAGGTAGCCTAACCGCAAGGAGGGCGCTTACCACGGCGGGGTTCGTGACTGGGGTGAAGTCGTAACAAGGTAGCCGTATCGGAAGGTGCGGCTGGATCACCTCCTTTCTGGAAAAACGCTGCTTAAAATTGAACGTCCACACTTATCGGTTGTTGGAACAAGCCAAGTCTGGTTGAAGTCGAGAAATCGATGATGGCCAGGAGTGGAATGGGTCTGTAGCTCAGCTGGTTAGAGCACTGTGTTGATAACGCAGGGGTCGTTGGTTCGAGCCCAACTAGACCCACCAAGATTCCAATGTCTGGTTCGAGGATCCCGGGGGATTAGCTCAGCTGGGAGAGCACCTGCTTTGCAAGCAGGGGGTCGTCGGTTCGATCCCGTCATCCTCCACCAAAAAAGATGGCGCCGGAAGGTGCTATAATCGTTGGCTCAGCAGATGTGAAGCGCAAGCGGAGCAAAAGCAGAGTGGAAGCGAAAAAACAAAATTCAATATAAAAGCAGTCTGCATCAGACTGATTTTATATTGATCTTTGATCAATAGGCTGTTCTTTAAAAATTCATAGAGTCGAAATCAGCGTTGCTGGTGGAAAGCATAAATCAAGGTTTGTGCACCGTGCCATCAGCAACTTTTTGATTGCGTCAAAACAGATATTTTGCGAATGCAAATTTATCTAGTAATGACGAATATTCTCTAAGCTGCATTGAAAGATGCAGCCAAAGATATTCACATTACGGCATAACGCGTGAGGTGCAAGACCTCACCAGTCTTTGAAATCTAGAGCTTAGATTCTCGCAAGAGAGTCCAAAGTTATAGGGTCAAGTGACTAAGAGCATATGGTGGATGCCTTGGCGATGATAGGCGACGAAAGACGTGATAGCCTGCGATAAGCTTCGGGGAGTTGGCAAATAAACTTTGATCCGGAGATTTCTGAATGGGGGAACCCACCTCGCAAGAGGTATCGCATACTGAATACATAGGTATGCGAAGCGAACCTGGAGAACTGAAACATCTAAGTACCCAGAGGAAAAGACATCAACCGAGATTCCGATAGTAGTGGCGAGCGAATTCGGAAGAGCCTTGCAGTGATAGTCGACCGGTTAACAAAACGGCATGGAAAGGCCGACCATAGTGGGTGATAGTCCCGTATGTGAAAACCGATCGGTGGTACTAGGCTGCAGACAAGTAGGGCGGGGCACGAGAAACCCTGTCTGAATATGGGGGGACCATCCTCCAAGGCTAAATACTCATCATCGACCGATAGTGAACCAGTACCGTGAGGGAAAGGCGAAAAGAACCCCGGGAGGGGAGTGAAATAGATCCTGAAACCGTATGCTTACAAAAAGTCGGAGCCCTTAGGGGTGACGGCGTACCTTTTGTATAATGGGTCAGCGACTTACATTCAGTGGCAAGCTTAACCGAATAGGGGAGGCGAAGAGAAATCGAGTCCGAATAGGGCGACTAGTCGCTGGGTGTAGACCCGAAACCAAGTGATCTATCCATGGCCAGGATGAAGGTGCCGTAACAGGTACTGGAGGTCCGAACCCACTAATGTTGCAAAATTAGGGGATGAGCTGTGGATAGGGGTGAAAGGCTAAACAAACTTGGAAATAGCTGGTTCTCTCCGAAAACTATTTAGGTAGTGCCTCAAGTATTACCGTCGGGGGTAGAGCACTGTTTAGGCTAGGGGGTCATGGCGACTTACCAAACCTATGCAAACTCCGAATACCGACGAGTACAGCTTGGGAGACAGAGCACCGGGTGCTAACGTCCGGACTCAAGAGGGAAACAACCCAGACCGCCAGCTAAGGTCCCTAAAATTGGCTAAGTGGGAAACGAAGTGGGAAGGCTAAAACAGTCAGGATGTTGGCTTAGAAGCAGCCATCATTTAAAGAAAGCGTAATAGCTCACTGATCGAGTCGTCCTGCGCGGAAGATGTAACGGGGCTAAGCCAGTTACCGAAGCTGCGGATGTGCAATTTATTGCACGTGGTAGGAGAGCGTTCTGTAAGCCTGTGAAGGTGTCTGGTAACGGATGCTGGAGGTATCAGAAGTGCGAATGCTGACATGAGTAGCGTTAAAGGGGGTGAAAAGCCCCCTCGCCGTAAGCGCAAGGTTTCCTACGCAACGTTCATCGGCGTAGGGTAAGTCGGCCCCTAAGGCGAGGCAGAGATGCGTAGCTGATGGGAAACAGGTCAATATTCCTGTACCGATATGTAGTGCGATGTGGGGACGGAGAAGGTTAGCTCAGCCAACTGTTGGATATGTTGGTTCAAGCCTGTAGTCGTGCCTGGTAGGCAAATCCGCCAGGCTTAGATGAGGGGTGATAACGAGTGTGCTTGCACACGAAGTGAGTGATACCCTGCTTCCAGGAAAAGCCACTAAGCTTCAGCTACATACGACCGTACCGCAAACCGACACTGGTGCGCGAGATGAGTATTCTAAGGCGCTTGAGAGAACTCAGGAGAAGGAACTCGGCAAATTGACACCGTAACTTCGGGAGAAGGTGTACCCCAAGTAAGTGAAGTTGTACAAATGGAGCTCAAAGGGGTTGCAAAAAATTGGTGGCTGCGACTGTTTAATAAAAACACAGCACTCTGCAAACACGAAAGTGGACGTATAGGGTGTGACGCCTGCCCGGTGCTGGAAGATTAAATGATGGGGTGCAAGCTCTTGATTGAAGTCCCAGTAAACGGCGGCCGTAACTATAACGGTCCTAAGGTAGCGAAATTCCTTGTCGGGTAAGTTCCGACCTGCACGAATGGCGTAACGATGGCCACACTGTCTCCTCCTGAGACTCAGCGAAGTTGAAATGTTTGTGATGATGCAATCTCCCCGCGGAAAGACGGAAAGACCCCATGAACCTTTACTGTAGCTTTGTATTGGACTTTGAACGGATCTGTGTAGGATAGGTGGGAGGCTTTGAAGTGCGGTCGCTAGATCGCATGGAGCCAACGTTGAAATACCACCCTGGTGCGTTTGAGGTTCTAACCTAGGTCCATTATCTGGATCGGGGACAGTGCATGGTAGGCAGTTTGACTGGGGCGGTCTCCTCCCAAAGCGTAACGGAGGAGTTCGAAGGTACGCTAGTTACGGTCGGACATCGTGACGATAGTGCAATGGCATAAGCGTGCTTAACTGCGAGACTGACAAGTCGAGCAGATGCGAAAGCAGGACATAGTGATCCGGTGGTTCTGTATGGAAGGGCCATCGCTCAACGGATAAAAGGTACTCTGGGGATAACAGGCTGATACCGCCCAAGAGTTCATATCGACGGCGGTGTTTGGCACCTCGATGTCGGCTCATCTCATCCTGGGGCTGTAGTCGGTCCCAAGGGTATGGCTGTTCGCCATTTAAAGAGGTACGTGAGCTGGGTTTAAAACGTCGTGAGACAGTTTGGTCCCTATCTTCCGTGGGCGCTGCAGATTTGAGGAAGCCTGCTCCTAGTACGAGAGGACCGGAGTGGACACACCTCTGGTGTACCTGTTGTCACGCCAGTGGCATCGCAGGGTAGCTAAGTGTGGAAGAGATAACCGCTGAAAGCATCTAAGCGGGAAACTCGTTTCAAGATGAGATCTGCCGGGGCCTTGAGCCCCCTGAAGGGTCGTTGTAGACCACGACGTTGATAGGTTGGGTGTGGAAGCGCAGTAATGCGTTAAGCTAACCAATACTAATTGCCCGTGCGGCTTGACCCTATAACTTTGGGTTTAGCTCAGAATTTAAGACTGAATGATCTGGAGACGGACATTCAAGTTATGCCGAAAAGGCGCAATCGAAAAGCTGATTGAGACTCTATGAATTCGTTGGATTGAGAGGGAAGTCATTAAGAAGTTAATGGCAGCCGATTAATCTGACAAAAAGTTTATGCCTGATGACCATAGCAAGTTGGTACCACTCCTTCCCATCCCGAACAGGACAGTGAAACGACTTTGCGCCGATGATAGTGCGGGTTCCCGTGTGAAAGTAGGTCATCGTCAGGCTCTTACGCCAAAACGCCTGGCTCACGCCAGGCGTTTTCTTCTCTCTCTTCAAAAAGAGGGGTGAGAAGAAAACGCAAAAACGTTTTAAAAGTGCAGTGAAAACTGTGCTAAAATCTAAGGCTTCGCTGATCGCAGCAAAGCAAGAAATTTGAATCGGTTTTACCGGTTTTTGAATTCAGATCCTTAAAAAAATACAGCCGATAAGCGTGGGCGTTTGGTGGCAAGCAGCCAGTTCTACGGAACAAACTCTTCGGAGTTATCAAACGTTCACAAAAACAGTAATGAAGAAGATTTATCTTCTGATTTCCGTCAAGTGAATGAGCAGTCGAAAGACTTTAAATTCAAGATCGAACTATAGAGTTTGATCCTGGCTCAGATTGAACGCTGGCGGCATGCTTTACACATGCAAGTCGAACGGCAGCACGGACTTCGGTCTGGTGGCGAGTGGCGAACGGGTGAGTAATACATCGGAACGTGCCTAGTAGTGGGGGATAACTACTCGAAAGAGTGGCTAATACCGCATGAGATCTACGGATGAAAGCAGGGGACCTTCGGGCCTTGTGCTACTAGAGCGGCTGATGGCAGATTAGGTAGTTGGTGGGGTAAAGGCTTACCAAGCCTGCGATCTGTAGCTGGTCTGAGAGGACGACCAGCCACACTGGGACTGAGACACGGCCCAGACTCCTACGGGAGGCAGCAGTGGGGAATTTTGGACAATGGGCGAAAGCCTGATCCAGCAATGCCGCGTGCAGGATGAAGGCCCTCGGGTTGTAAACTGCTTTTGTACGGAACGAAAAGCCTGAGGCTAATATCCTCGGGTCATGACGGTACCGTAAGAATAAGCACCGGCTAACTACGTGCCAGCAGCCGCGGTAATACGTAGGGTGCAAGCGTTAATCGGAATTACTGGGCGTAAAGCGTGCGCAGGCGGTTTTGTAAGACAGTGGTGAAATCCCCGGGCTCAACCTGGGAACTGCCATTGTGACTGCAAGGCTAGAGTGCGGCAGAGGGGGATGGAATTCCGCGTGTAGCAGTGAAATGCGTAGATATGCGGAGGAACACCGATGGCGAAGGCAATCCCCTGGGCCTGCACTGACGCTCATGCACGAAAGCGTGGGGAGCAAACAGGATTAGATACCCTGGTAGTCCACGCCCTAAACGATGTCAACTGGTTGTTGGGTCTTAACTGACTCAGTAACGAAGCTAACGCGTGAAGTTGACCGCCTGGGGAGTACGGCCGCAAGGTTGAAACTCAAAGGAATTGACGGGGACCCGCACAAGCGGTGGATGATGTGGTTTAATTCGATGCAACGCGAAAAACCTTACCCACCTTTGACATGTACGGAAGTTTCCAGAGATGGATTCGTGCTCGAAAGAGAACCGTAACACAGGTGCTGCATGGCTGTCGTCAGCTCGTGTCGTGAGATGTTGGGTTAAGTCCCGCAACGAGCGCAACCCTTGCCATTAGTTGCTACATTCAGTTGAGCACTCTAATGGGACTGCCGGTGACAAACCGGAGGAAGGTGGGGATGACGTCAAGTCCTCATGGCCCTTATAGGTGGGGCTACACACGTCATACAATGGCTGGTACAAAGGGTTGCCAACCCGCGAGGGGGAGCTAATCCCATAAAGCCAGTCGTAGTCCGGATCGCAGTCTGCAACTCGACTGCGTGAAGTCGGAATCGCTAGTAATCGTGGATCAGAATGTCACGGTGAATACGTTCCCGGGTCTTGTACACACCGCCCGTCACACCATGGGAGCGGGTCTCGCCAGAAGTAGGTAGCCTAACCGTAAGGAGGGCGCTTACCACGGCGGGGTTCGTGACTGGGGTGAAGTCGTAACAAGGTAGCCGTATCGGAAGGTGCGGCTGGATCACCTCCTTTCTGGAAAAACGCTGCTTAAAATTGAACGTCCACACTTATCGGTTGTTGGAACAAGCCAAGTCTGGTTGAAGTCGAGAAATCGATGACCGCCAGGAGTGGAATGGGTCTGTAGCTCAGCTGGTTAGAGCACTGTGTTGATAACGCAGGGGTCGTTGGTTCGAGCCCAACTAGACCCACCAAGATTCCAATGTCTGGTTCGAGGATCCCGGGGGATTAGCTCAGCTGGGAGAGCACCTGCTTTGCAAGCAGGGGGTCGTCGGTTCGATCCCGTCATCCTCCACCAAAAAAGATGGCGCCGGAAGGTGCTATAATCGTTGGCTCAGCAAATGTGAAGCGCAAGCGGATCAAAAGCAGAGTAAAAGCGAAAAACCAAATTCAATATAAAAGCAGTCTGAAGCAGACTGCTTTTATATTGATCTTTGATCAATAGGCTGTTCTTTAAAAATTCATAGAGTCGAAATCAGCGTTGCTGGTGGAAAGAGAAGAGATTCGATCTACTTCTCACCGTGCCGCCAGCAACATTTTGATTGCGTCAAAACAGATATTTTGCGAATGCAAATTTATCTAGTAATGACGAATATTCTCTAAGCTGCGTCGAAAGATGCAGCCAAAGATATTCACATTACGGCATAACGCGTGAGGTGCAAGACCTCACCAGTCTTTGAAATCTAGAGCTTCGGTTCTCGCAAGAGAATCCAAAGTTATAGGGTCAAGTGACTAAGAGCATATGGTGGATGCCTTGGCGATGATAGGCGACGAAAGACGTGATAGCCTGCGATAAGCTTCGGGGAGCTGGCAAATAAGCTTTGATCCGGAGATTTCTGAATGGGGGAACCCACCTCGCAAGAGGTATCGTGCACTGAATACATAGGTGCTCGAAGCGAACCTGGAGAACTGAAACATCTAAGTACCCAGAGGAAAAGACATCAACCGAGATTCCGATAGTAGTGGCGAGCGAATTCGGAAGAGCCTTGCAGTGATAGTCGAGCGGTTAACAAAATGGCATGGAAAGGCCAACCATAGTGGGTGATAGTCCCGTATGTGAAAACCGATCGGTGGTACTAGGCTGCAGACAAGTAGGGCGGGGCACGAGAAACCCTGTCTGAATATGGGGGGACCATCCTCCAAGGCTAAATACTCATCATCGACCGATAGTGAACCAGTACCGTGAGGGAAAGGCGAAAAGAACCCCGGGAGGGGAGTGAAATAGATCCTGAAACCGTATGCTTACAAAAAGTCGGAGCCCTTAGGGGTGACGGCGTACCTTTTGTATAATGGGTCAGCGACTTACATTCAGTGGCAAGCTTAACCGAATAGGGGAGGCGAAGAGAAATCGAGTCCGAATAGGGCGACTAGTCGCTGGGTGTAGACCCGAAACCAAGTGATCTATCCATGGCCAGGATGAAGGTGCCGTAACAGGTACTGGAGGTCCGAACCCACTAATGTTGCAAAATTAGGGGATGAGCTGTGGATAGGGGTGAAAGGCTAAACAAACTTGGAAATAGCTGGTTCTCTCCGAAAACTATTTAGGTAGTGCCTCAAGTATTACCGTCGGGGGTAGAGCACTGTTTAGGCTAGGGGGTCATGGCGACTTACCAAACCTATGCAAACTCCGAATACCGACGAGTACAGCTTGGGAGACAGAGCACCGGGTGCTAACGTCCGGACTCAAGAGGGAAACAACCCAGACCGCCAGCTAAGGTCCCTAAAATTGGCTAAGTGGGAAACGAAGTGGGAAGGCTAAAACAGTCAGGATGTTGGCTTAGAAGCAGCCATCATTTAAAGAAAGCGTAATAGCTCACTGATCGAGTCGTCCTGCGCGGAAGATGTAACGGGGCTAAGCCAGTTACCGAAGCTGCGGATGTGCAATTTATTGCACGTGGTAGGAGAGCGTTCTGTAAGCCTGTGAAGGTGTCTGGTAACGGATGCTGGAGGTATCAGAAGTGCGAATGCTGACATGAGTAGCGTTAAAGGGGGTGAAAAGCCCCCTCGCCGTAAGCGCAAGGTTTCCTACGCAACGTTCATCGGCGTAGGGTAAGTCGGCCCCTAAGGCGAGGCAGAGATGCGTAGCTGATGGGAAACAGGTCAATATTCCTGTACCGATATGTAGTGCGATGTGGGGACGGAGAAGGTTAGCTCAGCCAACTGTTGGATATGTTGGTTCAAGCCTGTAGTCGTGCCTGGTAGGCAAATCCGCCAGGCTTAGATGAGGGGTGATAACGAGTGTGCTTGCACACGAAGTGAGTGATACCCTGCTTCCAGGAAAAGCCACTAAGCTTCAGCTACATACGACCGTACCGCAAACCGACACTGGTGCGCGAGATGAGTATTCTAAGGCGCTTGAGAGAACTCAGGAGAAGGAACTCGGCAAATTGACACCGTAACTTCGGGAGAAGGTGTACCCCAAGTAAGTGAAGTTGTACAAATGGAGCTCAAAGGGGTTGCAAAAAATTGGTGGCTGCGACTGTTTAATAAAAACACAGCACTCTGCAAACACGAAAGTGGACGTATAGGGTGTGACGCCTGCCCGGTGCTGGAAGATTAAATGATGGGGTGCAAGCTCTTGATTGAAGTCCCAGTAAACGGCGGCCGTAACTATAACGGTCCTAAGGTAGCGAAATTCCTTGTCGGGTAAGTTCCGACCTGCACGAATGGCGTAACGATGGCCACACTGTCTCCTCCTGAGACTCAGCGAAGTTGAAATGTTTGTGATGATGCAATCTCCCCGCGGAAAGACGGAAAGACCCCATGAACCTTTACTGTAGCTTTGTATTGGACTTTGAACGGATCTGTGTAGGATAGGTGGGAGGCTTTGAAGTGCGGTCGCTAGATCGCATGGAGCCAACGTTGAAATACCACCCTGGTGCGTTTGAGGTTCTAACCTAGGTCCATTATCTGGATCGGGGACAGTGCATGGTAGGCAGTTTGACTGGGGCGGTCTCCTCCCAAAGCGTAACGGAGGAGTTCGAAGGTACGCTAGTTACGGTCGGACATCGTGACGATAGTGCAATGGCATAAGCGTGCTTAACTGCGAGACTGACAAGTCGAGCAGATGCGAAAGCAGGACATAGTGATCCGGTGGTTCTGTATGGAAGGGCCATCGCTCAACGGATAAAAGGTACTCTGGGGATAACAGGCTGATACCGCCCAAGAGTTCATATCGACGGCGGTGTTTGGCACCTCGATGTCGGCTCATCTCATCCTGGGGCTGTAGTCGGTCCCAAGGGTATGGCTGTTCGCCATTTAAAGAGGTACGTGAGCTGGGTTTAAAACGTCGTGAGACAGTTTGGTCCCTATCTTCCGTGGGCGCTGCAGATTTGAGGAAGCCTGCTCCTAGTACGAGAGGACCGGAGTGGACACACCTCTGGTGTACCTGTTGTCACGCCAGTGGCATCGCAGGGTAGCTAAGTGTGGAAGAGATAACCGCTGAAAGCATCTAAGCGGGAAACTCGTTTCAAGATGAGATCTGCCGGGGCCTTGAGCCCCCTGAAGGGTCGTTGTAGACCACGACGTTGATAGGTTGGGTGTGGAAGCGCAGTAATGCGTTAAGCTAACCAATACTAATTGCCCGTGCGGCTTGACCCTATAACTTTGGGTTTAGCTCAGAATTTAAGACTGAATGATCTGGAGACGGACATTCAAGTTATGCCGAAAAGGCGCAATCGAAAAGCTGATTGAGACTCTATGAATTCGTTGGATTGAGAGGGAAGTCATTAAGAAGTTAATGGCAGCCGATTAATCTGACAAAAAGTTTATGCCTGATGACCATAGCAAGTTGGTACCACTCCTTCCCATCCCGAACAGGACAGTGAAACGACTTTGCGCCGATGATAGTGCGGGTTCCCGTGTGAAAGTAGGTCATCGTCAGGCTCTTACGCCAAAACGCCTGGCTCACGCCAGGCGTTTTCTTCTCTCTCTTCAAAAAGAGGGGTGAGAAGAAAACGCAAAAACGTTTTAAAAGTGCAGTGAAAACTGTGCTAAAATCTAAGGCTTCGCTGATCGCAGCAAAGCAAGAAATTTGAATCGGTTTTACCGGTTTTTGAATTCAGATCCTTAAAAAAATACAGCCGATAAGCGTGGGCGTTTGGTGGCAAGCAGCCAGTTCTACGGAACAAACTCTTCGGAGTTATCAAACGTTCACAAAAACAGTAATGAAGAAGATTTATCTTCTGATTTCCGTCAAGTGAATGAGCAGTCGAAAGACTTTAAATTCAAGATCGAACTATAGAGTTTGATCCTGGCTCAGATTGAACGCTGGCGGCATGCTTTACACATGCAAGTCGAACGGCAGCACGGACTTCGGTCTGGTGGCGAGTGGCGAACGGGTGAGTAATACATCGGAACGTGCCTAGTAGTGGGGGATAACTACTCGAAAGAGTGGCTAATACCGCATGAGATCTACGGATGAAAGCAGGGGACCTTCGGGCCTTGTGCTACTAGAGCGGCTGATGGCAGATTAGGTAGTTGGTGGGGTAAAGGCTTACCAAGCCTGCGATCTGTAGCTGGTCTGAGAGGACGACCAGCCACACTGGGACTGAGACACGGCCCAGACTCCTACGGGAGGCAGCAGTGGGGAATTTTGGACAATGGGCGAAAGCCTGATCCAGCAATGCCGCGTGCAGGATGAAGGCCCTCGGGTTGTAAACTGCTTTTGTACGGAACGAAAAGCCTGAGGCTAATATCCTCGGGTCATGACGGTACCGTAAGAATAAGCACCGGCTAACTACGTGCCAGCAGCCGCGGTAATACGTAGGGTGCAAGCGTTAATCGGAATTACTGGGCGTAAAGCGTGCGCAGGCGGTTTTGTAAGACAGTGGTGAAATCCCCGGGCTCAACCTGGGAACTGCCATTGTGACTGCAAGGCTAGAGTGCGGCAGAGGGGGATGGAATTCCGCGTGTAGCAGTGAAATGCGTAGATATGCGGAGGAACACCGATGGCGAAGGCAATCCCCTGGGCCTGCACTGACGCTCATGCACGAAAGCGTGGGGAGCAAACAGGATTAGATACCCTGGTAGTCCACGCCCTAAACGATGTCAACTGGTTGTTGGGTCTTAACTGACTCAGTAACGAAGCTAACGCGTGAAGTTGACCGCCTGGGGAGTACGGCCGCAAGGTTGAAACTCAAAGGAATTGACGGGGACCCGCACAAGCGGTGGATGATGTGGTTTAATTCGATGCAACGCGAAAAACCTTACCCACCTTTGACATGTACGGAAGTTTCCAGAGATGGATTCGTGCTCGAAAGAGAGCCGTAACACAGGTGCTGCATGGCTGTCGTCAGCTCGTGTCGTGAGATGTTGGGTTAAGTCCCGCAACGAGCGCAACCCTTGCCATTAGTTGCTACATTCAGTTGAGCACTCTAATGGGACTGCCGGTGACAAACCGGAGGAAGGTGGGGATGACGTCAAGTCCTCATGGCCCTTATAGGTGGGGCTACACACGTCATACAATGGCTGGTACAAAGGGTTGCCAACCCGCGAGGGGGAGCTAATCCCATAAAGCCAGTCGTAGTCCGGATCGCAGTCTGCAACTCGACTGCGTGAAGTCGGAATCGCTAGTAATCGTGGATCAGAATGTCACGGTGAATACGTTCCCGGGTCTTGTACACACCGCCCGTCACACCATGGGAGCGGGTCTCGCCAGAAGTAGGTAGCCTAACCGCAAGGAGGGCGCTTACCACGGCGGGGTTCGTGACTGGGGTGAAGTCGTAACAAGGTAGCCGTATCGGAAGGTGCGGCTGGATCACCTCCTTTCTGGAAAAACGCTGCTTAAAATTGAACGTCCACACTTATCGGTTGTTGGAACAAGCCAAGTCTGGTTGAAGTCGAGAAATCGATGATGGCCAGGAGTGGAATGGGTCTGTAGCTCAGCTGGTTAGAGCACTGTGTTGATAACGCAGGGGTCGTTGGTTCGAGCCCAACTAGACCCACCAAGATTCCAATGTCTGGTTCGAGGATCCCGGGGGATTAGCTCAGCTGGGAGAGCACCTGCTTTGCAAGCAGGGGGTCGTCGGTTCGATCCCGTCATCCTCCACCAAAAAAGATGGCGCCGGAAGGTGCTATAATCGTTGGCTCAGCAGATGTGAAGCGCAAGCGGAGCAAAAGCAGAGTGGAAGCGAAAAAACAAAATTCAATATAAAAGCAGTCTGCATCAGACTGATTTTATATTGATCTTTGATCAATAGGCTGTTCTTTAAAAATTCATAGAGTCGAAATCAGCGTTGCTGGTGGAAAGCATAAATCAAGGTTTGTGCACCGTGCCATCAGCAACTTTTTGATTGCGTCAAAACAGATATTTTGCGAATGCAAATTTATCTAGTAATGACGAATATTCTCTAAGCTGCATTGAAAGATGCAGCCAAAGATATTCACATTACGGCATAACGCGTGAGGTGCAAGACCTCACCAGTCTTTGAAATCTAGAGCTTAGATTCTCGCAAGAGAGTCCAAAGTTATAGGGTCAAGTGACTAAGAGCATATGGTGGATGCCTTGGCGATGATAGGCGACGAAAGACGTGATAGCCTGCGATAAGCTTCGGGGAGTTGGCAAATAAACTTTGATCCGGAGATTTCTGAATGGGGGAACCCACCTCGCAAGAGGTATCGCATACTGAATACATAGGTATGCGAAGCGAACCTGGAGAACTGAAACATCTAAGTACCCAGAGGAAAAGACATCAACCGAGATTCCGATAGTAGTGGCGAGCGAATTCGGAAGAGCCTTGCAGTGATAGTCGACCGGTTAACAAAACGGCATGGAAAGGCCGACCATAGTGGGTGATAGTCCCGTATGTGAAAACCGATCGGTGGTACTAGGCTGCAGACAAGTAGGGCGGGGCACGAGAAACCCTGTCTGAATATGGGGGGACCATCCTCCAAGGCTAAATACTCATCATCGACCGATAGTGAACCAGTACCGTGAGGGAAAGGCGAAAAGAACCCCGGGAGGGGAGTGAAATAGATCCTGAAACCGTATGCTTACAAAAAGTCGGAGCCCTTAGGGGTGACGGCGTACCTTTTGTATAATGGGTCAGCGACTTACATTCAGTGGCAAGCTTAACCGAATAGGGGAGGCGAAGAGAAATCGAGTCCGAATAGGGCGACTAGTCGCTGGGTGTAGACCCGAAACCAAGTGATCTATCCATGGCCAGGATGAAGGTGCCGTAACAGGTACTGGAGGTCCGAACCCACTAATGTTGCAAAATTAGGGGATGAGCTGTGGATAGGGGTGAAAGGCTAAACAAACTTGGAAATAGCTGGTTCTCTCCGAAAACTATTTAGGTAGTGCCTCAAGTATTACCGTCGGGGGTAGAGCACTGTTTAGGCTAGGGGGTCATGGCGACTTACCAAACCTATGCAAACTCCGAATACCGACGAGTACAGCTTGGGAGACAGAGCACCGGGTGCTAACGTCCGGACTCAAGAGGGAAACAACCCAGACCGCCAGCTAAGGTCCCTAAAATTGGCTAAGTGGGAAACGAAGTGGGAAGGCTAAAACAGTCAGGATGTTGGCTTAGAAGCAGCCATCATTTAAAGAAAGCGTAATAGCTCACTGATCGAGTCGTCCTGCGCGGAAGATGTAACGGGGCTAAGCCAGTTACCGAAGCTGCGGATGTGCAATTTATTGCACGTGGTAGGAGAGCGTTCTGTAAGCCTGTGAAGGTGTCTGGTAACGGATGCTGGAGGTATCAGAAGTGCGAATGCTGACATGAGTAGCGTTAAAGGGGGTGAAAAGCCCCCTCGCCGTAAGCGCAAGGTTTCCTACGCAACGTTCATCGGCGTAGGGTAAGTCGGCCCCTAAGGCGAGGCAGAGATGCGTAGCTGATGGGAAACAGGTCAATATTCCTGTACCGATATGTAGTGCGATGTGGGGACGGAGAAGGTTAGCTCAGCCAACTGTTGGATATGTTGGTTCAAGCCTGTAGTCGTGCCTGGTAGGCAAATCCGCCAGGCTTAGATGAGGGGTGATAACGAGTGTGCTTGCACACGAAGTGAGTGATACCCTGCTTCCAGGAAAAGCCACTAAGCTTCAGCTACATACGACCGTACCGCAAACCGACACTGGTGCGCGAGATGAGTATTCTAAGGCGCTTGAGAGAACTCAGGAGAAGGAACTCGGCAAATTGACACCGTAACTTCGGGAGAAGGTGTACCCCAAGTAAGTGAAGTTGTACAAATGGAGCTCAAAGGGGTTGCAAAAAATTGGTGGCTGCGACTGTTTAATAAAAACACAGCACTCTGCAAACACGAAAGTGGACGTATAGGGTGTGACGCCTGCCCGGTGCTGGAAGATTAAATGATGGGGTGCAAGCTCTTGATTGAAGTCCCAGTAAACGGCGGCCGTAACTATAACGGTCCTAAGGTAGCGAAATTCCTTGTCGGGTAAGTTCCGACCTGCACGAATGGCGTAACGATGGCCACACTGTCTCCTCCTGAGACTCAGCGAAGTTGAAATGTTTGTGATGATGCAATCTCCCCGCGGAAAGACGGAAAGACCCCATGAACCTTTACTGTAGCTTTGTATTGGACTTTGAACGGATCTGTGTAGGATAGGTGGGAGGCTTTGAAGTGCGGTCGCTAGATCGCATGGAGCCAACGTTGAAATACCACCCTGGTGCGTTTGAGGTTCTAACCTAGGTCCATTATCTGGATCGGGGACAGTGCATGGTAGGCAGTTTGACTGGGGCGGTCTCCTCCCAAAGCGTAACGGAGGAGTTCGAAGGTACGCTAGTTACGGTCGGACATCGTGACGATAGTGCAATGGCATAAGCGTGCTTAACTGCGAGACTGACAAGTCGAGCAGATGCGAAAGCAGGACATAGTGATCCGGTGGTTCTGTATGGAAGGGCCATCGCTCAACGGATAAAAGGTACTCTGGGGATAACAGGCTGATACCGCCCAAGAGTTCATATCGACGGCGGTGTTTGGCACCTCGATGTCGGCTCATCTCATCCTGGGGCTGTAGTCGGTCCCAAGGGTATGGCTGTTCGCCATTTAAAGAGGTACGTGAGCTGGGTTTAAAACGTCGTGAGACAGTTTGGTCCCTATCTTCCGTGGGCGCTGCAGATTTGAGGAAGCCTGCTCCTAGTACGAGAGGACCGGAGTGGACACACCTCTGGTGTACCTGTTGTCACGCCAGTGGCATCGCAGGGTAGCTAAGTGTGGAAGAGATAACCGCTGAAAGCATCTAAGCGGGAAACTCGTTTCAAGATGAGATCTGCCGGGGCCTTGAGCCCCCTGAAGGGTCGTTGTAGACCACGACGTTGATAGGTTGGGTGTGGAAGCGCAGTAATGCGTTAAGCTAACCAATACTAATTGCCCGTGCGGCTTGACCCTATAACTTTGGGTTTAGCTCAGAATTTAAGACTGAATGATCTGGAGACGGACATTCAAGTTATGCCGAAAAGGCGCAATCGAAAAGCTGATTGAGACTCTATGAATTCGTTGGATTGAGAGGGAAGTCATTAAGAAGTTAATGGCAGCCGATTAATCTGACAAAAAGTTTATGCCTGATGACCATAGCAAGTTGGTACCACTCCTTCCCATCCCGAACAGGACAGTGAAACGACTTTGCGCCGATGATAGTGCGGGTTCCCGTGTGAAAGTAGGTCATCGTCAGGCTCTTACAGAGAGAAACCCCGTAGTCGAAAGGCTACGGGGTTTTTTATTGGATGCTTCAAAAGTGGGAGCGCCTGGCGTAGGTCAGGAAATGATCTGGGGCTGATAAATACCGGATACCTAAAAAAAGAGAGCGCTAGGCGCTCTCTTTTTATTTGCAGGACTGAATTTGAGGCGAGGAGTGTGCTCAGTAAGGGGCTGCTTGCCCGTTGACGAACACTCGCAGTTCGCCGTTCTGGAATGAGGTCCACTGCTCGTTCTGAGTCAATGGGGCGGTGACGATGATGGCGACCTTGTCTTGCGGCGTGGTTTCGCGGGAGAAGTCCACGCTGAGGTCTTCATCGGCCAGTTGGGCCTGGGCGAAGGGGTGTTGGCGCTCGATGTAGCAGAGGTGGGTGGTGGCATGGGCCCAGAGTGCTTCGCCATTGGAGAGCAGGAAGTTGAAGGTGCCGTGCGGTGCGATCTTGGCGGCCAGTTCGCGCAGGGTGTGGGTCAGCTCTTCGATGCTGGGAACGCCGGCGTGGGATTTCCACAGCTCTTGCATGATCCAGCAGAAGGCTTGTTCGCTGTCGGTGTTGCCTATGGGCTGGAAGTGGGCGTGTAGCTTGGGGGCGAAGTTCTTGAGGTCACCGTTGTGCGCAAACACCCAGTTGCGGCCCCAGAGTTCGCGCACAAAGGGGTGGCAGTTTTGCAGGCTGACGACGCCCTGGGTGGCCTTGCGGATATGGGCGATGACGTTGGTGCTCTTGATCGGGTACTCGCGGATGAGCTTTGCGATCTGGGAGTCCACGGCGCGTTCGTGATCGACGAAGTGGCGCAGGCCTTTGTCTTCAAAGAAGGCGATGCCCCATCCGTCGGTGTGGTCGCCGGTATTGCCTGCGCGCTGGGTGAAGCCCGAGAAGCTAAAGCGCACATCGGTGGGCGTGTTGCAGTTCATTCCAAGCAGCTGGCACATGGCGTCGTCACATCTTTCAAGCAAAAAAGCTTTATAGCCCACAACTGGGTGCAGGCATGAAAAAAGCAGCCTGAGCTGCTTGGTATGGGGCTTGCAGGGCTTATTCGCGGTCCAGCCAGAGCTTGCCGCCGGTAGCCCAGTCATGGCGCTTAATGTCGGTGATGATGATGTCCACCGATTCGGGCGAGCCGCCCAGCACTTCGACGCTGACGCGGGTGATTTCTTCGACCAGCTTGCGCTTTTGTTCGACGGTGCGGCCTTCCATCATTTCGACATGGTAGGTGGGCATGGGTTCTCTCCTGCTGAATGAAGCGCCGATGATAAATCAGCTGCGTTCAGACCAGAGCTTGCCGCCGGTGGCCCAGTTTTCGCGCTTGATGTCGGTGATGACGATGTCCACAGACTCGGGCGAGCTGCCCAGAACTTCGGTGGTGACGCGGGTGACGGCCTCGACGAGCTTGCGCTTTTCCTCAACGCTGCGGCCTTCGAACAGTTCGATGTGATAGGTGGGCATTCAAAGTCTCCTGTAGTGGTTTGAAGCGCCTGAACTGCACAAGGCCAAGGCGGTGCGTGTTCAGGGGCGGGAATGGGTTGGGTTGCCTGGATGAGGCTGTGCACACGCCGGGCAGATGCAGGCTTTGCCGCGTGCTTCAGCGGGCAACCGGGCCAGGGCGTCCTGGGATACAGGCGTCTGCATGCACCAGCAGCTTTCTGGCGGCAGGCCCGCGCTGATGGCGCACTGGTTGGGCTGGCCGCACAGAGGGCAGGCGCTGGTATCAAGGCTGGAAATCTTGGCGGCAGATGTCATGGCCGAAGTGTAGATGGCTCACTGCGGCTGCCAAGAAAAATGCACTCGATGCGCAGACATGGAGTGCATTTTTGATAGCTGCTTGCGCCTGTATTTCATGGGTTATGACTGAAAAAGTACCAAAACCCATTGCACATCAAGCGCTGACCGCTCTGATTAACAGAGCGGTCAGCCTTGCCGCGCCTTAAGCCGCAGCCTTGACCTTCAGACGCCAGGCGTGCAGCAGAGGCTCGGTGTAGCCTGAAGGCTGTTCCTTGCCCTTGAAAACCAGATCCAGAGCGGCCTGATAAGCCGCGCCGTCGGGGTTGGCCACCAGGCTCTTGTAGGCGGCGTCGCCAGCGTTTTGCTCGTCCACGATCTTGGCCATGCGGGTGTAGCTGTCGCGCACCATGGCTTCGGTCACGATGCCATGCTGCAGCCAGTTGGCGATGTGCTGGCTGGAGATGCGCAGCGTGGCGCGGTCTTCCATCAGGCCCACGTTGTGGATGTCAGGCACCTTGGAGCAGCCCACGCCCTGGTCAATCCAGCGCACCACATAGCCCAGGATGCCCTGAACGTTGTTGTCCACTTCCTGCTGCTTTTCAGCGTCGGACCAGTTGGGGTTGGTGGACACGGGCACTTGCAGGATGGCGTTGATCAGGTCGTCGCGTGCGGCGTCGGCGTCGGTCTTTTCCAGCTCTTGCTGCACTTCGGCCACATTGACCTGGTGGTAGTGCAGCGCGTGCAGGGTAGCGCCAGTGGGCGAGGGCACCCAGGCGGTGTTGGCGCCAGCCTTGGGCTGGGCAATCTTTTGCTCCAGCATGGCCTTCATCAGGTCAGGCATGGCCCACATGCCCTTGCCGATCTGGGCGCGGCCGCGCAGGCCCATGCCCAGGCCAACCAGCACGTTGCTCTTTTCGTAAGCAGGCAGCCAGGCGCAGGTCTTCATGTCGGCCTTGCGGACCATGGGGCCAGCGTACATGGCGGTGTGCATTTCGTCGCCGGTGCGGTCCAGGAAGCCGGTGTTGATGAAAGCCACGCGTGCAGGCGCAGCAGCGATAGCGGCCTTCAGGTTCACCGAAGTGCGGCGCTCTTCGTCCATGATGCCCAGCTTGACCGTGTTCTCGGGCAGGCCCAGAACCTTTTCAACGCGGCCAAACAGTTCGTTGGCGAAAGCGGCTTCGGCAGGGCCGTGCATCTTGGGCTTGACGATGTAGACGCTGCCAGTGCGGCTGTTGCGGATACCGTTGGCGCCGCCCTTGAGGTCATGAATGGCGATGGCGGTGGTCACCAGTGCGTCCATGATGCCTTCTGGGATTTCCTTCTTGTCCGCGCCCCACAGAACAGCGGGGTTGGTCATCAGGTGGCCCACGTTACGCACAAACATCAGCGAGCGGCCGTGCAGCTTCACAGGCTTGCCGTCGGCGCCGGTGTATTCGCGGTCGGGGTTCAGGCCACGGGTCACAGTCTTGCCGCCCTTTTCGAAGGACTCGGTCAGCGTGCCCTTCAGAATGCCCAGCCAGTTGGCGTAGCCGTTGACCTTATCTTCGGCGTCCACAGCGGCCACGGAGTCTTCCAAGTCCAGAATCGTGGACAGCGCAGCTTCCACCACCACGTCGGACACGCCAGCAGCATCAGAGTCACCGATAGGCGTGGCCTTGTTGATGATGATGTCGATGTGGATGCCGTTGTTCTTCAGCAGTACCGAGGAGGGAGCAGCAGCGTCGCCCTGGAAGCCGATGAACTTGGCTTCGTCCTTCAGGCCGGTCTTGCTGCCGTCCTTCAGGGTCACGACCAGCTTGCCGCCTTCCACAGCGTAGCCCGCGGAATCCTTGTGCGAGCCAGCGGCGAGAGGCACGGCCTGGTCCAGGAAGTCACGCGCAAATGCGATCACCTTGGCGCCGCGGGCGGGGTTGTAGCCCTTGCCCTTTTCGGCGCCGCCGTCTTCGCTGATCACGTCCGTGCCGTACAGCGCGTCATACAGCGAGCCCCAGCGTGCATTGGCGGCGTTCAGTGCGTAGCGGGCGTTCAGGATAGGCACGACCAACTGAGGGCCGGCCTGGATGGCCAGCTCGGCGTCGACGTTCTCGGTCGTGGCCTTGGCGCCCTTGGGCGACTCGACCAGGTAACCAATGGTGGTCAGGAACTGGCGGTAGGCCGCCATATCGGTGATGGGGCCGGGGTTGGCCTTGTGCCAGGTGTCCAGCTCGGCTTGCAGGCGGTCGCGCTCGGCCAGCAGGGCGGCGTTCTTGGGGGCCAGGTCGGCCACGATGGCGTCAAAGCCCTTCCAGTAGGCGTCCTGGTCCACGCCCGTGCCAGGCAGCACTTGGGTGTTCACAAAGTTGTACAGCTCGGTGGCGACTTGCAGGCCGTGGACTTGGGTGCGATCAGTCATAGGAAACCTCTGGTTGATGTCTCTAGATATTCAGGAGGCGTTGCCCATCACGGGCAGCGTGTCATGACACTGTATTTGAATTCTTTGAGTACATAAACACATTAAAAAGTTTGAAACTGGTGATGTTTTTATATGCAATGAAAGCTTTGGTGACCAGTGAGATCAGTTCTGATGAATTTCCTTGCAGTCGCTTCTGCGGGCTATCGTGTCTGATGGCTGGAGTGGCTACGTGAGTGCTACTTAAATTCATAGCGTATGGCGCATGTTCCATAAAGACTTCAGGCAGAAATCACCGTATTTTTCTTCTGAAAAGCCTTAATTTGATGTGAGTGCATGCTCTCGTAAGTCGGGAACTTGTCTGTCATAAATTCACATTTGCAATCAGAAATGATTGGCTACACTGCGTTCATGTGATCGATGTTGATCTCAATCAGTAATTTCTGACTTAGGAGGCCCAAATGGCAAATCTGAATGAAAGCTTGCAAGATCTGATGACCCTGGACGGCGCTCTGTGCGCAGCCGTGGTGGACTACAACAGCGGCATGCTGCTGGGCAGCATCGGTACTGGTGTGGATCTGGAACTGGCTGCGGCTGGTAACACCGAAGTGGTGCGCGCCAAGATGAAGACCATGAAGTCTCTGGGCCTGAACGACAGCATTGAAGACATTCTGATTACCCTGGGCAAGCAGTACCACATCCTGCGTCCTGCCGAGAAGATCAACGGCATCTTCATCTATTACGTGCTGGACAGCGGTCGTGCCAACCTGGCTCTGGCCCGTCGCAAGATTTCTGACGTGGAGTCCAAGATCACGATGTAATCGGGATCTTGGTCGGGCTGCGGCCTGAAGACAGGAAACGGACCCTCGGGTCCGTTTTTGTTTTTGGGGCTGAATCAGGCCGCGATATCAAGCTGCAATCAGCGGCGCACGGAATTGGTAGCCCACTTTTTGCTGCGACTGCAGCGGCACGGCCAGCGGCGTCACGCGCTCGATGCGGCGGCGCAGGCGATAGATGGTGGCGTGCAGGCTGTTGTCCGAATCGGCGGCATGGCTCAACCCCAGCAGGCTGCGGATATGGTCGCGGCTGACGGTGTCGCCATTGGCCTGCAGGAAACACTCCATCAGCATCAGATCGGTGGCGCTGAGTTCTACGGTCTGCCCATCGGGGGCGGTGAGGATGCTGCGGCGGCTGTCCAGCTTCCAGGCGGTGGCCGTCTTGGCCGTGGTCATGATGCGGCGGTGCACGGCGCGCACGGCCAACTCCACCTGCTCGAAAGTCACAGGCTTGGTCAGATACATGTCTGCACCGGCGTTGATGACTTCGGCAAACACTTCGGAGCCCAGGCGCCCGGAGACGATGAGCACACCGGCCTGTGTGCGCCTGCGGATGATGCGCAGCAGCTCGGTGCCGCCCACGCCGGGCAGCATCAGGTCCAGCACATAGAAGTCAAAGCGGTAGGGGGCTTCATCGGCCAGCAGGTCGCTGCTGTCGCTGTAGGCGGTGACGTCCACGCCCTGGCTGCGCAGATGCTGGGCCAGAAATTCACAGTACTCGGTGTCGTCGTCAACCAGGGCAAGGGTGGAAGGCAGCATGTCTGTGACTTTTATTCGGCGAGGCCTTGAGGAATGAGCAGTCGCATGACGGTGCCATGCGGCTGGTTGGGCAGAGCCTCCACTGTACCTTGGTGCAGCTCCAGTACGGAGCGCACGATGAACAGCCCCAGCCCTGCACCATTGCGGTGGCGGCTGTTGTGGCCGCGTGAGCCTTTGTCGAACAGACGCGGGCGCAGTTCGTCAGAGATGCCAGGGCCGGTGTCCACCACTTCCAGAATCAGGGCCAGCGGCTCATCAGATTCCGAAATGCGCAGCACGACCTGGGACTCGCCTGGCGCATAGGCCAGGGCGTTGTTGAGGAGGTTGCGAATCGTCAGCCGCATCAGTGCGGAGTGCAGCTGCACGGTGCGCGGCTGGGTCAACCATTGCACGTCGATGCGGGGGCGCTGATCTGCCGCAATATCGTGCAGCACCAGCTTGATGAGGGTGGGCAGGTCGGTTTCGCTGGAGGCGCCGGCCTTGCCGCCCACGGCCAGGATGGTGCCTGCGGCCAGCGTGTTGTCCAGCGTGCCTATGACTTGCTGCAGCACATGCTCGGCCCGCAGCAGGGCTTTGCTGGCGGGGGTGGCATCGGGCAGATGCAGGTCGTCAATGGCTTTGAGCGTGGCCTGCATGGCAGCAGAGGCGTTGTTCAGCGGCTGGCGAATCTCGTGCGACAGCAGCTGCAGCATTTCATTGTGCTCGGCCAGCATGGCGGTGCGCCAGTCCAGCAGGGTGCGCAGTTTGTCCATCTCGCCTGCCGCATGCTGGCTGCTGCGCAGTTGCTGGTGCAGGGTCTGAAGCTGTTCGCGCTGGCGGGCCACGACCTCGCTGCGCGCATATTCACGGCTGACATCGTGCATCAGCATCAGCACACTGTGGCGGCCATCTGCACTGGCAGGGCCGGGCCTGAGCTGAATGCGCTGGTGCTGGGGCATGCCCAGCTCATCCTCGCGGCTTTCGTCGTATTCCTGGGCCAGGCCCTGGCCCGCTGCGGCAATGTGCTGGGCGTGGCTGCGCCAGATGTGGGACGGCAACAGCGCTTGCACTGTCTGGCCCAATGCCTCAGGTGTCTGAACGCCAAACCATTGCAGCCAGGGCTGTGTCGCCAGTTGCAGCCGCCCCTGCGCGTCCCACAGGGCGCAGCCCAGTCCCGCCTGACCCAGCAGGCCGGGCAGCGCAGGCTGCTCAGGTGACTCTGACACCAGAGCCGCTGAGGGGCTGGGGCTATTGAATTGCGGTGAATCGCTCATGACAGTGGGCCATCAGGTATCGGGCAAAGGCGCTCTCAAAATCATAGAGCAAAGACGGGTGCGGCTGAATGGGCTCATAGCCGGTGCGAATAACCGATATGCCAGTGTCGAAATACCTTTAAATTTTGATTTAAACGTATATAAATACCCATGATTTGATTTTGACTTGTGACTTCTAGGTAAGATATAAAAAATAACTGTTTCATACATAGACCTTATGAAGCGGTTGAAATCTGACTGGCTGAATGAATACTGATAGCAGCCAGCCCTTGAAGTACAAAGACTTCCAATAAAAACACTTTAAAAATCAAAGCTGCTTGCGCGGTAAATGCTACTAAATTGGTAGTGGTTCAACGCTGCGCAGGAGACAACAAGGAACAGACAGGAGCAGCGGTCATGGACAAACTCAAGGCATTTGAGTCATTTGTATCAGTCGCAACACGGGGCAGCCTCACTGCCGCCGCCAAGGCCGAGGGCGTAGCCCCCGCCATCATGGGGCGTCGCCTGGACGCGCTGGAAGAGCATCTGGGCGTCAAGCTCATGGTGCGCACCACCCGTCGTATTTCTCTGACGCATGAAGGCAGCGCATTTCTGGAGGACTGCCAGCGCCTGCTGTCCGATGTGTGCAATGCCGAAGCCAGCGTTTCTGCGGGCGGCGTCAAGGCCACAGGCCATCTGCGCATCACGGCGCCTGCCGGTTTTGGCCGCCGCCACGTTGCGCCGCTGGTGCCACGTTTTCGTGATCTGCACCCCGATGTGACGATTTCGCTGAACCTGAGCGACCGCGTGGTCGATCTGGCCGGTGAAGGTTTTGACTGTGCCGTGCGCGTGGGCGATCTGCCCGACTCAGCCCTGGTCAGCGTGCGCATTGCCGACAACCGCCGCCTGTGCGTGGCCACGCCCGCCTATCTGGAGCGCCGTGGCACGCCCAAGCACCCCAGCGAGCTGACCCAGCACGACTGCCTGACGCTGTCTTCCGACGCTTCGCAGACGCGTGGCTGGGCATTCCGCATTCCTCACCCCGAAAGCGGTACCAGCGAAGTCGTGCACTTCAAACCCGGTGGCCCGCTGGACTGCTCTGACGGCCAGGTGTTGCACGACTGGTGCCTGGGCGGCTGGGGCATTGCCTGGCGCAGCACCTGGGAGGTGGAGGCCGAAATCGCCGCAGGCCGTCTGGTGCCGGTGCTGGAAGACTTTGCCGCGCCGCCCAACGGCATCTTCGTTGTCTTCCCTCAGCGCAAGCACATGCCGCTGCGTGTGCGCATGTGGATTGACTACCTCAAGCACCATTACAACCAGCCGGAGTTCTTCCGTCTCGGTCTGGATTCCTGAGCGGGCTTGAAAGCGTGGACAATGGACTGGTCGCCGCCCCACAGCTTGTGGCGCGGCATTCCAGTCCATTTTTTATCGCTTAGCCATGACTTTTGAAGCCGTCCTTGCCAGCGTGCACCTGCTGGCCATTTTGACTCTGGTGGTGTTTCTGACCAGCCAGGCCGCACTGTGCCGGGTGGAGTGGATGAGCGCCGCCGTCGTGCAGCGCCTGGCGCGCCTGGACATGATTTACGGCATTGCCGCCGTGATTCTGCTGTTGACGGGGATTGCGCGCCTGGTTTGGGGCGTCAAGGGCGTTGGTGGCTATGTGTCTTCGCCCCTGTTTCACATCAAGATGACCTTGTTCGTCGTGGCGGTGCTGCTGTCGCTCAAGCCTACCTTCACCTTCCGCCGCTGGAAGAAGACGCTGGACGCCACAGGCCAGCTGCCAGCCCCTGAGGAAGTCAAGCAGACGCGCAAGTGGGTGATGTGGCAAGGTCATCTGATTCCCGTCATTGCCGTCATCGCCGTCTTCTGGGCGCGAGGCATGTAAATCCGCCGCCACAGCCAGAGCTGGCTGTGATTGGCGGGTGCGCCAGTGTGCGCTGCAGCATACGCGCGGCCGGTTTGCAACGCCTTGTTGCGCCGATGCAATCCAGCTTGGCAGCGTAGATCGGGGCAGCCACGTAAAATCGCCGGATGCTTTCCGTCAAACAAGAATTGCTCGCCGCCCTGGCTGCGGAGCTCGAAACCCTTTCGCCCGGCGCCGGCGCACGCGCTGCGTTTGAAAACCCCAAAGTGGCAGCCCATGGCGACTTCGCTTGTACGGCGGCCATGCAGCTGGCCAAGCCCCTGAAGGCCAACCCCCGCGCACTGGGCGAACAGCTCAAGGCCGCGCTGGAAGCCACGCCCGCTTTCCAGAAGTGGGTGGATGCGATCGAGATCGCCGGCCCCGGCTTTTTGAACATTCGCCTCAAGCCCGCTGCCAAGCAGGAAATCATCCGCGAAGTGCTGGCGCAGGGCGAGAAGTTCGGCTACCAGGCCGACCGTGGCGAGAACATCCTGGTGGAGTTTGTCTCCGCCAACCCCACCGGCCCGCTGCACGTGGGCCACGGCCGCCAGGCGGCGATTGGCGATGCCATCAGCAATCTGTACAGCACCCAGGGCTGGAAGGTGCACCGCGAGTTTTATTACAACGACGCGGGCGTGCAGATCGACACGCTGACCAAGTCCACCCAGCTGCGTGCCAAGGGCTTTAAGCCCGGTGACGAGTGCTGGCCTACCGACAGCGAAAACCCGCTGGCCAAGAATTTCTACAACGGTGACTACATCGCCGACATCGCCCAGGCCTTTCTGGCCAAGGAAACCGTCAAGGCCGATGACCGCGAGTTCACCGCCAACGGTGATGTCGAGGATTACGAGAACATCCGCAACTTCGCCGTGGCTTATCTGCGCAACGAGCAGGACAAGGATTTGCAGGCCTTCAACCTCAAGTTTGACGAGTACTACCTCGAGTCGAGCCTGTACAAGAACGGCCATGTGGAAGACACCGTCAAGCGTCTGATCGAAAGCGGTCACACCTACGAGCAGGACGGCGCGCTGTGGCTCAAGTCCACCGACTACGGTGACGACAAAGACCGCGTGATGCGCAAGACCGACGGCACCTACACCTACTTCCTGCCTGATGTGGCGTATCACATCCAGAAGTTCAAGCGTGGCTATGGCAAGGTCGTCAACATCCAGGGCACGGACCACCACGGCACCATCGCCCGCGTGCGCGCCGGCTTGCAGGCAGCCAATGTGGGTATCCCCCAGGGCTACCCCGACTACGTGCTGCACACCATGGTGCGCGTGGTGCGCAATGGCGAAGAGGTCAAGATCAGCAAGCGTGCGGGTTCTTACGTCACGCTGCGCGACTTGATCGAGTGGACCAGCAAGGACGCCGTGCGCTTCTTCCTGCTGAGCCGCAAGCCTGATACCGAGTACACCTTTGACGTGGACTTGGCCGTGGCCCAGAACAACGACAACCCCGTGTACTACGTGCAGTACGCCCATGCCCGTATCCAGTCCGTGCTGCGCGCCTGGCAAGAGGCCGGTGGCGCAGGCGTGCCTGCGCTGGGTGATGTGGATCTGTCCGCGCTGGAAGGCCCACAGGCCCAGGCCCTGATGCTGCTGCTGGCGAAGTACCCCGAGATGCTGACGGCCGCCGCTGCAGGCAATGCGCCACACGACGTGACCTTCTACCTGCGCGATCTGGCCTCCAGCTACCACAGCTATTACGACGCCGAGCGCATTCTGGTGGACGACGAGAAGGTCAAGCTGGCGCGACTGGCACTGGTCGCGGCCACGGCTCAGGTGTTGCACAATGGCTTGGCCGTGCTGGGTGTCAGTGCACCCGAGCGCATGTAATTTGAAGCGTAAACAAAGCGACTTATGAAGAAGCAGCAACGCGGTGGCACCATTCTGGGGCTTATCTTTGGCATGGTCATCGGTCTGGCAGCAGCGCTGGCCGTGGCTATCTATGTGACCAAGGTGCCAGTGCCATTCCTGACCAAGGGTGGCAACAACACGCAAAGAGATGCGGCGGAAGCCGAGCGCAACAGAAACTGGGACCCCAACGCTCCGCTGCAAAGCCGCCAGCCAGCGCCGCCACCTGTGGCAGCGCCCACAGCGCCCAGCGATGTGACCGTGACGCCGCCCACCACACCGGCGCAGCCCACATCGACGGGCGGCGTGGCCACACCAACGACACCCACGACGCCAACCACTCCCGCAGCGCCTGCTACGCCCGAGCCGACCAAGCCCGCGCAAGCCGCAGATCCGCTGGGTGATCTGGTCAAGGAGCGCTCTGCCGCTGCTGACAAGGCGGACAAGGCTGAAAAGGCCCGTGCAGAGCGTGAAAAGGCGGCGGCTCAGGCTGCTCAGTCGGGCGACGCTGCATTCAACTACTTTGTGCAGGCTGGTGCTTTCCGCGGCCAGAGCGAAGCCGA
The DNA here is from genome assembly GCF_019186805.1 of Comamonas fluminis. Lineage (NCBI taxonomy): Bacteria > Pseudomonadati > Pseudomonadota > Betaproteobacteria > Burkholderiales > Comamonadaceae > Comamonas > Comamonas fluminis. The sequence continues at coordinate 4,569,493 of NZ_CP066783.1, read as the reverse complement.
GGCACAGCGCGCCAAGCTGGCCATGCTGGGCTGGGAGTCGCGCATCAGCGAACGTGAGCAAAACGGCATCACCATCTTCCGCGTGCGTGTAGGCCCGTTTGGCAAGCGCGATGATGCGGAGTCCCTCAAGGGCAAGCTGGATGGGGCTGGCGTGGATTCTTCGCTGGTGCGTGCGGCGAAATAACGCTACCCCCTGAGGCGCTTTGCGCCTTCCCCCAAGGGGGACGGCATCCTCGCTGCGGGGCGGCCCTTGCTTGATGCCTCTGGTTTAGATTGCGCCAGTTGAACTTTTTAGAGGCTGGCGCCTCAGATATTGCAGACTTGAACTCAAGGAGTTTGTTGGAATGAAACGCCGTGAATTTTCTATGGCTGCCTCGGCAGCTGCTGCTGGTGCTCTGACTTTGGGCGCTTCCTCTAGCTGGGCCCAGGGCGCTGCGCCCAAGGAAGGCAAGGACTACATCAAGCTGGGCAAGCCCGCTTCGGTCAGTGCACCGGCAGGCAAGGTCGAGGTGATTGAGTTCTTCTGGTACAGCTGCCCCCATTGCAATGCCTTCGAGCCTCAGTTTGAAGCCTGGGTCAAGAGCCAGCCTGCCGATGTCGTGGTGCAGCGCGTGCCTGTGGCGTTCAATGCATCCTTTGTCCCCCAGCAGAAGCTGTACTTCACGCTGGAAGGCATGAACCTGCTGCCCCAGCTGCATGCCAAGGTGTTCCGCACCATTCACGTGGAGCGCAACCTGCTCAAGACCGATGACGCCATCTTCGAGTGGGTTGGCAAGCAGGGTGTGGATCTGGCCAAGTTCAAGACCGTCTACAACTCTTTCACCGTGAACAATCAGGTGCGCAAGGCTAGCCAGCTGCAAAACGAGTACGACGTGGAAGGCGTGCCTGCCATGGGCGTGGCGGGTCGTTACTACACAGACGGCACCAAGGCCGGCAACATGGAAAACGTGCTGCGCGTGGTGAATGCGCTGGTGGCATCCAGCCGCAAAGCCTGATTTCCGTCAGCAGTCTCGCAAGCCCGCCTTTGTGCGGGCTTTTTTGTTGGAGATTTATGCAGGGCTTGCTAAAAGGGAATGACTACAATGAACGCAAGAAACGTGCCTCTCATGAATAAAACACTCCTACCTCTTGCGCTGGCCTGCGCTCTGGCGGCAGCGACTGGCATCGCCCATGCCGAAAAGGCCGACAGTGCCAAGCCCATGAACATCGAGGCGGACGCTCTGCGTCATGATGAGCTCAAGCAGACCAGCGTCTTCACCGGCAATGTGGTGATGACCAAGGGCTCCATCGTGCTGCGTGGTGCGCAGCTGGATGTGCGCCAGGACGCAGAGGGTTACCAGTACGGCGTCATCGTGGCGGAACCCGGCAAGCGTGCCTTCTTCCGCCAAAAGCGCGATACCGTGCCAGGCCAGCCCGAAGAGTTCATTGAAGGCGAAGGCGAGACCATTGAGTACGACGGCAAGGCCGATATCGTCAAGTTCATTCGCCGCGGCGAAATGCGCCGCTATCGCGGTGGGCAGCTCAATGACCAGGTGACGGGCTCCATCATCATCTACAACAACATCACCGACGTTTACACGGTCGATGGTCAGAAGACTAGCGGCGGCCTGCCCAGCTCTTCCGTAGGCCAGGGTGGTCGTGTCCGCGCTGTCATGGCACCCAAGGACGGCACGCCCGGCGCTCAGCCCAAGCCCGCGACACCTGCAACGCAGCTGCGCCAGAGCATGACGCTGGGCGGCGAGAAAGTTGACGAGAAGAAATGATCGAGCCCACTTTCTCTGACGCCAGCGGCAGCCGCACCGGAGAGGCCGGCAGCCGTCTGGAGGCCCGGCATCTGGCCAAGTCCTATGGCAGCCGCAAGGTGGTCAAGGACGTATCCCTGTCCGTGCAAAAAGGCGAAGTGGTCGGTCTGCTCGGCCCCAATGGCGCGGGCAAGACCACATCGTTTTACATGATTGTGGGTCTGGTGCGCAGCGATGGTGGCGAGATCTTCATCGACGGCCACGCTGTGGGCAATATGCCGATTCATCAGCGCTCGCGTCTGGGTCTTTCCTATCTGCCTCAGGAAGCCTCGATCTTTCGCAAACTCAGCGTGGAAGACAATGTGCGCGCCGTGCTGGAGCTGCAAAAAGATGAGCAAGGCAAGACGCTGAGCCGTGAAGAGGTGGAAAAGCGCCTGACGGGCCTGCTGCAGGAACTGCGCGTGGACCATCTGCGTGAATCTCCGGCGCTGGCGCTGTCTGGTGGTGAGCGCCGCCGCGTGGAAATTGCCCGTGCGCTGGCCACGCAGCCGCGTTTCATTCTGCTGGACGAGCCTTTTGCCGGTATCGACCCTATCGCGGTGATCGAAATTCAGCGCATCATCGGCTTCCTCAAGGAGCGCGGCATTGGCGTTCTGATTACCGACCACAACGTGCGCGAAACGCTGGGCATTTGCGATCACGCCTTCATCATCAGCGACGGTCATGTGCTGGCCGAAGGCACACCAGAGCAGATCGTGGAGAACGCCGATGTGCGCCGCGTCTATCTGGGCGAGCATTTCAGGATGTGATGGGTAGTATGGCCCCCACGTTCCCTTACTTCATGTACTCACTTCCCCCGCGCCGGGTGTCCCCCCAATGAAACCAGGGCTGTCGCTACGCGTATCGCAACATCTGTCGCTGACGCCGCAGCTGCAGCAATCGATTCAGCTGCTGCAGCTGTCCACTCTGGAGCTGGCGCAGGAAGTCGAGCAGATGCTGATCGACAACCCTTTTCTTGAGCGCGATGCGGAGGATGCGGGCGCTCCTGATGAAATAGCAGCCAGCCTAAACAACTCAAGCATTTCAGAGATATATCAATCAGAAAAAGAGACTGAGAAAGCGCAGGCAGCTTCAGAATCCATAGCAGAGCCCGCCACCGCAGAAACCCCGGAAAACCTGAACTGGGAAGCCGATGGCATTGATGGCCAGGATGGCGAGTGGGGCGGGGAATCCAGCAGCGAGTGGGATAGCCCATCGCTCAGTGGCAGCGGCTCTGGCAGCAACCGGGACAGTGACGATGAGGTCGATGCCATTGACCTGGCCCGCGAGCATGTGAGCCTGACCGACTTTCTGCATCGCCAGGCGCTGAGCCTGCACCTCGGGGCAGAAGACATGGCTGCGCTGCGTTTTCTGATCGAGTCGCTCAGTGACGACGGCTACCTTGAAGACCCCTTGCAAGAGCTGGCGCAAAGCCTGGCTGGTGATGACTTTGAGGAGCGTGAAGAGCTGGAGCAGCGCTTTTCCATTGCACTCAAACTGTTGCAAAGTCTGGAGCCCGTAGGCGTTGGCGCGCGCGACCTGGCTGAATGCCTGCAGCTGCAACTGCGCGATCTGATCCGCGAGGCCGAGGACGAGGGCACGACACAAGCGCACATGAATCTGCTGCTTCTGGCGCAAAACATCTGCGCCCAGCCCATGGACCTGCTGGCGCGGCGTGATCTGCGCAAGCTCACCAGCCTGTGCGGCGCCCGTGAAGAGGCTTTGCGCGAAGCCATGGCACTGATTGCACGGCTGGAGCCACGGCCAGGGCGCCGGTTTATGGATGTGGAGCGCCAGATCGTGGTGCCTGATGTCATCGTGCGCCCTGTGCGCGCCAGTTCAGGCCGCGTTGATTTTGCCGTGCAGCTCAACCCCGATGTGATGCCCAAGCTGCGTGTGCACGATATCTACGCCAGCGTGCTGCGCCGCCACAAAAACAGCGAAAGCCATGCCGCACTGCAGCAGCGTCTGCAGGAGGCCCGCTGGTTCATCAAGAACATTCAGCAGCGTTTCGACACCATCTTGCGCGTCTCTGAAGCGATTGTGGAGCGGCAGAAAAACTTCTTCGTGCATGGCGAGTTGGCCATGCGCCCGCTGGTGTTGCGCGATATTGCAGACCAGTTGGGCCTGCATGAATCCACCATCAGCCGTGTGACAACCGCCAAGTACATGGCCACGCCGCAAGGCACATTCGAGCTGAAGTACTTCTTTGGCTCAGGCCTGGGCACAGAAACCGGCGGCAGCGCGTCCAGCACGGCAGTGCGTGCGCTGATCAAGCAGTTTGTGGACGCGGAAGACACGAAAAAGCCGTTATCAGACGCCAAACTGGCCGATATGCTCAAGGAGCAAGGCATCGAATGTGCCCGCCGCACCGTCGCCAAATACCGCGAACAGCTCAAGATACCCACGACCACGCTGCGCAAGGCGCTGTAAAAGCTCGCTGCCGCCCACAAAAAAGCCGCTGATGCATTGCACAGCGGCTTTTTTGTGGGCGGGTGACTTCTGTGTTCTTTTCGGCTGATTTGTGGATCGCATGAGTTTTCAATTTATTCAGAAATTTATAAAAACAATACCAAATGGTCATTTTTGATTCGTTGCCTATTAAAAATGACTGATTGGTATAGTTCATGTACAAGAGTTGATGCCGGATTGTTTTGCATGGCTGCTCTTGCCCGGATCTGATGCCGGTTTTCTGTTCTTGATGGTGCATTTATGTCTACAACACAAACAGCCAAGCCCTCTGGTGGCTTACTGCCACGCATTTTTGGCGTGGTTCTCGTGCTGGTGGGCCTGGTTCTGGCGATCGGCGGCATTCGCCTCGCTGCGCTGGGTGGGTCCTGGTACTACCTTATCGCCGGTTTGCTGACGGTTATTTCCGGTGTCTTTCTGGTCAAGCGCAATGCCAAGGGCGGCCTGCTGTACCTGGTGGTCGTGGTCGGCACGGTGATCTGGGCGCTGGCCGAAGTCGGTGCTTTTTTCTGGGGCCTGGTGCCTCGCCTGGCGCCGGTGCTGGTGCTGGGCTTTTTGGCAGCGCTGTGTGTTCGGACGCTTTCTGGTAAGCAAAACAAGCTGGCCATCCCCGCCGCCGCTGTGCAAGCTCTTGTGCTGCTGGCCGGTGCGGTGTCCATCTTCACGCCGCACGATACGGTGCAAAACACCGCCAAGCTGGGCGAGACCCCGGTGCGCGAAGTGGCCACGGTGTCTGATGCCAGCAGTGCCGACAATCAATCGCTGCAATTTGGCCGTGATGCCGACAGTGCCCGCTATGCGCCGCTGGACCAGATCAATGCTGCCAATGTGAACCAGCTGAAAGTGGCATGGACTTTCCATACAGGTTCAAAAACTGGCAAAAACTACGAAGACCAGAACACGCCTATTCAGATTGGCGACAGCCTGTACATCTGCACGCCAGAAAACCGCGTGATGGCGCTGGATGCCGAGACTGGCGAAAAGCGCTGGGAGTGGAATCCTCATGTGAAGGAAGCATCGTTCTGGAATCGCTGCCGTGGTGTGGCGTATTACGAGATGCCCCAGGAGATGAAGTCGGCCGATGGCTTGTGCGACACCCGCATCATCACCACGATGAAGGATGCCCGGCTGTGGGCCTTGGATGCCAAGACCGGCAAGGTGTGCTCCAGCTTCGGCAAAAACGGCTCGACTGATTTGTCCGAAGGCATGGGCCCGTATGAAGAGCATTTCTACATGCCCACTTCGCAGCCCTTTGTGGTGGGCAGCCGCGTCATTGTGGGCGGCTGGGTCTGGGACAGCCAGCGCACCGATGAGCCTTCGGGCGTGGTGCGTGCGTTTGACCTGAAAACGGGTGAGATTGACTGGGCATGGGATCTGGCCAACCCCGGCATCACCAAGCTGCCTCCCGAAGGTGAAACCTACACCAAGGGCACGCCCAACTGGTGGTCGTCTGGCGCCTATGACGCCAAGCTGAACCTGATCTATCTGCCGCTGGGCAACGGAACACCTGACTTCTGGGGTGGCCACCGCAGCAAGGAAACCGATGCGCATTCCAGCTCCATGGTGGCGCTGCATGCCGACACCGGCAAGCTGGCCTGGAAGTTCCAGGGCATCCGCAATGACACGTGGGACTATGACGTTGCCTCGCCTCCCACTCTGGTTGACCTGCCCGATGGCAAGGGCGGCGAAACGCCTGCACTGGTGATGGCGACCAAGACGCACCAGCTGTTCATGCTGGACCGCCGCGATGGCAAGCCCGTGGCCCAGGTGGAAGACCGTCCCGTGTCGCAAGAGATGTTGCCCGGTGACCGCGTTGCTGCGACGCAGCCCTTCTCGGTTGGCATGCCGCAACTGGCCAAGGACAAGCTGGAAGAAACCGATATGTGGGGTGCCACCATGTTCGATCAGCTGTATTGCCGCATCAAGTTCAAGCAACTGCGCAATGACGGCATGTTTACAAAGATGACGGATAAGCCCACGCTGATCTGGCCTGGCTACTACGGTGGCTTCAACTGGGGCGGCATGTCGGTGGACAAGAAGCGCAATCTGCTGATCGTCAACGACATGAAGATGCCGCAAATTGGCTGGCTGATGCCGCAGGACAAGTTCGACGAAGCCAAGGCTATTGCCAAGACCATGGGCAAGGGTGCGGGCGTACCCCAGCAAAAGGGAACGCCGTATGTGGCGATTCGCGGTGCATTCAACTCGCCGCTGGATATCCCCTGCCACGCACCGTCGTGGGGCAATCTGACCGCCATTGACCTGACCACCCGGAAGATTGCCTGGCAAGTGCCCATGGGCACGGTGGAAGACAGTGTGCTCAAGGGCGTGCGTGCTTCGCTGCCTGTGCCACTGGGTATGCCATCGCTGTCCGGTCCCATCACCACGGCGGGTGACCTGGTCTTTCACGTCGGCACGCAGGATTACTACATCCGTGCCTATGACGTGAAGACTGGCAAAGAGGTCTGGAAAGACCGCCTGCCCGTGGGGGCCCAGGCCACGCCCATGACCTATCTTTCGCCCAAATCGGGCCGCCAGTTTGTGGTGACCGTGGCTGGGGGCGCCCGCATGACGGATGACCGTGGCGACTACATCATTGCCTACGCATTGCCCCAGAAGTGAGGCCCTCTCTGGCCTCTGTCCAAGAGCTGAAAGCTGAGAACTGAAAATTAACCCCGCCGTGCGCAAAGCCGGCGGGGTTTTTTGATGGCTGGCTACCTGGCGGGGCTGGGGGCGTAGCGGCCAAAAATGGCATCGATCTGCACCTGTGAAAGCTCGGCAGGCTGGCAGCCAGCTTTGACGACGCCTTGCATGGAGTCGTTGGCCAGATAGACCCAGAATGGTGATCCGGTCAGCATGGCTGCAGTGCTTGGCAAGATGCCTTGCAGCTCGCCTTCATCCAGGGCGCGCTGATACAACTGCTCTACCAGTGCGTGCCAGGGTGAAAAAATCCTCTCCAGATAGAACTGGCCCAGCATGGGAAAACGCTTGGCTTCGCCCAGCACCAGACGAGCCAAGTCGGCTCGCACCGACTGGTGAAAACGCACCATCGGCGGTGTGACCAGCCGGGAAATATAGGCATGCATGCTCTCGCCGTCATGGCGCGGCAGGCTCAAGGCAGACAAGGCGGATTCGCTGAATGTCACCTCAAGGGCCCCCAGCAGAAGCTCTTCCTTGGATGCAAAGTGCAGGTATAGCGTGCCCTTGGCCAAGTTGGCCCGCTTGGCAATTTTGTCCATCGTGGCGCGGGTGATGCCCACGTCCATGAATTCGGCAATCGCGGCGGTCACGATTTCGCTGCGGGTCAACTCGGTCTTCTGCGGGCTGGGGCCGCGCGTGCGGCGCCGCGTGACAGGGGCAGAATCGGGTGAGGAGCGAGTCATAACGGAAAGCAAAGATACGCCGAGAAAGGCAGAAGTCTGATCTTAGTGACTTTGGCGCTGGCTTGCTTCTGGCCCTGCAGTCGTTGCGCACCGAGTGCTGGCGCCACAAAAAAAGCCGCTGATGCATGGCACAGCGGCTTTTTGTGATTCTGGCAAGTGCTTATTTCGTGGGGAGCAGCCACCAGATAAAGAGTGCCAGCACGGCAATCATCAGACCGAATTTGAGGAGCTTGTAAAAGGCCGGATTCCAGTCGCGGAACTTGCGGCGGTACTTGCCCATGTAGAACGAGACCTTGAACAGCTTGCTGATCATGCCGCGTGGGTCGCCCTCATTGTTAGGCGAGCTGGCAGCAGCCACCACGTTCTTGCCCAGCCAGTGGTTGAGCCACTGGGCAAAGCCATTGGTCATGGGGCGCTCCACATCGCAAAACAGCACGATGCGGTTGCCTTCGCTGCGGTTCTCGGCCCAGTGCATATAGGTCTCGTCAAAGATCACGCCTTCGCCTTCGCGCCAGCTGTACGGCGTGCCGTCCACTTCGATCATGCAGCGGTCGTCATTGGGCGCCAGCACGGCCAGGTGGTAGCGCAGCGAGCCAGCATACGGGTCGCGGTGCAGGTTGAGCTTGGCGCCGGGCGGCAGCTCGGCAAACATGGCGGCCTTGACGCTGGGGATGGACTTGACCAGTGCCGTGGTCTTGGGGCACAGCTCCATGGCGGATGGGTGGGCGTCACCGTACCACTTCAGGTAAAAGCGCTTCCAGCCAGTCTTGAAGAAGGAGTTGAAGCCTGCATCGTCGTTGTTGGCGGCAGCCTTGATCTGCATGTTTTTCTGCAAATTGACGGCTTCTTCGCGGATCTCGCGCCAATTGGCCTGCAGTGGTGCCAGCTCGGGGAAGGTGCTGGTGGGCAGATAGGGCGTGCGCGGCACCTTGCTGAACATCAGCATGAAGACGTTGAACGGTGCCGTGAAGGTGGAGTGGTCGAACAACTGCTTCACCACCTTGTGACGCACCTTGCCGCGCAGGTGCATGTACAGGCCGCAGCCGAAGAACATGAGCACCAGGGCCAGAACAATGATTTTTGCCATAGCCTGCAATTTTACCGGGGCCACTTCAAACTGGTTATGGCGCAGGTCAAACGATGGTGCTGCCGTTGTTCAGGGGATGGCTATTGCTTCAAATTTCATAGCTGCTAGCGCTTTTCTTATAAGCGCTACGGCTGGTTTTTAATGAGATTTCTGGGCGAAGGCTGTTTGAATGCGCTGCAGCAGTTCGCGATTCAGACCGCGCTGGTGGCTGCTCCAGTGGGTCTGGGCTTTGTCCAGCTCGTTCTTCAGGCGCTGTGCCGTGCCCCAGTCGCCCGACTCGGCGCACCAGATGGCATATTCGGCCAGCACCTCGAAGCTGCCTGAGCGCTCCTGCAGAAACTCGAACGACTGGCGAGCCATGGCGCTGTCACTCTGGGCGGCATAGGCTCTGGCGATCAGCAGGCCCACCTCGTCGGCACGGTAGTTGATATCGGTCTGGGCGATGACTTTGAGGTGCTGCAGCGCTGCCTGGGCCTTCCCCGCATCAAAGGCCGCGCGTGCTGCGCTCCATCGAATTTCCAGATCATTGGCAAATGGGCCCTTCATGCTGGCCTCGAAGTGCTGCAAGGCTTGCTGGGGTTGGCCAGCTTCCTGCAAGGCCTGGGCCAGACGGATTTCGTTCTGCGCGGTGGCCGAGTAGTCAAACGCGGCCTGAGCGTTGCGCAGGTCGCGGGTCGGGTCCAGCGACTTGACGGCCTGCCGCGCCATCTGGCGCGCACCACGTTCCAGCCGCGAATTGGGCAGGTAGATGGCAATCGCATAGACCACGCTGCCCAGAAAGGGAAAGGCCAGCAGGATGAACAGCCAGTAGTTGTTCTGCCCCGTGCGCACCGCATGCACGGCAAAGAACAGGGCGATGATGACGTGCAGTCCCACTCCGGCAAAAGCCATGGCAATCCTTGGTGATTGATGTCGCGGCGAATTATAGAAAGGCCGCCAGAGCAGGGGCTTGTTACAACAGCCGCGTGCCCAGCGGCACATCCTTGTCGGGCACGCACAGGGCCACGGCGCCATTGGCATCGTGAAAGCCGGTGACTAAGCATTCGCTCATCAACGGGCCAATCTGCTTTTTCGGGAAATTCACCACCGCCACCACCAGTCGGCCGACCAATTCCTCAGGCTGGTAATGTGCCGTGATCTGTGCGCTGGACTTGCGCTGGCCCAGTTCGGGGCCAAAGTCCACCAGCAACTTGTAGGCGGGCTTGAGGGCTTCCTTGAAGACTTCGGCCTGCAGCACGCGGCCTACGCGCAGCTCTACCTTCATAAAGTCGTTCCAACTGATCTCTTGCATGTTTTTGGGCTCCTTGGCTGGGCATCATGCCTGCGGCTGAGGTGGAATCTGTAGAGCAACGCTTGTCGTGCGCGGGCACTGGAAAAGGCCTAGCGCGTATGCTTATGCCCTGAAACGCGCCGGGCAAGCGGTCTGGTGCGCACCGATTTTTATGAACCAACTGCATTTGTTTTTGCCCTGCGCCGCCGGCGTTGAGGGCTATCTGGCCGACGAGGTCCACGCCATCACTGGCGCCACCGGGCAGGATTTGCTCGTGGGCCGGGGTGGCGTCATGCTGCGCGGCATGTGGCGCGACGCCATGCTGCTCAATTTGCACAGCCGCCTGGCGCAGCGCGTGCTGATCGAGCTGTCACACACCATGTACCGCAGCGAAAACGATCTGTACCGCGCTGCTAGCGAAGTTGCGTGGGAGATCTGGTTTACGCCCAAGGAAACCTTCAAGATTGAAGTGACGGCCCAGCACAGCCCGCTGACCAGCCTGAACTTTGCAGCACTCAAGGTCAAAGACGCGATTGCCGACCGTTTCCGCGAAAAGCGCCATGGTGTGCGCCCCAGCGTGGAAACCCATCACCCCGATGTGCGCGTGCACCTGCACCTGACCACCGATGGAGCCACCATCTACATCGACACCTCGGGTGACGCATTGTTCAAGCGCGGCTGGCGCGAGGACAAGGGCGATGCGCCTCTGAAGGAAACGCTGGCCGCCGCGATGATTGCTGCCAGTGGCTGGAACCCGCATGGCGACAACCCACAGCCGCTGTACGACCCCTGCTGCGGCAGCGGCACGGTGCTGATCGAAGCTGCCCAGATTGCACGCAAGATTCCCGCTGGCATCCTGCGCCGCTTTGCGTTTGAAAAGCTGATTCCGTTCCAGCGCCATGTCTGGGAAGCCATGCTGGATGAGGCCGAAGCCGCCATCCTGCCCGAATCGCCCGTGGGCATTTACGGCTCAGATATTGCCTTCCGTATGGTTGACTTTGCCCAGCGCAATGCCGAGCGTGCAGGGGTGGCCGAATCCGTCAATCTGCGCGGTGGCGATGCATTGCAGCGCATGCCGCCCTGTGATGTGCCCGGGATGATGATTCTGAACCCGCCCTATGGCGAGCGTATTGCCGCTGCTGGCTCTGCAGGCCGCAATGCCGCAGAGCGCATGGGTCAGGTGGAGCGTGCAGGCCGCGAAACTGCTCAGACCGAAGACGGCGGTGAGTTCTTCAACCAACTGGCCAGCCACTGGAAGAAAAACTACAGCGGCTGGAGCGCTTACATGCTCACGCCCGACCTGAAACTGCCCGGCAAGATGCGCCTGAAAGAGTCGCGCCGCACTCCCATGTGGAACGGCCCGATTGAATGCCGCTTGTTCCGCTTCGATATGGTCAAAGGCTCGACCAAGCCACGCAAGCCGCAAGAAGGCAATATTCAGGGCGACGCACAGCCATGAAGCTCGCTCCCCTGCGCTGGCCGGCCTGCAACGCCGGCTACGACGGCCCCTTGCCGCGCCCCATGATTCTGGACACCAATGTGGTGCTGGACATGCTGATCTTTGACGACCCCGACATCCCCACCATCCGCGAGCTGGTAGCCCGAGGCGAGGTGCGCTGGATTGCCGACGAAGCCCAGCGCATCGAACTGGGCCGTGTGCTGCACTACAGCCAGATCGCACCGCGTGTGAGCTTCTATGGCAAGACGCCGGAAGGTGTGATGGCGGCCTTCGATGCAGCCGTCGAATACGTGCCCGAAGCGCCCAAAATTCGTTTTACCTGTACTGATCCAGACGACCAGCATTTCCTGGACCTGGCCAGCCTGCACAAGGCCGTGCTCGTCAGCAAAGACCGCGCTGTGCTCAAGCAGCGCAAGCGCGTGGCTACGCACTATGGGGCGACGGTGGGGAATGTGGTGGTGCTGGAAGAAGTCGTCGCTTAAGCCGCGTCAAGCTACCAAACGACCGCCGGATTGTTGGAAATTAGCTAAACCAGCCTCATGCCCTTGTTTTGTATAGACTGGTTGCTCCTTTTTTAGGAGTGATTGGGCTTCATTGTGCTGGAGTCGCTGTATGAAACATGCGGTCAAGGGATGATCGAAAGCAAGCACAGAGGCTTAAATCGTAGGATAAAAGCCTGTTTCAATGTAGGATCAAGATGTTGCTGTGAGCGCTTTGACGCCTCGCAGATACGGCTGCCAAGGGTGTCTCCTGACTTCTTTGTGCAGCAGGAGTGGCAACTGATCCTATGTCAGTACCTGCTTTGAGCTGATTGCCTTGACAGATAGGCGCATCGGCGATCTGTCCTATCTGGTGGCTATGAAGAATATGCGGAAACGGGTGCGTGGTTTCACGCTGATTGAAGTGATGGTTGTTGTGGCCATCATTGGAATACTGGCTTCAGTGGTCTATCCCAGCTATCAAGATTACGTCTTGCGCAGCAGAATTTCCGAAGCAGCCGGGGCCATGGAAGGTCTGCGTACTGATATGGAGCGCTTCTATCAGGACAACCGGACCTACGCTGGAGCTTCGGCCCCTTGTGCAAGTACGCGCTCTATTGAAGCCTTCAATCTCAACTGCACAGGCACACGCGACAACAAGACCTATACCGTTCAGGCTGTGGGCAAAGGGATTGCCAGCGGCTTTACATATACCGTCAATCAACTCAACGAGCGTTTTACGACGACAGTTCGCAGCGGCGCCGGCTACAGCACCTGTACGACGAGCAGCAATGGCTGGATGCTTAAAAAGGGTCAGCAATGCCCGCAGTGATGCGGGACCTGCCACAGGTCAGGGCGCGTGGGTTCACGTTGATCGAGCTGATGGTCACCGTGGCGGTGATGGCGGTATTGGCTGCTGTGGCCATGCCGTCCTTTTCTACTTTTATGGCGGAGAACCGGGCCAAAAGCAAGGCCGCGCAGCTTGCAGCAGCTGTGCAGACTGCGCAGTTCGAGGCATCTCGTCGTAATCGAGAGGTGCTTTTCACATTCACTTCCAGCATCAAGCCTTCTGCTTCTTTGGCGGGAGACTCCAGTGGCAAAAGCTGGGCCAGCGCTGCTTTGCCACTGGCTGGTAGTGACAGCGATAAGCCCGAAATCATTTCCGTCGGTGGTTTTACAGAAAACAGCGCCGATGTGGAGGTGGCGGCAAGCTCGGCAGGCCTTTGTTTCCTGCCCGATGGCTCGCTAAAGGTGAATTCTTCCACCGGGGTCAGTGGTGCGAGCTGTGCCGTGAACTCCACGAACGGAGCCAACGTCAAGCTGTATGCCTCGCGCGGTGGCAAGGTCTGGCGAGTCAGCATCAGCCCCATGGGCAAGATTTCCACCTGCGTGGGGGTCGAGGACTCCAGCGGTACTTTCTCCTGTTCCTGAGATGAGCATGGCAAGCAAACCTTTTCACTCCAGTCAGGGCTTCGCATTGATCGAGGTTCTGGTTTCTCTTTTGATCTTTTCGCTGGGCGTTGTCGGTTTGATGGGGGTGCAGGTGCGTGCTCTGCAAGCCAGCACGGATGCTCAGGATCGTTCTCAGGCGGCAATGCTGGCGCAGAGCCTGGCCAGCGAGATGTGGGTGATCAAAAGCACGTCACTGGGAGACAGCGCCGTGTCTGCATGGAAAGAGCAGATCAAGAGCATTTTGCCCAATGGAGAGGGTGAAGTGACGCAGAACACCGCCGGGGTTGATGCCACGATCACTGTCAAGTGGATGGCGCCGACCCGCAAGGTGGCTGACAAGACATCGGATCAATCCGGTGGTGAAGCCAAAAGCCAGTTCATAACCCAGGTGGTGATTCCGCAATGAGCCGCATGCACAACAGACAGCGTGGCATGACGCTGGTCGAGCTGATGGTGGCTTTGACGGTCGGCCTGTTTCTGGCGCTGGGCATTACCGGGGTCATTGTTCAATCCTTGCGCCAGCAAAGTATCACCGGTTCTGTCAACGCGCGTGACCAAGCTGTAACAGCCGCCTTGTCGCAGCTCGATCACTATGTGCGCAGTGCGGGCTCAGGCTTTTCCAATGGCTGGAAGCTGGGCTTTTTTGGTTGCCATCTTCAGGCCGCGAAGGATGGGGTAGTGCTGCTGCCTGCAACGCTGGCAGCTCCCTTTGATCACGTCACGGCTCTGGCGGCTCCGGTGATGGCGCCGCTGATCGTTGAGGCCGGGGTGGGGGCCAATGGCTCCGATGTGCTGTTTGTCATGGGCGGAAACGGTGCCTATTCCAATGTGCCGCGTCTTGTGAGCCAAGCAGCAGGCAATACGCTGAATTTTGAGAATGTCATTGGCCTGGCAAGCAAGGATGTTCTGGTGGTTGCCGCAGAGGGCAAGCAGGACTGCTATCTCTCGCAAATTGATTCGGTGCAGGCAGGCAGTGGCTGAACGAAGGTGAGATAAAGGTAGTGTATGTGGCGCGATAAATCGGGATTTTCGGGGACGCTTGTGGATATATCGAAATGCGCCTTTGAAACTCACTTACACCAGTTGAAACAAGAACAAGGCCCCAGACTTTGGGGCCTTAGTCGTTGAAAAGGTCCCGACTGCGCTTGTCGGCGGCCTCTTTGATGCGTTGCTGCACTCGTTTGATGATTCGACGCAACGTGCGCTCGTGGACTCCATGTTTCTGGGCCAGCTCGGCGTAGTTGTTGCCGGTGAACTCACGATAGATCTGGTCGTCCAGTTGGCTGAGCTTCCAGTGGTAGTCCTTGGGGATGATGAGGGTCTGGCCGCCCCAGTGGTCGGTCAGTCGATCTGTCATGTCGCTGGCGATGAGGTCGGCCTCTGCTGCAGATACGTGCTGGCCAAGGTGCGAGCGCGCCCAGTCCATGAAGTCCGTCAGAAACTGGTTTCTGCGGACTGCCATGTTGGAGTCACGATCAACGTAGGTGGCCATAAAGATCAGAGTTCAGCTTGGGAATTTGCGCCCTGCAGCGGTGCGCAGATTCTCCCATGCTTCCCAGAGAACATCAAACCCTTCGCCTTCCATTTGCCGCTTAAATGCGTGAGCGGCACAATCAAGCTCCACGGGGCTCAGCAGCCCGTTGTTATACCGATCCCGCACTTCGATGTTGAGCGCGGCCACTGCACCTGGCAGAAAGCGCATAGCCCATTTTTTAAGGGTCTCAATGACCACTTCGACGCGGGCTTTGAACATCTGACGATTGCCAGAAGCAACAAGGCGCATTCCGCGCATCCACTGCAGGTCTTCGACCTTGGCAATGCGCTTCACATACGCCGTCAACGCCGCTTCTGACGGGTCGCGCACAGCGCCCAGCTCGTGCAGGAAGAGCCACAGGGCACGCACCTTGCTGGCGTCGATGCCTGTGGCCTGCTTGCGGTCTGTGCTGGTCTTGCGAACCTTGAAGCCCTGGGCTTTCAGGTAGTCCAGCACCTTCTTCATGCCGTCGATGGGCATGGCAGACAGCGACTCATTGCCGCCTTGGGCGAACAGGATGGCTCGATAGTTGGTCTCGTCCAGGTTCAGGTCGCGGCGGGCTACGTGGATCAGCTTGATCAGGCCGTTTCGGTACTCTTTGGAGGGCTTTGTGGTCATGTCTTGGGGTCCTTGGGGCAAAGAAAAGGCCCCCAGCGGGCTGCGCGCCTGCGTGGGGGCCTGTTGCATGGGTTGGCCTTAGTTCAGGGCTTCTTTCAGGGCCTTGCCAGCGGTGAATTTGGGCACCTTGGCGGCCTTGATCTTGATTTCTTCACCGGTACGGGGGTTGCGGCCGGTACGCGCAGCGCGCTTGCCCACGCTAAAGGTGCCAAAGCCAATCAGTGCCACGCTGTCGCCCTTTTTGAGGGTCTTCTTGATGGTGTCAATCGTTGCGTTCACGGCTTTTTCGGCTGCTGCCTTGGAGATATCGGCGTCTTGTGCAATGCGTTCGATCAATTCGGTCTTGTTCATGGTTCACTTTCGATAGTTAAGGGATTTGCCCGGTTTGAGGCACCGGGCGGCCTAGTGATCAGTGGACTTGCTGGATTTCTTCGGCCATCTTGCGAGTGGCTGCAATCCAGGCATCCTTCGTCTCTCTGGGGAGATCGCTCCAGGCGGCCAAACGGGCTGCGCCGTCTGTAATGGCCGCAAGGAAGGTGTCGTAGGCCTCGTGGGCGATGGTTTCAAAGCTCTTCATCGTCTTCGTCCTTATCTTCTTCTGGGGTAACAACAGACACGGAGAACGGCAGCTTTACAAAATGGGCGATTCCAGCCTCCATGCCCATCGAAAAGATCATTGCTTCGCGCTTCGTAAGCTGGACTTCTATTTCTTTGCCTGAGCCGTCGATGACTTTGATGGTGTTGCCTTCTTTGGAGGCGGCTTGGATGTCCCGCGCCGAATCCAGCCGTGCCTCGTGCCATTCTTGAACGCGCTCCACAAATTGGAGTAATTGGGATTTCTCGGTCATCTCAGTCTTCCTTCAAATCGGTTGCGGTTTTCTTTGCCTGGTCGGCCAGTTCCACCAGAGTGTTGACACAGAACTGGTCCATGTCTTCCCACTGCTCAGCCATCGCCATGAGCTGCTTTTGCATAGTCTTGAGGCGGCGGGCGTGCTGGGCAGCCAGTTGCTTCTTGGTGGGTGTGCTCATGTCACCTCCTTGGCAAAAACCACGCCATCGCGGGGCTTGCGTTTGTTGATCTGCTTCAGCCATTGGCTGAGGGCTTCCAGGCCTTCAGCCTGGTCTGCAGCTTCTGGAACGCCAGGTACCAGCAGCTTGCCTTTGCTCTCGCCATAGCCATGGCGCGCATACACGCTGACTTGGCCGTTGATTGCGAAATGAGGACCGCGAGCGATCTCAATGGCATTGGAGCTGGGCAGCTCAGCACCGATTTCGATCAGGCCCGAGGCCCAGCACCAGGCGATCTGGGGCGTCATGTCGTAGAAGCTTTGGCAGCCGCATTTGGGACATGTTGACTCCTTTGCATTAGCGAACCTTTTGCTGGGCACATCAATCCGGTCGGCACCAGTGTGCTGATGACGGCAGCGGCAGCACTTCATGAGTGTGTTCAATGTGCTCATACTGATGCGATGTCCAGAGGAATGGCTACGTGCGGACCTGCTTCACCCTTGCGAACATAGAGGCGGATATAGGTGGAGGTGCCGCTCACATGGATGCTGTCGCGGATGGCCTGCTGCGCTTGCTTCCAGTCCGGGTCGTCGATATCGGTGCGCAGAAAGTCCAGCACGTCGTTTTTTTTCAGATTGCCGTTGCGGTTCTTGGCGAAGGCACGGCCAGCGATGGCGCGCAGGTTCTGGATGCCCGCTGCACTATCGGCGGTGACAGCTGTCGCGCTCCAGCGATCCAGGCAGCGTTCAATCAAAGCCTTGGCAGACTCAATTTCTTCAGTAAAGGTGATGACATCAGCTACAGAGCGCACGAGCTTGATAGAGCCGTCGTAGGTTGCAATGGTCACGCCCCCTTTTTCGCCCCCCAACCCAACGCCGTACTTGTCGCCAGAAATGCGGATGATGTCGTTGACGTCTGCAAAGGTTTCGGCCTTGAGTGCCTTCATCTTCTCGTGCAGCTCCATCCACTTGGCAGCTACGCGGCGGGCTACTTCGTCGCGCAACAGGTCCTGCTCACGGATGGAGGCGATAGGCACCAGGTGGCCCAGAGCGTTCTTCTTGTAGCCCTCGGGAATGGTTTCGGGAATATTTTGTTGGGACATTTGTCGTTGCTCCTTCAATGAATATGGATAGCGCCGGTCGTGGATGTCGCCTCTGCCGCGAGCAGGTTGCCCACTGAAATCAGGTGGCTCGCAGCCATGGCCATCAATGCCGGGTTTGCTTTGGCAAAGCTGCAGAACGCAATCGCCAGAGCGTTCAGAGTCGTCTCTAAGGGAATGGTCTCCGGGTCGCAGAGCATCACCAGTTGGTATGCCAGCTGCGCTGTCTGCTCTTGCTTTTCATTCAGCACGGGGGCCTCCTTTCCCTGTGATTTCTGCAATGCGCTTGCGGATTTCGTTGCTGGGCTTGACTGCCTGGCTGCTGCGCTGCTCCATATCGGCCAGCGCTGGGTCTTGGTTGCCAAGGGCCGCGCCGATGCTGGTTAGGCCGCCATTGATTTGCAGGGGACCGCGCTGGGGCGTGTTGCGGCGGTCCTGCTCGGTTTGGACTTCAGCCTTGGCGGCGGCCTTGTTGGACTGGTCGCGGATCGTGCTGTAGAGATAGCCGTGGCCGGTCAGTGGAAGCGACAGCTTCCCGTCATCGGCCACCGCAAACACACGGTCAAACGCCATGTCCCACAGTCCTTTGGGGGCCTGAAAGTCCAACCCGCCCACGGTGATGGCACCGCGCTCAAGGTCGGGCAGCAGCTGCTCAATCAGCTTGAGCTGCTTGTCCTGCGTCAGGCGGGTCTTGGGCGGCGTGAACAGCGTCAGGTAGCGCAGCACTCGCACACCCAAGGGGATGCTCAGCACCGCCAGGCGGTTGAAGGTGCGCTGCGCTTCCTCGCTGATGAAAAGCTGGGCAATGCTCAGCTCGGTGCGGCACACGGGGCAAGCCATGGATGGCTCTTTGCTCATCTAATCACCCCCATACCCTGCAGCTCAAACTGCACATAACCGGCCAATGCGCCCACACAGGCTGCGACGGCGCACATCGCAGCAGCGATCAGCACAAAGTTGCCGATGCTGTCCGATGGGGCATCACCGAGGCAGGCATTAAGCACGCCGCGAATAATCTGGCCACCGCGTATCAGTCGGGCTTTGATGCCCGATTTGCGGTAGCACTGGACGGCACCAGGCTCAAAGAAATAGCGCTTCATGCAGACACCTCCTCTTGGACTCGGCGGGCAACTCGGTTGGGCAAGGACTTGCCGTTGAAGCGGTACCAGTCCACCGTGGCCTCAAGATCGGCCGTGGCCGAGTCGGTGCGAAAGGCGCGCTGCAGCATGCGGGCGCGGCGCTTGATCCAAGCCAGGCGCAAGGCCTTGTATGCGGCCATGGACACGACTTTTTTAGGCATGGGCACCTCCCACTTTGCGGACGCCAGATACCAAAGAACCATCCGACAGCACCACATCACGGCCCGCTACCAAGGTTCGACCGATGCGAGCCAGTACTCGAAATCCGCAGCGAGTGGGATTGGCCGAAATGACGATTTTTTCGGCGTCCCACTGATCGACGTCCCATGCCATACCAGCCTGAGTGCCACGGCCGCTGCACTCATACGAGTCCACAACCAGCTCCAGGCGGCCGTCGCGTGGGCCGATGCTGAAGTAGTAGTCCTTTGCTTTCAGACAATCCAAGTCCAAGAGGGAGGAGTAGTCCAGCATGCAAATACCGAAAGCCTCGCCAGGAACAGCTGAGCCGTCAGCGCGCTTGGTTGTCCAGCGGCGCAGCGCTGCGGCCTCATGCGCAACAATCTGGGCGTTATGCATCGCCACCTCCCATGAGAGCCGCCTGGACCAGTGCCGCATTCACCTTGGGCTCACCAATACTCACTGCCTGGTTCATGGCGCGGGTCAGCAAGTTATTGATGGCCAGCGGGTAGCACAGGGACTGATCGCGTGTCTGCTTACGGCCGCCAAAGGTCTCGGTCACATTGCGGCGCAGTACCGAGCGGATGGCGTCCACCGCGTCAGCCTCCAGCACTGCCGAGGCCTCCATGCCTACGCGCTTGAACTTGTGCGCAAGGTACTCGCCCACGTTGTTGTCCAGCGGGGGCAATGTCACCAGCTCGCAGCGCTGCACCACCTCGCGCACCTCGGGGTTCTTTTCGCTGAGCTTGCGTGCCAGCTCAGGCTGACCAATCAGGATGATGGACAGCACCTTCTTGAACCCATCCTCCAGCTCGTAGAAGCGCTTCATGGCTTTCAGGGTGGGGGTAGCCAGGTCGTGGGCCTCTTCAATGATCAGCACATGCTTGTTGCCCAGGCGTGCGCTCTCACGCAGGATGGTGTGCATCTGTTCAGTGCGGCGTTCATGGCTCAGACGGGGTGCCTCGCTGGGGGCAAGGGCACGAATGACCACCGCAGTGATGTCGCTGGCCAGCAGCGGGCGACCACCCTTGTTGGATGCGCTCATGCCCACCACATAAGGCTCAATGACCGTGATGCTTTCATCGTTGGCGTTGATCCAGGCCTGCAGGTCCTTGCGGATCGTGCTCTTACCGCTGCCGGATTCGCCAGTAACTGCCAGCATGCCGCCATGCTGGGCCGTCTGACGCACGGCGCTGCGTACATAGCGGATGTCATCGCTGACAAACACGTCATCGGCACCGCTCATCTCGTTCACAAACGGGTCCCGTAGAATCCGAAAGTGCTGGCGTGCTTCCTGGGTAAGTCGTTGATGTCGTAACAGCGTCATAAGGTCCTCTTGCTCTTGGTTGGCCTGCTGGCCGGGGGAATAAGGGGCAACAGCAGCGTTGCCGCGCTTCTGTTGCTCACCTCCGTTTTTGGCTCCGTACACACGGGGTCCATACACACGGTCAAATGCCCGTGCAATCTGTGCCTCACTGGCATCGTTCTGAACCAGGTACTCCACGATCTTGGGGATCAGGTCTTCCTTCTTCTGGTTGCGGCCCCTGGGCCATTGGTCGTAGTTGCAGATCAGGCTGACCGTGCCGGTAGAGATACCGCCTATGTAGGTACGCAGGTGGCGGGTCAAACCGCTCTGGGTCACATTCAGCTCGGTCAGCACA
This sequence comes from Comamonas fluminis, assembly GCF_019186805.1. Taxonomy (NCBI): domain Bacteria; kingdom Pseudomonadati; phylum Pseudomonadota; class Betaproteobacteria; order Burkholderiales; family Comamonadaceae; genus Comamonas; species Comamonas fluminis. Next base: position 4,548,877 of record NZ_CP066783.1, on the reverse strand, counting down.
CCCTTCAGATGGAGCTGCAGCTGGTTGGTCTCAGGCTGGCGATACATCTATTCCTCCTTAGACAGCGCGCAGGCCACCGGCAGCTCGGATGGGCTGCTCCTGGTCGGCTTGGGCCGGGTTCTTGAACTGGTCGATCAGCGCCTGCAGCTGGTCTTCAGGCACTCCGTCCTTGAAGCGGCTGCGCATGAACTGGTTTTCATCGCTGGTCAGGTTGCGGCCCAGCTCGGCGCGGATGCGCAGCATCACGGTCACCGCGTTGAGCAGCTCAGGCGCAGCAGGCTGCGCGTGGGCCGGGGTGGCGATATCGACGCCTGGGCGCTGCAGATAGCTCGGCTGCTCCACTTCCTGCAGGTAGCTGTGCGCCTTGATCTCCCCACCAAAGGGCGTGACTTTTTTCTGGCGTGCCTGGTCGGCGTCCTGTCCGGGAAAGGCCAGCTCGTCCATCGCCTTGCCCGCCTTCATGGCCGGGGTGTCGGCGTGGGACTTCATCTCATCGCCAAACACCGCCGCAGACAGCGGGCTGCCAAACTCGTCAAACTCCTGCTCAGGCTCCACGCGGTACACCAGAGGCTCACCATCAAAGCGGGGCAGCTCGATCTGGATGGCCAGCTCGCCATAAACCAAGGGGCGCACCGCGACCATGTCGCCCACGTTCACGCCGTCCATGCCCTTGAGGCTGTACGTCATCGCGCGCTCGCCCTTGGGGTGGCGGTAGGAAACGCGCTGGTGGCCGTCCACCTTGCGCTCCACTTCCTTGCCGGTCATCAGCGCCTGGCACACCTCCACCGGGGGCAGCAGACGCAACTGCTCGGGCTTGATCAGCTGCCACAGGTCATAGCGGGCCACAGGTGTGGTCAGGCCGGTGCGGCGCAGGCGTGTGTCCTGAGCTGGGATCAGGTTGGCGTTATAAGCCTCACTCCAAGCAGTGGCGGCGCGGTTCAGACCGTCCACATCGTCCACCGGTTCAAAGCGCAGACGGCATTCAAACTGGGTTTCAACAATGTTGTTTCCGCCTTCCACGCCGCCCTTGGCGCGGGCATTGCCGGCCTCATGGGTGCGGCTCTCGCACTCCAGGCTGCGCAGCAGGCACTGGATGGCCGTGGCCACGTTGGCGCTGCCCTTGTCCCAATACAAGTACTTGGGCACGCCGTGGAACAAACGGCCGTCCTGCTTGCCCCAGGCATGCATCAGGAAGCTGAACATATTGGCCTGGCTCTCGCCTGCAGCCTCGCAGTACCAGACCTGAATCGCGCCGCTGGCCATGTCCCACAGCACATAGCGCCAGACCTTGAACTTCACCTTCGCAAAGTTCTCCAGCTTGTTCTTGTAGAACTCGCGGTCCTCCATGATCTGCTGGCGGCCGTTCAGGTAGTACACCAGGCACAGGCTGGGGTCCACCTGGTGCACATGGTTGGGGTGCAGTGCACGCATCTGCTGGGCAGGCGCGGCCTGCTGCTGGGCTTCCACGTTCAGTCCACGGTCACGCATCAGGCGGTTCAGCTGGGCATTGCTTACGCCCACTTCCAGGCCGTTGGCCTGCAGCACGCTGCGCGCCACCGGGGTCTTCATGGTCTGCTTGCCGTTGTCGCGCACGCTCTCGCGCTGCATCGTTGCCAGGGTCATCAGCGCATCGCTATCCACGCTGGTGCTGCCCTTGTCAGAGCGGCACTTGCGGCCGCTCTCCCAGCCCGCTACCGCCTTGAGGTGGCGGTAGATGGTCTGCTTGCTCATGCCCAAAAACTGGGCCGCTTCGTCCACCAGCAAACCTGCGCCGCCGTGGGGAGCGGCAACCAGCTTGCGTGCCAGCTCCCGCAGGTAGTCGCAGATTTCAGGGGTGAGCGCCATGGTGTCCATCTCCTCCATGACTTACTCAGTCTCAACCAGAGTTGAGGTCTGCATCTGATGAATCGTGACGCCCTCAAGCTCATGGCCGAAGGTGGTGCCGATCAGGTGCTGCAGGCCGCCCACGCTGGAGGCAATGCGGTTCACATTGCCGTTCAGTTTCTGCACCAAGGCCAGCACTTCTACAGGCATTTCCACGCGATCACCGGGCTCATAGCCAGGCTGTTTTGCCACGTATTCCATATACCAGGTGTCCAGTGCCTTGATCTGCTGGTCCATCACCAGCAGCGCGTCCATGGCGGCTTCCTGCTGCAGATTCACCGTTTTGCTGAAATCAGCCACGCGTTCTTCCAGGCTGCGGGTTTGAGGGCCACCAGAGCGCAGTGCCTTCTCTGCCTTGTCGGCGCGCTGTTCTTCACGCTCGTACTTCTCACCAATGACCTGGTTGTCCACCTTGAGCTGTTCAATCTCCTTGGCGGTTGCCTCTTTTTCCTTGGCATGGCGGGCAGCCAGCTCTTGCAGCAGGTCCAGCACTTCATCGCGGCTCTGGGCCTCTTCAACGGCGCGGCGCATCAGCTCTTGATCGGGGGCTGGTAGAGCTTTGATGGCGTTGTAGTCGATCTGCCTAAGACCAAGCTGTTCCGCTTGATTGAAGGTTTCTTGACCAAGAATGTCTCGATTGCCTTGTATCTGAGACAAACGACGCGCAGAGAAACCGAATCGCTCAGTGCAAAAGGCCTCCAGACTTGGAAATATTTCGCCGGATTTGTTTTTCAGGAGCTTCCAAGCCTTTGATTTCTTTACATTCTCGAAAGACGAGAGGAGAAGTCCATCGGAAATATTTCCAATAAAGGCGGCTGTTTCCATCTGACCAAGACGACGCCCAAGGTCCATCAGTTCGGCTTTTTCATGCTCATGAATTGCAGCCAAGTCCTGCGCCTTCTCAATATTGGCCACCGCGTTCTTGTCCAAGACCACATCGGTCACGGGTTCCTGCGTTTTTGTTGCTGTACGGGACATAAGTCATCTCTCCTTGTTTTTGGGTGATCAGTAGGAAGTCATGGAATGGCGGCGGTCATCCAGGCGGCGCTGTGCCTTGTCGAATGAGTCCGCTACCTGAAACGTCAGGCGGGTGAACTTGGCCGTGGGGTAAAAGCGCTCGGTCTCTTCGCTCTTGCGGCACCAGCCAAAGGCAATCAGGGTCTGCGTGGCGCGGGTGATGGCCACCGCGCTCAGGCGGCAGGCTTCAGCCAGGTCTTTGTTGGTAGCGCCGTTCTCTGCAAAGCCGCACAGAATCTCCATCACCAGCAGCACGGGCTGGGCACTCTTGGTGGTTGCGGGTGTGCTGCTCATCGCATCACCCCCGTGCCTACATCAGCCAGCAAAGCCTTCACGCCCTGGCCCCAGGTCTTGCGCACCTCGGCCACGCCTTGCTCCAGCTGCACGCGCTTGATCAGGCTGCGCAGCTCGCCGTTCTCCATCACGCCAAAGTGCACAGTCTTGGCCTCAACGTGCGGGCGGTGGCTGCCGCAGCAACGGGCCAGTGGTGCGTAGCTGGTCATGGCAGCGGTACGGGCACGCATCTGGGGGGACTGGCTCTTGATCAAGGCGCCAGTCAGGGCCACGCGCACTGCGCCCAGGGGAATCGTCTTGGTGCTCATGCTTCAAACTCCAGCTGGGGGGCGATGTACTGGCCCACGTTGTGGTGCTGAAAGGCCACCTGCTCCAGGTGGCGCTGCAGCAGCTCCAGCAGCTCGGCGGTGTCCACCTTGCTGGGGTCGGCGTAGAACGCGGCCAGCTTTTCCATGGCAGTGGAGCAGTCGGTGGTGATTTGCATCAGCTCGGCCTGGTTGGCTTTGCTGCCCTTGGGCATGGCAATCACCATTCGGCCAGCAGACGCTGCCAGCCACTCGCTCACAAAGTGCGCGCCGCACACCATCTCGAAAGTGGGGATCAGGCGGGTAGGCATGCTGCCCTTGCTCAGCCAGCCATACAGGCTGTCCTCTGTCACGTCGCCCATCAGCTCGGCAATGCGGGCTACAGACAGCTGGCGCTTTTCCAGGGCGAAGTCCTTGCAGGCACGCATGGCATCGCGCAAGTTGTTAGCGCGAAAGCGTTTCCAGTTACGCACGGGCATTGGAAGTCCTCCCCAGAACCTTGTTCAAAACAAAAATCTGCATGGAAATGCGGCGCGCATTGACACTGGCCACCAGCAACAACCTGGAGCGAACCAATGGGCGAAAACGTCGAGACTTCCCTGCTTGAGAAGCTGGTAGAGCGCGCAGTGCAAAAGCAGCTGCAGCCGCTGCAAGACCAGCTGTGGGCACACCACTGGGTGCTGACAGAGCTAGTGCGGCAAATGCCTCGCCAGGCAGTGCTGGACACTGCGCACCGTCTTGACCAACTGGCAGTGGCCGAGGGCCGCAAACAAAGGGCCGAGTCGATGGCTGTGTGGGGTGACTGGCACCATTACCTGTGCCAGCTATCAGGCGCAGTAGACGGTGATGAGCCTCCACCACTGATCCCTGGGCAGCCAGTGCCTGTACGCCAGCGATATCAAGATTGAGGGCCTGGCAGTGGGCAAGCCATACTGGGCTCAGGCTGTAGCGAGGCTGCTTCATGCCGCTGCGCCTTGCAGAGCCATAGGCGAGACGCGAGCGGGACGGGTAGTCACCACGCCTTCTTTCATGCCCAGCAGGACTGCAATGTTGTGGCTCTCACCACGGTGGCACTTCTTCTTGCCGGCCAGGATCTCGCGGACCAGGCTGTCGCTCTTTTTATGATCGCGTGCCCACTGGGCAATCGTGATGCCTTGGTAATCAAGCCATGCGCGGGCTTCAGCGGCGGTGCGTAGCTTCTTCATGTCAAAATGTGTCGGTTGATGTGAATGGGTGCAGTTGCTCTGTGGAGGGGCTTCTGCTTTTTTTGCCCTTAGTGCGGTGTAGTTAGGCCGCGCTAGGTTGGGTTAGGTGCGATTATGGGAAAGAAAACTTTCCTCCGCAATAGTTTTTGGGAAAATTTTTATGACTATTGGTGATCGCTTGCGGGAGGAGCGAACGCGGCTTGGGCTCAGTCAGCCCAAATTTGCAGAAATTGCCGGGACAACAAAGCAGACCTTGTTCTCCTGGGAAAGCAACAAAACAGCGCCCGATGCACACCAATTGGCATCGTTTGCGCTGAATGGGGTGGACGTTTTTTTCGTATTAACGGGGGAGCGACTGAGCGCTCAGCCTGCTGCAGATGCCAGTGAGCAGCTTCTGCTGGATAACTTCAGACGATGCAAGTTGGAGGCCAAGCAAAACCTGTTGCAGTCATCGGTGCTGTATGCGGCAGGCATGCCGCCAGCCTCTGCGCCAAAGCCTGTCACTGCACCAAAGACTCGGACGGCAGCAGGAAGCATGAACATGTCCAACCTAGGAAGCGGTAACGTCCAAATAGGCACTATCGGCGGGGACTACAACCCAGCGTCCAAACCTGCAAGAAAAAGAACCAAGTAGCCAAACAGCAAAGACTGAAAGGGAGACAGGGTGAAGTTGAGGGAGTTATTGCAATGGCTCAGCAAGCTATTGCCCAAGCAGAAGATGCAAGACCTGGGTGATGGGAACATCCAGGCAGGGCGTGTAGACGGGGACCTGAACAATCACCTGAGCACTACCAACCAGACGATCTACAACATTGTGGTTGTCAGCTCAGAGAGCGCATCCAACGAAGACGGAACGGTGCAAGCTCCAACGGAGTTGCAGCCCCCAAAGCTTGCTCCGACGGCTCAACCAAAGAAAGCTGCAGAGGCCACTACGGCCCAGCGTGAGTTGCTGCGCTTTATGGCTTCCAGCCCCGCCATTGAAGCCCGCGCAGAAGCTTTTATGCGGCGTGAGTTTGAAACCGACCGAGTTAAAAAGCTCAGTGACTTTGAATGCGTCCGGACGACAAAATATCTTGAAGCCTGCATTCAGCGGGCCACTGCACAACGCGCCTAAGAGAGGGAACTACGCCATGAAGACAGCATTGCTGATTGCGGTAGCTTGCGTGTTTACAGGCTGCTCCAGTTCTGATTCGAGCCTGATCAATACCACCCAGGAGGCAGTTCGGGCAAAGCTCAAAGACCCGGATTCAGCCAAATTCGGTGAAGCATTCATCGTGCCAAAGGAAGAAGAGAGCACGAAATACACCAATGTACGCAGCGTTTGCGGGGATGTTGCTGCGAAAAACTCCTTTGGTGCTTATGACGGAAGACTTCGCTTTATGGGGTTGTACGGGAAACGGATCGGCGGCAGTGAAATGGAGTTGCTCGAATTGGAAATAGAGCCCGAACCGAATAGCAAGCTTTTCGAGGTCGTGCACTGGGAAGTTGACTGCATAAAAAAGCCCGCAGCCTGACCGTATCCAGCACATTTCCATAGTGACACCCGTCATAAGACCAAACCTTTCCTGACGTCCAGAGTGTGAGCTTTCAAACCCGAAAGCTCACACCTCTGAGGACGTCATGCCACCCACTGCTACTCAAAGCCCCCGCAAGTCCAAGCTGCCGCGCCTGACCAGCTGGTGGCTGATTGCCCTGGTCCTGTCCCTGGCCGTCTTTCTGATCGCGCCACAGCAGCTGCCGGTCAGCATCTACAAGCTCAATCTCATCGCGCTGGCCGCCGTGGCTGGCTACTGGATTGACCGCAAGGTCTTCCCCTATGCGCGCCCTCAATCGTCGGCGCTGAGCTGGCTGCAGGCCGACTATGAGGTGGAGCTATCTGCCGAAGAGATTGAGCGTGGCTATGTGCTGACCGATGACGGCCGCAAGATTCCGGTGGACTGTCTGGCAGAAGCTCTGTGCGGCCCCATCGACCCAACCCCGCTGTATTTCATGCTGGGCTGCATGCTGCGCCGTGCGCTCATCATGTCTGCCGCCATCCTTGCCATCAGCCTGGGCGGTTGAATCATGCGCAGCCGTTACCTTCGCGCAACCATCTTGGTTGGGGCGGCACTGCTCTCGGCTTCGCTGGCCTACTGCAGCAAAGCCCAGGCACAGGTGCCCGCAGCCGCCCAGCAGCACCGCACGCTGCTGGTACGCACAGCCAATGCCACATGGGGCTTGGGTGCCCCGGTGGCCGTATTTGCCGCCCAGGTGCACCAAGAGTCAGCCTGGAAGCCCGAGGCCGTCAGCGGCGTGGGTGCCCGTGGCTTGGCGCAGTTCATGCCGTCCACGGCCAGCTGGTGGTGCGAGCTGAACAAGCTGGCACCTTCGGTCTGCCAGCCCCACAACACCGCCTGGGCGCTGCGCGCCTTGGTGGGCTACGACAAGTACCTCTACGACCGCACGCCCACCCGCTACAGCGAGTACGACCGCATGTGGGTGGCCTTGCGTGGCTACAACGGCGGGCTTGGCCATTGGCAACGTGAAGCGGCGGTTTCCGGGGCCGCTCAGCCCACACGGCAGCAAGTGGATGCGGCCTGCGGCAAAGCCCGCCGCGCGGCCGTCCACTGCCGTGAAAACCTCGGCTACCCCCAGCGCATCCTGGTCGACCTGCAGCCGCGCTATCTGAGCTGGGGGCCGGGTCTATGAGCCGCGCCGCCATTGCCCTGTCGCTGCTGCTGGCCTGTCTGGTCGGCGCAGCTGGCGGCGTGCTGTGGGGTCAGCACAGCGAGCGTCAAGCCCAGCAAGCCGACCAGAACTCCAAGGCCCTGCAGCAGCTCACCAGCACGCTGACCGCCAGCGCAGACCTAGCCAAGCGCAGCACCGAGGCCAGCCAGGCCATCCGCAAGGCCACAGCCAGCCTGCAGCTGGCCCAAGCCCAGAACATCAAGGACTTCCGTCATGAATTGCAAAGCACGGCCACTGATCGCGTTGGCTGCGTGTTTCCTGCTGGCGTCATGCGCAGCATCAGCGCCGCCCGTGACAGCGCTGCCACAGCAGCAGCCCACGGAGTCGTCGACACCGTGCCCGCAGCCACCGGAGGCCCCGCCGATGACCGGTGAAGTAGACCCCGTGGCCGTGGCCCTGGTGCAGATGTATGGCCTATATGCCGTGTGTGCTGGCCGCGTGGTCGAGCACATCAAGTGGCACGAATCGGAGGCCCTGCGTTGACTGATTTTTACGACCGCGCCGCCGCCCGAGAGGCTGAGATTTTGAGCGATGCCTTGGCCGCACAGCAGCGCCGTGCCCGCAATGGCCTGGGTGCCGTGTCGGCCTTGGCATGCGAAGACTGCGGTGCATCCATCCCCGAGGCTCGCCGCCAGGCCATTCACGGCGTGCAGCGCTGCGTGGGATGCCAGACCGTGCAGGAAAGGCTTGCCCGATGAAGCTGGAGTTGGAATTGACCTGGCTGGTAGGCACGGCCGTCACGCTGCTGATCTTTGTGGCTGGCGTCGTGGGCGGCATCGTCAAGCTGCTGCTGGTCCAGGCGCAAAAGCACCAGGACGAGCGGTTCGACGCCATTGAGAACGCCCGCAAGACGGACACCACTGCCATCCACGAGCTGGAACGCAAATTTCTGGAGCACCAGGCCCAGCTGCCGCTGCAGTACGTCATGCGGCCCGACTACATCCGCAACCAGAGCGTGATCGAAGCCAAGCTCGACGCACTGGCTGAACGCACCTCAACCCTCATCGCCATGCAAAGGGGCAGAAATGCAAATTGATCAAGCCAAGATCCGCCGCGAGTCTCTGCGCTGGCTGATCATCCTCACCCTGAACAACGCTCGTCCTATGGGCGCGCAAGAGTCGCCCATTCTGGCCGTGGCTCAGTCCATCTATCCCGATGCCACAGCGCTGGAAATGCGCCGCGAGCTGGACTATCTAGAAGACCGCGAACTGGTCAAGATCACCAAGTCACCCAGCGGCCCTTGGTATGCCGAGCTGACCCGCTTTGGCGTGGACATTGCTGAGTACACGATTGATTGCGAGCCGGGTATTGCCCGACCCGCCAAGTACTGGGCGGGCTGAGCCATGGGCCGTAAAAGCTCCATCGACCGCATGACACCCGAGGTCAAGGCCTATATCCAGGCCATGCTGGCCACGGGCAGCCAGACGCTGGACGAGCTGATCGCAGACCTGCAGCAGCGCTTCCCCGCCGAAGCGACCGCCGGTGAGCTGCCTAGCCGCTCGGCTTTGCATCGCTACGGTGCCAAGCTGGACCGCCGCCTGGCGGCCATCCGTGCCAGCACTGAAGCAGCCAAGATCATCCAGGCGCACGCTGGCGACGATAAGGACGCTCGCAGCGAGGCACTGACGGCCATGGTGCAGACCGAGCTGTTTGAGGCCATTCTGGAGCTGCAGGAGGCCATCGAGGGCGAGGACGAGAAGGTGGACCCAGCCACCCGCGTGGAGCTGCTGTCCAAGGCCGCCAAGAACATCGCCACGCTGACCCGCTCCAGCGTCAACCTCAAGGAATTCCAGGCCAAGGTTGAAGAGCGCGCCCGCAAGCGCGCCTTTGAAGAAGCTGCAGCCACGGCAGAAAAATCGGCCAAGGCGCAAGGTTTGTCGGCAGGCGGTGTAGCCGCATTGCGCGCCGCCATCATGGGGGCTATGTGATGATCCAGGCCCCTTCTGAGCTGCAGAAGCCCGAGCCCACCGCGCTGAGCCAGGCCATCTTCATGGCCTACCAGGTCAAGTGGGTGGAAGACCAGTCTCCGGTCAAGATCATGGAGAAGTCACGCCGCATTGGCTTGAGCTACTCCGAAGCGGCCGACGATGTGCTCTATGCAGCCAGTGCCGAGGGGGCCAATGTCTACTACATCTCCTACAACAAGGAGATGACCCAAGGCTTTATTCAGGACTGCGCGAGCTGGGCCAAGGCCTTCAATGCAGCTGCAGGCCAGATTGAAGAGTCGGTGCTGCAGGAAGAGGACAAGCAAATCCTCTCCTACACCATCAACTTCGACAGCGGTCACAAGATTCAGGCCTTCACCAGCAACCCGCGCAACCTACGCTCCAAGGGACGCCCAGGCGAGCGCCTTGTGATTGATGAAGCCGCGTTTGTGGATGACATCAAGGAGCTGCTCAAGGCCGCCATGGCCATGACCATGTGGGGCGGGCAGATCCGCATCATCAGCACCCACAACGGCGAGGACAACCCGTTCAATGAGCTGATCAACGATGTGCGGGCTGGCCGCTACCCCTACAGCCTGCACCGCGTGGACTTTGACGATGCCCTGCGTGATGGCTTGTACCGCAAGATTTGCGCGGTCAACAACAAGCCTTGGACGCCCGAGGGCGAGGCCACCTGGCGCGAAGAGATCATTGCGCGCTATCGGCCCAACCAGGATGAGGAACTGTTCTGCGTCCCAGCCCAGGGCGGTGGTGCCTGGCTGACTCGCGTGCTGGTGGAAAGCCGCATGGTCGAAGCCCCGGTGATCCGATTCACGGGCACCAAGGATTTCAACCAGTCCAGCCCAGCGGTACGCCAGGTGCTGATGCAGGAGTGGATCGACACCGAGCTGAAGCCTCTGCTCAAGCGCCTGAACCCTGAGCTGCGCCATGCCCTGGGCATGGACTTTGCCCGCTCGGGGGACTTGTCCGTGATCGCGCCGGTGGAAGTGGCCAGCAATCTGCACGAGCGCGTGCCGTTCCTGGTCGAGCTCAAGAACGTGCCCTACAACCAGCAGCTGCAGGTGCTGTTCGCCATCTGCGATGTACTGCCGCGCTGCTCTGGCATCGTGATCGACAGCCGAGGCAATGGCAGCTACATCGGGGAAGCCGCAGAAGACCGCTATGGCTCCATCGTTCTCAAGCTGATGGCCACAGAGGCTTGGTACCGCGACAACATGCCCGGCTACAAGGCCGCGTTTGAAGACGGAACCATCACGCTGCCAAAGAACGACGGCCTGCTGCAGGACCACCGTGCCTTCAAGCTGGTGCGCGGCGTGGCTCGTATCCCAGACGGCAAAACCGATGGTGATAGCCACGGTGACCGCGCCATGGCCTGCGTCTATGCCCATGCGGCCGCCAAGCTGCAGATTGCTCCCATCGGCTACATCGAGGTACCAGGTCACGCCCGTGGCTTTGACAACCTGGCCAGCCAGGAACAGCAAGACCACGATTTCCGCATTCCTGAAGCCGAGGGCTGGTGATGCAAAACCGCCAAGCCTCAAAAACGCGATTTAAGCGATTTTTAGCCGGTGGACATGCAATGCCCCCGGTTTACTGCATTCGGGCCTTCGTAAACGCGCGTAAACGCCTTGCCGCTGGGTACGGGCTGCGCATGCCCAACTACAAAACACAAAGCGAGGTGCCGACATGGCAAAAAGCGTAATTCTGGGCGCTGACGGCAAGCCCATCGACATGGCCGTCGTGGACGAGCCCCAGACCTCCCGACTGGGCCATCTGCAGCGCGAGCTGCAGACCCACCCGACCCGAGGCCTCACGCCTTCCAAGCTGGCCACCATCCTGGACGCAGCCGAGCAAGGCGACCTCTCGGCCCAGTTCGACCTGTACGAAGACATGGAAGAAAAGGACGGCCACATTGCCAGCGAGATGGGCAAACGCCGCCGCGCCCTGATTCTGGACTGGGAGATCACTGCACCAGACAACGCCAGCGAGCAGGAAAAGCGCAACGCCGAGCAGCTGGGCGAGCTGGTGCAGTCCATCCCCGATTTTGAAGATGTGCTCTTTGACACGACGGACGCCATCGGAAAAGGCTTTGCATGCCTTGAAATCGAATGGCACCGGCCGGAGGGTCTGTGGCTGCCCAAGACCCTCACGCACCGCCCACAGAGCTGGTTCCAGCTGCACCGTGGTTACCGCCAGGAGCTGCGCCTGCGCACCAACACCACGGACGCCAACGGCATCCAAGGCACGGCGCTCAACCAGTTCGGCTGGATTACCCACGTTCACAAAGCCAAGAGCGGCTACCTGGAGCGCACTGCGCTGTTCCGCCAGCTCGTCTGGACCTACCTGTTCAAGAACTACAGCGTGGGCGACCTGGCCGAGTTTCTGGAGATCTACGGCATCCCCGTGCGTCTGGGCAAATACCCGCCCAATGCCAGCGAGCGCGAGAAAGCCACGCTGCTGCGCGCCCTGGTGGGCATTGGCCATAACGCAGCGGGCATCATCCCCGAGGGCATGCTGATCGACTTTAAAGACGCTGCCACTGGCGACCCCAAGGCTTTCGAGCTGATGATCAGCTGGTGCGAGCGCAACCAGTCCAAGGTCATCCTGGGCGGCACGCTGACCAGCGGGGCCGATGGCGCGGCCAGCACCAATGCGCTGGGCAATGTGCACAACGAAGTGCGCAAGGACCTGCGCGACGGCGATATCCGCCAGCTCAACAGCACGCTGACCCGTGACCTGGTCTATGCCATTGCGGCCATGAACGGGCTGGCACCAGACGGCATCAAGCGCTGCCCGCAATTTGGACTGATCACCGGCGAGACCGAAGACATCAAGGTTCTGTCCGAAGCTCTGCCCAAGCTGGTGGCCATTGGCGTGCAGGTGCCGCAGGATTGGGCCAACAACAAGCTGGGCATTCCCATGCCCCAGCCTGGTCAAGTGGTGCTGGGTGCGGCGCCGGTGCTGCAGCCCGCGCCACCAGCCCCAACAGGCAAGGCCGCGCTGACGGCTGTTCTGCCTGCGCCTGCAGAGGCCCCGCCGACGGCAGCAATGGCCCTTATTCCGCAAATGGCCAACACTATGGAAAAAGCCACAAGCCCCTGGTTTGAACAGATTCGCAAACTGGTGGAGTCTGCTGCCAGTCTGGAGAAAATCCGCGACGGACTAGAGCAGATCATCCCAAACATGACGCTGGACCAATATGCCCAGGCCATGGCTGATGCCATGGCGGCTGCGCAGTTGCTCGGACGTTATGAGGTGCTTCAGGAAGCCGGAGGTGCCAATGGCTAATGCGGCCTATGGCTCGCTGCCCTTCAAAGAGCAGGCCCAGTTCTTCCGGCGCAAGCTGAACCTGCCCACTGAGAGCTGGACGGACATTTACACCCACGAGCATGACTGGGCGTTTGTGGTGGCCGGTGCCAACCGGGACGCCATCGTCTCGGACTTCCGCACGGCGGTGGACAAGGCCATCGAGGGCGGCAGCACTCTGGAAGACTTTCGCAAGGACTTTGACCGCATCGTCGCAAAGCATGGCTGGGACTACAACGGCGGCCGCAACTGGCGCAGCAAAGTCATCTACGAAACCAACCTGGCCACCAGCTTTGCCGCTGGGCGCTGGGAGCAGCTGCAGAGCGCCCCGTACTGGCAGTACGAGCACAGCGACTGGGTGGAGCACCCACGGGTGCAGCATGTGGGCTTTGACGGCCTGGTGCTGGAACGCGACAACCCCTGGTGGAAGTATTACTTCCCGCCCAATGGCTGGGGCTGCCAGTGCAAGGTCAAAGGGCTGTGGCTGCGCGACTTGATGCGCCTGGGCAAAGACGGGCCAGACCCCACGCCAGAGATCAACTGGACCGATCACATCATTGGCCAGCGCAGCCCCAATGGCCCGCGCACCGTCACAGTGCCCGAGGGCATTGACCCCGGCTTTGAGTACGCACCAGGCAGTGCCAGGCTGCGCAGTGCCATACCGCCAGAGCGGCCAGGCGGCATTCGCCCCGGCGGCGCGGGGAGCGTGCACGGCCAAGGCCTGCCCAATACCTTGCCGCTGGGGCCTTTGCCTACCCCCCAGCCCATGCCTGCTTCGGCACTGATGCCGCAAGGCCTGCCGCCTGAGAGCTATGTCAAAGCATTTCTGGCTCCGTTCGGTGCCAGTCTGGAGCTGCCCGCCATCTTCAAGGATGTGCTGGGCGAGCGCCTGGTGGTGGGCAAAGAGCTGTTCACCACAGCCCAAGGCGAGTGGAAGGTGCTCAAGAACGGGCGCGAGCAGTTCCTGCAGCTGCTCGCCAAAGCGCTGCTGTCACCCGATGAAATCTGGGTTCGCCTGGAGTGGATCTACGCGCTGGAAAAAGCCGTGGTGCGCCGCCGCTATGTGGCGCAGTACTCGGTGGAAGGGCAAGAGGTTCCGGCCCTGGCTGTGTTCGAGCTGGGCGTGGACGGCTGGGCCGGTGTAACGGCGTTTCAAGCGGGCTCGCCCGAATACCTGGACAGCCTGCGTGTGGGGGTGCGCCTCTACCAACGCGAGGAATAGCCGCCAACAAAAAGGCCAGCATGCTGCAACACGCTGGCCCATCAGGCGGGGATCGGACGCCCTTGCAGGGGCTGCCCACCTGAGGGCCATTGTACGCAAAGGAGCCAAAAATGGCAGGAGCACATTTCAAGGTCGATACGGTCATCACCGGCCCAGACTCTCTGGCCCGCATGGATGAGGCCCTTGGCAACACGACGCCGCTGCTGTCCAAAATTGGCGAATACCTGAAGGGCGAAACTCGTCAGCGATTTGACTCTCACTCGGGCCCAGACGGCTCCGCCTGGAAACCGCTGCAGCCCCGCTACCAGCGCCGCAAAAAGCAGAACAAGGACAAGATACTGACATTGAGTGGCTACCTGCGAGGATGGATTCGCTGGCAGCCCGATGGCGACGATGCAGTCTTGGTCGGCACCAACGCCAAATATGGCGCTATCCACCAGTTTGGTGGCACCATTCAGCGGCCCGCCCGCCAGTCCACCGTTCACTTCGGAGCTGGCAAACACAAGCACCTGTTTGTGAAAAAGGGCAAGGCCAAGCGCAGCCAGCAGGTCAGCATCGGCGCGCACCAGGTCAACATCCCGGCGCGGCCCTATCTGGGCGTCAACGCAGCCGACCAGCAGCAGATTCACCTGCGAGTGCTGGACTGGTTGAACGGCCGGTGACAGTAAAGCTCTGACACCCGTCAGAATACGGCCCGCCGCCCGCTGCCGACCATGGCGGGCATGCCTTCCAAAACCGCTCGCCTCGCTGTACTGACCGCTGCCGCACTCACTGCCGCAGTGGCAGCCTGCACCTTTGGTCTGGGTGACATCAACACCCAGCAGCCCAATAGCAATGGGCGCTATCTGCTGCAGCTCACGCCAGCCCAGGACTTCACGCCCAGTGACGGCCGCCCCATGGATGTGCCTGCCTGGCGCATCAATGCGGCCATCGCCAGCCAGGTCATAAGCCGCTTCAACGCGGCCCAGCCGCCGGTTATCGACTACGAGCATCAGACGCTCTACAAAGAAACCAACGGTCAGCCTGCACCCGCTGCGGGCTGGATTCACGGTTTGCGCTGGGTTGAGGGCTCGGGCCTGTACGCCGAGGTTGAGCTGACGGCCCGCGCATTACAGGCCATTGCCTCGGGCGAGTACCGCTATTTCAGCCCCGTGTTTCTGTATGCGCCCGACACCGGTGAGGTGCTGCAAATCACCATGGGCGCGCTCACCAACAACCCCGCCATTCACGGCATGCAGGCACTCAACGCCATGCAGGCCGCTGCATCTGCGCAGTTTTCTGTCCCGCAAACCCATCCCACCGAGGAACCCATGAACCCAACGCTCAAAGCATTGCTGGCTGCTCTCGGCATGCCAGAAACCACCACCGAGCAGGCCGCGCTGACGGCTGTGCAAACCCACATGGCCATCGCGGATGCCGCCCGTACTGCGCTGGCGCTCAAGGCTGAAGACGGTGCCACGGCTGTCACTGCCGCCTGCAGTGCGCTGGTGGCCAAGACCCCGGACCCTGCCAAGTACGTGCCGGTCGATGCGCTCACCCAGTTGCAGGGCCAACTGGCTGCGCTAACAGCCCAGCAGCAGGCTGACCAGGTCGACAAGCTGATCCAGCCCGCACTGGCCGATGGCCGCTTGCTGCCTGCCATGGAGCCTTGGGCACGTGATCTGGGCAAAACCAATATGGCCGCACTGACCACCTTCCTGCAGACAGCCCAGCCCGTTGCCGCGCTGTCGGGTACCCAGACCGGCGGCAAGCCACCGGCTGGCACCCAGGCCACGGGTGCCCACGGCCTGAGCCAGGACGAACTGGCGGCCTGCAGCGCCATGGGCCTGAGCCCCGAAGACTTTGCCAAGACCAAGGCTGCGGCCTGAGCTGGCGCTATTCCTGACCCACCACTCCAAGGACTGACATGCCCAGCCTGACCCAAGACCGCAACACGCCACGCCGTGGCAACACCTTCCAGGTGGCCGACACCGTCGCTGCCGCAATCATGGCCGGTGCCATGTACACGCTGGACGCCACGGGCGCAGCCAAGCCCGCTGTTGCGGCCGACAAAAAGCCGGTACGTGCCGTCTGTACTGAGCGTGTTGACGCTGGCTCCGACTTGGTCAAGGGCGAGCGTGCTGTCTTCTGCTTTGAAAACAGTGCAGGCGCTGGCGAGATCAAGCGCTGGGACATTGGCAGCAATGCCTATGTGGCGGACGACCACACGGTCTCCAAGACCGGTAGCTCCATTGCGGGCGAAGTCATCGATATCGACGACTTGGGCGTCTGGGTGGCCATTGGCACCGCCGCTGTGCCCACCACGGCCTAAGCCCACCGGCAGGTCATTCCCTCAATCAACGTAGAGGCACAGCAATGCAACTCACCCCCACCAATCTGAAAACCCTTTTCACGGGCTTCAAAACCGCTTTTCAGGGCGGCCTGAACGAAGCGCAGAGCATTTACCAGAAGCTCGCCACCGTGGTGTCCAGCACCACGGCCTCCGAGGAATATGGCTGGTTGGGTCAAATGCCCAATATGCGCCAGTGGATTGGCGAGCGCGCCATTCATGGCCTGGAAGCCCATGGCTACAGCATCAAGAACAAGCCCTTTGAGCTGACCGTCGGCGTGCCGCGTACCACCATCGAAGATGACACCTTCGGTGTTTACACGCCCTTGATGGGCGAGCTGGGCCGTGCGGCTGCAGCGCACCCTGACCAGCTGGCGTTTGGCCTGCTGGCCACTGGCACCACGGAAAAGTGCTACGACGGCAAACCCTTCTTTGCGGCTGACCATCCCGTTAAGAACGCTCAAGGCAAGACCACAAGCGTCAGCAACGTGGACTCTGGCGGTGACGGTCCCTGGTGGTTTGTGCTGGACACCAGCCGCTCCATCAAGCCGCTGATCTTCCAGAACCGCAAGAACCCCAACTTTGTGGCCATGACTGCGGAGACCGACCCCAACGTCTTCACCAAGGCAGAGTTTCAGTACGGTGTGGATTCGCGCTGCAACGTGGGCTTTGGCTTCTGGCAAATGGCCTATGCCAGCAACAAGCCTTTGAATGCGGACAACCTGTGGGCAGCAATCAACGCGATTGAGGGCTGCAAGGGCGATACCGGTCGCCCGCTTGGCCTCAAGGCAACTACCTTGGTCGTGCCAACGGCGCTGCAGCGCGCAGCCAACAAGCTGATGACAGCCGAGCTGGTGCCCGTTCAGGTGGGTGCCGAAGTCACCACCGAAACCAACGACCTCAAGGACCGACTGGAAGTGGTCGTGTCCGGCTGGCTGTAAGGGCCGCACCTGCCATGGCCTACATCACCCCCATCGACCTGGCTGAGCGCCCCGGTGCCCGCGAGCTGGCTCAAGTGGCCACGCCCGAGGACAAGCACGTTGCGGACACCGCGCTCATGGACGCCACCCTGCGCGGTGGCGACCGCAGCGCCTGGAGCGCCGCAGACCAGGCCGATGCCGATGCAGCCATGGCTCGCATTCAAGACGCCGTCTCTGAGGCGGATTCGCTGATTGACGGCTTCCTGGCCAAGCGCGGCTATGCGCTGCCGCTGGCCCCTGTGCCCAAGCTTGTGACCGGCTGGAGCCGCTCCATTGCTCGCTATCTGCTCCACAAGAGCCGCATCAGCATGGAGACCAACGACCCCATCGTGCGCGACTACCGCGATGCCCTGAAGCTGCTGCAGCTCACAGCTGACGGCAAGTTCAGCCTGGGCGCGGATGACGTTGTGGCCACAGGCGGCAGCGGCACCGATGTGCGCTTCAGCTACCCCGAGCCGGTCTTCGGCCGCAAGCAGCTCAACAGCTTCAGGTAATGCCGCCATGAACTTTGAACCCTTTGACACCAGCCTGGTCGTGAAGCGCCTCAAGGACCTGGTGCCCGAATTCCGCGAGGTCAGCGGCGCTGCTGAATATGCCGCCGTGATGGACCTGCGCGGTTTCCAGACACCCAGCTCCTATGTGATTTTTGCGGGTGAGTCTGGCGGGGCTGCAGGGCCGCGTGGTGCCCGTGTGCAGCCCGCTGTGACCCGCTTTGGCGTGGTACTGGCCGTGCGCAGCTACCGCCCTGGTGCCGGTGACCAGTTGGGCGACGAGCTGCGCAAGTTCATTGGCCTGACCCGCACTGCCTTGATTGGCTGGGTTCCGCCTGTGCTTGGCGCAACGGCCCTGACTTGGGAAGAAGGCCAGGTCATGGACTACGACAACTCGACTGTGCTGTACGTCGACTCCTATCAACTGACCAACCTGCTCCAAAAGTGAGGACCTCATGAGCAACACCAAGCCCGATGCCGCTGCCAAGACCGAAGAGACCGAGAAGGTCAAGCTGGCCAAGCCCCACACCCACGCAGGCAAGGACTACGAAGCAGGCGCTGAGCTGATCGTTGGCAAGTCCACCGCCGCCTGGCTGCGCAATGCCGGTGTGGTGGAAACCGCCCAGACCGCCGCCCCTGCAGTTGCGGCTGACAAGACCTGATTGACCACATTCACAGGAGATCACTCTCATGAGCAAGACAGTTGAAACCTATTTCTACGGCCAAGGCCGTGTTTTTTCCCGCCCTTTTGGGTCTGTGGGTAACAGTGGCTGGGGGTGGTGGGGCGATGTTTCTGCCCTGACATTCGGCGGTACCGATGAGACGGCCTCTCACAAAGAAAGCTACAGCGGTCAAAAGTCCGAAGTGCGTAGCTTCAGCATTGGCGGTGAATGCACGATCAAGCTTACAGCTCACCAAATCGACCCAGACAAGCTGGCCCAGCACTTGCGCGGCACCATCACGGAAATTGCAGCCGGTTCCGTGACTGGGGAACTATTCCCCAACCCCGTTGCAGTGGGCGACGTGATCAAGCTGGACAAGCCCTATAACGTCTCCGAACTGGTCATTACCGACAGCTCAGGTGCACCCGTCACTCTAGACCCTGAGCACTATGACGCCTTCCTTGAGCACGGCAGTATTGAGCTGCTGAGCCTGCCCACTGCGCCGGGTCTGACTCAGCCTTTCAAGGCCGCATATAAACAGGCAGGAGCCCGTCAGGTGGCCTTCTTCAATGCCGCGCCCAAGCTCATCCAGCTGCGTTACGAAGGCATCAACCTGACCGAAGACAACGCACCCGTGATTGCCGAGTGGTACAAGGTCAGCACAACCCCGCTGCAGGAGCTTCCTTTTATTGCCAGCGGCAATGATCTGGCGGGCATCAGCATTGACGCCAAGTGCCTTGCAGACCCCACGCGCCCAGCATCTGGCCCCTTCGGCCGCTTTGGCCGCTATGTGGCCATCAACGCTATCCAGCCCTAAGCCATGGCCCAAATAGTCTCCAAAGCCTCTGCAGCGGACGCTGCAGAGCGCGAGCCAAGCGACATGGAGGTGCTGCACCCCGAGCGCACCCTGCCGCTGGGCGGCGAACTTGTGACCATGCGTGAATACGGCAATGTGGAATGGCTACGCCTGCTTCCTGCCGCTGAACCCATGGTCGCGGCTATTGCAGAAATGATCGCCAGCCCCCATGAGCCCAGCTATGAGGTGGTGTTGAACGCCATTTCAACCCACACCGATGGCGTGCTGCCCTTGATCGTGCAGGCCGCCGACCGTGATATGGACTGGCTGGAATCTCTATCCGCAGATGACGTTGAGAACCTGCTGATGCTTTGGTGGGGAGTGAACGGCCATTTTTTCGTGCGGCGCGCCCGAATTCGCCAGGCCGTCGAGCGGGCCTGCGCCGTGCGGAAGGAGCAAATCGTGGCGCAGGCCGCGAAGGCAGTGGCATCGGCTGGGGTGCCATCTACGCCACCCTCATCGCCAACGGGCACCAGCGCAGCGAACTCGGCCACTACACCGAGCGGCAGCTGAAGCTGTTTTACAAGCAGGCCCTGCAGCTGGAACGCCAGCGCAGCGCCATGCGGCTGGCAGACGTCAACGCCGGTATGGCCGGTGGTGACGCTGCCAAGGAACGAATGAACGAGCTGAGGAAATAGTCATGGGCAACAGCAGCGACATGAACGTCGCGCTTCGCTTTCAAGCCGATGTGAGCCAGGCGCGGGCCGAGCTGAAGGCCTTGCGCGCTGACGCCGAGGCTGTTGGCCAGGGCGCTCAGAAGATCGACGTTGCGCCCATTGACAAGCTGGCCGACAGCGCCAAGCAGGCCGGTACCGCCACCAAGGGCATGGGCACGGCAGCCAAAACAGCCAGTGTAGATATCAAGGCCCAGACCGATGCCAGTGCCGCCGCAGCAGCTGCGGCACAAGCTCAGGCAAAGGCGGTCAACGGCGCAGCCAAGGCCAACCAAGCGGCGGGTCTCTCTGCTAAGCAGCTCGCAGCAGCGAATCGCATGCTGCCAGCGCAGATGACCGATATCACCGTGGGCCTGGCCACGGGACAAAACCCGTTTACCGTTGCGCTGCAGCAAGGCGGGCAGCTCAAGGACATGTACGGCGGCATTGCCCCAGCTGCCAAGGCTGTGAGCGGTGCTGTGATGGGAATGGTCAACCCACTGACCGCCACGGCCGCAGCCGTTGCTGTACTGATTGCGGGCTACGCTAAGGGTTCCAAGGAAAGCGACGCGTATTACCAGTCCATTGTGATGACTGGCAACGCCGTGGGTGCGACAACAAGCCAACTGGCCATCATGGCTACACGCATTGACGGCGTAGTCGGTACAACCTACGACGCCGCCCAGGCCTTGGCCGCGCTGGCATCCACAGGTCAAGTCTCCAGCAAAAACATTGAGCAACTGGCAACCACCACTGTGCGCATGGAGCGCGTGATGGGCCAGTCAATCAGCACCACCGTTGAGCAATTCAATGAGCTAGGCCGTTCGCCCGTCGAGGCCAGCCGCAAGCTCAATGAGTCGTACAACTACCTGACCGCTTCTGTTTACGCCCAGATCAGAGCGCTCATGGACCAGCGCAAGGAGGATGAAGCCGCAGAGTTGGCCCAAAAGACCTTCTCTGCCGCCATGGATGAGCGCACTGCGAAACTGGCTGCCAATGCCGGCACGCTGGAGAAAGCTTGGCGTGGCGTCCGCGATGTAGTTCGTGAGACATGGGATGCAATTCTTTCCATTGGTCGGCCTTCGACAGATGACGCACTGATTTCAACAGCGGAAAAGCAGGTCGATTTTCTCCGTCAGAAGCTGGCTCAACGACAGGCACGCGGGCTTGCGACTGGCGACATCACTGCGAAGTTGGCTGCAGCCGAGGCCAATCTGCAGTCGGTGCAGGGCCAAAAGACGGTGAACGACAAGACGGCCGAAGACGATGCGGAAAAAGCAAAACGAAATCAAGCTGCTTTAAAAGCCATTGACGCTGTCACTGCCGCCAATAAGGCTGCACTGTCACCACAGCAACAGCTCACAGCTGCATTGGAGCAATACCACGCCCAGCTTGACGACATCCGCAAAGTCGATCCTGGCAGCAAGCTTCTGAACCCTGCAACGATTGCCCAGACCGAGGCCGCATTCCGTAAGCGGTACTTGCCCAAGACTGGTGGCGGCCCCAAGGTCAACCCCGTAGACACCGCCTACCAGAGCCAGCTGCAGACGCTGCAGCAGGCCCGCGCCCAGGCTGAGCAGGGGCTGGCGAACGCCCAGGACAACGTGGGCAGCAGCACCGACCAGGCCACGGCCAAGCTGGAAGCCTGGCTGGCCGTCAACAAAAATGCCCTCAAGCTGGACGATGCCCGCATTGCCAAGCTGCGGGAAGTTGCGGCCGAGACCGACCGCCTGCACAAAGCCACCAAGGACCTGCAGGACACCAAGGCCCGCAATGAGCGCATCACCCAAGGCTTGGCCGCCGTGGATGAAGGCATCAGCCAGGCGCAGGGCCGTTCGGCCGAGGCTGCGGTCACCCGGATCGAGGAGCGGTTTCGGAAGCTGCGCGACGACCTGGGCAAGACCGGCAATATGGCGGGCCTGGCCAAGGTCGACCAGCTGGTGAACATTGAGAGCGCCCGCGCCCAGTTGGAGAGCCTGCAGCAGCAGACAGAGCGTATTTTCTCGGACCAGTCGCGCACCGAGCAGTCCCTGGCCAATCAGGTCACGGCGGGCCTGACCGGCGAGCTTGAGGCCAAGCGCCAGATCCTGAACATCAACACCAGCACGGCTGCGCAGATTGAGGCCTTGCTGCCCAAGATGCGTGAGCTGGCCGAAATCACCGGCAACCCGGCCGCAGTCGACCGCGTCAAGGACTTGGAGGAAAAGATAAAGGGCCTGCGCACACAGGCCAATGAAGTCAACCAAGCATTTGGACAAGCGTTCGGCAGCAGTCTTAACAACTCACTCAAGAGCCTGGCAGATGGCACGGCTACCTTGGGCGAGGCCGTCAGGTCGCTGCTGAGCAATCTAGCTGCAGGCATGGGCGAGTGGGCGGCTCAGCAGCTGGCCATGCAAGCCAAAGAAGGCGTCATGGGGCTGATCAACGGCGCAAGCAAGACGGCAGCGAGTGCGGGGGCTGTGACCTCGGTGGCAAGCACTGCGGCCGCAGGCGTTGGCGCAGTGGTGGACACCGCTGGTGCTGCTGCCGAGGCTGCAGCCACTGCCGCGTCTACTGCTGCCACTGTTGCCGACACTGCGGCCACCACGGCTGCGGCCGCAGCCACCACAGCCATGGCCACTGCTGCTACAGCGGCTGCCGTGGCGCTGCAGGCTGTGGCGGCGTCTTCGGCCAGCTCTGGTGCCAGCAGCGCCCTGAGTGCCGGCATTGGCGCGATGGGCGCGGGCTTCTCCAGCGGCGGTTGGACCGGCCCTGGCAGCAAATACCAGTATGCAGGCGTGGTCCATGCAGATGAGTTCGTCCACCGCAAGGAAGTCGTTGGCCAGCCTGGCGCATTGGCTTTCCTGACGCGCTTCAACCAGGTTGGGATGGCCGCGCTTAATGACTGGTTGCCCTATGCAGACGGCGGTCTGGTCATGGGCGGCAATGTCTCCCTGGGCCTGCCGTCCGTGGGCAATTTCAAGCCCGCCGCGCCTGCTGCAGGCAATACAACAGTGGACAA
Organism: Comamonas fluminis; assembly: GCF_019186805.1. Classification (NCBI taxonomy): domain Bacteria; kingdom Pseudomonadati; phylum Pseudomonadota; class Betaproteobacteria; order Burkholderiales; family Comamonadaceae; genus Comamonas; species Comamonas fluminis. The sequence goes on along the minus strand of NZ_CP066783.1, from coordinate 4,525,999 downwards.
CCAGCAGGCCTTTTACCTGATCGATGACCCGGATCGCATTGCCTCAATGATGGGCAGCAAGCAAGGCGAGAAAGCCCTTGCAGTCATGATCAGCCGCAACCCCGGTAAGTTCCGTCAGTTGTTGGGGGTGAGCTGATGGCCCTGCCTCTGTGGACCTTCCCGCCTAACTGGGGTAGCTCGTTCAAGGAAACCTTGGAATGGCTGACCGATGTGCTGCAAAGCCCCAGCGGGGCAGAGCAGCGCCGGGCCCTGCGCCTGGCACCGCGCCGCAGCTTCTCGTTTGAAGTGCTCGTGCACCAAGCTGAGCGCACGCGCTTTGACTTGTGGGCGCATGTGCTGGGTGCTCAGCCGCTGGCTTTGCCAATCTGGACCGATGCCCAGTACCTTGGCATGCCGGTGGCTGCAGGCAGCAGCGTCATTGTGGCCAGTACCGCAGGCTATGACTTTGCAGCGGGCGGCCTGGCGGCACTTGCCAGCGACGAGCTGGACACCTGGGAGCTGGTCGACGTTGAACAGGTCTCTGCAGCTGACTTGACCCTTGCCAGCCCCGCATTGCGTAGCTGGCCAGCAGGCTCGCGCCTGCTGCCGGTGCGCAAAGCCATGCTCAAGACGCTGCCAGAACCCGTGCGTCTGACCGATGAGCTGGCCCGCGCCAGTGTGGCATTTGAACTGCTGGAGCCCAGCTCCTGGCCAGCTCAATTGCCCGCCACTCTGTACCGTGGCAAGCCAGTGCTGGAGTTCCGCCCCGATGAGTCCAACGACCTGACGCTGGGTTATGAGCGTCTGACCCAGCGCCTTGATAACGAAGTCGGCATCCCGCGCATCACCGATACCTCGGGCTATGGCTTTGTGCTGCAGCAGCATGCTTGGGCAATGTGGGGACGTGACGAGCACACGGCTTTTCGGAGCCTGCTGTATGGGCTGCGCGGCCGCCAGGCTGCCATCTGGGTGCCGACACATGCCGCCGACCTGTTCGCGGCTGGCCAGACGCAAGGCCAGACCCTGCAGGTGCAGCCCTGTGGCTATGCCGATCTGGTGAACACTGGCAAGGCGCGCATGGGCCGACAGGACATCCGCATCGAGCTGGTCACCGGCGAGGCCCTGCACCGCCGTATCACGGCCGCAGCGGCAGGGGCCACGCTGGAGACTCTGGCGCTTGACCAGGCACTGCCTGCTGGCGTGTCTGCTTCGGACATCTCCCGTATCAGCTTTATGGCGCTGTGCCGCCTGGCAGATGACAGCGCTGAGATCACCCACCACACCGATGCCGATGGGCTGGCCAAGGCCACGCTCAAGTTTCGGGGCGTGCGCGCAGACCTGGAGGCCGCCAGCGTATGAGCTTCAACGACTTTGAAACCAGCACCAGCGAGGGCCAGTCTGCCCGCCTGTACCAGTTTGACCGTAGCGCGACTGTGGTGTGGCGGTATACCAGTGCCGACCGCTCCTTCAAGTTCGACGGCCACGACTGGTCACCGCTGCCGATCAGCGATGACGGTATCCGCATGACGGGCGAGGCGTCGGCCGATACGGTGCGTGTGACGCTCCCAGCCTCTGCAGCCGTGGCCCAGCTGTTTCGCAGCACGCCGCCCAGTGAAGAGATATTTCTGACGGTTTACGACTACGACGCGACTGCGGCCGATGCGGAGGTGTGCTGGGTGGGTAGTGTGAGCAGCGTGGCGTTCCCGAGGGCTGGGCAAGCTGAGCTGGTCTGCGACTCGCTGTCTGCGTCTATGCAAAGAAGTGGACTTCGCTTGCGCTATGAGCGCTCTTGCCCGCATAGCGTCTATGACGATAGCTGCAGGGCAGTCAAGGCGCTGCATGCCACACCCGTGGTCGTCACTGAGCTGAATGGCACTCACATCTGGTTCGGCACCTCAAACATCACCGATATCGGTGCTTTTTGTTATGGCGCGGCGGAATGGCATGTTGACGGCACGACTGAAATGCGAGGCATTGAAGTGGCCAACGGCACTCGCGCCCAACTGATTGGCGGCACGGACGGCTTAGCCATAGGCGACACAGTCACGCTGTACCCAGGCTGTGATGGGCTGCGCAGCACCTGCAATGACCGCTTTAACAACCTGCCAAACCATGGAGGCTTCCCCCACATGCCGGGCGAATCCATCTATGGCAAACGGCTGTGGTGAGGTTTTGATATGTGGGTGCAGATTGCCATCCTGATTGTCTCGGTCGTCATCTCCTATGCAGCGCGGCCGAAAACAGCTACGCCCAAGGCCTCCACGCTGGAAGATTTCAATTTCCCCCAAGGGGCCGAAGGAACCCCCCAGGTGGAGGTGTTCGGTACCTGCTGGGTGGACAACTGGATGGTGCTGGGCGCGGGCAACTTCCGCACATCGCCCATCAGAAAGTGATGGCAGACATGGACAAAGCCGAGCTGCGTATCTGGCCAAAGCACCTTTACAGCGTTCCCTTCTCTGGTCGCGTGGGCTATTGCGCTGCCGGATCACGCCAATGGTTTGCTGCTAACGGCCTGAGCTGGGCTGAGTTTGTGAGAGAGGGTCTTGAAGCAAGCCGCTTCGAGGCAACCGGAGACCCCTTGGCACTTGCGCTTGTCGAGCATGCCAAAGACCAGGAGCGTGTGAATGGGCGGTAAGAAGAAAAAAACGACCATCGGCTACAAGTACTACATGGGCCTGTTCATGGGCCTTTGCCGTGGCCCCGTTGATGCCATTCGCCAGATCCGTGTGGGTGACAAAACAGCATGGACGGGCAAGGCCACTGGCAACACGAGCATCAACATCAACCAACCCAATCTGTTCGGCGGTGAGGAGCAGGAAGGCGGCATCGACGGCACTTTGCAGATCATGATGGGTGCCCCAGACCAGACCCGTAATGACTCTCTTGCGGCCATGCTGGGTGGACTTGTCAGCGCGTTCAGAGGCGTTACCACAACGTTTTTTGACGGTCTTGTGTGTGCCATGTCACCGTACCCCAAGGAATGGTCGTACCTGGTGCAAAAGACCAAGGCAGGGTGGCACAAGGATCAGAGCTGGTACCCAGAGAAGTGCGAGATGCTGATGGCCTCGGGAAATGAGGTCGCCACCGTGTTCGCAGGCTCAGGCTGGAATCTTCCCTGCTTGGCTCCAGGTGGCATGCCAGGAGAATGCGTTACCCATGACTCAATCCAGACTGTAACCCTGACGGGCACTGCAGAGGTGCGCTCCTATGAGTTGAAGCTGTTTGGTGCAGTGGAATGCCGCCCCTACGCTGGCGGGGCGCTGCAGCCGCTGCAAAGTGTGATGAAAGGCGGTGCTCCCACGGCAGCCCTGCCTGGCCACAACCAGTACACGCTTGAAATCAGCAACCCGCCCACGGTCTTTTATCTCAATCACACGAACGTAGCCGAGCACTACAACCGCACCTTCTATAACGGAGAGTCGTTTATTGCCGAAATTGCAGGCAATGCGACGTTGACCCTCAAAGCTCTTGCAATCAACGATTTGCAGTTGTCTCCGAGTCAATCCTTACGTGTAGAGGTTGGGGGGCAAGACGGAGTGCAGGTGTATGGCATGAACCCTGCCCACATACTGCGCCGCCTCTATACAGACCCCCTAATCGGCCGTGGCCTGGATGCAGCAACCCGGATTGACGAAGCATCGTGGATTGCCGCAGCAGACGTTTTTCACACTGAGGGGCTGGGCCTGTGCATGAAGTGGAGCAGATCGGGCTCCGTCGCTGAATTTGCAGGTGAAGTCATCAACCACGCAGGGGCGGCGGTTTACACATCGCGCCGCACCGCAAAGCTTGTACTGAAGCCGATCCGTGGTGACTATGACCTGGACGACTTGCCGCTCTTTACGCCCGACACAGGTTTATTGGCCATTGAAGACGATCAGTCGACCGCTCAGACCAGCGGCATCAATGAAATCGTGGTGAAGTACACGGACGTGCTCAATAAAAAAGAAGGGGCTGTGCGCGAGAAAAACCTGGGCTCCATCATGGCAGCCAAGGGGGTCACAGTCACTGAAGAGGTCAGCTACCCCGGAATTCCAACTGAGGCACTGGCCCGCCGCATTGCCCGGCGCGATCTGCAGGCCAAGAGCGGGTTTATCAAGCGGTTCACCGTTGTGCTGGATAGGCGCGGCAAAGACATCATGCCTGGTCATGTGTTTCGCATCTCAGATCCGTCACGGGGCATTGCAAATATGGTGCTGCGCGCTGGGCGGTCTGAGTTCGGCACCATCACTGACGGCCGCATAACGATCACTGCCCTTCAGGATGTGTTTGGACTGCCCGCAGCAGTACTACGCGAGCCCGAAGATAACGCCTATGTGCCGCCTGATGTCACACCACGGGTGCCAACGATTCAGGGGCTGATGGAGGCCCCATACCGTGAGCTGGCGCAGAGCATGGGCGCTGCGGACTTGGCCATGCTCGACCATTCAGCAGGTTTTCTGACTGCAAACGCGGTACGACCGGGGATGATGCATGGCTTTGAGCTGCAGACCCGAGTTGTGCCCTCTGAGTTCAGCACAGCGGCAGAGCAAGGCGCTTGGTGCCCTGGCGGTAAGCTGGCTGTGCCAGTCGGACGCCTTGATGCCCAGGTCAGCTTGGACGATTCAGTCGACCTGTCGCAGATTGTGCTCGGCACTGCCGCTTTGCTGGGTGATGAAATCGTACGCATCGATGCTGTGGATACCGCCGCAGGCACATTGACCATAGGCCGGGGCTGTGCGGATACGGTTCCCGCACCGCATGTCGCAGGCACGCCATTGCTGTGTTATGACGGCTGGGGCGGTGACGACCAGCGCGAGTACACCCACGGCGTCACTGTGGAGGCCAAGCTGCTATCCCGCACGGGTAGCGGCACGCTAAACCCATCCCTGGCCCCCACGCAGTCGCTGACATTTGCGAGCAGGGCTGCGAGGCCTTATCCGCCTGGCGATTTCCGCATCAACGGTGAGCGCTACCCTGCATTGGTACTCAATGCGTCATCTTTGAGCTGGGCGTCTCGAAACCGCATTACACAGGCCGACATGTTGCTTGATGCGGCGGCTGCGAGCGTTGTGCCAGAGGCCGGCACAACGTATAGCGTGTCAATTTACGACGATCTCACAGACACACTGGTCAGTCAGACAGATGGGATCACTGACACGGCCATGGCCCTGTCAGGCATTTCTTTTCCATTGCGCACTCGAATTGAGCTGTACAGCGTGCGTGAAGGCCTGCGGAGCTGGCAACCCGTTGTGCACGTTTTCAAAAATGACGACTCGGCACCACGCAATTTGCGGGGCTATGTCGTTGACGCAGCAAGCGCCACTATCAATGCGCCAGAGAGCCTGCGCGCATACACCTTGGAGTAGTCATGACGACTTCCGTGCTTCTCAAATGGGCAGATGTGAGCGATGGAGAGACATCGCAGCGTATTTATCGCAGCACATCACCGATGGATGTAGGCAACATGCCTCCGGCACTGGCAACAGTTCCAGCGAACGTGATGGAGTATCTGGACGACTCAGTGCTCCCAGACACGGACTATCACTACATCGTTTCCAGTGTCTCCTCATCAAGAGAGAGCTTCAGCGAGCCGATATCTGTACGGACAGCCGCATTCACCGGGCTTTGGTATGAGCAGGAGCCAGTGGAGTTCTTACTGCGCGATGCCGCCTCCAGGCACCATGGGGTGACTGCGTCTGCAACCGTCTCTAACTTTGGTGTATCTATGACTGATGCCACCAAGTGGGCATCCGCATGCGTTGGGCCCGACGGTAAGGTCTATGGAATCCCTGCCTCTGTCAGCGACATCCTGATCATCGATCCGGCTGCTGGCACTGCGACCCGATCAGCCATGGGGGCTAACCTCAGCGGCGATGTGAAGTGGGTGGGTGGAGTACTTGGCCCGAACGGGAAAATCTATGGTGTCCCAGACACGGCAACAGACATTTTGATCATCGACCCAGTTGCGGGCACTGCGACCCGATCAGCGATGGGGGCCAGTTGGTCGGGCTCCCGGCAGTGGCGAGGCGGAGTGCTTGGCCCTAACGGGAAAATCTATTGCATTCCAGCCAACGCTACAGACATCCTGATCATCGATCCGGCTGCTGGCACTGCCACCCGGTCAGCCATGGGGGCTAACCTCAGCGGCCCCGCCAAGTGGGTGGGTGGAGTTCTTGGGCCCGATGGGAAGATCTATGGAATTCCTGACAATGCCAGCGACATTCTGATCATCGACCCGGCTGCTGGCACCGCGACTCGGTCAACCATGGGTGCGAGCCTCAACGGTGCGGGCAAGTGGGCGAGCGGAGTGCTTGGCCCAGATGGGAAAATCTACGGCGTCCCGACTGGAGCTGGTGAGATTCTGATCATTGACACTGCATTGGGGTCAGCAACCCGATCCGCCATGGGAGCGAATCTGAGCGATTCGTCAAAGTTTTCTGGCGGAGCCCTCGGACCGGACGGCAAAATTTATTGCATCCCATCTTCTGTCTCTAACATTTTGATCATCGACCCTCTTGCGGGCACTGCGACCCGCTCCGCTCTGGGTGGTAGTTGGACGCCTGCGTCGGCCTTCTATACGGGGGTGCTGGCACCCAATGGGAAGATCTATGGAATGCCTGAAAGTGCGGCGGGTGTGCTGATTATTTCTCCGGGCGCTGGCGTCCCCGCACTACCTGCGGCCCTGTGCCGCTCACCATTCCTCAACAAACTATAAAAAAGACGGGCGACCTGGTCGGGTGCGGTAACACCTGGCCAAGCCCCCGACCCGCAGAGTAGACCTGCAAGTCAGGCGAAGACCCGCCGCTCTCGAGAGCCCGGCAAGTCTATCGTCTTTCAACAGTTGAAACTGGCTTGCAATGACTGAAATTAGATGCGGCAACTGCCGCAAGAAACTGGCCGAGGGCGAATACATCCGCCTGGCCATCAAGTGCCCCCGCTGCGGGGCCTTCAATCAGCTGAGCGCCCAGAGCGCCCCGAAAGAGCCCCAAGCGGGCCAGTAGCTGAGATAAATGACAAATCCCATTATTCCTTGGATCGGCGGCAAGCGCCGCCTTGTCGACATGCTGCTCAAGCGCTTTCCTGACCATAGCTGCTACGTGGAGGTCTTTGCCGGTGGAGCGGCCGTCTATTTTTCCCGCCATCCAGCCGCGGTCGAGGTGCTGAACGACGTTAATGGCGACCTGGTCAATCTATATAGAGTGGTGACGCACCACCTGGAGGAGTTCGTGCGCCAGTTCAAATGGGCGCTGACGAGCCGCCAGGTCTTCAAGTGGCTGCAGGACACCCGCCCCGAGACCTTGACTGACATCCAGCGGGCGGCTCGGTTCTTCTACCTTCAGCAGCAGAGCTTTGGCGGCAAGGTCTCTGGCCAGACCTTTGGTACCGCGACCACGGCCCCGGCCATCAATCTGCTGCGCATCGAAGAGAACCTGTCGGCCGCACACCTGCGCATGGCGGGCGGTACATATATAGAGCAGCTCGACTGGGCTTCCTGTATGGACCGCTACGACCGCGCCCACACGCTCTTCTATATGGACCCGCCGTACTGGGAGACCGAAGGGTATGGCGTGCCGTTCCCCTGGGAGCAGTACGAGCTGATGGCCAAGAAGCTCAGGACGATCAAGGGCAAGGCGGTGATCAGTATCAACGACCATCCGGCCATCAGGGAGTGCTTCAAGGACTTTGAGATGGAAGCGCTAAAGCTGGACTACACCGTAGGCGGTGGCGCAAACCGGGTCGAGCGTGGGGAGCTGGTGATCTACAGCTGGGACAGATCAGCCGAGCCCGCAGGCCTGTTCTAGGGTGGACTGATATAGTCACCGGCGATGGGGCAGGTCTGAAAGGGCCAGCTGCAAGGCGCAACCCGTGGCGTTACCCCACGGCAGATATCCTGCCCCATCTCCGATTCAGAAACAGCAAAGCCAGCGGATGCTGGCTTTTTTGTCTGAGGCGCTGATTCTGTAATTTCATTGCACCCATTGAAACCGAGACTGAGGCGATTTATCACACCTCACAGCGCCCAGTTATCGCGCCGCGCTTCAAGTGGCGGTGCATCGGAGGGTTCTGGTACTCCGAACTCTGTGACATTGGGCGGCAACTATTACTTGGCTTCGCGGGATGGAGCCGAGTCCCTGGAGACCATCGCCGCTACTTCCCCTGCATTCATTGCCCCTCTGGGGGGAACAGCGGCCGCCTATCCAGCCATGCGGCTGCTGGGCGTCGGGGAGGGCGATGTGCTGTTTCAGTATGACTTGCTGAACCTCAAGGGCAAGACTCCCCAAGCAATCACAGAGGGTGTCTCTCACTTGATGGCGGTTTACGGTGTGGATACCGATGAGGATGGGAAAGTCGATTCCTGGGTCAGCCCCTCGGCGTCTGGCTGGACCGCGACAGAGGTCATGGCTTCGTCTCTCAAGATACGGCAGATATTGGCTGTGCGTCTGGCAGTTATTGCGCGCTCGCAGGGCGTCAATCAAGCCAATGTCAGCCCCGCCACTCTGCAAGCCTTTGCAAGCCTTGGCGACAGCCTGAAGCGGGAGGTAAGCCTGAGCTCTACACAACGCTCCCAGCGATATCGCGTGATGGAAATTGTCATTCCTGTGCGCAACAATTTGCAGATTGACTCATGACCCATGCCAACTTGAGCGTGTTGCAAGCCAAAGCCCGCAGCCGCCATTATTTGCGTCGTCGCCAGAGCGGCTTTTCGCTATTGTTTGCGTTGATTGCTCTCATCATCTTGTTGGTCGCCGCAGTCTCGGTCATGCAGTCAAGCGGCTCCAGCCTGTTTACCAGTGGCAATGCCGCATTTCAGCAGGACATTCTGGCGCGTGCCGACGTGGCCAATGTCAAGATATTTTCTCTGCTGCGATCAGGAGGGGCGCTGTCCACCGAGGCAAATCTGGCCAATTCCAGCAAGAGCAGCAACTACAGCGCCGTGGCCTTGAATACCAATAAGCAGGGCGTTCCGCTGGCTCTGATCAGTGATACCAAATTTGATGAAGTTGGAGTGAGCAGCAACGACATCAAGGACGATGCCAGCAACACCGTCATCAGATATGTGATTGAACGTCTGTGTGATCAGGCTGGAGAGTCTGGCGCACTGGGGCGTGAGCATTGCATTCATGAACCGGACCCCAATCCCATTCTGGGCGGCAGCAGCCAGGGGGCTGGCTCCGGCATCCGGCCAGGCTTTGCGCCGGTCTACCGTGTCTCTGTGCGCATACAAGGGCCGCGCGGTTCAGAAGCCTATCTGCAGAACACCTTTACTAAGCCGAATTGATGAGGTTTCCGTGATCAAGAAATATCAATTTGCCCAGGCCTTGGGAGTCGTCGCTTTTGCTGCCTCTTTTCTGCAGCCAGCCTTGGCCGTCAATTTGTCGGATGCTCCTATTTTTTCCAATACCAGTGTCCCAGGTAACTTGGCACTGGCATTATCGGTGGAATATCCGACAGCTATTAGCGTTGCTAACTTGGGTGACTACGTTCACAGCACAAAATATCTGGGGTATTTTGACCCGGAAAAATGCTACGACTATTCATACGATAAAAAAAACCCTGATAACAGTTATTTTCAGCCCGCAGGTAAAGCCAGCAATCACACCTGCTCGGGTAAGTGGAGTGGAAATTTCATGAACTGGGTGGCAATGCCCACCATTGACCCATTCCGTTGGGCCTTGACTGGGGGCTACCGTGCCACTGATACGGAAAGTCTAACGATTCTTCAGAAGGCGTATGGATCTGCTCAAGGAGATGCAGGGTCTAACTATCCGTATCGTGGAACAAAGGGTTCTGCAAACAATAAACTTTCAGCATCAGATGTTCCTAAAGTAACCCCTTTTTCGGGGAGCAATTTTAGCTCCCGCATATGGGGGAAAGGTGTGGTAATGCAATTTACCACCAAAGACTCGAGTGGATATCAGAATGATAGCCCCTCTAATTTGCAGCATTATGGAAATGGAAGCACTAGTAAAGATGAAAACTATTCTGTCAGAATTAGAGTGAAGGTTTGTGACAGTTCAAGTGCAGCTGGTGGATTGGAAGAAAATTGTGTCAAGTATGGGAGTAACTACAAGCCTGAAGGCTTGATGCAGAAGTTTTCCAACAAAATTCGATACAGTGCTTTTGGTTATCTTTATGAAGGTGGGACGAATAGGCAGGGTGGTGTTTTACGGGCAAAAATGGGTTTCATTGGTCCTGAAAAACCGGTGCCTATGTCTACCAATCCTGAGGATAATCTTAATGCAGAATGGAGTAAGTCGTCGGGGGTGATGAATTCCAATCCTGACTCAGGTTTGGATAGTGATGTTTCAAATAGTGGTGTTATGAACTATTTGAATCAGTTTGGTAATGCATCTGAAAAATACATGTCAAATGATAATGTGAGTGAGATGTATTATGCGGTCATGCGTTATTTTCAAAATATTGGAAATGTTCCTGAATGGACAAATAATACCAGTGGAAGTAATGTAGGGAGAAAGGACAGCTTCCCTGCGCCCGCAACTTGGTCGGACCCCATTCTTTACTCTTGTCAGAAGAATTTTGTTTTAGGTATTGGCGACAGCAATACACACTACGATAAAAATACGGGTGGTGGAAGTTTGGTGCGAACTGGGCGAACCAAGCCACCATTGGTGAATGCGGATGATTTCAATAAATCGGATGAGTGGACGAAATGGGTAGAAAATAAGGAAGGTGGTGATGTTGCCACACGCAATATGGCATGGGGCAATGATGGCTCTGGGTATATTGCGGGATTAGCCTATGGCAATCACGTGAACGACATGAGACCAGATCTGGTAGGTAAGCAAACTGTGAACACCTACTGGATGGATGTGATGGAAGGGCAATATGCTCAGGATCTCAATCCATATTGGCTTGCTGCAAAGTATGGTGGCTTTAATGTTCCGGCAGGATATGACGGAACTCAGGCTTGGAAAAGTGAGTGGTGGACAACGGCCGGTGATACGGTTCCCATGTACGCTAAGGGAAAGTTTTCAGCATCTAATCCCAACAACAATAAGCAAGAGCGCCAAAGACCAAGCAACTACTTCCTCGCAGGTAATGCAGCGCAGATGGTGGATGGCTTGACGCAGGCCTTTACCAGTATTGCAGCATCAGTCAATGCATTCACCACGGCGGTCACACCATCCTCTAACGTTTTTACCAGCGCGGGAACGACTTCGTATTCCGCCAGTTATGGCAGTGAAAACTGGTCTGGCTCTATCAAGGCTGCAACTTTGTCGTTTGGCAGTGATGGCTCTCAATTGACGGATATCTGGAGTTCAGATACGACCATGGCAACGCAACTTGCCGGATCTGGTTGGGATACAGGCCGTCGTGTGATTACTTGGAACAAGGACCATTCGAGCGGTGCTCGCGGAGTTCCATTCCGGTTGAATAGTCTTTCTACCACTATGAAGGCAGCACTGAATACTAGCTATGTAGCCAATGATGATTCCGCGAGCTATCTGAACTACCTGCGTGGTGACAAGGCCAATGAGGTGGGGACTACAACAGGGACACACACCTATAGGACACGAAGCGCTCCGCTGGGAGACGTGGTGAACTCCAAGTTGGTACTTTCCAGTGCACCAAGCATGCGCTACTCGGAGGTGTACAACAAGGGCTATGCAGCTTTCAAGACTGCATATGCGTCGCGCACGCCCCTGGTGCTGTTTGGTGCAAATGATGGCATGTTGCATGCACTGAATGCCAGTACTTCCGGGACATCCGCAGGTCAGGAAGTCTTTGCATATATACCAGCCCAGACCTACTACGGGCCAGACGGCAGCAGTGCCACTCATGCGAATACTAATGGTTTGGCGGCAATTGGTAATCCTGCCTATGAGCACCGCTATTACGTGGATGCAACTCCTCAGGTGTTTGATATCGATTTTGCCAAGACTTACGCTTCCGGCCTTAGCAACCCTGCATGGAAGACGATGGTCGTGGGCGGCTTGGGTAAAGGTGGAAAGGGCTTTTATGCAATGGACATCACAGACCCTGGTGCGATGAGTACAGAGGCCGATGCTGCAGGTAAGGTGCTCTGGGAAATCAGCAGTTCTACGACGGGCTTTGAGAATCTAGGCTACAGCTTTGGTGTGCCAGTGATGGTGAAAACCGTCAAATATGGCTGGACATTGATTCTGACTTCTGGCTACAACAATGCAGATGGTCAAGGCTATCTTTTCTTGGTAAATCCACGCACGGGTGATTTGCTGGAAACCATTGGTACAGGCCAAGCAGCGCCAGGTTTGACCCATGCGTCTGCCTTTATCAAGAACTACATGGATGGGATTGCTGACGCGGTGTACGTTGGCGACCTGAATGGCAAGCTGTGGCGTTTTGATTTGACCAAAACGACTGGCTCTTTCGATGCGCCCGTAGTGCTGTTTCAAACGGCATCTCCAGATGGAGGAGCGCAGCCTATTACTTCCGCGCCTATTTCTGAAATTCACCCTTCCACGCGTAACCGCATGGTTCTGTTTGGTACCGGCAAGCTGCTGGATGGACAGGATGTCAGCTTGACTCAGCGCCAGAGCTTTTATGCAGTCATCGATGGCAATAACACTGCGTTTGCTGCGGCTCCAACTTCCGCTCTAACACGCAGTGAGCTCACGCAGGTAGCGTCATTGACGACTTCTGTGACGATCCCGAAAACATCGCGTGGTTGGTATCACGATCTGCCTAGAGATAGCGGGGTGGCATGGCGAATCACTATTACGCCTGCAGCGGCAGATGGCATAGCCTTGTTCACTGCAACATTAACCAGCGGCGATGCATGCAGTCCTGCTGGGCAGGGGCGGGCTTATGCCGTCGATTACGCCAGTGGGGAGTCTGTTCTTGCCAGCAAGACCAATCCGTCTGACACAGTCGCCTATCTAGGCATGAGCAGCGCTCCTACAGACAACGTAATTGTCAAAAAGGATGGAACTTTGGGTGGTGTGGCTGGCGATGCGGGGGGCAAGGCTCAGGACCTCGCTTTCAACAAGAAGGCGTCCATGATTGTGCGGCTTATCAACTGGAGAGAGTTGAAAGCTGTGGATTGATAAACGGCTGTACCAAATCAAAAAAGCCCTGAGAGTTTCCTCAGGGCTTTTTGTTTGCAGCGTTTATTTCTGCTTGGGCAGCCACGGCACACCATTGATATGGCTGCCGCCATCGACAAACAGCGTATTGCCCGTCACATAGCGGCAGTCCTCGCTGGCCAGAAATAGCGCCGCGCCGCCGATGTCTCGCTCGGGGTCGCCCATATAGCCCATGGGGTTCAGGCGCAGCATGTCGGCTGCGTTTTCGGGCTGTGCTGTGGCGAACTTTTGGTAGGCCTCGGTGGCTGCACCGGGGCAGATGGCGTTGCAGCAGATGCCAAAGGCCGCCCACTCGCGCGCGGCAGAGCGGGTGAGGGTGCGCAGCGCTTCCTTGGCCATGTTGTAGTCCACCGAATAGGGGTGGGCGTTGACGCCGTTGAGCGAGCACATATTGATGACCCGGCCCCAGCCGCGCTCCTTCATGCCGGGGAACACGGCCTGCATGGCCCACAGCGCCGATTGGGTGCCAATGCGCCAGGCCCAGTCGGCATCCACATCACTCAGGCTCTCTACCCTGGCAAAGCCGGGCGCACTTCCGGGGCGGCGCCCCCATGCGTTGTTGACCAGAATATCAATGCGACCAAAGCGTGCCTGTGCGGCATCGATCATGGCCTGCATAGCGGCATGCTGGCTGACGTCTGCCGGTGCGAAGGCGACTTCCACGCCAAATTCCGCACGTATTTCTTCGGCCGCAGCCTCACCTGCTGCGATATTGATATCAGCCAGCCACAGGCTGGCGCCTTCTGCGGCAAATCGGCGGGCTACGCCTTTGCCAATGCCGGCGGCTGCGCCGGTAATCAGTGCAATGCGGTCTTGCAGTCGTTTCATGCTGTGTTTTTCTCTGCAACCCCGAAAACAGGTGCGTGCAGATGCTGGGGCATGGGCAACTGCAAATGGCACTGTGCGGGCAGTCGCTCAGAGCGTCATCGTTGATGTGGACGATGGCTGGCATGGCGGGTCAGTCCGTCTGCAAGCACTGTCTGGTGTTCGTTGCTGATGCCGCTACAGGTGTTGTGCAGCAACCACCCAGGGTGTTACGGAATTGGCTCTGCACGATAGGATTTGCACTGCAGGGACGACCTTGCACTGCGTGTGTCGCGCAGTCTTTTCAAATCGCCGGGACGACCTGGTCATGCAACTTTTTCGGAGGTTTATATGGCTTGGGTTTATCTGTTGGTCGCGGGTGTTCTGGAAGTGGTGTGGGCTTTCACCATGAAGCAGTCGCACGGTTTTACCAACCTCAAATACAGCGCCATCACCATCGTGGCGATGATTGCCAGTTTTGGCCTGCTGTCGGTGGCGATGCGCACGCTGCCGCTGGGCACGGCCTACACCATCTGGACGGGCATAGGCGCCGTGGGCGCGTTTGTGGTGGGAGTGACGGTGCTGGGCGAGGCGCTGACGCCCATGCGTGTGAGCGCGGCGGTGCTGATCGTCAGCGGTCTGGTGCTGATGAAGCTTTCCTCTTCGTAAAAAAAGACCGCCTGAGCGGTCTTTTGGGGATGGCTGCAGCGCTGCTTAGGGCTTGCTGGCTTGCGCTGTTTGTGCCGTTGCTGGCGGTGGTGCAGGCAGTGACTTGCGAATGTCTTTGACCTGCGTGGCAGAAACGGCACCCGCCTGATTGCCCCAGCTGCTGCGCACAAAGGTGACGAGATCGGCCACCTGCTGGTCGCTCATGCGCCATGCAAATGCGGGCATGGTGAAGGTGGACGGGCGCGTTGTCGTGGCGGGCAGCTTGCCGCCTTGCAGCACGATGCGAATCAGGTTGTTGGGGTCATCGCTAAGCACCGCTGCATTGCCCGCGAGCGCGGGAAAAACCTGCTGGTAGCCCTTGCCATCCGTGCGGTGGCAGGCCGCGCAGTTGTCCAGGTACAAGGCCGATCCGTACTGCTTGGTGTCGCCCCTCCACAGTGCGTTGGCCGTGTCGGAGCTGGCGGTAAAGCGGCTCTTTTGCTTGTCCTGCGCGGGCAGCGATTTCAGATACACCGCAATCGCTTTCAAATCGCCATCGCTGATGTACTGCGTGCTGTGCGCGATCACATCGCCCATGCCGCCAAACACTGCGGTGTGGTTGTTGCGGCCGGTTTTGAGCAGGGCGACGATGTCGGCCTCGCTCCAGGCTGCCAGGCCGTCGGCATCGTTGCCGCGCAGGCTTTTGGCGACCCAGCCGTCCATGGGGGCGTTGCCGCCGCTCAGAAAGCGACTGTCGCTGCTGTCCAGGCCTTTTTCGGCCATGGTGAAGGAGCGCGGCGTGTGGCAGGCACCGCAGTGGCCCAGGCCTTCGACCAGATAGGCGCCGCGCAGTTTGGCGTCTGCCGTGGGGGCTACGGCTTCGGCCTTGGCCTGGATCTTGTCGGCATTGGGGGCGAACATGCCGCGCCAGATGGAGACGGGCCAGCGCATGGACAGCGGCCAGGGGATGTCGTTGTCTGGCACCTGGGCGCTGACGGGCTCGACCTTTTGCATGAAGTAGGCGTAGAGGTCTTGCATGTCTTGCGTGCTGACCTGCGCGTACGACGGGTAGGGCATGGCGGGGTAGAGGCTGCCTTTGCGCTTGTCCTTGCCGTGGCGCACGGCCTGGTCAAACTCTTCAAAGCTGTAGCTGCCAATGCCTGCGGTCTTGTCCGGCGTGATGTTGCTGGAGTACATGGTGCCAATGGGCGAGCCCAATGGCAGGCCGCCTGCAAAAGGCTTGCCGCCGGGTGCGGTGTGGCAGGCCACGCAGTCGCCCATGCGGGCCAGGTATTCGCCGCGCACCAGCGGGTCTTTGGCGCTGGCGCCGTCTATCTTGGCCTCGGGCAGGTGCGGGGCCACGGTCACCATGTCTTGCGGGCCGACCTGGCCGCGCGTGGCGGGGATGTTGCTGGCCGCTGGCGCGGATGTTGGGGCAGGAGTGCTTGCGGATGCTGCAGAAGCAGGTGCAGCCTCTTTTTGTGCCCAGGCGCTGATCCCCAGCGCGCTGGCAGCTATCACTACCGTAGCAATAGCGCCGCGTTGCAGTGTTTTTGTGCGGAGTGTGGATGTGTGCTTCATGTCCATCCTCCTCAGGCTTTGAGCAGCGCGCCGGGCTGCTTCAGGTATTGATCGCGGATGGCGCGGGCCGACCAGTAGGCGAGGGCTGCCACCAGGCCGGTGGGGTTGTAGCCCAGGCCTTGCGGGAAGGCCGATGCGCCCAGCACGAAGACGTTGTGCACATCCCAGCTTTGCAGGTAGCGGTTGACGGCGCTGGTGCCGGGGTCGGTGCCCATGATGGCGCCACCGTTCAGGTGCGTGGTCTGGTAGCTGTTGGTGTCAAAGTGCGTACCTTCTTTCTTGCCCGATACGCTCATGGCCTTGCCGCCCATGGCCTTGGCAATGGCGCCCATTTTTTCTTGCATGAACTGGTTCATCTTGATGTCGTTGGGCTGCCAGTCAAACGTCATGCGCAGCAGCGGGTTGCCATAGGCGTCTTTGTAGGTGGGGTCCAGGCTCAGGTAGTTGGCGCGGTAGCTTTGGTGGGCGCCGTGCGAATCCATGGACACGTTGTGCGTGTAGGCCTCGGCCACGCCCTTCTTCCAGCCGCTGCCCCAGTTGGGGGTGCCGGGTGCGGTGGGTGTGCCTGCAATGGGCTTGGCGCCTGCCTGGTTGACCCAGAACGGCGATCCACCCACAAAGCCTGCGGGGCCGTGGTCAAAGTTGTCGGCGTTGAAGTCATCCACCGCAATGCCGTTGCCGCCTGCACCGATGAAGTTGTTGGTGTGGTGCTGGTCTTTGCCAAAAAACACCTTGATGGTGGCCATGTTCTGGAAGGCAAAGTTCTTGCCCACGGTGCCGGTGTTGCTCTCGGGGTCATACGGCTTGCCGATGCCCGACAGCAGCATCAGCCGCACGTTGTTGAACTGGAAGCTGCACACGGCGACGATGTCGGCGGGCTGAATCACCTCGTTGCCCGATGCGTCGATATAGGTCACGCCGGTGGCGGTTTTGCCATCGGCTGCCAGGTTGATGCGCGTGACCTGGCACAGCGTGCGCAGCTCAAAGCGCGGGTCCAGCCGCAGCGCGGGCAGGATGTTTACGTTGGGCGATGCCTTGCTGTACATATAGCAGGCGTAGCCGCTGCAAAAGCCGCAGAAGTTGCACGGCCCCATCTGCGCACCGTAGGGGTTGGTGTAGGGGCCGGAGGTGTTGGCCGACGGCATGTTGTAGGGGTGGTAGCCCACGCTTTCTGCCGCCTTGCCGTACAGCATGGCCGAGACCGAGTTCATCTGCGCGGGCAGCGGAAAGTCGCTGGAGCGGTCGGGCGCAAAGGGGTTGCCGCCCTTGCCTGCGCCCACCTTTTCGCCCTTGACGGTATAGGCCGTGCCCGAGGTGCCAAACACCTTCTCGGCAAAGTCGAAGTGCGGCTCCAGCTCGTCATAGGTCACGCCGAAGTCCTGAATCGTCATGCCTTCGGGGATGAATTTTTTGCCGTAGCGCTCTTCGTAGTGGCTGCGCATGCGCAGCTCCATCGGGTCTACGCGAAAGTGCACGCCCGACCAGTGCAGGCCTGCACCGCCCACGCCGTTGCCGGGCAGGAAGGCGCCCAGCTGGCGGTTGGGCAGGGCGGTGTCGGCGCTGGTGTGGCGGATGGTGACGGTCTCTTTGGACACATCGACAAACAGCTTTTTGCGCGAGTTGAAGGTCAGCTCGTCCATGGTTTGTGGATAGACACCGTCCGGGTCTGTGTCCTGCATGGGGCC
This sequence comes from Comamonas fluminis, assembly GCF_019186805.1. Taxonomy (NCBI): domain Bacteria; kingdom Pseudomonadati; phylum Pseudomonadota; class Betaproteobacteria; order Burkholderiales; family Comamonadaceae; genus Comamonas; species Comamonas fluminis. The sequence continues at coordinate 4,508,235 of NZ_CP066783.1, read as the reverse complement.
GCGCTCCAGGGCCAGCACGTTCAGGCCGGCCTCGGTCAGTTCTTTGGAGATGATGGCGCCCGTCCAGCCAAAGCCGATCACGACCACATCTTTTTTAGGCATTGTTTTGGCCATGGCTTAACCCCTTTGTCCGCGAATGGAAACGGGCGGCAGCGGGTAGGCCACGTCACGCTCAATCCAGTCCATGAAATCAGCGCGCGCGCCGGGGAAGCCAATGAGCTTCCAGCCCACCATGTCCTTGTTGCCGCCGTGCATGGGGTCGCTGAAAAAACCTTCCTTGGTATTGCCCCACAGCATGGAGAAGAAGGTGGACGACGGCAGGGCGTCAAAACCATCGGCGCTGTCCACGCCTTTTTCCATGGCGGCCAGGGCGTTGTCCTGCTCTTCGGCAGACAAATCCGCAAAGGCCTTGCCCAGGTTTTTGCTGCACCACTGGTTGGCAGCGGCAATGCCCAGGCGATAAATCTCACGCACATTGAGCTTGAGCTGGTAGCCCATCTCTTTGACGGCGGCCGGGTTGAACGGGCCTTGCATATACCAGTTGCTGCCCGCTGCGTAAGGGGTGTTCATCTGGCGGTCGATGAACTCGGGCACTCCCGCTTCCAGCGCGCCGGGGCCGAGGTCGTCCTTGGGAATCAGCCGTGCGACGGCCGCTTGCAGAAAGCGGTATTCATCGGCGCTGAAGTAAGTGGGCTGGTACTTGGCCGCATCGCGCAGGGCGGTGTTGACGGCAGGGCCGGGCACTACGGGCAGATGGTTGCTATCGACGGTGGCCAGAGTAGCTGCTGCACCGCCCGCTGCGGCAACAGCGGCAACGGGAATGATGGGCAATGAACGGCGAAAGAAAGCGCGCCGCTGCGGATTGCCAGGCTGGTTGTTGTTGTCCATGGTTGTGGGGCGAGGTTGAATCCAGCCCTCACTGTTGGGCCTCGAACTTGGCGCTCTTGTCAGATTGCAGGCGTATTGCCTGTCAGTCGCCGCAGAATCACCGGTTGAAGCAGCGTGCACGGTGAAGGCTTCGGTGCGCTGCGACAATAGAGGGCATGACTGCAAGCTCCACACCCACATCTGCCGCACCGGCGCGCAAGCCCGCACCTCGTCTGACTACGCTGGACAAAACCCGCATTGATGACACGCGCATCAAGATCGTGCGTCCGCTGCTGACCCCGGCTCTGCTGGAAGAGTCGCTGCCCGTGACCGATGAGGCCCATCAACTGGTGGAATCCAGCCGCGCAGCCATTTCGCGCGTGCTGCACGGTCAGGATGACCGACTGGTGGTGGTGGTCGGCCCTTGCTCGATTCACGATCACGAGCAGGCCATGGATTACGCACGGCAGCTGAAAGTGCAGGCCGATGCGCTCAAGGATGATCTGCTGATCGTGATGCGCGTGTACTTTGAAAAGCCGCGCACCACCGTGGGCTGGAAGGGCTATATCAACGACCCCTACCGCGACGGCAGCTTTGCCATCAACGAAGGACTGGAGCTGGCGCGCCGCCTGCTGCTGGATGTGCTGGCGCTGGGCCTGCCTGTGGGTACGGAATTTCTCGATCTGCTGTCGCCGCAGTTCATCAGCGATCTGGTCAGCTGGGGCGCTATCGGTGCGCGTACGACCGAAAGCCAGAGCCACCGCCAGCTGGCCAGCGGCCTGAGCTGCCCTGTGGGCTTTAAGAACGGCACCGACGGTGGCGTGAAGGTGGCCAGCGACGCCATTCTGGCTGCACAGTCTTCGCACGCCTTCATGGGCATGACCAAGATGGGCCAGAGCGCGATTTTTGAGACACGTGGCAATCAGGATTGCCATGTGATTCTGCGCGGCGGCAAGCAGCCCAATTACAGCGCGGCAGATGTGCAGGCGGCTTGCGAATTGCTGGCCAAGGCAGGTCTGCGTGAGCAGGTGATGATTGACCTCTCGCACGCCAACAGCAGCAAGCAGCACCGCCGCCAGATCGACGTGGCCGCCGATGTGGCCCAGCAAGTGGCAGGCGGTGACGCACGCATCACCGGCGTGATGATCGAAAGTCATATTCACGAAGGTCGCCAGGACATCGTGGAAGGCCAGGAGCTGCAATACGGCGTGTCGCTGACCGATGCCTGCATCAGCATGGAGCAGACCATTCCCGTGCTGCAGCAACTGGCGCAAGCGGTGCGTGCACGCCGGGCGGTCAAGGCCTGAGTGATGGAGAAGGTAGCTCTTAAAACAAGAGCTGCCACCGCAGTATCTGCAGTCATTTCAGGCCAATTCATGACGGAAATGACTGGGTGATTGCGGAAAGAGCTATCAAATTCGATAGCGGGGTAGGTGCCCAATCGGCATTTGTGGGCAAACCTGTGCGCGTCTGCAGAGCGCTCGCTCAATGGCTAAAGTGCAGCCTGTGGCGCCAGCACGGGTATGAGCAATCACTTTGCTGACCGGGTTGGCGCATTGTTTTCTGCGCGCCTTGCCAAGCCGGGGCGCATGGCTGAAAGCGGGCTCTGCTGCCCGCAGTTTGCGCAATGAACCTGTCCTCTACTCACACCCCTTCCGGCGCCTGGGCGCTGCAATGCACGGCCTTTGATGCGCCCACGCCCGATCGGTTGCGCGTGCAGGCCGATGTGCTGATCTGCGTGAATGCGCAGGGCGTGATTGAGGCCGTGCTGCAGCAAAGCGATCCCCGCTGGGCAGAGCAGAAAGAGGCCCATGCCGCCGCCGGCACGCTGCGCAGCCTGCCCGCCGGCAGCTACCTGCTGCCCGGTATGGTGGACCTGCATGTGCACGCCCCGCAGTGGCCGCAAAACGGTAAGGCGCTGGATGTGCCGCTAGAAGTCTGGCTGCAGGACAACACCTTCCCGCTGGAGGCGCGCTACAGCGACCCCGCGTTCGCCCAGCGCGTGTACGACGTGGTCGTGCCCACGCTGCTGGCCAACGGCACCACCACCGCCATGTACTTTGGCAGCGTGGACAACGCCGGCAACCAGGTGCTGGCCGAACGCTGCCTGGCCCATGGCCAGCGCGCCCTGGTGGGCAAGGTGGCCATGGACGAGCCCACGCAGTGCCCGCCGTATTACAAGGACGCCAGCGCAGCCCAGGCCGTGGCCGATACCGAAGCCTTTATGGACTGGCTGCGCAGCCACCCGGACAACGCCGACCAGCGCGTGCTGCCCGTCATCACGCCGCGCTTTATCCCGTCGTGCACGGACGAATTACTGCAAGGCCTGGGCGACCTGGCCCAGCGCACGGGCGCCCATGTGCAAACGCATTGCTCCGAAAGCGACTGGGCGCACGGCCATGTGCTGGAGCGCACCGGCACCACCGATGCCCATGCGCTGCACGGCTTTGGCCTGCTGACGCGCCGCACCGTGGTGGCACACGCCAATTTTTTGACGCCCGACGACGTGGCACTGATGGCGCGCACCGGTGCATCGGTGGCGCACTGCCCGCTGTCCAACTTCTACTTTGCCAACAGCGTGTTCCCGGCGCGCACAGGCAATCAACAAGCGCTGGGCATGGGCCTGGCCACCGATATTTCGGGCGGCTACAGTCCCAGCATGTTCGACGCCTGCCGCCACGCCATGACGGCCGCACTGGCGCTGCACGAAGGCACCGACCCTGACCAGCCCAGCACCGCGCGCGGCCGCGCTGCACAAGGCCGCCCGGCGAAGATCGACCATGTGTTTGCGCTGTGGCTGGCCACGGCCGCTGGCGGCCATGCGCTGGACTTGCCCATTGGCCGCATCGAGCCCGGCTACGCCATGGATGCCATCGCCGTGGACTGCAGCGCTCCTGACAGCAATATCTGGCTGTGGGATGGCGAAGACAGCGATGCCGACGTGCTGCAAAAAATCATGCACAACGCCACCCGCGCCAATGTGGCGCAGGTGTGGGTGCAGGGCCAGCGGGTGCACGCCCGGGGCTAAAGCCCCTGTGATGTGGGCACCCTATGCGGCGCCCACAGACATACCCCATTTATTGATAGCGCAGTGCCCCTGAAAATAGGCGCTGCTGCTGTGTTGTGGACTTTCACTTTCTGCCATGAACGAACCCCAAACCGCTTACGAAGGGCAGCTGATTGCCCGCCCGGACGACCGCGTCACCTGGTCCAAAGCTCTGCTGCTGGGTCTGCAGCATGTGATGGCCATGGATGTGTATGTCGTGCCCTTCATCATCGCCTCGGCGCTGGCGCTGTCGGCGTCTGATTCGGCCTCGCTGATCCAGTCCACCTTTCTGGCGGCGGGTATTGGCACCATCATTCAGACGGTCTGGTGCATGCGCATGCCGGTGGCGCAGGGGCCGTCGTATATCCCGCTGGGCGCCATTCTGACCATCGCATTTGCGGCGGGCGGCGGTTACGCGGGGCTGGGCACGGTGTTTGGCGCACTGATTCCTGGTGCGCTGATGGTCATGCTGCTGGGCATGACGGGCTGGTTCCACCGACTGGTGCGCTGGCTGGTGCCGCCGATTGTGGGGGGCACCATCATCCTGGTGGTGGGCCTGTCGCTGCTGCCGATTGCGCTGACGGCCAATGTGTTCACCGTGCATGGCGACACCACGCTCAACCAGTCGCTGGTGCTGGCTGCAACGTCTGCCGTGCTGCTGATCGTGGCCATGATGCTGGGCCTGCGCTACAACAACCGCCTGGGGGTGTGGATGCGCGTGTCCTCGGTGGTGATTGCGCTGATTGGTGGCACGCTGGTGGCCTGGGCCATGGGCCTGTTCTCGTGGGAGAGCATTGCCGCCGCGCCCTGGTTCACGCTGCCCAAGCTGGTGGGTGTGGACTACGCGCTGCACTTCTCGCTGCCCGCCATCCTGACTTTTGTGGTGATCTACCTGGTGGTGATTGCCGAAACCACAGGCACCTGGCTGGCGGTATCGGCGGTGATCGACCAGCCCATCACCAACAAGCAGCTGGACCGCGGCGCGATTGGCGAAGGCCTGAGCTGCGGCGTGGCAGCGCTGGTGGGCGGCACGCCGGTCACCGGCTATTCGACCAATGCCGGTGTGATCTCCATCACCGGCGTAGCCAGCCGTATGGTGTTTGTGGCGGCCGGTCTGGTGCTGGCGGTGCTGGGCTTTTTCGGCAAGTTCTCGGCAGCGATTGCGGCCATCCCCGCGCCGGTGATTGGGGGCATGTTTGCCGTGGTGTGCATCACCATTGCCATGGCAGGCATCCGCATCCTGCGCCATGTGCACCTGGACGAGCGCGCCATGCTGGTGGTGGGTGTACCCATCATCTTCTCGTTCTTTGCAACGCTGGCCCCGCAGGCCTGGGTGAAGTCGCTGCCCGACATGCTGCAGTACCTGCTGGGCTCGTCCGTCACGCTGGGCGCCATGGCCGCCATGGTGCTCAACCTGATCCTGCCGCGCGCAGCGGCTGCAAAGCCCGCGTAAACCTGCGAGCTGCAGGTTTATGGACTCAAACAGCCAGCAGTCCAGTCAATAAAAGCGCTGATAGCTATCAAATCAGGAGTTGTTCATAGCGCCAGCGTCAGACGAATCATGTCCTTGAGCTGCACGCCCCGCTCCCACAGCGGTGTCGTGTAGTTGCGCAGGTAGAAGTCGTGGTCGATGCGGCTGACGCGAAAGCCCAGGCGCTGGTAGAACAGCAGCTGATCGCCAAAGCTGCCCGTGCCCACCTCCAGCTGCTGAACGCCACGCTTGCGCAGCTCTCGAATGGCGTGGTGCAGCAAGGCAGAGCCAATGCCATTGCGCTGCCAGGCGGGGGAGACGGCCATGTTCATCAGCTCCCACTGGGCTTGTTCATCCTGGGGCGGCTGCAAGGCGCAGACACCGATGAGTGCACCTAGCCCGCTGGGTGTGAACTGAGCCGTCTGACGCGCCGCATAGCAGACGCAGCGCGGCAAATAGCGCTTGACCTTTTCACGCGAAGGATCAGCCAGCAGCAGCAAGGGCCAGGGGGCCTCGGCCGGGTTCATAGAGGTGATGTGCCATGCGGCGGGGCGGCTGGAGTCAGAGAGCCTGGAGGTACTCATGCGACCTCCTGCGCAATGCTGGCAAGGGCGCAGCAGGGGCTGCCTGGCTGGATGATGGCATTCATGGGACGACCCAGAGCCCTGGTCATCTGCAGCAAACCTCGATCACACACCATTTCCGCTTTCCGCCAGCCAGCAGCAGTCGCTGGCTTCTCTGAATTGTTAACAGCCCATAGCGTAGCAGCCTGCGCATAAACCAGGCATCGCGTCAGCGAATCGCTGCGGATTCATGACGATTTGAGTGAAGGAATCCCGCAAAAATGCGCGAAATTGCTGCGTTTGGCGGTGCAAATTGCAGCCCTGTTGCAGGAAGATGAAGGCTGTTGCCATTTCAGCGCAATATGGCGCTTTGCAAAAAACAACTAGTGGTTTATACTTAGATTCAAGGGTTAACCCTAGGGTGCTTCACTGCGGTGACTGCCCGCGAATGACAGTGCTTGAGATGCGTACTGTCCATCGCTTGAAGTGCATCTCTTGAGTTCATAGAAAGTTCATCATGCGCCAAGCCATCAATTCCCTGATCGAATTCATCCAGGAAGCCCGTGAGTTCCATCTGGATCTGGCAAACCAGTAATTCCGCACTGGTGAGAAACAGCCGCCGTCTGAGGCGGCTTTTTTTCGTCTGAAATCTGGCGTTCAGGCGGCCAGCAAGCCCTGCTTTTCGATGAATGCCACCACTTCGTCCAGACCGTCCAGCGTCTTGAGGTTGGTCATCACAAAAGGCTTGAGCCCTTTGGGTGTGGTGCGCTGCTTGATGGTGTCGCTGCGCATGATGTCCAGATTGGCGCCCACATGCGGGGCCAGATCGGTCTTGTTGATGACAAACAGGTCGCTTTTGGTGATGCCTGGCCCGCCTTTGCGCGGAATCTTCTCACCCGCGGCCACGTCGATCACATAGATGGTCAGGTCTGAAAGCTCGGGGCTGAAGGTGGCGGCCAGGTTGTCGCCACCGGATTCGATGAACACGATGTCGGCGTCGGGGAATTCCTTGAGCATGCGGTCAATGGCTTCCAGGTTGATGGAAGCATCTTCGCGGATGGCGGTGTGCGGGCAGCCGCCGGTTTCCACGCCCATGATGCGCTCGGCAGGCAGCGCGCCGCTGATGGTCAGGAGGCGCTGGTCTTCCTTGGTGTAGATGTCGTTGGTAATGGCGATCAGGTCCCACTTTTCGCGCATGGCCTTGCACAGCATTTCAAGAATCGTGGTTTTGCCCGAGCCCACGGGGCCGCCAATGCCCACGCGCAGCGGCGGCAGCTTTTTGGTGCGGTTGGGGATGTGGTGCAGTGCAGTGCTCATGATCGGAAAAGGCGTGAGTATTGATGTTCATGCTGGGCCGAAAGAATGGCCAGCATGGGCGAAAAAGCTTGCCGTGCGTGGTCTGGCAAGGCCAGTGCATATTCCACGGCTTGCGGAATGTCGGCGGTCAGGCGCGCCAGAATGCGCTGGCCTGCGCTTTGGCCCAGTGGCACAGCCTTGATGGCGGCCTGCACCATGTTTTCGGCCCAGCCAAAGGCATAGGCCAGCAGCGCATCGCGTGCCGCAGCGCCGGTGCAGTGGGCTGCAAACGAGAAGGCAATGGGGTAGCTGGCATCTTGCTGGGCCAGCCACTCAATGGATGTGTGGTGCGCAGCTTCGCCGGCATAGCGGTTGCGCAGCCATTCGGTCAGAGAGCGGCCCATTTGCTCGGTCTGCAGCCGCAGCTCACTGGTCTCGCGCGTGGTGCGCACCCATTGGTTGAGCGCTGCAATGCGTGGCAGCTCGTTCTTCTGCCAGGCCACTGCTGCCTGCGCAATCACCGCCATATCGCCACGCGACTGGGTCAGGTGCAGCTGCTGCACCAGCCAGTTGCCTGCTTCTGTTTCTGTAGTGACCAGCGCAGCATTGATGGCAGCTTCCAGTCCTTCGGAGTATGAAAAACCACCAATCGGCAACGCGGGCGAAGCCAGCCACATCAGCTGCAGAAAGCTGTGCTGATTCAGGGCCAGGCTGGGTTCAGTGCTCATGGGGGTGACCGTGGGAATGCGTGTGGTCGTGGTCATGCGCGTGTCCATGGCCGTGGTGATGGCGGCTGTGCCCATCATTGGTGACATGGCCACCATAGGCACCGCCTTCGGGCTCGAACGGCAAGTCGGCCTCCACCACCGTCATATGCATGCTGCGCAGCATGTCGGCCAGCACATGGTCGGGTTCGATCTTCAGATGGTCGGGCTGCAGCTCGATGGGCACATGGCGGTTGCCCAGATGGTAGGCGGCGCGCATCAGATCAAACGGCGTGCCATGCACTGCGCAGGCCGAAATGCACAGCACTTTTTGCGGTGCGGCCAGCACGCGAATCAGCGAGCCATCTTCAGCCACCAGCACATCGCCCCCGCGCACGGCCTGACCGCGTGGCAGAAAAATGGCCAGCTCGCGCCCCTGGCTGTCGGTGGTGGCGAAGCGTGATTTCTGGCGCACATCCCAGTCCAGCTCAATGGTGGCGGCACGCTTGAGCAGTGCGGTAGAAAGGCCTTGGCCCTGAGGCAGCAGTTTGTTGGCAGTCAGCATGGGCAATCAAAAAAGGAGCGTGCTTCGCAGATCATTCAACAGGCTGGCGTGCTTTTTGCTGCAGCCAAACTGTTGAAAAACTCTCTGGATGCGGTGATGGAAAAAGAATCTTCGACGGGCTGGAAATCCTGCGGCGCGGCCTATGTGGCGGTCTACGGCACTTTGCGTGCAGGTGGCGTGAACGATATTGCCAGGCTGCAGCACGGCACTGTCTGTCTGGGCAAAACCGAGCTGACAGGCACTCTGCACGACCTTGGCTGGTACCCCGGGCTGCGCCTTGAGGGCAGGCAGCCCGTGCTGGCCGAGGTCTATGCCATGGACGCCGCGCTGGAGCAGGCCATGGACCGCATTGAGGGGCTGTGGCCCGAGGACATGGGCGAGTACACCAAGCGTCTGCTGACATTGCCGGTGGCGCTGGTGCAGGGTGGTCAGCAGATGATGACGGTGCTGGTCTATGAAGCCTTGCCTACCACCGTGGGCACTGCACCAGTGCTGGAAGTCAGCGACTGGCTGCAGTGGTTTGAGAGCAAAGGCATTCAGCATCCGGACACCGCGTTTTCGCTCAATTCCGCTCAGAACAAAAAGTAGCGCTGCGCCATGGGCAGGCTGACTGCGGGCTCGCAGGTCAGCAGGTCGCCATTGGCGCGCACGGCGTAGGTCTGGGCGTCCACCTCCATGTGCGGCGCCAGGTCGTTGTGAATCATGTGCTGCTTCTTCACGCTGCGAATGCCTTTGACGGCGGACAGCGTTTTGTGCAGGCCAAAGCGCTGGCCAATGTCCGCCGCCAGACCAGCTTGCGACACAAAGGTCAGCGATGTCTTGGCGATGGCACCGCCAAAGGCGCCAAACATGGGCCGGTAGTGCACGGGCTGCGGCGTGGGAATGCTGGCGTTGGGGTCGCCCATGGCCGCCATGGCGATGAAGCCGCCCTTCAGAATGCAGGCCGGTTTCACACCAAAAAAGGCGGGCTTCCAGATCACGATGTCAGCCCATTTGCCCACTTCGATGCTGCCCACCTCGTGGCTGATGCCGTGGGCAATGGCCGGGTTGATGGTGTATTTGGCGATGTAGCGCTTGATGCGAAAGTTGTCGTGGCGCGCACTGTCACCGGGCAATGGGCCGCGCTGCAGCTTCATCTTGTGCGCGGTCTGCCAGGTGCGCAGGATCACCTCGCCCACACGGCCCATGGCTTGGCTGTCCGAGCTGAACATGCTGATCGCGCCGATGTCGTGCAGGATGTCTTCGGCCGCAATCGTCTCCTTGCGGATGCGGCTTTCGGCAAAGGCCAGGTCTTCGGCAATGCCCGCATCCAGGTGGTGGCACACCATCAGCATGTCCACATGCTCGTCCAGCGTGTTGATGGTGTAGGGGCGCGTGGGGTTGGTGGAGCTGGGCAGCACGTTCGCCTCGCCCACCACTTTCAAAATATCGGGCGCATGGCCGCCGCCCGCGCCTTCGGTGTGGAAGGTGTGGATGGTGCGGCCCTTGAAGGCGGCCACAGTGTCTTCCACAAAGCCGCTCTCGTTGAGCGTGTCGGTGTGGATGGCGACTTGCGTGTCGGTCTCTTCCGCCACATCCAGGCAGTTGCTGATGGCCGCTGGCGTGCTGCCCCAGTCCTCATGCAGCTTCAGGCCAATGGCGCCGGCGCTGATCTGCTCGTGCAGGCCGTGCGGCAGGCTGGCGTTGCCCTTGCCCAGAAAGCCCAGGTTCATGGGGAAGGCGTCTGCCGTCTGCAGCATGCGTTCCATGTTCCAGGGGCCGGGCGTGCAGGTGGTGGCAAAGGTGCCGGTGGCCGGGCCGGTGCCGCCGCCAATCATGGTGGTCACGCCGCTGGTCAGCGCTTCTTCAATCTGCTGCGGCGCGATGAAATGAATGTGCGTGTCGATGCCGCCTGCGGTGACGATGTTGCCCTCGCAGCTGATGATCTCGGTGCCCGGGCCGATGACGATGTCCACGCCCGGCTGCGTGTCGGGGTTGCCCGCTTTGCCAATGGCGGCAATGCGCCCGCCTCGCAAGCCAATGTCGGCTTTGACGATGCCCCAGTGGTCGATGATGAGGGCGTTGGTCAGCACCGTGTCCATGGCGCCTTGTTCGCGCGATCGCTGGCTTTGCGCCATGCCATCGCGAATGGTTTTGCCGCCGCCAAACTTCACCTCTTCGCCATAGCCGCCTGCGGCCAGCGTGAAGTCTTGTTCGACTTCAACGATGAGTTCGGTGTCGGCTAGGCGCACGCGGTCGCCCACCGTGGGGCCAAAGGTTTCGGCGTAGGCTCGTTTGTCCATGGTTGCCATGTCAGAGCGCTCCTTGAACCAGGCCGCGAAAGCCGTAGATTTGTCGATCACCGCCAATGTCCACCAGCTCCACCGTGCGTTGCTGGCCCGGCTCAAAGCGCACGGCCATGCCGCTGGCAATGTTCAGGCGCATGCCGTGAGCGGCTTGGCGGTCAAACGACAGGCCGGCATTGGTCTCGGCAAAGTGGTAGTGCGAGCCGACCTGGATGGGCCGGTCGCTGGCGTTGCTGACCACCAGCGTCACGGTGCGGCGGCCGGGGTTGAGGGTGTGCGCACCCGCGTCAAGAAGCAGTTCACCGGGAATCATGTGCGGCTCCCGTTCAGGCCAGACGCATCAGCATGACGGCACCCAGCGCCGCCGTGGCCGCGCCGCCGAGCTTGGCCAGCCATTGGTGGCGCTGCATCACCGCCTTGCCCAGCACCATGCCGGTGATGTGCAGCAGGCCAGATCCCAGCGCAATGCCAACCAGCGCACCCACGGTGGCCCAGCCGCTATCGCCCGCCAGCTCAAACCCGTGGGCTGCGCCGTGGAAGAAGGCAAAAACGCCCGCCAGTGCTGCAGCCAGAATCCACGGCATCTTTTTTTGCACCGCGACCAGCAAGCCCAGCACCAGCACCGAGGCAGCAATCATCGGCTCCACACCTGGCACCCACAGGCCCGCAAAGCCTGCCAGCGCACCGGCCAGCAGCAATGCGACAAAGGCCGCAGGAGCACGCCAGGCGGGCGTGACGGTCAACGCACTCCAGGCGCCCACGGCCAGCATGGCGGCCAGATGGTCGAGGCCTGTGAACGGATGGGCAAAGGCATGCGTCAGGCTGTCCAGAAAATGGTGGTGGCCAGCACCGCCATCGGCGCCTACATGGGCGAATGCAGACAGGGGCAGAGCTGTTGCTGCAGCGGTGGTGGCGGCAAGGAATTTATTGAATTTCATAGCTGTCTGTGCTTGATGTGTAAGGGCTAGCGGGCTAAAAGGTTTGAAGTTGCTGCTGCGCATTCAGGCAATGGGCTCGTGCACGGTGACCAGCTTGGTGCCGTCGGGAAAGGTGGCTTCGATCTGGATGTCAGGAATCATCTCGGGTATGCCTTCCATCACATCGGCGCGGGTCAGCACGCTGCGGCCTTCGCTCATGAGCTGGGCCACCGTCTTGCCGTCGCGAGCACCTTCCATCACAAAAGCGCTGATGAGCGCGATGGATTCGGGGTAGTTGAGCTTGAGCCCCCGCGCCATGCGGCGCTCGGCCAGCAGGGCTGCGGTAAAGATCAGCAGCTTGTCTTTTTCGCGAGGAGTCAGTTCCATTGCGTTTCACTCCATCTTTTGAAGTCGCTTGCTCGCGCAGCCGTCTGCGCCGGCTGAACGTGAGGAGTCAGTTCCATTGCGTTTCACTCCATCTTTTGAGGTCGCTTGCTCGCGCAGCCGTTTGCGGCGGCTGAACGCGAGGAGTCAGTCCCATTGCGTTTGACTCAATGTCTGTGCACTGAGATGTAGCAAGTGCTATGCCAGCGAGCCATTGGCGGATCGTTTCAGTGCATGCACAGCGATGGTGCAGTCCGAACGGAAAATCGCACCAAGCCATGACAAGGCTGGGTGCTGTGGCGCTTTTTGGTGCGCATTCAGGTGGGTAACACCGGCTGGTGTGGCATGAAGCTTGCTCTTTCTGGTGCATGAATCAGGAACGACAAACAAGAGGCCAGCCGCCGCTGGGGGTTGCGGCAAAGCGGGCGGTGCTGAGCCTGGCCTGCACGGGGCTGATGGTGGGACAGGCGCTGGCGCAGGGCGAGCAAGAGGCCGCTGCGGCGCTGCCTGAGGTGAGGGTGCTGGCGCAGGTCAAAGGCGAGGCGCTGGATAAGGCGCAGCGCGTTTTCTCGGTCACCGAGCTGGGGCGTGATGAACTGGGCGAGCAACCCAGGGCGGAAGTGGAGTCGCTGTGGAGCAAGGTGCCCGGCATGCATGTGCACCACTACCAGCTCAGCGGCGTGGCCAATGCGCTGGTGCTGCGCGGCTTTGGGGGCGGCGGGCATGGCGGTGATGTGGCGGCCACGCTGGATGGCATTGCGCTTAACGAAGCCACATCCCACGCCGATGGCTATTTCGATCTGAACGTGGTGGTGCCGCTGGAGCTGGACAAGGTCAATGTCTATCGCGGCCCGGTGTCTGTGCTGCAGGGCAACTACAACCGCGCGGGGCTGGTGGAACTGCGCACGCGCCGCAGCGGCAACTACACGGACCTTGATGTCAGCGCGGGATCGTATGGCCTGTGGGATACGCAGGCCGCGCTGGGGCGCGAGCTGGCGGGTGGCGATCAGCTCAATCTGGCTGCCCAGCATTCGCGGGGCGATGGTACACGTCCCAGCGCGGGTTTTGAGCGCAGCACCGTCAGCGGCACCTGGAAGCACCATGTGCATGAAAAGCTGGATATCTCGCTGTCCGGGCGCTGGCATGAGGCGCGTGGCGATTCGCCCAGCTATCTGACCGAAGCGCAGTGGCGCCAGGATGCGCAGGGCAAGGACAGCCATGTGCAAGGGGATGGGGCCCACAAGCACTTCGGCACGCTGCGGCTGGATGCGCAGTACGCACTGAATGCGAACACGCGCCTGCTGGGCTTTGTGTATGGCACACAGCAGGATTTTGTGCGCTGGTTCACCCGCCCGCGCAGCGGCAGCTGGATGCAGCGCGAAGAGCGCTATGACCGCAGCGTGCTGGGCGCGGGCTTGAATCTGAATGGCAAAAGCCAGCTGGCCGCGCGCGAGCTGAACTGGATGCTGGGGCTGGAGCAGGTGCGCGAGTCCACCGACTACGGTTACTGGGACGGTCTGATCAACCGCCAGCGCACGGCTGCTGCGCTGGATGACCGCAACACACGGCTCAACAACACCGCCCTTTATGGGCAAGGCAGCTGGCAGGCCACGGGCTGGCTGCAGACTTCGGCAGCGCTGCGCTGGGATCACTTCGATGGCAGTTGCCGCCTGCTGGGTGCCGAGACAGGGGGCGATGAGTGCCACCGCATGCCGGGCCGCAGCCAGGCCAGCCCCAAGCTGGGCGCGCTGGCCCAGCTCAATGCACAGACGGCAGTACGTGCCAGCTGGTCGCAAGGCTTTGCACTGCCCAGCGACTTTGCCAAATACGCGCTGCGCAACAGCGAGCTGCGTGCCAACATCTTTCGCCAGACCGAGCTGGGTGTGCAGTGGAAGCCATCCAGCCAGTGGCTGCTGGATGCATCGCTCTACCGCATCACCTCCAGCCAGGAGATTCGCAACACCGCGCCTGGTGAGTACGAAAACCTGGGCGCAACGCTGCGCAAGGGCGCGGAGTTGCAGCTGCACTGGTTGCCTGGGCGCGCCTGGCATATTGAATGGGCGTATGGCCGCAACCGGTCAGAAGTGACGCAGAACGCCAACGCGGCGCTGCTGGGTCAGCGTGTGGTGGCGGTGCCTGAATACGCCAGCACCTTGCATGCGCGCTGGATGCCGCGCAGCGACATCACTGTGCATGGCGTGCTGCGCCATGTGGGGCGCGCACCTATCAATACCAGCAATACCGAATGGGCGGGCAGCTACCACTGGCTTGATCTGGGCCTTCAGTACCGCCTGCCCGCCAGCGTGGCACGCAATGCCAGCCTGAACCTGTGGCTGCGCAATGCGGCAGACACCCGCTATGCCAGCACCACCACCTTGATTGATGGCCAGCGTCTGGTAGCGCCCGGCGCACCGCGCAGCCTGCAACTGGGCCTGCAGTTTTCTCTTTGATTTCCGGAGCTTTCATGTCTTTTTCTCTGACCCGCCAGAACATCGTGGCGCGTATTCTGTGCACCACCGCTGCCGCATGGCTGCTTTGCGCCAATCCTGTGCATGCCCATAACGTCTGGCTGGAGCCTGATGCACGTGGCGGCTATGTCATGCAGTTCGGTGGTCATGAAGGCAAGACCGAAACCTTTGACCCCGCCAAGTTGCAACGCGTGCACGCTTACGATCTGCGCGGGCGTGAAGTGGCTTGCGATGTGAAAACCGTGAAGGGCGGCATACGCGTCAAGCCCGATACACGGGCCGCGCTGATTGCGGTGGAGCTGGACAACGGCTACTTCAGCAGCACCAGGCCTGAGGGCGAGATGCTGCCCCTGCCCATGGACAAGAACCCCGGTGCGGTGCGCGGCGTGCATGCGCGCAAATTTCACAAGACCGTGGTGCAGTGGGGCGCTGTCTTGCAAAAGCCGCTGGGCCAGATGTTTGAGGTGGTGCCGCAGCAGGGCCTGGCACCCCATGCAGGCCAGCCGCTTAGGTTGCAGGTTCTTCTCAATGGCAAGCCTCAGGCGGGCGTGCGCCTTTCCTGGGGTGAAAGTGGAGCCCCGACGATGACGGATGCACAAGGCCTTGCTTTGATGACGCCAATGGCCGGCAATAACACGCTACAGGCCATCTGGCGTGAAGCGGTGCAGGGCGACGCCAAAACCACGGAGAACAGCTACGAATATTTGCTGCGCTTTGCCGTGCATTGAGTGACAGCCGTTATTCTTGATGTCAATTCCGGTTGTGCGATGGATGCCGCCGGCTCCTGCAGTTTTTTCCGTCCTTATGACTGATTCCACACCCGTCGCTCGTCGTACTCGAGAACAGATTCAGCTCGCCATCCGCGAAGCTGCGATTGCAGAGTTCAGCAGCCATGGCTTCAAAGGCGCTTCCACGCAGGCGATTGCAGAGCGTGCGGGTCTCACCAAACCTCAGCTGCACTACTACATAGAAAGCAAGCAGGCTTTGTATGACGAGCTGCTTTATGCATTGCTTGAAGGCTGGTCGGCTGCGTTTGCGTTTGATCCCGCGCTTGATGATCCCGCCCAGATCATTGGCAACTATGTGCGGCGTAAGCTTGATTACGCGCTGGACAACCCCGAGCTGTCGCGCATTTTCACGAACGAGGTGCTGGGTGGTGGTTCACGTCTGGACAAATACTGGCCGCTGGCGCTGGCATCGACCCAGCAAAAAGTTGAGCTGATGGGCGAGTGGATGGAGCAGGGTCGCATGCGCAAGCTCGATGCGCGTGTGCTGCTGATGCAGATCTGGGGCATGACCCAGCATTACGCCGACTACGCTGTGCAGGCCAGGGTGATGTTGGGCCTGGAAATTGATCAGCCCATAGACCGCGAACACATCGCGCGCGAGCTCACCAATTCTGTGCTGCTGGGCTGCGGAATGGCACCAATTTGAGGGTTGTTTAAAGCTTGGTCGCGCGGGCTTGGTGCATGTTCAGGCTGGAGGCTGCGCGCTAGCCAGAGCTTCTCCCTGTCGTGTTGATCTGGCACAGCGCTTGCTTAATTTGACCAATCGATCAAATCGGATGGTCAATCATGCAAAACACGGCTGTGAACACACTCGAAGCACCTTCTGAAAATGGTGCTGCGCAAGGCTTTGAACTCATATTGCAACGCCAGGGCCTGCGCCTGCCGGTAGAGCCGGGCGAGAGCATCACCGATGTGCTGCAACTGGCCGGTGTTGAGATCGAAACCGTGTGCGAGCAAGGTATTTGCGGCACTTGCGTAACGCGCTGGGTCGATGGTGATCCTGAGCATCACGACAGCTGCCTGACTGAAGCTGAGCGCCGCACCCATGTGGCTTTGTGCTGTGCGCGCAATCGCAATGCAACGCTGACTTTGGATCTGTGAGAGGAGCACAAGATGCGAGTGCTTGTGATCTTCTCTCATCCCGTAGAAACCAGCTACCAGGCCGCGTTGCATGCCGAAGTGGTGCAGCAACTGCGTGCGGCAGGGCATGAGGTTGATGACTGCGATCTGTATGCCGAAGGATTTAACCCCGTGATGTCACGTGAGGAACGCTTGGGCTATCACGAGGTTCCGCACAACCAGATTCCCGTACAGAAATATGTGGATCGTCTGCTGTGGGCCGAGGCTGTGGTGTTCTGCTTTCCCACTTGGTGCTTTGGCCTGCCCGCCATGCTCAAAGGCTTTTTTGACCGCGTTCTCATGCCCGGTGTGGCTTTTGACATCAGCGATCCGCAGAACGTCAAACCTGCGCTGACCCATCTCAAGCGCATCGCCGCAGTGGTGACCTATGGCCGCCCGCGCTGGACAGCTCTGTTCATGGGCGATCCACCACGCAAATGCATCAAGCGCTATCTGCGCATTCTCACGGGCGGCAAGGCGCGCATTGACTACCACGCGTATTACCACATGAATGTGGCGACGACGCCGCGCCTGACTGCGTTTAAAGAGCGGGTGGGTCAGGCCATGCGCCGCTTTGCCTGAGGAAGATGCATATGTCGCCACATCTGACACTTTGCAATGCACGCCTGCCGCGCTGGTTGTTCTCCGGCTTGGGTATCGCTGCTGAAAACGCTTTGGTGCGCGTCGAGATCCTTGCAGGCCGTGTTGCATCGATCAGGGCCGAGGCTGCATTACACCCGCGTGCCGTCGGGTCAGAGCTTTGGGATCTGGAAGGCGCTCTGGTCTTGCCAAGCATGGTGGATGCGCATCTGCATCTGGACAAGGCTTTCACGCTGGAACGCATGGGCGAGGTGCAGCCTGGCTTGCTAGGCGCTATCGACGCCATGATGGTGGACAAAGCCCAATGGACGGCAACCGATGTGCGCCGCCGTGCAGGCTTGGGCCTGCAATGGGCTTATGAAGCGGGTGTATCGCATGCACGGACCCATTGCGATTGGTGGGAGCTAGAAGGCCAACCGGTAGCCTGGAATGTGCTCAAGGAGTTGGCGCAGGAATGGGCCGCCAAACTGGTGTTGGAGCGCGTCAGCCTCATCCCCCTTCATCTGTATGAAGACCGCAGTCTGGCCATGAAGCTGGCGGCCCAGGTGGCAGCCAGCGGCCCGGGCGCTTTGCTGGGCGGCTTTGTGCATTCCACGAACTGGAGCGCCGCGGCCCTGCGCAATCTGTTTGAAGCCGCGCAAGCACATGATCTGGATGTGGACCTGCATGTGGATGAAGAGCTCAACCCTGCAGCCCAAGGTCTTGCTACGACTGCGGCCTTGCTCAAGGAATTGAGCTTTGAAGGTCGCGTGGTCTGTGGTCATACCTGTGCACTGGCCGCGCAGCCGCTGGAGCAGGCTTTGCGCACGCTGGATGCTGTGGCGCAGGTTCCCATCACGATGGTGACCTTGCCGGTGACCAATCTACTGCTGCAGGATGCGCAAACCGGCAGCACGCCGCGCCAGCGTGGATTGACGCTGGTGAAAGAAGCCAGAACACGCGGCATACCGCTGCTAGTGGCCAGTGACAACGTGCAAGACCCGTTCTGTCCGCTGGGCAGCTTTGACCCGCTGGACGCGCTGACAACAGGCGTGGCGGCGGCACAGCTCAATCCAGCGTTTGATCTGTGGAGCGATAGCGTTTGCCGCAGCGACTGGTTGCGCCGCGAAGCAGGTGCCATGCCGCTGCAAACCGGCTCTGTAGCAGATCTGATTATCTTCCCGCAAGCCAATGCCAGCGGCTTTCCATCCCGTACCCAGCGCCGCGTGGTACTGCGCGCGGGCCGCGTCGGCAATGGCGAGCCTCTGGCCAACTGGTTCAACCCTTGTATCGAACGGAGTGCCGCATGAGCAGCGCAAACACCGGCATTGCCCAACCGCTGGCGCGCTATGCGGCCTGGCGCAGAGCAGGCGACTTTATTTTTCTGTCTGGCGTGATTGCGGTGGACCCCGCTGCCAAGCGCATTGTGCGTGGCTATGACGACATTCCGGCAGACGCTGCAACGCTGCTGGGGCGCACGGGCGAGTTCAGCTCCGATATCAAGGAAGGCCCCATCCTCGCCCAAAGCTGGGCGGTGTTGGACAGCATTCGCCAGACGGTAGAGAGCGCAGGCGGGCAGATGAGCGATGTCTTCAAGCTGGTGCAGTACTTCCGCAATCTGGATCACTTTCCGCACTACAGCCGTGTGCGCAAGCTGTTCTTCCCGGGTGAGCCGCCGGCATCCACGGTGGTGGAAGTCTCGGCCATGTTGCCCACGCCAGAAATTCTGATCGAAGTCGAAGCCTCGGCCTATCTGCCACTGCGTTAAAGCAGCCATCCATCACTGATACCGGAGAACCCCATGCTGCACGGATATACCCCCGCCAACCGCTTTCTTCCTTACCTGAGCTGGACAGAAGTGGCTGAGCTGCCCGATAAGGCCAACACCGTGATAGTTCTGCCCGTGGGCGCTATGGAGCAGCACGGCCCACATCTGCCGTGCTCGGTGGACTCCACCATTGCTGCAGGGGTGGTGGGCCATGCGCTCGCACATTTGCCTGCCGATGTGCCGGCTTTCGCCATGGCCCCCATCGTCTATGGCAAGTCCGAAGAGCATTTGCATTTCCCCGGAACCGTGACGCTGACTGGCGAGACCTTGCTGGCCACTATCAATGAGATTGGCGAGTCCGTGTACCGCGCGGGCTTTCGCAAGCTGTTGTTTGTCAATGGTCATGGCGGTCAGCCACAGGTCTTGGAGATTGCCGCACGCGAGCTGCGTTTGCGCCATGGCGACTTTATTGTGGTGCCCAGTTTTACCTGGCGCGTGCCGCATGTGGCAGGGCAGTATTTGTCTGCACTGGAGAAGAAGCTGGCCATGCATGCTGGCCATGCCGAGACCGCTTTGATGCTGGCTCTGGCACCCGAGACCGTGCATATGGAGCGTGCCGTCATCAACTATCCCCCCGCATTTCCATCAAGCCTGCTGTCGCCCGATGGTCGGCCCGCCTGCGCTTGGACGGCGCGTGACTTTGGTCCGAGCGGCGTGATTGGTGACCCCACGCCGGCCACGGCAGAGCAGGGGCAGGAGATTCTGGAATCGCTGGCCAAGAGCTGGGCTGCTGCCATCACTGAATTGCACGAGCTGCAGTGGGCAGCGCGTGAAGAGGCCACCTGGGGCCGTGCCCAGCACCAGGGTCATGTAGAGCCTGCTCTGGCCTGAGATTGTTCAGACCGAATTCACTGTTTACCCACCCTTACGGAGAAGCGCCATGATGAAAACTGCCAAACACCTCAAACCTCTGGCCTGCGCGGCCCTGCTTGCCTGCGGCCTGAGCAACATCAGCCTTGCTCAAGAGAAGTTCACCTATATGACCAACTGGTACGCCCAGGCTGAGCATGGCGGCTTCTACCAAGCGTTGGCAACGGGTTTGTACAAAAAAGCGGGTCTGGATGTCAGCATCAAGATGGGGGGGCCACAGGTCAATATCACACAGATGATGGCTGCAGGCCAAGCTGATTGTGTGATGGGGTCCAGTGATTTGCAGATGGTGCAGATGCGTGAAGGTGGTGTGCCTGTTACCACGGTGGCTGCGGTGTTCCAGAAAGATCCGCAGGTGTTGATCGCGCATGAGGACGTGAAAAAATTTGAAGACCTCAAGGGTAAGACCATCCTGATCGCTTCTTCTGCGCAGCGCGGCTACTGGCCATGGCTCAAGGCCAAGTATGGCTTTACGGATGCGCAGACCCGTCCCTACACCTTCAACATCCAGCCCTTTCTGGTGGACAAGAACTCGGCCCAGCAAGGCTATCTGACTTCGGAGCCGTTTGCGATTCAAAAGGCTGGAGTCAAGGCCAACACACTGATGTTCAGCGACCAGGGCTTTCCGGCCTATGCGACCACCATCTCCTGCATGGACAAGACCATCAAGGAGCGCAACAAGGCCGTGGAATCGTTTGTGAAGGCCACGATGGAAGGCTGGAAGAGCTATTTGGCAGACCCTGCACCCGGCAATGCGCTGATCAAAAAAGACAACCCCAATATGACTGACGAGCAGCTGGCTTATAGCGTTGGCAAGCTCAAGGAGATGGGCATGGTTACCGGTGGCGATGCCGGCAAGCTCGGTATCGGAGCCATGACAGAAGCACGTGTCAAAGCCAGCTACGACTTTCTGGTCAGGGCCAAACTGATTGACTCAGCCAAGGTCAAGCAGTCTGATGCCTACAACCTGAGCCTGATTCAGAACATCAAGGTTATGCCCTGATTGGGGGTAGATGAATGACGCGGTGGCGCAAGCCGCTGCGATAGTGAAAGGTGGCTATGACTGGCTCTGAAACCCTGGCAACAGCAACTCCCGCCGTCGAGGTGCTGTCTGCCGAGAAAACCTACCCCGGAGGCACGCAGGCGCTGCTGCCCGTTGATTTGCGCATTGAAGAAGGTGAGTTTGTCACGCTGCTGGGCCCTTCCGGCTGCGGCAAGAGTACCTTGCTCAAGATGGTGGCGGGCCTGCTGGAGCCTAGCGATGGCAAGCTGCTGCTATGGCGCAAGCCGGTGCAGCAGTTGCAGGCGAGCGGCAAGAAGATGGCTTTCGTTTTTCAGCAGCCCACGCTGATGCCCTGGTCCGATGTGCACACCAATGTGCGGCTGCCGCTGGATCTGGCGGGCGTGTCGCGTGCAGAGGCTGATGCGCGCGTGAACGATGCGCTGGCGCTGGTGGGGCTGTCACGCTTTGCCAAAGCCCTGCCGCGTGAACTATCGGGTGGCATGCAAATGCGGGTTTCGATTGCGCGCGGCTTGGTGACCGAGCCTGATCTGCTGCTGATGGACGAGCCTTTCGGCGCACTCGATGAAATCACGCGCCATAAGCTTGATGCCGAGCTGCTGGAGCTGTGGAACAAGAAAAAGCTCACGGTGATGTTTGTGACCCATTCGATTCACGAGGCGGTCTATCTCTCAAGCCGTGTGGTGATGATGGCGGCGCGCCCAGGCCGCGTGGTGGAAGAGTTCCGCATTGATGCGCCCTTCCCGCGCCCAGCCGAGTTCATGGTCAGCCCAGAGTTCAATCAACGCGCCCAGCAGCTTCAATCGAGTTTGCTGCGTGCCAGCGCATCGCAAGAGGAGAGCTTGTCATGAGCGCCATACCTTCTTCAACTTTGCCGGCTTCTATGGCCGATGACGCTGCTAAGTCCTCCGCGACCGGCCGATCTGCTAAGTCTGCGAAGACCAAGAAACAAAGCACGCCTTGGTTGATGCAGCCAAAGGTGCAGCGTGTACTGCTGCCTTCCCTCGTGGGCGTGGTCCTGCTGCTGATTTGGCAGGCGCTGGTGACGGTTCTGGAGTTGCCGCCTTATCTGGTGCCATCACCGGTGCTGATGATGCAGACCCTGGTGATCGATTGGGCCCCGCTGGGTTGGTCCTTGTGGGTAACCGTCAAGATCACTTTGCTGGCCTTTGGCCTGGCAACGGTGGCGGGTGTACTGATCAGCTTTTTGTTTGTGCAAAGCAAGCTGATCGAAACCGCTCTGTTCCCCTATGCCGTGCTGCTGCAGGTTACGCCGATTGTGGCCGTAGCGCCGCTCATCATCATCTGGGTCAAGGACCCTGTGCTGTCCATGGTGATCTGTGCGGCACTGGTGGCTTTGTTTCCCATCATCAGCAACACAACGCTGGGCTTGCGCAGTGTGGAGCCTGACCTGCTGGCTTACTTCAAGCTCAACCGCGCCAGCCGTTGGCAGGTGCTCAAGCGTTTGCGTATCCCCAGTGCTCTGCCTTACTTCTTTGGCGGGCTGCGTATCTCCTGCGGGCTCGCGTTGATCG
Organism: Comamonas fluminis; assembly: GCF_019186805.1. Classification (NCBI taxonomy): domain Bacteria; kingdom Pseudomonadati; phylum Pseudomonadota; class Betaproteobacteria; order Burkholderiales; family Comamonadaceae; genus Comamonas; species Comamonas fluminis. The sequence goes on along the minus strand of NZ_CP066783.1, from coordinate 4,485,929 downwards.
GTGCGGTCGTGGCAGAGTTTGTGGCTGGCACCGGCGGACAGGGGGCAGGTCTGGCGTATCAGATTCTGCAAGCTGGCTTTCAGCTCAATATCCCGCGCATGTTTGCTGCACTGCTGCTGATCTCCCTGACTGGCGTCGCGCTGTTTGTGCTGATGGCCTGGTGCACACGCAAAGCGCTGGGTAGCTGGCATGCCAGCGAGTCGGCTAACGACTAAGTTCTGAAACATCAGTTTTGATAGCAACATGTCCAATTAATTGATAGACATGGGGCTTAATTCATCCAAAATTTTGAGAAATATCCCATGACAAGCCATCTGATTGCCCAAACCAGCAGCCAACTGCCAAGCGCTCTGCCAGCGCTGGACTGGATTACCGACAGCATGAAAGTCTCTCGTCTCTCGCAAGACTTTTCGTGGTTCAGTCCGGTGCTCAAAGAAGCATTGCATGGCAAGCGTGGTGATATCGCCGTGCGCCCGCGTACCGAGGCCGAGATTGCGGATGTTGTTGCCCATTGCGCACGCCAAGGCATTCCCCTCACTGTGCGCGGCAGCGGTACAGGCAACTATGGCCAAAGCACACCTTTGCATGGCGGAGTGATACTGGATTTAAGTGGCTACAACAGCCTGTGCTGGGTACGCGGCAGTGTGGGACGGGCGCAGGCTGGCATACGTTTGGCAGATTTTGACCAATTGGCGAGAGCCCGCGGCCAGGAACTACGTTGGCTGCCATCCACTTATCGCAGTGCCACTTTGGGTGGTTTGTTCGGCGGCGGCTTTGGCGGAGCTGGCTCCATCACCTACGGTCCTCTGGCTGCGCCGGGCAATGTGCTGGCCGTGCGTGTGATGACCGTAGAGTCCGAGCCGCGCATTCTGGAGCTGCGCGGTGCTGACGCCATGCTTTTGCACCATACCTACGGCACAACTGGCATTGTGCTGGAGATTGAAGTGGCGCTGACCGAGGCCACCAATTGGACAGAATGCATTGCGACCTTCACCGACTTTGATGGTGCGCTGGCGTTTGCGCAGCAGATTGGCAATGCACCTGGCATTCGCAAAAAAGAGCTAAGCCTGATGGCAGCGCCGATTCCTGCGTACTTCACCAGCCTGGCCGAGCATCTGCCCAAGGATTGCCACGCTGTCATCGTGCTGGTGGCACCAGAAGCCGAAGAAGCCATGCAACTGCTGGTGGAGAGGCACGGCGGCACGCTGAGCTATTGCGAGCGTGGCAAATGGCCTGCAGAGCAGGCCGTGTCCGGCTATAAATCGCTGATTGAATATTGCTGGAATCACACCACCTTGCATGCGCTCAAGCTTGATAAGAGCTTGACCTATCTGCAAACCGGCTATGTCCCTGGTCGTTTTGCCGAGCAGTTGCAGGCGCTGCGCAGCGAGTTGGGCGATGAGGTGCTGTTTCACCTGGAGTTTTTGCGCACCAAGGAGGGGCAATTCAACTGCAGCGGCTTGGAGTTGGTGCGTTTCACCACGCCAGAGCGCCTGAACGCCATCATGGACATCTATCGCAAGCATGGAGTGCAAATCAACAATCCGCATGTCTATGTGGTCGAAGATGGCAAGGTCAACAATCAGCTTGACCCTGCATTGCTGCAAACCAAGGCCGAGATGGACCCTTTCAATCTGCTCAATCCGGGCAAGCTGCGCAGTGCGGCGCTTCCGGCTTGTGTGAAGGCAGCTGGGGTTGCGTAAGACCCCCGGTGCATGAGATCCCGTTTACTCCGCTGCCATGCACTCGCATAGCTCAAGACTCATGCTGATGGAGTGTTTTGCACTGAAATGGTGCTATCTGCGCATTTCTATGCTCGCGTGATTGCCGATTGAGCTGACCGAAGAGGAAAAATCGGCAGCGCCTTGCACCGGTTCTTGGCGGTGCTCCTCTGCAAATCAGGTTTGGCACGGTCCTTGCAGTTGAGGTTTTGCGGTCAATGTGATCGAACAAACCCTCCTGGGAGTGCTGAAATGAATCGTCGCGGAACTCTAACTACTCTGGCTGCATCCATGGCATTGGGCCTTGGACTGTGCTCGCAGGTGCTGGCTGCAGACACCATCAAGGTGGGCGTGCTGCACAGCCTCTCGGGCACCATGGCCATCTCCGAGACTGTGCTCAAGGATACGGTGCTGATGGCGATTGACGACATCAACGCCAAGGGCGGCGTGCTGGGCAAGAAGCTGGAGCCCGTGGTGGTGGACCCTGCTTCCAACTGGCCGCTGTTTGCCGAAAAGGCCAAGCAGTTGATCACCCAGGACAAGGTGGCTGTGGTGTTCGGCTGCTGGACCAGCGTCTCGCGCAAGTCCGTGTTGCCGGTGTTCGAGCAGAACAACGGCCTGTTGTTCTATCCCGTGCAATACGAGGGTGAGGAGCTTTCCAAGAACGTGTTCTACACGGGTGCTGCGCCCAACCAGCAAGCCATTCCGGCCGTTGAATATCTGATGAGCAAGGAAGGTGGTGCTGCCAAGCGCTTTGTACTGTTGGGTACCGACTATGTGTACCCGCGCACCACCAACAAGATTCTGCGTGCCTTCCTCAAGTCCAAGGGTGTGAAGGATTCCGACATCATGGAAACCTACACCCCCTTCGGTCACAGCGATTACCAGACCATCGTGGCCGATGTGAAGAAGTTCTCTACCGGCGGCAAGACGGCGGTGATTTCCACCATCAACGGCGACTCCAACGTGCCCTTCTACAAAGAGCTGGGCAACGCCGGTTTGAAGGCCAAGGATGTGCCCGTGGTGGCCTTCAGCGTGGGCGAGGAAGAACTGCGCGGCGTGGACACCAAGCCACTGGTCGGCCATCTGGCGGCGTGGAACTACTTCATGAGCGTGAAGAACCCCACCAACAGCGCTTTCATCAAGCAGTGGAGTGATTACGCCAAGGCCAAGAACATTGCAGGCCACAAAGACAAACCACTGACCAACGACCCGATGGAAGCCACCTGGATTGGCATTCATATGTGGAAGCAGGCCGTGGAAAAAGCCAAGAGCACGGACACCGACAAGGTGATTGCCGCCATGGCGGGCCAGACCTTTGTGGCGCCTGATGGCTTCACCGTGAAGATGGATGAGAAGAACCACCACCTGCACAAGCCGGTGATGGTGGGCGAGATCAAGGCCGATGGCCAGTTCAGCGTGGTGTGGAAGACCAAGGGCCCGATCAAGGCTCAGCCATGGAGCCCGTTCATCGAAGGCAATGACAAGAAAAAGGACGAGCCTAACGGCAAAAGCTCCTGATTCACCGCCCATGGGCTGGAGAGGTCTGGTGGGCTCTCCAGTCCTGAAAAGATAGCTGCTTGCGCTTTATTGGCAAGGGCTTCCGCGTTAGATATCCGAGATTCCTTATGAACATACTGCGCAAGTCATGGAAGCTGGCATTGGCCGCCGGGCTGGGCTCATTGATGAGCTTTGCCAGTCACGCACTGACAACTGAACAGGCCTATGCCATGGCTGCTGCAGATGACGCAGAGCAACGCGCGCTGGCCATCAAGCAGGCCGTGCTGGCGCCGGATGCACAGGCCGATGGTGGCCGCCTGGCGGCATATCTCAGCGCCCTTTCCGGCGATGAGGTGCGCGTGTCTCAGGGCAAGGTCTATGTGATGCGTGGCGATGCGGCGACCGACCCGGTGACAGGTCAGCCCGTCACACTTCCTGCGGATGCCGAGGAAGTGGTCAGCAATAACTATCTGCGCTCCGTGATCGACACGGCACAGGCCGCGCTGGCGCTGGGCAGCAGCGATGTGCAGGCCCGCCGCAAAGCCGCAGAGCAACTGGCTTTGGAGCCGGATGCATCGCGTTTGCCTTTGCTGGAAAAAGCGCTTTCCACCGAGAAAGATGAACAGGTCAAGGCCCTGCTGGAGCGCAGCATGGCGGCGAGCCTGCTGGGCAGTGACGATGTGCCCCAGCGCCTGAAGGCGGTGGAGCAGCTCTCGCATCAGCAGACGCCGGAGACACAGCTTCTGCTGAACCAGCGCCTGTCCGAAGAGACCGACCCTGGCGTGCAAAAAGCCATCAAGACGGCACTGGCCAGTATTGCCGATGGCCTGGCCTGGGGCGACAGGCTGGGCGCCATTTTCAGCGGCATCAGTCTGGGCTCGGTGTTGCTGCTGGCTGCGCTGGGGTTGGCCATCACCTATGGTTTGATGGGCGTGATCAATATGGCCCATGGCGAGCTGATCATGATCGGCGCCTATGCCACGTATGTGGTGCAACTGCTGTTTCAGCGCTTTGTGCCAGAGGCAGTTTTTGGCTGGTATCTGGTGGTGGCGATTCCTGTCGCCTTTCTGGCCGCGGCACTGGTTGGGGTGATTCTGGAGCGCGGCGTGATTCGCTTCCTCTACGGTCGCCCGCTGGAGACTTTGCTGGCCACCTTCGGCATCAGTCTGGTGTTGCAGCAAACCGTGCGCAGCCTGTTTGGCGCGCAGAACGTGGGCGTGGAAAACCCCAGCTGGATGAGCGGCGGCGTTGCGCTGCTGCCCAATCTCACGCTGCCATACAACCGCATCGCCATCATCGTGTTTGCGTTCGCCGTGCTGGCAGGCGTGGCCTTCATGATTGCCAGAACGCGGCTGGGCCTGTTTGTGCGCGGCGTCACGCAAAACCGCGCCATGGCTTCCTGCGTGGGGGTTAACACGGCACGTACCGACACCTATGCATTTGCGCTGGGCTCTGGCATTGCAGGGCTTGCAGGTTGCGCCCTGAGTCAGATCGGCAATGTGGGCCCGGATCTGGGGCAGAACTACATCGTGGACAGTTTTCTGGTGGTGGTGCTGGGTGGCGTGGGTCAGCTCGCGGGCACGGTTTATGCGGCGCTGGGCCTGGGTGTGCTGTCCAAGCTGCTCGAAGGCTGGACGGGCGCTGTACTGGCCAAGATTGCCGTGCTGCTGTTCATCGTGGTGTTTATTCAAAAGCGTCCGCAGGGAATCTTCGCCCTGAAAGGTCGCAGCGCGGAAGCCTGACCTATGACTACAAATCCCACGCTTCAACTTCCTGCGCCAGAGCGCTTGCTTAGCGGCAAAGGCTGGACAGCATTTCTGTTGACGTTGATCGTCATTTGCGCCGTCGCTCCCGCGCTCAATCTGTGGTTGCCTGAAAGCAGCGCGCTGCATCTGTCGGACTACATGGTGGGCCTGCTGGGCAAGTTCATGTGCTACGCCATCTGTGCGCTGGCCATTGACCTGATCTGGGGCTACACCGGCATTCTGAGCCTGGGGCACGGCCTGTTCTTTGCGCTGGGCGGCTATGTGATGGGCATGTACCTGATGCGCGAGGCCGCAGGCCCCGATGCATTGCCAGCTTTCATGGGCTTTCTGGACTGGAAAACGTTGCCATGGCACTGGGCCCTGTCCGGCAGCTTTGTTGCCACTGTGGTTCTGGTGTTTCTGGTGCCGGGTTTGATTGGCGGGCTGTTTGGGTATTTCGCCTTCCGCTCGCGTATCAAGGGTGTGTATTTCTCCATCATCACCCAGGCGCTGACCTATGCCGCCATGCTGCTGTTCTTTCGCAATGAGACGGGCTTTGGCGGCAACAATGGCTTCACGGGTTTCAAGACGCTGCTTGGCTTTTCGCTGAACACGCAAACCATGCATGTGCTGCTGTTTGCGCTGTCGGGGCTGGCGCTACTGGGCTGCTTTCTGTTTTCGCGCTGGTTGGTGCGCAGCAAATACGGCCGTGTGCTGCAGGCCGTGCGTGATGCGGAAACGCGCACCATGTTTTGCGGCTACAACCCGCTGCCTTACAAGCTGTCGATCTGGGTCATCTCGGCCATGATGTGCGGTCTGGCCGGCGCTCTCTATGTGCCGCAGGTGGGCATCATCAACCCCAGCGAAATGAGCGTGGGCAATTCCATCGAAATGGCTGTGTGGACGGCCGTGGGAGGTCGTGCTTCACTGGTCGGCCCCATCATGGGTGCGTTTGCTGTCAATGGGGGCAAAAGTTGGCTCACCGTGGCTGCACCCGAATACTGGCTGTATGTGCTGGGCGCGCTGTTCATCATCGTGACCCTGTTCATGCCCGGTGGCCTAATTCGCTTGCCGCAGCAGCTTCACGCTTGGCGCGAAAAACGCAAGGCTCAGTCGAAAACCGTGCATAGCCCCGTTGGCGAATCCATGACGCAAGAGGGCGGTGCCACCGCTGCCTTGAAAGGAGCCCGCGCATGACCCCGGATCTGATGCAGGAAGGCGCGCAGCGCCTGGCCGACTATCAACTGCGCGAAGCCGCGCTGCACACCGAATCGGGTGGCCGCAGCGCCAGTTTGGCGCGCCCTGTGATAGCGGGTGAAGTAGATGTGACCCATGGCCGCATTCTTTACCTCGAAGACGTGCATGTGAGCTTTGACGGCTTCAAGGCCATCAACGGCTTGAATCTCGATATCGCACCCGGCGAGCTGCGCTGCATCATTGGCCCCAACGGCGCGGGCAAGACCACGATGATGGACATCATCACCGGCAAGACGCGGCCCGACAGCGGCACAGTGTTCTTTGGCTCCACCATTGATCTGCTGCGCTACAAGGAGCCCGAGATTGCCGCCATGGGCATTGGCCGCAAGTTCCAGAAGCCCACGGTGTTCGAGGAGCTCAGTGTGTTCGAAAACCTGGAGCTGGCGCTCAAGACGCACAAGGGCATCGCGGCCTCCATGCTGTTCAAGCTCAGCGGCGCGCAAAAGGACCGCATCGCTGAGGTGCTGCACACCATTCACCTGGCCGGCAGTGTGACGCGGCAGGCAGGCTTGCTGAGCCACGGCCAGAAGCAATGGCTGGAGATCGGAATGCTGCTGGTGCAAGAGCCCAAGCTGCTGCTGCTCGACGAACCCGTGGCTGGCATGACCGATGAAGAAACCGTGCGCACGGCCGAGCTGTTTCTGAGCCTCAAAGGCAAGCATTCGCTGATGGTGGTGGAGCACGACATGAGCTTTATCGACACCATCAGCGAAAAGGTCACCGTGCTGTGCGATGGATCGGTGCTGGCCGAGGGAACGCTGGCGCAGGTGCAGGCGGATGAGCGGGTGATTGAGGTGTATCTGGGACGTTAACCCTCTGAGCCGCTTCGCCTAGGCGGCTCCGCGCCTTCCCCCTTCTCTTCGGAAAGGGGACGACACCTTCGCCGCGGGGCGGCTCTTGCTCGGTGTCCTGGGTTGGGATATGCCTGTGCGACAGATGTGTACTATGAAAAATGTAGCTGCTTGCGCTTGATGTGTAAGCGTCGGAGTTCAAAAATGCTTAAAGTTCAAAACCTGCACCAGTACTACGGCGGCTCGCACATCCTGCGGGATGTGAACATCACGGCGGAGATTGGCAAAGTCACGGTGCTGCTGGGCCGCAATGGCGTGGGCAAGACCACCTTGTTGAAAAGCCTGATGGGCCTAGTGCCCATCAAAAGCGGCAGCATTGAATGGCAGGGCAAAGATATTGCGAAGCGCACGCCCTATGAGCGTGCACGTAGCGGCATTGGCTTTGTACCCCAGGGGCGTGAAATCTTCTCGCGGCTATCGGTCGAAGACAACCTTCGTATGGGGCTGTCTTACTGCTCAGCGCGCACCAAAATTCCGGCTGAGCTGTACGAGCTGTTCCCGGTGCTCAAGCAAATGCTGCACCGCCGTGGCGGCGATCTCTCGGGTGGTCAACAGCAGCAACTGGCTATTGCGCGTGCGCTGGCGCCTCAGCCCAAAATTCTGATTCTGGACGAGCCCACCGAGGGCATTCAGCCCAGCATCATCAAAGACATCGGCCGCGTCATCCGCATGCTGGCCAATCGCGGTGACATGGCGATTTTGCTGTGCGAGCAGTACTACGACTTTGCCGAAGAACTGGCCGACCACTACGTAGTGATGGAACGCGGCGAGGTGATTGCATCCGGCCCTGGCAGCGAGATGCAGGAGAAGAACGTGCGTTCGTTGGTGGCGATTTGAGAAAGCCGCTATGACATGGCACGCAAAACTGGCGCTGAATTACGCGCTGCAGGCGGATAAGACTTCGGTGCATTTCACCCATGATGGGCCGCTGCGCATTCTCAAAAGCCTGTACCCAGAAGGCCCGGGTATCTGCCACAACGTGCTGGTGCATCCGCCGGGTGGGCTGGTGGGGGGGGATGTACTCGACATTGACGTCGAGGTCGAAGCAGGCGCGCACGCGCTGGTGACCACGCCTGGTGCTACGCGCTTTTACAAGAGCAATGGCAAGCAGGCACTGCAGCGCACAAAGCTGAAGCTGTTGCAAGGTGCAAGGCTGGAGTGGCTACCGCTGGAGGCGATTGCGTACAACGCCTGCGATGCCGTCAACCATCTGGAGTTTGACCTTGCCGAAGATGCGCAGCTGCTGACCTGGGATGTGACTGCGCTGGGTTTGCCACTGGCTGCTCAGCCCTTTGAGGATGGAGTGTTCGAGCAGCATATCGAGTGGCCTGGTCGTTTTCTGGAGCGTGGCGTGGTCAATGCACAGGATGATTTGCTGCTCAACGGTGACCTGGGGCTGGCGGGACATCGCTGCCTGGCCAGCCTTATTTTTGCCAGCGGTACTCCTATTGCACGCGCTCAGCGCGAAGCCTTGCTGGAGGCATCGCATGAACTGCTGGGCGCAGCCCCGGAAGGTGTGTGGAGTGGTGTGACTTCCCCGAATGAAAACATGCTGGTTTTGCGCGGTGTATCACCTGTGGTTGAGCCTGTGATGATACTGTGGAAAAAACTGTGGATGCTTTGGAGAAAAGAACTCTGGGGGCTGGAGGGCACAGCCCCCAGAATCTGGAGCATGTGAGTTGCCGAGGCTTACAGGGCCAGCACGATTTTTTGTTCTGCGTTTCTGGCGCGAGAGCAGCAGCTCATCATCTTGGTGCAGGCCGCGCGTTCGGCGCGGGTCAGCACCATGTCGCGGTGGTCGATATCGCCCTCGATCACCTGTACTTCGCAGGAGCCGCACAGACCTTCGCGGCAATCGCATTCAACATCGATATTGGCGCCTCGAAGCGCGTCGAGCAGGGTTTCGTCATTGCGCACCTGCAGCGTGATGCCTGACTCGCGCAGTTCCACCTCGAAGCCATGCTCCTTGCTGGGGTCCAGGGCGCCAAGGGTGCTGGAGAAATGCTCCACGCGCAGGCTGTCCTCGGGCCAGTGGCTGCTGGCCTGCTCCAGCCCGTCCAGCATGCGCTGCGGGCCGCAGGCATAGATTTGTGCACCGGGCTGGGCGGTGGCCAGCAGGGCAAAGTAGTCGGCACGCTGGCCTTCCGCGCCCACATAGGTGTGCAGCTTGTCGCCATGCAGAGCCTGCAATGCATTCAGCAGCGCCATGCGCTGGCGCTGGCTACAGCTGTAGTGAATTTCATAGGAAATTCCCAGCGCCTTGGCGCGGGCAGCCATGGCGGCAATGGGCGTGATGCCTATGCCGCCAGCCACCAGAATCAGGTGCTTTGCTGTTTCATCAAGCTTGAAGTGATTGCGCGGGCCGCGCATCTGTACTTTTATCCCAGGCTGAAGTGCGCTGTGCACCCAGGCCGAGCCGCCACGGCTGGCTTCTTCGCGCAGCACGGCGACCTCATACACATCGGCTTGGGTTGGGTCGCCGCACAGCGAATACTGGCGCGAGATACCGGTGTCGCCGCATTGCAGATCAATGTGCGAGCCGGGTGTCCAGCGCGGCAGATCGCGCCCATCGGGCGCTTTGAGGCGCACGCGCAGCACATCTTGCGCAATCAGCTCGGCGCTGTCCACCAGCATGCTGCGGCTTACGCCGCCTTGGGACGATTCGCCAATGCGCACGGGCTGTTGGGCTTGCAGCACCGCTGGGTTGCTGCGCTCGGGGTTCTGGTTCACATCCCATTGAACCCACAGATGCTCGGGGCCGCGGAAGGAGGTATTGGGCACATAGCTGAAGGTTTGCTCGGCCAGCTTCATATGCGGCATGCGGCGTGTGAATTCTTCCAGGAAGATTTGCATCTCCATGCGCGCCAGGTTCTTGCCCATGCACTGGTGTGAGCCATAGCCAAAGGTCAGGTGGTCGCTGGCGTTGTCGCGGTGAATGTCGAACAGGTCGGCATCCACAAAATGCTGCTCGTCATGGTTGGCCGAGGAGGTGACGATCAGCAGCTTGCTGCCAGCGGGAATTGCCTGGCCGCCAATCACCACATCCTTGGTGGCCAGGCGTCGCCATGCAGCGACCGAGCCGTTGTGGCGCAGGCATTCCTCCACGGCATTGGGAATCAGCGAAGGGTCGTCGCAGATTTCCTGCCAGACCTTGGGGTGCTGCAGCAGCAGCTTGATCGCATTGGCTGTGGCGTTGGCCGTGGTTTCGTGCGCGGCGACGATGCCGGCCATCATCATGGAATGCAGATAGGAGTCGGTGACGACTTCGGGCATTTCCTTTTGCTTGCGGATACCGTACTGCATCCAGCCATCGGCCTCGGGGTTGGCACGCATTTTGTCCAGCACCTTGCCCGCGTATTGCCAGAAGTTGCCCACGGCATGGGCCACGGCCACCTGCTCTTCGGTTTTGGGGCGGCCCCAGGTGTTGACGGTGTGGGCAATGCTGTATTCGCGCAGCGCGTCCATATCGTCCTCGGGCACGCCCAGGAAGTGCATGGCGACGGTGAGTGGCACTTCCCACAGCATCTGGTCGACCAGATCGGCGCGGCCATCGTTGATGAAGCGGTCCACATATTCGCGCGCCAGCTTGCGCACCATGGGCTCGTGGTGTTTGAGCGCTTCGGGCGTGAACGGCTCCATCAGCGCACGGCGGCGCGGCATATGGGCAGGCTCGTCCTCGTTGACCAGCGTGCGGTTCAGTGCAAAGCCATAGCTGGCCAGTACTGCGTTGGCTTCGTCGCCGGTAGGTGTGATTTTCTCCAGCGCAATGGAGGGGCTGAAGGTGATGTTGTCGCGAAAAATCGCCTTGATGTCGTCAAAGCGTGCCACCACCCAGTAGCCCAGTTGCGGGCTGTAGAACACAGGCTCCTGCTCGCGTGCCCAGCGCACATATTCGGGCGGGTCTTGCTGGTAGCCATCACCAAACGGATCGAAAGCGGCAGCGCCATGGCTGATGGGGCAGCCGGTCGGGCCTTTGGCGTCAGTGGGTTGGGTGAACTGGCTGTGATCGATGGGGCAACGTGCGGCGGTGGAAACAGTCATGACTCTCTCGCTAACTCGGGTGGCAGGGCGATGGCGGGCTTGCCATCACAACAGAGTGCAGAGGCGGCCTGCCGCCAGCCTCTGCTTTTCAAATCCATGTGTTGAACAACTGCATGGCAGTTGTTAGCGGCCCCCTGTCTTAAGACGAGGGACAGCAAGCAAGAGCCGCCTCGCCGCGAGGCTGTCGCCCCTGGGGGCGCCCGGCTAGGGGAAGGCGCGAAGCGACTCAGGGGGAGCTATTTAATCCAGCGTAATGTTCAAGTCTTTGATGAGCTTGTGCCAGCGTGTGCTTTCGCTGTTGATCAGGGCCTGGAACTGCTCTGGCGTATTGCCCACGGGCTCGACGCCAAAGTCGATCAGCTTTTGCTTGACGGCTGGCTCGTTGATGGCTGCCACCACTTGCTTGTTGAGCGCTGCGATGATGGGGGCAGGCGTCTTGGCCGGGGCGACCATGCCGACCAGTGCAGCGGCTTGTACGCTGGGCAGGCCCAGTTCAGCAAAGGTCGGCACATCGGGCAGTTGCGGCAGGCGCGTGGCGTTGGCTACGGCCAGGGGGCGCACCTTGCCGCCCTTGATGAAACCGGCGCCAGCGGCCATGTCCACCATCATCACAGGGATCTGGCCGCCCGCCACATCGGCCAGTGCGGGGGCCGCACCGCGATAGGGAGCGTGGGTCAGCTTCAGGCCGGCTTCGCTCTTGAGCAATTCCATGGCCAGATGGTGGGGGCTGCCTGCACCGGCAGAGGCGTAGTTCACGCCGTCCTTGCTGGCCTTGACTTCGGCAATGAACTCCTTGGCGGTCTTGGCTTTTTCACCGGGGCCGGCCACCAAAATCATGGGGAAGCGCCCCATCAGCGTGACCGGGGTCAGGTCCTTGCTGGGGTTGTAGCTCAGGTTTTTATAGAGCACGGGGTTGAAGATCAGCGTGCCGTTGTCGGCCGAAACAATGGTGTAACCATCAGCCGGTGCGCGTGCGGTTTCCGATGCGCCAATCGCGGTGTTGCCGCCCGGACGGTTGTCCACCACGACGGGCTGATGCACCTGGGCGCTCCAGGCCTGGCCAATGGTGCGGGCCAGAAAGTCCGAGCCACCGCCTGCTGCATAGGGCACGATCCAGCGCACGCTCTTGGCGGGGAACTTGTCTTGTGCCACTGCGGCTGTGGGGGCGCTAGCCAGCCAGAGCATGCTGGTGGCCAGAACCGAGGCGGTGAAAAGGCGTTTGTTCATCGGGTTGTCTCCTTGGCGGGTGTTGTTTGCGGGTATCCGAGGTGCAAGACCTGCGGTGAATGCGCTCAAATACGCTTTATTGATTTGCGTAATTTTTATACGCATAGCGTAATTTTGACTCAAGGGATTTCCCCAGACTGCGATAAGAATTTCAATGAAAATGGCCTTCTGCCTAGGTCATTCATACGTAATCAGCTATGAAAATTGATAAAACAACCGCCTCTAAAGCATCGAAATCTGCCGTCTTTCAAGTGGCAGATAGCGCTGTGATTGAAGAGAGTCAGCCCGCGTCGGATCAGCGCCGTCAGCGCGTGCAGGCGGCGGAGACCTGTCTGGCCGTGCTCAAGGCGCTGGCCAATCTAGGCGGGCGGGCCAGCTTGACGGCCATTGGCGCAGCCGTTGATGAAAGTCCGGCCAAGGTGCACCGCTATCTGGCCAGCCTGATGGCTGAGGGGCTGGTGGAGCAAGACCGTGGTGGCACGCAGTACGCGCTGGGCAGCGAAGCCATTCGCGTGGGGCTGGCGGCCATGCGCCAGTGCGACCCGATACGGGTGGCCGAGCCTGCTCTCATTCATTTGCGAGAAGCCTTGCAGGTCACCAGCTTTGTGGCCGTCATGGGCAATATGGGGCCGGTGATTGTTCGCTTTGAGGAACCCAGCTTGCCGGTCACCGTCAATGTGCGCGTGGGCTCGGTCATGTCCATGCTCTGGTCGGCGACGGGCAGAGCTTTCCTGGCGTTTATGGACAGCAGCCCGCAAGTCGAAAGCCTGGTGCAGCAGGAACTGGCCCAGGCCAGCCCTTCACGTCGCGCCCAGCTTCCCGGCAAAAAGCCCTTGGAGCAGTTGCAGGCCGAGATTCGTGCGGCTGGCTGCGCCTCCATACGAGACACCAATTTGCCAGGTATCAGCGCCGTGGCTGCGCCGCTGTACGACTACACCGGTCATGTGGTGGCCGTGCTGTGCGCGCTGGGGGCCAGCGGCGGCTTCGACCCTGACCCGCAGGGCGCTGTGGCCCAGGCCTTGTGTGCCGAGGCGCGTACGGTTAGCGCCAGTCTGGGTTTCAGAGCGCAGTCGTGAGAATCCTCGCTCGCCCCCGGTAAAGCGCTGGCATGGCAGACTCGGCCCATGTCTGCCCCCACTCTTCTCGTTGCTGACGATCATCCGCTGTTTCGCGCAGCGCTGATTCAGGTACTGCACGACCGCTTTCCGCAGTTCCGCATTGTTGAGGCCGCCAGCGCCCAGACGGTGGGTGCAGCCATGCAGGAGCATCCGGAGATAGAGCTGGTGCTGCTGGACTTGGCCATGCCCGGCGCACGTGGCTTTTCCTCGCTACTGCATCTGCGCGGGGAATATGCACAGGTGCCGGTCATCATCATTTCGTCTAACGATGATCCGCGCATTATTCGCCGCGCCCAGCAGTTTGGCGCGGCGGGATTTATTTCCAAGTCGGCCGCGGCCGAAGACATGAGCGCCGCCATTGATGATGTGCTCAATGGAGACATCAGCTTCCCATCGATGGTGGCAGAGCGATCTGAGGCTGATGCGGCGCTGGCTGCACGCTTGGCCCAGCTCACACCCCAGCAGTTCCGTGTGCTGCTGTGCATTGCCGATGGCTTGCTCAACAAGCAGATCGCGCACGAACTGGGCCTAGCTGAAAACACCGTCAAAGTGCATGTGACGGCGATTCTCAAAAAGCTCGAATGTTATTCACGCACCCAGGCTGCGGTGCTGGTCAAGAGCCTGGAAAACGATCATGAGGTGTGACGACTCTGACGCCCCTCGACACCGAGGCGGCGATTGTCAAAGGTGCTTTCCTGCGCAATCGGCGTTGCTGCTGATGCAAATGGTTCGTACCCTTTCAGGTTGAAGCTGTCTCAGCGCCGCGACAGGCAGGGGCCTTTGGCCAGGGTGTAACGGTCTGGCCAGAGGAACAAGGCCGTGAAGAACTCTTTCTTGATGGGCTTGCCGTTGTCGCTGATGGGGTAGAGGCCGGGAGCGAATTGCCTGCAACCTTCAAAGTCGGGGTCTGGAGAGCGCAACTCATTACGGTATTCGTAAACATAGCTGAGTGCCTTTTGGGACTTGGCGCGGGGAAGGGACAGCGTGATGCGGTTGCCCGTTTGCGTCCAGGTGCCGTTGCGGCGCTCTACCAGTTTGCCTTCGTTGTAGTCACGGAAGATGAGCTTGCCACCAGGTTGCAGCTGGTATGAAAAAGCAATTCCGTAAGACAGATATGAGGCATAGGTTTGCAGCGGGATTGGGCCGCTGAATGGTGCTGCCGCAGTTGGTGCCGGTGCGCTGGCTGGCGGGCTGACTGCCGGGGCGCGGGACGGCGCACCCTGTGGGGCAGCAGGCTGCTGAGAGATGGTTTCGCAGCCAGTCAGTGCGGCTGCAGAGATCAATGCCAATGCGCAATAGCGCCAGGATGCGTTTCGCACTTGAGTCTTCATGGAGAGAGGCCGTTGTGTGGTTTGCAACCTGGTACAAGAGGTCGCAGGCAAGACGGCGCAGTTGTTTCAAGAAGATACATTTTAGAAGGCGCTCCATGGCAGCCCATGGGAGAGCTGTTGAGAACTAGCGGTCACTCGCGTTGCGAATGGGGGTGACTTGGTGTAGTGCCGTCCCCCCCCGCAGGCGGCAACCGTTCTTTGCGGATGCAACCGGCCAGCCTCAAAAGAAGAGTGCGTGGAGGATGCTTTTGATTTGATAGCGCGATGCGCTTGTCCATCGTGCGCTAGAGGCACAATCCATCAGCGATTGCTATTTTCTGCGGGAGGTTCCTTGCTGGGCTGACTTGCCTCTTGCCCGCGCAAAAACGTCTGGCTCATCAGCGCCCGCAGCGCCGGTGGCCGCACGGGCTTGGCCAGAAAGCCCCAGCCGCGCTCGGCGGCCTGGCGGCGCAGGGTGCTGTCACCTTCGGCGGTGAGCAGAATGACTGGCGGCTGCTGGCCCCAGCGTTCGCACAGCTGGGTATAGACCTCGGGGCCGTAGAGCTGGCCCAGGTGCACGTCCAGCAGCACCAGTTGCGGGGCATTGCCGGGCGCGGCGTGTGCCAGGGCTTCGGGGGCGTTGGCGGCCAGCGGCACTTCGCAGCCCCAGCGCTGCAGCAGGGCGCAGGTGGCGTCGCGGGTGGCCGGGTCGTCTTCCACATACCAGACGGTGCCGCCATGCAGGGGGCTGTCGCTGCGGGCGCTGGGTGAGGGCTCCTGCGATGCAGGCACCATGGCCGTGGCCTGACCCAGGGGGACGACGACCCAGAAGACCGTGCCCTTGCCCATGTGCGAGCGCAGGCCGATTTCATGGCCCAGCAGCTTGCCCAGACGCTCCACAATGGCTAGCCCCAGGCCGGTTCCACGGTCGTCGGCATGGCCTTCGTCCAGGCGGCGGAACTCTTCGAACACCTCTTTTTGCAGACCGGGCGGGATGCCGGGGCCCTGGTCGTGCACTTCGATGCGCACATGCTCTCCCATGCGGCGGCAGCCGACGACGATGCGGCCTTTGCGGGTGTAGCGGATGGCGTTGGAGACAAAGTTCTGCAAGATGCGGCGCAGCAGAGCCTCATCGCTGCGCACGATGAGCTGGCTGGGAATGCAGCGCAGCGTCAGTCCCTCGCTCTGGGCCTGCAGCGCGAAGTTGTTGTGCACGATCTCCAGCAGCGAGCTGAGGGCAAAGTCACGGATATGGACTTCGAGCTGGCCGGATTCCATGCGCGAGATGTCCAGCAGGCTGGTGAGGATGGCGTCCTGCGAAGCCAGCGCCTTGTCCACACGCTGCACCAGCTGGCGGCTTTCGTCATCTTGCAGATAGCCGGGCAGCAGGCTGGTGAAGATGCGTGCTGCGTTCAGCGGCTGCAGCAAGTCGTGCACGGCAGATGCGACAAAGCGGGTCTTGTAGCGGTTGGCGCGCTCGGCCTCGCGGCGTGCGGCGTCCAGGTCGCTGGTGCGCTCGGCCACGCGCTGCTCCAGCGTATCGGCCAAGGAGCGCAGTTCCCGCGCGGCATTTTTGTAGCTGGTGATGTCGGCGTAGCTGGTGACAAAGCCGCCATCGGGCAGCGGGTTGCCGCGAATTTCCAGCACCGTGCCATCGCCCTTGGCGCTTTCGTGCAGGTGCTGGTTGCCATTGCGCAGATGTTCTAGCCGGCGCGCAATGGCCTGCTCCACATCCGTCTTGCCCAGCAGGCCGCGCCGGGCGTTGTGGCGCATCAGTACTTCGATGGGCTGGCCCACACGCATCAGCTCTGGCGGGTAGCGAAACAGCTCCACATAACGTGAATTCCAGGCCACCAGCCTGAGGTGCGAATCCACCACCACCACGCCTTGCGGCAAGTGCTGCAGGCTGCGCGAGAGGCCGGTATCCGCCTGCTTGGCGGCTTGCACAATGCCGTCCTGCGCGGTGCGCAGTTCCTGCGCGTGCTGGTGCAACACGGTTTCCAGCTCCAGGCGGCTGCGCTGGCGCAGCGTGGCCATGCGCTGGCGCTGGCGTACAAACAGCACCAGCAGGGACAAGGCTAGCCATAGTGCAGCGGCGGCCAGCCCGGCCCAGCGGCTGGCGGTGAGGCTGCTGTCGGTGTTGTGCAGCAGGTGCAGCTGCCACTGCAGATCGGGCAGGGCCAGGCTTTGCCAGAGCACGGGCCGCTGCAGGCGTGGCTCGCTGAACTGCGTCAGCCGGGCGTGGTCGCTGGTGACGCGGTCTATGCGGTATTGCAGCGGCTGCAGGCGCTGATCCGCATATTGGCGCGTGGCCTCCAGCTCCTGCAGATCCAGCGTTGTCAGCGGGTGCAGCAGCCGATAGCGCCATGCATCGCTGCTGGCGAGAAACACCACGCCGTGAGAGTCGGATGCCAGCACGGTGTCGGGCGATATCTGCCACTCGCTCTCCAGCTCCTGCAATGCAATTTTGATAGCTATCAGCCCAAGCACCTTGCCGTCATTGGCGAAAATTGCCTTGGACAGAAAATAGCCTGCCACGCCGGTGGTCATGCCAATGCCGTAAAAGCGCCCCGAGCCGCTGGCCAGCGCCTGCTGCACATAGGGGCGAAAGCTGTAGTCCTCGCCCACATTGCTGTGGCTGTCGCGCCAGTTGCTGGCGGCAATGGCTTTGCCCTGCAGGTCAATCAGCGTCAGTGTGGAGGCCTGGCTGGCGCCGTTGGCCTGCTCCAGCTTGCGGTTGAGGCGGTCCACTTCGACGGCGCTCAAGGGGTGGCTCAGCGCATCCTTGAGCTGGGCGTCCAGTGCCAGCACCTCGGGCAGGGTGCGGTAGCGGTCAATGCGCTGCAGCAGCGCCTGGGCGTACAGATTGAGCTGGCGCTGCACGCTCTGGCCCTCCTGCTGCAGCGAGGTGCGCAGGGCAATCTGGCTGGCGGCCAGCATGCTCAGCAGCGTGCCAAGCAGGATGATCAGAACAGTCCAGAACAGGCGGTGGCGAATAAAACGCATGGCGGGGTGCGTGAAAGCGGTTGCGGTCGTGGTGATGAAGTCTAGGTGCTTACCCTAGGTTTTGTCTTTACCCTATAGGGACGGCAGCGCATCTAATACCAATAGGTTATCGGCACAAAAAAAGGCCAGCGGTACAAACGGACACAACACAGCGCACCACCGTGGTGCGTTTTCTTTTTCAAGACTGATGTGAACAAGGTGGCGCCGAGACGGCTTCCTTGAGGCGAGGGCTCTGCCCGCACCTGATTTGCAGCAGTCATACCTTTGTACCAGGAGACGTAGCGTGCAAGCTCTGCCTACTGAAACTGCTCCTCGCGAGCATCTGCCCTTCTACCGCCAGCTGTATTTTCAGGTGGTGTTCGCCATCATCATCGGCGTGCTGCTGGGCTACTTCGAGCCTGCTTACGGCGAAGCGATGAAGCCGTTTGGTGACGCGTTCATCAAGCTGATCAAGATGATCATCGCCCCGGTGATCTTTTTGACCATCGTGACCGGCATTGCCAGCATGACGCACCTGAGCGCCGTGGGCCGTGTTTTCGGCAAGGCCATGGCGTACTTCCTGACCTTCTCCACACTGGCGCTGGTCGTTGGTCTGGTGGTGGCCAACGTGATGCAGCCGGGCGCTGGCATGCACATCAACCCTGCCGATCTGGACCAGACTGCCGTCAAGGGCTATGTGGCCAAGTCGCACGAGATGACGCTGACCGGCTTTGTGATGGACATCATCCCCAAGACGCTGATCAGCCCGTTCGTGGGTGACAACATCCTGCAGGTGCTGATGGTGGCCGTGCTGTTCGGCGTGTCTCTGGCCATGGTGGGTGAGGCTGGCAAGCCCGTGCTGAACTTCTTTGAAGCGCTGCAAAAGCCCATCTTCAAGCTGGTGAACATCGTGATGAAGTTCGCTCCCATCGGCGCCTTTGGTGCCATGGCGTTCACCATCGGAAAGTTTGGTCTGGGCTCGCTGGTCAATTTGGCCGAGCTGGTGCTGACCTTCTACATCACCTCCGCCATCTTTGTGCTGGTGATTCTGGGTGCGGTGGCACGTTTCTGCGGCTTCTCCATCACCAAGCTCATCAAGTACCTGAAGGACGAGTTGCTGCTGGTGCTGGGCACGTCTTCTTCCGAGTCGGCTCTGCCTTCGCTGATGCACAAGATGGAAAAGGCTGGCTGCAGCAAGTCTGTGGTGGGTCTGGTGGTTCCTACTGGTTACTCCTTCAACCTGGACGGCACCAATATCTACATGACGCTGGCTGCGCTGTTCATCGCTCAGGCTACGGATACGCACCTGACGCTGGGTCACCAAATTGCGCTGCTGCTGGTTGCCATGCTGTCGTCCAAGGGCGCTGCCGGCGTGACGGGCGCTGGCTTCATCACCCTGGCTGCTACGCTGGCTGTGGTGCCTGAAGTGCCTGTGGCCGGTATGGCCCTGATTCTGGGTGTGGACCGCTTCATGTCCGAGTGCCGCTCGCTGACCAACTTCATCGGCAACGCCGTGGCCACCGTGGTGGTGTCCAAGTGGGAAAACGCGCTGGACCACGACGCGCTGGACGCTGCACTGGCCGGCAAGTCGGTGGATGAACCTGCCGTAGCGCATACACATGCCTGATTGAGTTCTGCTTCGGCAAAGCTCAAACAAAAGCCCCGGTCTGAGTGATTCAGATCGGGGCTTTTTTATGGTGTTTTTGGCCTGTAGCCTATGCTTATCAAGCGCTGCAAGCTATGGTTTTAGATGGCTTGAAGCAAATCATAGGCTGCCAGCACGCGCAGCGTGTCGCGCCCCAGGCGGGGGCTGCGGGGCAGAAAGCGCACCCAGCCCAGTTTTTTCACCGTGCGCTGCAACACCAGCCGGGCGTCATCGGGCAGCTGCCGCACAAACGCGGCCCAGTGCTGCTGCGCAGCGGGCATGGCCCCCGCCTGCTGCAAGAACAAGGCGGTCGATTGTGCGTAGTTCAGCGCGTCCCGCGCCATGCACACGGCGCGGGGCAGGTGGGCTGCGGGGTCGTCTTCAAAGTCGATAAAGCCAATTTCCCCATCGGCGCACACCACCATATTGCGGGCCACGGCCTGGCTCAGCACCTCGCCTTTGGCATGCACCGTCTGCAGTGCCTGCAGGCCGCGCAGCCACAGGGTCAGCGTGGCGTCTGCGCCCCGAGGAATGGCGTCTTCAATGGCGTTGCTGAGAGACGGAGACTCTTCACCGGGACGGCCCAGGTGGCGCATCACAAACGCCTGATCGCAGCTGGCCAGCACTTCTGGCACGCGCAGGCCGTGCGCATGAAAGCTGCGCAGGCGTCGCACTTCCGTCTGAAGGGTGGCGGCGCCGCCGGGGTTGGGCACAGGGCGCAGCACAGGCGTGCCAAACAGGCCCGCCAGCGTGCTGAGCAGCCAGTAGTTCAGGGCCGGGTTGCCCTGGCTGGCGCGCTTGACCCACAGCGTTTCATGCGCCAGCGGGTAGCGCATGATGTTGTGGGGCTGCTGCAGATGCTGCTGCAAAAACGCTTCGTAATCGATAGCTGTTTGCGCATGCTGCGCTTGGGTTGGAGCTGAAAAATCCTGTGATTGCACGTTGGGCTGAAGTTCGTCAAGCGTCTGCGCGCACCATCAGGATCTCATCAGGTCCAGATGCCGCTGCGCGAAGGCAAAGCCTGCGATTGTGCCGCTTCTGCCGCAGCCGGGGCTGATGGCTTGAGGATGGGCTGGTGCAGCGGCTGGAAACTGTGGGCGTCGGCCAGCGGCCAGTAGCTGCGAAAGACCTGGTGCTGCGGCTCCAGCGACTGCAGCAGGCTGCCCGGCTCTACGCGCAGAATGAGGTTGGACAGCAGGCTGACCTGATTGTCATCCAGCCTGCGCACAATGTGGTGGGCCGAGATGTCATTGGGGTGCTTCAGGCCCGCCGCCTGCACCAGTTCCTGCAGTGCATGCAGCGTGTTTTTATGGAAGTTGGCCACGCGTGTGGCCTTGTCGGGTACCACCAGCGCCTGCTGGCGCACGGTGTCCTGCGTGGTCACGCCTGTGGGGCAGGTGCCGGTGTGGCAGGTTTGCGCCTGAATGCACCCCAGCGCCATCATGAAGCCACGCCCAGAATTGCACCAGTCGGCGCCCAGAGCCATCATGCGGGCGATGTCAAAGGCTGTGATGACCTTGCCCGCCGCGCCGATCTTGATGCGGTGGCGCAGGTTCACGCCCAGCAGCGTGTTGTGCACCAGCAGCAGGCCTTCCTGCAGCGGCACGCCCACATGGTCAACAAACTCCACAGGGGCAGCGCCCGTGCCGCCCTCAGCGCCATCGACCACGATGAAGTCGGGTGTGATGCCCGTCTCCAGCATGGCCTTGACCATGGCAAACCATTCCCAGGGGTGGCCCACGCAGAACTTGAAGCCTGTGGGCTTGCCGCCCGACAGACGGCGCAGCTTGGCGATGAAATGCATCAGCTCGACCGGCGTGGAAAACGCGCTGTGGCTGGATGGCGAAATGCAGTCCACCCCCACAGGGATACCGCGTGCTGCTGCAATTTCAGGAGTGACCTTGGCGCCCGGCAGCATGCCGCCGTGGCCGGGCTTGGCGCCCTGGCTGAGCTTGAGCTCGATCATCTTGACCTGCGGATCGGTGGCGTTGACGATGAATTTCTCTTCGCTGAACGTGCCATCCGCATTGCGGCAGCCAAAGTAGCCCGAGGCCACTTCCCAGATCAGGTCACCACCATGCATGCGGTGGTACTGGCTGATGGAGCCTTCGCCCGTGTCGTGAATGAATCCGCCCATCTTGGCGCCCTGGTTCAGCGCCTGAATGGCATTGCCAGACAGCGCACCAAAGCTCATGGCCGAGATATTGAACACACTGGCGTGATAGGGGCGGGTGCAGGGATCTGTGCCCTGCTGGGTTTCATCGGGCGAGCCTCCAATCCAGACCCGAAAGTCGTGTGATGGCAGCTTGGTTGGCTGCATGGAGTGGTTGACCCACTCATAACCCTGCTGGCTCACATCCAGTTGCGTGCCAAAGGGGCGGTTGTCCACCTGGCCCTTGGAGCGCTGATAGACCAGCGAGCGCTGGGCGCGCGAGAAGGGCTGGGCCTCGGTATCTCCCTCGATAAAATACTGGCGAATCTCGGGGCGGATGAACTCAAACAGAAAACGGAAATGCCCCATGATGGGGTAGTTGCGCAAGATGGCATGGTGCTTTTGCGCCATATCCCACAGGCCCAGCAGCACCAGCAGTGCTGCGGCAATCAGCCACCACAGGCCCTTGCCGACGGTCACAAAGGAATAGAGCGAGATGCACAGCACCACGGCGGAAATGGCCAGTGCGCTGTAGCGCAAAGGCAAACTGGTCAGAAAGCGACGCACTGCAGATACTCCCCTGGCAGGGTATGTTGATGGTGGCCCGCTAAAATTCGAACCAGTACGGGAGCATCCTGACTGGATGCAACAGTCTCCCGCGTTCCATCATCGGCCCTGCACATCGATAGTGATGAAAAACAGTCCGGGCCATCATAGAAGCCTTTCCCCATGCAAGACCCAACAAGCACTCCCGCAGCCGAAGATGCGGCCCTCTCCGACATGCCTCAGGGCGCACTGAGCAACGACCAGCTGGAAGAGCTGGACGCGATGCTGGACGAGCTGCGTACCCGTGGCGATGAAATCCCTCAGTGGGAATTCTGCGACGGCTTCCTGACCGCTCTGGTCTGCACACGCCGCCCCATCGAAGCGGCCGAATACATGCCCATGCTGCTGGGCGATGGCGAAGCGCTGCAAGTGCCCGCCGGTCAGCCCCTGCCCAAGCTGGAAGCCTTCAAGGACGAAGCCCAGCAGGCCCGCTTCATGGAACTGTTCGAGCTGCGCCTGAACGAAGTGCGCGAGCAGTTGGACACGGACGTCAAGTCTCTGGCCGACGACATGGCCTTCCAGCCCGAAGCGCTGGATACCCGTGGCGCCATTGCCATGCTGCCCGAAGCAGAGCAGGCCGAGCTGGAAGGCGAAGAAGTGCCTTCCTTCTCGCAAGTCTGGGCGCTGGGCTTTATGTTTGTGGTGGAAAACTGGTCGGACGACTGGGCTGCCCCCCGCGACAAGGAAGCTGCACAGTTGCTGGACGCCGCCATGGAGTTCATCGTCAAGCTGACCGAAGACGACACCGACGAGCCCGCTCTGAACCTGTACGAAGAATCGGGCCCCGCATCGACCAGCCAGGAACGTGTGGACGCCTTCGGCGAAGCCATCTGGGCCGTGTATGACCTGTACCGCCTGTGGAAGAGCATGGGCCCCCGCCAGGAAACCATCGTCAAGGGAGAACAACTGGGCCGCAACGACCCTTGCCACTGCGGCAGCGGCAAGAAGTTCAAGAAGTGCCACGGAGCGTAACTGTCTCCCCCTGAGCGGCTTTGCAGCTTCCCCTAGCCGGGCGCCCCCTGAGGGGGACGGCAGCATTGCCGCGAGGCGGCTCTTGCTGGCTGCCTCTCGTTTTTGAGCGGTGACGTAGGCTTTGCTCCTGATGGGGCGGGTCTCGGGATGGTTTTTTCTTTGGCTTGGGCTTCCAGCGGCGGTTAGGCCGCTTTTTCGTGCAGCGATAGTTTGGTCAGTGGTTAGATGACAGATTTGGGTGAGCGCATACGCGCAAGGCGGAAAGAGCTGGGGTTGAGTCAGGGCAAGCTGGCGCAGATGGCGGAACTCACCGCATCGGCGATCTCGCAGATTGAATCGGGTGCGATACGCACTCTCAAGAACGACACACTGGGCCGCCTGGCCCAGGCGCTGGATATCACGGCACTGGAGCTGATGGCGGGTTTGCAAACCGAAACCATAACGCTGCCAAACGATGAGCAGCGCTTGTTGGAATGCTATCGAAATCTGGACTTTCCACTCAGAGATATTGCGCTGAAACTGATTAAAGCGCTGCAATGATGATCTGAGGGCTGGCTGCAATAGCCACTATTCCTTGTGTTGCATAAAGGCTTGCCAATGGCAGGCCTTTTTTACGTCTGTCATTTCAATTCAAGGGTTTCCCCGATTTATGCCTGTAGGACAAATTCCATTAACGTGTAGGAAAAGAATGATTATTCTGTAAACCAAAGAGCAGTGATGAGCGTGAAATGAGTCTTGAAAAATGATTCACTAATCAAGTTGAAATGTAAGTCATTGTTTTCAAATGAATTATTTTTAGTGAGTGCCGGCATTTCTTAAAAAAGATCTAGAGATTGGCTATTTGCACTTGTTGTTGATAGTTATTTCAAATATTTCAAATTGTATCTGTGTCCGTAAGATCAGTTCCGCGGTGGTCGAAAAGCAGCCACAGCGATTCTTAAACCTGACTGTTGAAGGAGCTGACCATGAAAGACCAAATCGTTAAATTCTGGCGCGATGAAGAAGGTGCAACGGCTATTGAGTATGGGCTGATTGCGGGGTTGATTGCGGTTGGTATTTTGGCAACGCTGACCAGTGTTGGCTCAGAATTGAAGAGAATTTTTGGATTGGTTTTGGCCTCTTTGCAGGGCGCAAAATAACCAAAGTCATGTTGTTATTTTTGATTTTTCTGTGCGTGGCGGGAGCGATCGATGTTACGTATAGAAAATTTTTTAACTGGCTTGCGATATTGGGTGGATTGATTGCGATTTTATCTATTTCAGTCTATCCCAATTCGCATCCATTAAATATTAAAATTGTTGATTCGTTTTTTGGTGCCGCAATCGCATTTTTTGTATTATTAATTTTTTATAAAATGAAAATGATGGGGGCGGGAGACGTCAAGTTCGCAGTCGTATTGGGTCTATGGGTTGGTTGGAAGCTGTTGTTACCAATCTGGGCATTGAGTTGTCTGTTTGCGATAGCTCATGGTCTTTTTTCTCGTAGTGCTCTGAAATATTTCTTTGTGACGACTTCATCCATGAAAGATGGAACAGAAGCAGGAAATACAAAATTTATTCCCTATGTTACTTACTTGAGTGTGGCAACAGTGATTGTTTTAGGATTTTATAAAAATCAATGAAAGGAGGATGTATGAAAATTCAAATAAAACAAAAAGGCGCAGCAGCCATTGAATTTGCCATCATCTTTCCTATATTTTTTATTATTTTTTATGCCGTAGTGACTTATGGATTAATTTTTGCTGCGCAGCAAACTATTACTTTGGCAGCAGCAGAAGGTGCCCGGGCGGCTGTTCGCTATCAAAGTGGAAGCAATGAAGTGGATCGACAAAATGCCCGTATTGCTGCTGCATGTGATATGTCCAATCAAGTGCTGGCATGGTTGATGAAAACAGGTTCAGGACAGGCAGGTACGTCTGGCTCTTGTGCAACTGGTACGACAAAAACAGTGGTTACTGCGGATAACACCTTGTGCTCTGCTTTAAACGGAGTCACTTGTATCAAGGTGCTAGTGACCTATGACTACGACAAAGCGCCACTAGTACCAAAGTTACTAGGGCCGTTAATGAGCTTGCCCACCCCCAGTCTTTTACAAGGCCAGGCGGTTGCACAGATTAGTTTGCTGGACTGAATAAATATTAATAAAGCCAGGTTGAAAAAAGCTTGGTATCAGGAAGGGAGAGCGAGATGGTCAATATCGCAAAAATAGCAGTTGGGACATTGCTGGCCATAGCGCTGGCTTTAGGTGTTTATGGGTGGATGCTGGCCAAAGCGCCCAAGTCGGCAGACCCCCAGGCGCAGATTGCAGCGGGTGAAGGCCAGCCAGCCTCCACGATCAATGTAGTGGTGGCTGCGAAGGCTTTGGTGGCTGGTCAGGCGCTCAAGGCTGAAGACCTGCAAATGGCGGGTCTGACGGCTCGCCCCGATGGGGCGTATGACGATGTACCTGCGGCTGTCGGTTCAGTCCCCGCTGTCGATATTCCCCAAGGCGCTCCGATTTTGAAAGGCCAATTGGTGACTGGTTTGGCGCTGAAGGTGCCAGAAGGTGAGCGTGCCGTTGCAGTCAAGGTCGATGAAAGCGTGGGCGCGGGCAACCGCATTCGTCCCGGTGATTTTGTCGATGTGTTCTTTGTGCTGCGCCGCGATGGCAATGAGATTGACCAGAGCCAGGCGCGTTTGTTGCTGTCGCGCAAGCGTGTGCTGGCCTATGGTGCGGCATCGGTGGATGCTTTGACCAGCCAGCAGGACAAGGCGGATGGCAAGCAGCAGGCCAATAGTCCTGAAAGTGCTCGCACTGCGGTGCTGTCTGTGCCTGTGGCAGAGGTCAGCCGCCTTGCACTGGGTGGCAGCAATGGCAGTCTGCTGCTGGCGCTGCGCAACCCTGCAGACACCAGCGAGCCGGATATGGAAAAGTTCTCGCCACTGCCCGGCGTGCTGGCGGTATCGCTGCCCAAGGGGGCGGTTGCCAATACACCGCTTGAAGGCGCTGATGCTGCGCAGGCTGGTGTAGCCATGAGCAGCCTGGCAGGTGCCACGGGCGTCAATCGCAGCAATCTGGGTGCAAGGCCTGCTGCGCCCATGAATGCAGGCACTGCAAAGCCAGCCGCCCCTCGGGTGCGTACCGCATCTTCTGACTCTTCTCTGGCCGTGGAATTTGTGCGCGGCGCTAACAGCCAAACCGTGCGGTACTGATATGAAAAACAAGATGTTCTCTATCTCTGGCCGCGCAATCTCTGTGCTGAAACTGCCGGTGGCTTGCGGTGTTTCTCTGATGCTTTTTGGCGCCGTAGCGCAGACAAGTAATACGGCTTCTGCTTCGGAAAATGTAGCGTCTCAACCCAGCGGCGCGACGGAGATCAAGCTGGTCATGGGCGCCCAGCATGAGCTGAACCTGCCTGCGGGCGTGGAGCGCATTGCCATTGGCGACGACACGGTGGCAGGTGTGCATATCAAGCGCGTAGGCAAGGGCCAGGCGGCCAAGATTTTGCTCAACCCGCTCAAGCCTGGTGCGACCAGCTTTATGGTCTGGCCGCGTGGCGAGGCTCACCCCAAGACCTACTGGCTCAATGTGCAGCAGCGTGTGGAGCTGCGCACCGCCAAATCCAGCAGCCTGATTGAGCAGCAGTTCTCTAACGAGCTGGCGAATGCGCAGTCTGGCGACAAGATCAAGACCGTGGATCTGTCCAGCGTGCAGCTCAAAAGCAATGTGGTGCAGGTTGATGTGAAGGTGGTGGAGTTCAACAAGACGCTGATGAAAAACGTTGGCATCAACCTGTTCAGCACGGCTGCCAACAGTCACGGCTTTAGCTTTGGAATTTTGAGCAAGGGCGCTTACAAGGTTGATAGCAGCTCCAACTCCAGCACCGGCACAACTACCACTACCAGTGGCGGCTTCGGCGCTAATGCAACGACGTCACCCATGAGTGCGGCGTTCAATCTGCTGATGCAGTTTGACAAAGCGGGCATTGGTCTCAATCTGGGCATGCTGGAAGGCAACGGTCTGGCGCGCGTGCTGGCTGCCCCTACGCTGGTGGCACTGTCCGGGCAGAGCGCCAACTTCCTGTCGGGGGGCGAAGTGCCTGTTCCTGTGCCTGCAGGTACAGGCATGGTGGCGATTCAGTACAAGCCATACGGTATTGGCTTGACTGTTTCGCCGACGGTGCTGTCAAACGACCGCATTGTGCTGAAGGTTGCGCCTGAGGCCAGCGAGCTGGACTATGCCAATGTACTGACGCTCAATGGCGCATCCGTGCCATCTATTTCTACGCGCCGCGCTGATACGACGGTAGAGCTGGGTGACGGCGAGAGCTTTGTGATTGGTGGGCTGGTGAGCCGCACAACATCTTCCAACACGAACAAGGTACCGCTGCTGGGCGATATCCCGATTCTGGGCGTGCTGTTCAAGCAGCAGGAATACAGCCAGAAAGAAAAGGAAATTGCCATCGTTGTCACGCCCCGCTTGGTCAAACCGCTGGCGCGTGATGTGGATGTGGAACCCTTGCTGCCAGGCCGTACAGAACAGCGCAACGGCACTGTCTGGGGGCCGTGGCTGGCGGGTGGTTTGTCCCGCAGCGTGGCACCAGGATTCTCGCGTTGAGAAAGGCCATGAGGTATGACCATGCGCATGGATTCTTCTCATCTGAAAGCTGCACAGACGGATAGCTCTGGCGGATCTGTGCGCGTTCTGCTGCTGACCCAGTCATCGGCCCATGCCTTCTGGCTGGCAGGTGCTTTGGGCGATGAAGCTGAAGTAGTCCCCGTTGCTCTCGACATGCTGCACCTGGAGCCGCATCTCTCGGAGTCTGGTCTGGGCGTGGTGATGGTGGATTTCTCTGCACCTGCGACAGAGGCAGCGGCGCTGCTGGCGGCCGATCTGCGTAGCGGCTGGCCCGGCGTTGTGCTGATGGGCGCTGGCTCTGCGGTGGACGCCGCATCCATGCTCGCCGCCTTGCGCTGCGGGGTGACGGAATTTGTGAACTGGGATGCCAGCGAAGCCGATGCACGCACTGCGTTCAAGCGGCAGTTGTATGCCCCAGCAGCACCTGCTGCCGCACCAGTGCCTGCGGCTGTTTCTGTGGAAGACACCAGCGTTGCCATCCCCTTGCTGGGCGGGCGCGTGGGTATGGGGGTGACAACGCTGGCAGTGCATCTGGCCGTCATGCTGCAGGAGATGCAGGCCCATGATGTACGCGGTGCGGTGCGTCGCCATCAGGTTGCGCGCAAGGCCGGTGCGAGCCAACTGCCGCCTGAAGAGGCTGCACATGCGGCGCTGCTCGATCTTGGGCTGCCAGCCCGCGATGGGCTGCTGTATCTGGACGTCGCGGGCAGCTATAGCTTTGTGGATGCGGTTCAGAACTTGCGCCGTCTGGATGCAACGCTGCTGGACTCGGCGGTGGAAAAGCACTTCACAGGCGCGGCGGCATTGGCCTGGCCCGCTGATCTGAGCCTGCTGCGGGAAGTCAGCCCTACGGCGGCGGCCAATGTGATTCGTACTTTCAAGGCTTTGCTCAAGGCCCAGGTCATTGATCTGGGCGGCATGGTGCAGGCGGATTTTCTGGCGCCGGTGCTGCGTGAATGTGGCCAGGCGTGGGTGGTGTGCGATCAGTCACTGGGCGGCATTGTTTCTACCGCTCAGATGATTCGCGAGCTGGAGTCCAAAGGCATTGAGCGCAGCTCGCTCAAGCTGGTGCTCAACCGCTTCAACGCTCAGGCGGGTTTGCCAGCCAAGGAAGTGGCGCAACGTCTGGGGCTGGAGCTTTTGCATGTGGTGCCAGACCGCGGCACAGCGCTGCTTGCGGCGGCCAGCTCAGGGCAGCTGCTGTCGCAGACCTTGCGCGGAGACCCCTACGTTACATCGGTGCGCACCATGGCGCGTGCATTGCTGGGCGAGCCCATGGCGGGCCCGGCCCCTGCAGCCCCGGCACCTGGAATTCTGAGTCAGTGGGCCAAGCGCCTGAGGAGAGGCGAATGAGCATGGATATTGTTTTTGCCGAGAAGAGCAACGATTTTTCTGATTCCAAGCAGCTGCTGCTCATCAAAAACGTAGCGCACGAGCATTTGCTCACACGCGTGGAAGAGTTGGGCTCCATCTTTGCCAAGTGGTCTGCAGGGCGTGTGCGCCAGTTTGTGCAGCAGGAGCTGGAGCAGTTTGTGCGCCAGCAGCGCTTTCCCGTCAATGACGAGGAAGTGCAGTGGATTGCACAGGCGCTGAACAAGGAGCTGTCGGGACTGGGACCGCTGGATGACCTGATGGCCGACCCCGAAGTAGAAGACATTCTGATCAACGGCTATCAGCGTGTATTTGTCTCGCGCAAGGGGGTGCTGCAGCAGGAGACCATGCACTTCACCGACAACGCCCATGTGCTGCGCATCGTGCGTCGCATCATCTCGCCGTTGGGGCGTCGGCTGGACGAATCCACGCCCATGGTGGATGCGCGTCTGCCCGATGGGGGCCGTATCAATGTGGTGATTGAGCCGCTGTCACTGGATGGCCCGGCAGTGTCCATCCGCAAGTTCCGCAATGACCCGCTGCGCGTGCAGGACCTGGTCGAGTTCGGCACCATGGACGAGGGCATGGCCCGCTTGCTGGAGCTGGCGGTGCGTGAGCGCTGCAATATCCTCATTAGCGGCGGCACCAGCTGCGGCAAGACTTCCATGCTCAACGCCATTGCGGGATTCATCCCGCCCAATGAGCGCGTGGTCACGATTGAAGACACGGCTGAGCTGACCCTGCCGCACCCCCATGTGGTGCGCATGGAAAGCCGCCCCGGTGGCTTTGAAGGCGCGGGTGTGGTTTCCATTCGTGACCTGCTGCGCAACAGCCTGCGCATGCGCCCGGACCGCATTGTTGTGGGGGAAGTGCGTGGCGCAGAAGTGCTGGAAATGTTGCAGGCCATGAACACCGGCCACGATGGTTCGATGGCCACGATTCACGCCAGCTCGGCCCGCGAATGCCTGCACCGTATGGAGATGCTGGCGGGCTTTGCAGGCTTTCAAGGCAGCGAAGTCAGCCTGCGCCGCCAGATCGCCAATGCGCTGGACTTTATCGTGCAGATCAGCCGCCTGCCCAATGGCAAGCGGCGCATCACATCGATTACGGAAGTCACCGGCATCATCGACAGCGTGATTGCCACGCAGGAGCTGTATCGCCACGAGTTGCTGCCGCAGCCCAACGGGGAAGACCTGGAGCGCTGGAGCACCATGGGCATCACGCCGCACACCCCCAAGCTGGCACGCTTTCGCTCGGTGTTGCAGCACGCGGGCGGCCCTGCGGGGGCTCGCCATGGCTAGCAACGCATTTCTGATGCTGAGCCTGGCCCTGCTGCTGGCAGCGGGCGCTGTGGCCCTGTGGGTGTTTGCTGGAAAGCAGCAGCAAACGCGCAAGATGGCCGACCACTTGCAGCAAAGCCTGGAAAAAAGCGCTGCGGCGGCAGCAGGCTTCAATGTGCGCGACCCCGCTGGATCTGCCTTTGATACCTCGGTGGCCGATGCGCTGCTTTCTGAAGGGAAAAAAGCGGGCTTGCCCGTGCCAGCGTTCCTGGTCGGTACGGTCAGCGACAAGCTGTTCTATGGCGGGCTGGGTGCGATTGCGCTGGTGTTTCTGGTGGTAGGCTTCACCGCTGGCTGGCTGGCCGCCAGCGCAGCCGTGGTGGTGCTGAGCATTGCTTTCTTCTTTTTGCTGATGACACGGGCGCAGAAATATCGCCGCCAGCTCTCGCGCCAGTTGCCAGGCTTTCTGGACAATATGGTGCGCCTGGTCACGCTGGGTAATGCGGTGCAGGCTGCGTTTCAGCTGGCTGCGGCCAGCAGCAAGGCGCCGCTGCAACCGGTGATGGAGCGCGCTGCCAGCCTGACCCGCGCAGGCATGGATCTGGAAAACGCCGTAGCCCACGTGGCCAAGCAGACGCGGCTGGATGAGCTGCATCTGCTGGCGGCCATTCTGCGCATCAGCGTGCGCTATGGCGGGCGTGTGGATGTGCTGATGGAGCGCGTCGCCAACTTCATGCGCGACCGTGAGCAGGCCGAGCAGGATCTGTCTGCCATGACGGCGGAAACACGCATGTCGGCCTGGGTGCTAAGTCTGCTGCCCATCGCGGTGTGCGGCCTCATCATCTCGTTCAACGCAGGATACTTTTTGCGCATGTGGGAAGACCCCAGCGGGCGCAACATCATCTGGGCCGCTGCCGCGCTGCAGATGGTGGGCGTGGTGCTGCTGTACCGCATGTCGAAACTCGATGAGGGGGCTGAGTAATGGATACCTCACGCCTTCTATTGCTCATCAGCGTGGCTCTGCTGGCACTGGCAGCGCTGATTGCTGCCGGCATCATTGCCTATGCGCACCAGCGCCGCGAGCGCAGCAGCCAGGTGCTGCAGTCTGCGCTGGATCGCGCTGGCGCAGGTCAGGCAGGGGCTGCAAACCGCCCTGCACCCATCAAGCCCGTGGATTTGCTGCGCAGTTTCAGCGGGGAAGAAGAAGCACCTGTGCACTGGCTGAACACCTCATTCGGCAAAGCACTGGTGGCTGATGAAGACCGTGCCTTGCTGGGCAAATGCGGCTGGGGAACCCCGCGTGCGCAGCTGCAATACCTGGTGGCCCGCTGTGTGTGTGCGCTGGTGTTGCCTGTGCTGGCCGCAATGGTTTTTTCCGGCAGCAAACAGTTTTTGCTGTGGCTGTTTGCAGCATTCACGATTGGCTTTTTGCTGCCCAAATGGGTGCTGCGCAGCGTGGCTTCGCGTCGCCGTGCCAGCGTGGCCAAGGAGCTGCCTTTGCTGATTGACCTGCTGGGCCTGCTGCAGGGCACCGGCATGAGTCTGGATCAGACGCTGCAGGTGATTGGTCAGGATTTTGGCAACGTCATGCCCGTGCTTTCGCGGGAGATTCAGCTGGCCAATCTGCAATACAGCCGGGGCGGCACGCGGGAGCGCTCGTTTGGTCGCATGAGCGAGATCTATCAGAACGAAAACCTGGTTGCACTGACCTCTCTGATGACGCAGATCGACAAATACGGTGGCGCCGTGCAGGAGCCTTTGCGCGTGTTTGGCGAGCGCCTGCGTGAACAGCGCAAGGCCAAGATGAAAGAGCTGATAGGGAAGATCTCGGTGAAGATGACAGGCGTCATGGTGGTGACCCTGCTTCCAGCCCTGATCATCATTACGGCGGGGCCCGGCTTTCTGGCCGTGATCCGCGCGTTGGGAGCGATGACAAAATGAAAAACAAGCCATCTCGCATGCTGCCGCTGGCCGCATTGGCCGTCTCCATGCTTTCGGGTTGCTCCGGCATGGGTTCATTGATGGGACAGAACCAGCCAGTGCTGTCGCCAGCGGCCAAGGCTGCTGCGGAAATGCCGCTGGAAAAAGACCCCGTCGTCAACACTCAGGAAACCTATCTGGCGCTGGTGCGCCAGATGCAGAGCAAGTCGCTGTGGTACGCCTCCATCGCTCACCTCGATGCGCTGGACAAGCAATGGGGCGCCTCCAGCGATTCGCGCCTGCTGCGTGCGGATGCGCTGCGCCAGGTCGGCCAGCTCAATGCGGCAGTGCCCATTTATCAGGGGCTTCTGGGCAGTGCCAAGGATGGCGCTGCACGTTATGGGCTGGGCCGTGTGGCGGCAGAGCTGGGTGACTTTCCCAGAGCCGCGCAGCAGATGGAGCAGGCCCGTGTCTCCAACCCTGTAGATCCACGGCTGCTCAGCGATCTGGGCTATGCCTATCTGCGTGCAGGTGACCTCAATGCGGCGCGCCTTCCATTGATGCAGGCGGCACAGCTCAATCCTGAAGATGCACAGGCCAATGTGAATCTGGGCCTGTTCATGATGGTCAGCGGCCAGAGTGCGGAGGCCGAGAATTTCATGCGTCAGCGCAAGATGGATGCCCAGACCCAGCAGGCCATCAGAGAGCAGGCCGCGCAGTGGCAGCAAAAATCGAGGCAGGCGGCTGCCGAGCCGGCCCCCCAGGCCACGGGCAAGGTGGTGAACGTGTCTCGTGCCAGTGCAGCGCCTCAGGCATCAGTGGCCAAGGCGGAAACCCCTGCTGCGCAGGCAGAGCCTGAGCCTGCAAAGCCAGCCCCCGCAGCTCAAAAGCCCGCGCCAGAGCCTGAGGTGGCCAAGGCGCCAGCCCTTGCTGCGGTGCAGGCATCTGCAGCAACACCTGTTGCAGCGCTCGTCGCTGAATCTGCGCCAAAACCTGCAGCAGAAGTCGCCGTCGCAGCGCCACTTCCGCAGCCCGTCACTTTGTCGCCGCCTGCGCTGCCGCAGAATGTGGAGAGGGCAGCCGGTGGCGGTCAGTGGATGGTGTCTGGCAGCAGCTTTGACTCTGCCCGCCCGCGTTTTCCTGGGCAGTTCGCCCCCAGCGTTTCTTCCAGCTATGCCTATGCGGCGCCTGTTGCACCGGCGCCCGCTGCGGTTGCGGTTGTCGAAGCCCCGCAGCCCTCATTGACGGCCCCGGCTGTGGCCTCCGTTCAGCCGCGAGCTGTGCCAAGGGCAGAGGCCGGGAAACCTCAGCCTGATTTGCAGAATAAGCTGCCTCAACCCAGTATTCAGCTTACGCAAGAAGCTCCTGTATCTGTAGCAAAGCAGGTGCCGCTGGAAACGATGCCAATGGCTTCCGCAGCCAAGGCGGCAGAGCCCGCACCAGTTGCACCAGCGCGTAAAGCCGTTGTTGTGAAGCAGGAGCCTGTGGAGCGAGTTCAGCCCGCACCGGTGCAGGCCGTTCCCGTGCAGCGCGTAGAACCCGCGCCTCCTGCTGCAGTGCCACGCCAGCCCACAGGGCCTGCGCGCTCTCTGCAGGAGGGGGCTGTCGTGATGGCTGTCGCAAGCCCCGCTGCGGTACGCCAGGTAGGGGCCGCAGCAGGCAACAAGCAGGTGCAAGCCATGCTGCCGCGATCTGCCGCTGCTGGCGGCCTGTTTTTTGAAACCCCGGATGTGGAAGACAGCAAACCTGCCACCGCATTCAAAGCCACGGCCTCAGAGCGTGTCTGGCCCTGATCTGCTTGCGTGAACCTCAAGGAATTTTTATGAAAAACACCCGAATTTCCACCGCCACGCAAACCAAGGCAATGATGGCCGTCATCATGATGCTGGTGCTGAGCACTGCCGCGGTGGCACAGAGCAGCAGCCCCGCAAGCAATGCGGGCGCAAGCGGCAAGGTCACCAATGTTTCAGTGCCCCAAGGCACTGCCGCAACGCCTGCACCCGCTACCGCACCAGCTTCCGCCGCAGTCACGCAGACGCCCGCGCCAACGCAAGCCACGCTCAACCCGCCCGCCACCAACCGCGTGGGTGATGCCACCAGCTACCTGCTGGCGCTGCAGGCCAGCGGCCAGTACGCATCGCGCAACAACTACCCCGTGACCAGCGACGTGGCGCAGCGCACCTATCAGCGCTACTTGGAAAGCTTCACCCACAAGATTCCCGAAAGCTCGGAAACGCAGGTCGGCAACAAATCCGGCGGTGGCCGCTAAAGCGCCACAGTCGCTGTCTGAAGGTGTATCTGCATGCAGTCTTTTGCAAAGGGCTTGAGCCGCAAACGCATCCATCGCCAGTCCGGCTCTGTGGCGACGCTGGGCGCGCTATGGCTGATGGTGGCGGTGATTTGCCTGGCCACCATTGATATTGGCAATGTGTTCTGGCAAAAGCGGGAATTGCAGAAGATCGCGGATTTGGCGGCGCTGGCGGGGGCTTCCGTTACAACGCGGCAGGAGTGCGGCCCGAGTGCTCAGCAGAATGCAGTGCGCAATGGGGCCCTGACCAGTGAAGTGAATGCGGAATGCGGTAACTGGAGCAAGTCTCGTGCAGGCACTACCGCCAGCGATATGTTTGTAGCGGGCCAAGACCCTTTCAATGCAAGCCGGGTGCGGATGACGCGTGCAGTCCCATTTCTTTTTGTGTGGCAGACCTCTGGCAATTCCTCCAGAACGGTGGAGGCCCAAGCGGTTGCATGGCGTCCTCAGCCTGCGGCAGCGCTGTCCATTCGCACAACGCTGCTCAAGGTGGATTCGAAAAACTCTCCCATTCTCAATGCTGTTCTGGGAGGCTTGCTTGGCTCGAACCTCAGCCTTGACGCGGTGGGCTGGAACGGGTTGGTGAACACGCAGATCAATCTGCTGCAGTTCCTGGATTTTCTGGCTCCCCGTGTGGGCGTCAATGTGGGTAATTACGACCAACTGGTGAATGCCGATGTCTCGGTGGGCGTATTGCTGCAGGCGATGGTTGATGCTGTTCAGCAAGGCGGCAACACTGCCAATGTGGCGGTGCAGGCGTTGAATCAGTTGGTGACAGCGGCTTTAGGTGTTCCCGCCTTGACGCTCAAGCTGTCTCAGCTTCTGAATTTGCAGACTGGGCTGGATTCGTCGGCATTAGACCTTGGCCTGAATGTCTTTGACCTGGTGCAGGGCGCGATTCAGGTCGGCAATGGCAATAGTGCGCTGGCGGGGGCTGTTGCTGTGCCTATTCCAGGGCTGGTGAACCTGAATGTGTTTCTCAAGGTCATTGAGCCTCCTCAGCTATCTGCCGTGGGTGATCCGCAACTGGCAAAGATTGACCCCTTGGGGCCCAATCGCATCTATGTGCGTACAGCGCAGGTGCGGGTTCTGGTGTCGATTGAGGCCCCTGTTCTTGGCGGGCTATTCCAGACGGTGGATGCTTTGCTGAAGCCGCTGTCTCCTGCGATTGCGTTGCTCAATGTGCTGCTGGGCAATGTGGATGGCTATGCCGACATGACGATTCTTCCATCGCCAACCAGAATTGACTTGAGTCTGGATGTTGGTGGAGGGCAGTCTTATGTCACGGACTACGATTGCAACACGGGGAGCAAGAAACTGGTCACCAACACGCGCACTGCGCTTGCTGATATTCGGCTGGGGCGACTAGGTGATTCGCTGGCTGCAGCCAAGGCTCAGGCTTTTGGAACCAGGGCGCCGGTTCAAATGTCACCATTGCCGATATTGCGGCTCGATTGCATTGGGTGCGATGGCTTTGGCAAGCGCACGCCGCAGTATTTTGGAGGTCTCGGGGTTCTGGTGAATACGCCTGTGGCTGCTAATACCAATCCTCAATTTACGTTCTCCAATCCTCCTAGACTGGATGAGGATCCGCTGTGGCAAGCCATGTCGGCCCAGAACATTATTGGAAGTCTTTCGGATACGGTGAACAGTCTGAATGCACTGCAGACGCTGTCACCGGATCCTCGTGCAAGCCCGGGTGGACTTCAGGCGCTTTTCAACGCGATCAAGGGCATTCTTGGCAGCCTGCTGGCCCTGGTGCAGGGCATTATTCAAGGGTTGCTGTCGCCGTTGCTGGACCCACTGATCAATGTGTTGCTCAAAGCCCTGGGCATTGACCTGGCACAGACGGAAGTGGGTGCAAGGATGACCTGTGGGGTTCATCCAGAACTGGTGTTCTGAGGCTGTGCATCGCTTAGATGCGATGCAGCAAATATTGCAAAGCGTTGGTCAGGGTGCTTGTGCGTATGGTTGCTCGCCCTCCATCCAGGTGCAGACAGTTGGTGAGGGTGTTGCCATCCACACACCACCCCACCCAAACCGTCCCCACAGGCTTTTCCTTCGATCCGCCCCCAGGCCCGGCAATCCCCGTCACCGCAATGCTGACCTGAGCGCGTGAGTGGCGAATCGCGCCTTCGGCCATGGCGCGCACGACTTCTTCGCTGACGGCGCCGTGCTTGGCAATTAACTCAGCGGGCACGCCCAGCATTTCGGTTTTGGCTTCGTTGGAGTAGGTTACAAAGCCGCGGTCAAACCATTGGCTGGAGCCTGCCAGATCAGTGCAGGCTGCGGCGATCATGCCGCCGGTGCAGCTTTCGGCGGTGGCCAGCATCCAGCCTTTTTCCATCAGCTTGGCCGCCAGTTGTTTGACCAGTTCTTCAATGTTGTGCGGCTCTGTGGACATCATGGGTGTTCCTTGCAGCGTGTGCATCGTCGCGTGTGTGAGGTCAGAGGCGGCGAGCAAGAGCCGCCTCGCAGCGAGGCCGTCGTCCCCCCTTGGGGGAAGGCGCGAAGCGACTCAGGGGGTTACAAAATGCTTATACAGCGCGATCACCATCAGCGAGCAGAAGGCCGCCACCAGGTCATCCCACATGATGCCCCAGCCGCCGCGCGGGCCAAAGCCTTTGAATAACTGGTCGGCCCATTTGATGGGCTGGGGCTTGGCTGCGTCGAAGAAGCGAAACAGCGCAAAGCACACCAACTGGCCCCAGAAGCCCATGGGCATGCACAGCCACAGAATGATCCACATGGCAACGACTTCATCCCAGACGATGTGGCCGGGGTCGGCCACGCGCATGTGCTGGGCGGTGACGGTGCAGGCCCACCAGCCTATGGGAATGCTGGCAGCGATGAGCCAGCCGATCTGCGTTTTATCCAGCCACAGCTGCAGCACCAGAAAGGCCAGCCAGGCCCAGAGTGTGCCCACGGTGCCGGGCGCAATGCGAGGCAGGCCCGAGCCAAAGCCCAGTGCAATCATGTGCGCGGGGTGCTGCAGCATGAATTTCACGCTGGGGTGGGCGATGCTGCCCGCCGCTGCGGTGCCTTTTGCTTTGTTATTGATAGCTGAAAGCGCTTTATTTTCAAGCGCTACAGCGTTGTTTTGTTCCGAATCCGTCATGGCTCAATGATACGCGTGGCGGTTTACTGCAGCCCCTGAATGGGCAGGTTTTCCGGGAAGCGAATCTGGTGCGTGGCCTGGAATTGTGCGGTGGCGCCTGCGCCCAGGTTTTGCTCCCAGGCGATCATGCCGTTTTGCGCATTCCAGCGGGTGGTGCTGGGCGTGGGGCTGAACTGCGATTGCACCTTGATCTGCTCGTTGCTGGAGGTGGGCGATGCATCCAGCACCTGCAGGGCAATGGCGCTGTCATGGCGGTTTTCCACGGCGTAGCTGCGCACGATGGTGCGCTCCGTCTTGCTGCTGGCCCAGCCGCTGCTGCCAGTGTTGTTTTGTGCAGGCAGGCGGCGCACAACGACCTTGTCATCGCGGCCAAAAGACAGGCCCTGGGCCAGCGCCTGTGCATTGCCAAAGTCCAGCCGCCCGGTGCCAACCAGTGCGTCATCGCGAAACAGCGTGACCGGGCCTGCGGGCCAGATGCCGGGCGGCGCTTGCAGCGTGGCAATCAGATAGGCAGCCTCTTCCATGGCGGGGGCTGTGCGGGTGAGCAGGCTGGTGCCCAGCCGCTCCTGACCCAGTGACAGGGTGATGCGCTCCGAACTGGAGGGCACGGTGATCTTGTAGGGCACGACAAACTGCGTGGCGTAGGCGGTATCGATGCTGGAGACATCCAGTTCCGGTAGCGCGGGGGCCATGGCAATCTCCGCGTTCATCTTTTTTTCAACAGTTCTGCTTGCGCGAGCCAGAGGTGCGGGGGCGGGCGCCATGGGCGGGTGGGGCTGGACAACATCGACCACCCATGGGCGTGGCAGTGCGCCCTGTGTGCTGCGGGTGGGCTGGCCTGTGGACAGGCGCAGGCTTACATTGCTCCAGTCCTCGCCACTGGCTTGCACGACCAGGGCCTGACGTTCCAGCTGCACCTGGCTTTTGACGGTGCTCAGCTGGGCGCGGTAGCTGGGCTGCCAACTGGGGCCGCGCACCTGGTAGCTCAGCCGCACATTGGCCGCGCGTGCGCTGGCCAGCTGAACGGTGACTTTCATCACCTGCGCCTGCTGCGCTCCTGTGCGGTCGCGGTCCTCGCGCAGGGGCTGCAGCTGGGTCAGCAGGTCTTGCTTCTGGCGCTGAATCTGGTGGGTGCGCACGCTGTTGTCGCGGCTGCTTTGGCGCAGGGCCTGACTGGTGCTGGCAATCTGCGCGGCGCTGATTCTGGCTTCATCGCCCGGTTTGCTGACGCCTTGCAGAAACTCGCCCACCAGCTTGGCGGCGTTTTCTTCGGCTTCGATGGCGGCCAGCTGGTCTTCCAGTGTGCGTATCTGCTGATGCAGCGGGCTGGCGCAGTCTTTGGCCATGTGGCGGGCCTGCATCAGTGTTTTGATTTCACCGATGCGCACGCCTTCGTCGCTGGTGATCTGCAGGCTTTGCGCATCCACGCTGGCAGGCAGGCATTCAAAGCTGAGCTGGCGCGTCTGGGCTTCAATGCGCGCTTCGCGCTGCACGGCGGCAATGCCGGGGTAAAGCGTCACTTCCGTGATGGGAGCGCGGCTGCCCGAGACGCTGAGGCGGGTGCTGTCTGCCGCTGCCAGCGCTGGCAGTGCTGCAGCAAGACTGGCCAGCAGCAGTGGGGTGCAGTGTGCAGGCAGAAGGCGGCGAGGGTGCATGGTGGGCAGCTTTCGTCTCTGGTGAACAGAGTTTGAGCTTAACCCAGTCGCCTGGCTGCCTCTGTGCGGGGGGTCAGGCGCCGAAGTGGTCGAAAGACTTCCAGTCGTTGGGCATCAGCGCACCATCGGGCCCCAGCACGCGCAGGCCTGGCTGTGCATCGATGCGGCCAATGCAGTGCACAGGTGTGTGGCTGGCCAGAGCGGCGGCCAGCACATCGGCATGACGTGCGGCGGGTGCGGTAAAGCACAGCTCGTAATCATCGCCGCCCGCCAGCGTGCACAGCTGCTGGAGTTTTGCATCTAACTGCCATGCAGCGCTTGATGGATATGCACTGGCAGCTATCAAAGGCATAGTAAGGCGGCTGTCCACCGTGGCGCCTGCATGAGACAGCTCCAGAATATGGCCCAGGTCGCCCAGCAGACCATCGCTTACATCCAGTGCGCTGCTGGCAATGCCGCGCAGGGCCAGGCCCAGTGCCACACGCGGGGAGGGGGCTTCCAGCCGCTGGCGTGTTTGCCGCAGCAAGTCGGCGGGCAGTGACACATGGCCCAGCATAGCTTCCAGCGCCAGGCGCGCATCGCCCAGCTGACCACTGACCCAGATTTCATCGCCTGCGCGTGCACCGCTACGCAGCAGGGCTTGTCCGGCAGGCACTTCGCCAAACACGGTGATGCAGATATTGAGAGGGCCGCCCGTGGTGTCGCCACCGATCAGCTCGCATTCATGCGCATCAGCAAGGGCGAACATGCCCTGCGCAAATTCGCTGATCCAGGCTTCATCGGCACGCGGCAGCGACAGGGCCAGTGTGAAGGCCAGGGGCCTGGCGCCGCTGGCGGCCAGATCGCTGAGGTTGACAGCCAGAGCCTTGTGGCCCAGCAGACGCGGGTTGACGTCGGGAAAGAAGTGGCGGCCTTCCACCAGCATGTCGCTGGAGATGGCCAGCTGCATGCCGGGTGCCGGGGCCAGCAGTGCGCAGTCGTCGCCCACGCCCAGCGCAGCGCGTTGCACAGGCCGCTGGAAATAGCGGCGGATCAGATCAAATTCACCCATGAAGATCACTGGCCGCACACAGGGCGGCGCTATGGGCCGCTACAGCGCGACCGTGGTTAAAACTGTTCCAGCGCCTCGCTGCGGCTGGCGGCAACGTTCAGGATGGCCAGAAAGCCGCTGATGTCGAACACTTCGCGCACATGGGGCTGCATGCCGTAGATGACCAGCTTGCCGCCAGCCTGCTTCAGGCGCTTGGCCAGCACCAGCACCACGCGCAGGCCTGCGCTGGAGATGTAGCTCAGCTCCGTCATATTGAGCAGGACGTTTTTGGCGCCGCCCTGAACTACGGCAAGCACTTCGCTTTCGACCGTGGCCGCGTTGGAGCTGTTCACCTGGCCTTGCAGGCTGATGATCTGGGCTTTTTCTGAGGGCTCGATTGCAATAGTCATAGAGAGCACTTGTGATGAAATCTGGACGAACTTTTCGAGAATAACAGGCCCGCAGTGAATGCTTATGTCATTGCAGGGCACTTCAGCTGCATTGTAGTTATGCCCACTCTTCGTTTTCCTCCTTCCGTGGTTCGACGACGTTCCCCTGCGCTGATCTATGGGGCTGACGAGCGCCCGCCGCTGGGCACATTGCTGCTGCTGGCTGCGCAGCACAGTGCCACGGCGATTGCCTTTCTGTCCTATGTACTGGTTGCCACACGGGCTGCGGGGCTGGATGCCGAGGGGACGCAGAGCATGCTGGCCATGACCCTGATTGGCATGGCGATCTGCACGGCACTGCAGGCCTGGGGCGGGCGCTGGGGTAGCGGGTTTCTGCTATCCCATGTACCCAACCCCTTTGTCATTTCCTTTGTGGCGACCACGCTGGCAGCTTTCGGGCCTGGCGGAATGCCCTTGATTGCGCTGGTGTATTGCGCCATTACGCTGGGGCTGGCGCCGCTGGTCACGCGAATGCGTTCGGTGTTTCCCACCATCGTGGTGGGTGTGGTGGTGGCCATGGGTGGGCTGGCGCTGGTGGAGAGCGCGGTGCGCCATTCGCTGGGGCTGAATGCGCAGTGGCAGATCCATGGTGAAAGCGCGGCGGTGGCGGCCTGCACCCTGCTGACCATCGTGGTTGCCTCGGTCTGGGGTGGCAAGCGCTTGAGCCTGATGGCCTTGCTGCTGGGTATTGCTGCGGGTTTGCTGGTGTCTGCATGGCTGGGCCAGCTTCAAGGGGCGCAGGCCATAGGCGCGGCCGCCTGGCTGCAACTGCCCGCGCTGCATATGCCCAGCTTTCAGGGGGATGTGGGTACGCTGGTGGCCATTGGCCTGATTGCCATGCTGACCCAGCTGGACACGCTGGGCAACGTCAGCATGATGGACAAGCTGGAAGACGCTGACTGGCGCCGCATCAATATGCCCGCCGTATCGGGCGGCATGCGTGCCCATGCGCTGGGCGATTTTGTGGCAGGCATGTTTGGCGGGTTTCCGACCTGCACTTGCTCCACCAATATCGCGCTGGCCCATGCAACCCATGCCACGTCGCGCATCATCGGTCTGGTGACTGCAGTGGTGCTGGCGCTGGCCGCATTTGTGCCCAAGATCACCGTCAGCCTGATGCAGATACCCGTGCCCGTGCTGGGCGCGGTGGAGCTGTATGCCTCGGCGTTTCTGATCGTCGCGGGCATGGAGCTGATTGCCTCACGCGCCATGGATAGCCGCTCCACCTTTGCCGTGGGCCTGGCCATGAGTGCGGGCATTGCCGTCATGGCCATGCCGCAGATGATGAATTCGGTGCCTGCCTACTGGCGTTCGCTGTTTGGCAACGCACTGGTGGTGGCGGGCTTGCTGGTCATTGCGCTGAATCTGCTGTTTCGCCTGGGAACCTCGCGCAAGGCGCATCTCGATCTGACCGCCGGCGGCAGCGGCAATCTGCATCAGGACATCACCAGCTTTGTAGAAATGCAGGGTGCGGCCTGGGGCGCACGCCGTGATGTGGTGCAGCGTGCAGCGCTTGCGGCGCTGGAAGCAGCAGAGGGCATAGAGGCGGCGGGTCGCAAGCTCATGGAAATTCGCGGCAGCTTTGACGAATTCAATTTCGATCTGGAGTTGCTGCACAGTGGCGCAGCCCTGCCGCTGGCGGCCAAGGGCAGCAGCAAAGCCTTGTCGCCCGAGGAGCTGCTGGAAGCTGATGATGCAGATTTCGAAGCCGCGCTGTCCCAGGTCTCCTCGCAGCTGCTGCGACATATTGCGGATAGAGTGAGTACCTATGATGCGCAATCGGGTCAGCCTTCTGGCCTGCAGC
The DNA here is from genome assembly GCF_019186805.1 of Comamonas fluminis. Lineage (NCBI taxonomy): Bacteria > Pseudomonadati > Pseudomonadota > Betaproteobacteria > Burkholderiales > Comamonadaceae > Comamonas > Comamonas fluminis. The sequence continues at coordinate 4,443,247 of NZ_CP066783.1, read as the reverse complement.
TTCACTTTGCCCACTGAATTTCATCCCATGGTGCAACCCCATCACCCGTCATTGCCGTGGCCTGCGCTTCACTTGCTGGAGCAGCGGCAGATGCCTGCAAGCTGCGAAGCCATTGCCGACATCCTTGCCTGGCTGGAGGCGGTGGGCGAACAGCAGCAATGGGCCATGAAGCAGGTCTTTGCGCTCAGCCTGTCTGCCGATGAGGCGCTGACCAATATCGCAACCCACGCCATGGTGCCTGCTGGTGAGCCGCTGCAGATCTGGCTCTCGCTGGGCCTGATGGATGACGGCCCAGCCCTGTGCATTGCCGATAACGGTGAGGCGTTTGACCCCACGGCCAAGGCCTCTGCCGCGCTGGTGGACAGTCTTGATGAGGCGGAAGCTGGCGGGCATGGCCTGCGGCTGATGCGCCACTATCTGCAGCGCTTTGAATACCAGCGAATGGGCGGCTGGAATTGCCTGCTGATGGGGGTTACGGACCGCAGTAACGCAGGCTGACGCAGGTGATGTCATCGGCCTGTGGTGCGCCGTCTTCAAAGTCACGCACGCTTTGCAGCACCACGCGGTTCAGCTCTTCGGGCTGCTGGCAATGTGCGGCGGCCGATTGCAGTGTGCTGACAAGCCGCTTGTCGCCATACTCCTGCTGCTCGGCGTTGAAGGCCTCGGTCACGCCATCGGTAAACAGGAACAGGCGGTCGCCCGGGTGCAGCTGCAGCACCGCTTCCTGATAGGGAAACTCTTCGCTCACCGCCACGGCAACACCACCGGTGCGGGCCAGTGTCTGAACCTGGTTGCTGGCGCTCAGCAGATAAGGCGGGTTGTGCCCGGCGTTCACATAGCGCAACTGGCCGCTGGGCAGGTGAAGCACGCCGTAGAACACGGTGACAAACATCATCTGCTCGTTCTCAGCCGCCAGCAGGTCGTTGAGCCTGCGGATACAGGGGCTGGGGGCCGTCACAAACGCCGCGGTGGACTTGAGCAGCGTGCGCGTGATGGCCATGAACAGTGCGGCGGGAATGCCTTTGCCGGACACATCGGCCACCACCATGCCCAGGTGCTCATCGTCCAGCATGAAATAGTCGTAGAAGTCGCCTCCCACCTCGCGTGCCGGTGTGATGTGGCAATGCATCTGAAGGCGCGGGTCTTCGGGCATTTGCTGGGGCAGGATGCTGCGCTGCACTTCGGCGGCGATCTGCAGCTCTTGCTGCAGGCCCGCCAGCCGGGTTTTGGTGACCAGTGCTTCGCGCAGTTCCACCACCATGCTGGACAGGCGCTGGTGCTGATCGACGATGCGCCGCGTGAGGTCGGACATCACCAGTGCCAACTGGCGCAACTGGTTGTCTTCGCCCGGCCCAGCGCTCTGCGCGTCACTGCCGCTTTGCAGCAGCTGCAGCACTTCTTCGCGGCTGGTCATGTCGGTGGCGTCGGCCAGTTGCTGCAGTTGCTGGTGAATCAGCTGTTCCTGACGGCGGCGCACTCTGTCGTGCAGGCTGCGGGTGCGTGCCAGTTCACGGGCGCTGCTGCGAAAGCTGGTGACGGCCTTGGCAATGCGGCCAATTTCATCATTGCGTGCATGGTGCAGCAGCACATCGGTGTTGCCCGTTGCCAGTGCCTGCAGGGCGGCAATGGCCTGCTCCAGGGGCTTGAAGCTATGGCGCAGATACCAGGACAGGCCCAGCAGCCCGCAGGCAATCAGCGCCAGTGCCACGCCTGCAGTCAGGCGGTTCAGAAAGCGGCTGGCCTGAGACTGCTCGGTCTGATCCTTGATGGTCACAAGAGAGCCCACATCATGCTGGGCCAGATCGCGTACCTGGTGGCTGGTGACGGTGTGAATTCGCTGGCCTATATCGGCTTCGAAATACTGGCTCTGGCGCGGTGCTATGCGCGGCTCTATCTGCTGCCACAGGTCGGCGTTGGTGGTGGCTATCAGGCTGCCGCGCAGATCAATCAGGCTGGCCTGCAAGCCACCGCGCTGCCCTAGACGATGCAATGCGCCGCCGATATGGCGACCTGCAACGATGGCCACGGGCTCGCCATCGACCGCCAACAGGCGTGCCGAGATCACCATTGCAATATTGCCGCTGCCAAGGCGCAGGCCGTTGATGACTTCGCCGCTGAACAACTGCTCCAGACTGCTGTTGTCCAGCAGCGGCTGCGGGGCGGCGCGACCCAGGCTGAACGGCTCGCGCCCGGGGCGCAGCACGGCGATGAGCTGAATCTGCTGGTCTTCGCCGGGGTAGAGGTTCTGGGCAATCAGGGCTTTTTCCAGCGCCTTTCCGTCCAGCGCATTGCTGTCCAGAGCTTTCGCTGCTTTGACAAAGGCAGGCATTGCGGCCAGCTTGTCCAGCCCGGCATCCATGTCCTGCTCTTCCGCCGCCAGAATTTGCTCCCAGAGGGATGACTGAGCCTGCTGTGCCAGCTGGGCAATGCGCTCTTGCTGCAACTGCTGCGCAATCCAGCCAGAGCCCAGCAGGGCCAGTGAGGTCAGCAGCAGCCCCGCAGCCACGATCAGGATGATGCGCAGCCGCAAAGTCATTGATTTGCTCCGTTTTTTATAGTTGCTTGCGCAATTTCATCAATGGATTGACGCATTTTTTGATCGAAATCCACGGCGTGAAGCTCGGCGGCGTAGTCCGCCACGGCTTGCTGTGCTTGCAGATTGCGCTGCTGCCGCATGGCCAGTGCCTGCAAGGCGGCTTGCAGCGCATCGCTTGCCTGCCCTTCCTGAACGGGCAAGGTCTGCCCCTGATGCAGCGCGCTGAGCAGTAATTCATGCCTGCGCTGCAGGCGGCTGGCGGGCCAGGCATGAATGCACCAGCCTGTCATGAAGGCCATCAGCAGCACGGCTCCCATGCAGACCAGCGCGGGCATCAGCAGGCCCTGCGTCTTGGTGCTGGCAGCGCCTGCATGAATCATGGCCACGGTCTGGCCTCTGACCACAACCGGCAGCTTGATCAAGGGCAGTGCCTTGCCGCGTGAAACCGCCTGCAGTGGCTGATCCTTGGTATCGGTCAGTGCCAGGTAGGCCAGTTGCGGCGTGCTGTCCATGGTCTGCTGAAGATAGGTTTCCACGCCCTGCAGCTTCTGCAGCGGAATCCCCAGACGTATGGCCCGAGCCGTCTGGCTTGCCAGCGTCTGGGCCACTGATCTGGCAATGGCTTGCTGGCCCTGCTGGGCCAGTTGCTGGTTGTGGTGATTCAATGCCCACAGCAGGGCTGCGGCCGCGACCATGCCCACAATCAGCATGACGGCCGCGCAGCGCATGGCCAGGCTGGTGCGCAGGCTGCGTGGTGTGTGGGGCACGGCGTCAGCTGCCATGATCCAGATCCTGCAGTTGCTGCAGTGCGCTACGGGCTTGCGCCGCTTGCTGGTGCAGCGTGATGTCGGCCTGTGCGGCGCTTTGCTGCAGATCAGTGACGGGGTGAGCGTCATCGCTGGCCAAAGCCCCGGTCAGAATGCTTTGAACCTGCTGATAGGGGCTGAGGCTGCGCCGCAGCTGGTGCAGGCCCAGCACCATCACTGCGCCGCAACTGATGGCGGCCAGAGCCATCCAGCGCAGCAGTTGCAGGCCGGTTTGCCGCCATTGCTCCAGAGACTGGCTGCTGCCCTGGGGCTGCAGCGTCAAAACAATGCCGCCCGCTGCGCGGCCCAGATTGTTTTCAAAGCGCATGCCCAGCTGGTCTTGCAAGGGGTCTAGCGTTTCCCAGGCGCCAGACTGGGCCAGCTTTTCTACCCAGTCAGCGGGCACCTGCGCGTTGAACGCTCCGGCGTCTGTGCTGTAGGTAATGCGGCCAGATGGCGTGAACAAGTCAATGGACAGCAACTGGGTGAAGCTGGCTTTTTCGCGATCGATCACATCCTGCATGGCGGGCATCTGCTCGGGCGTCATTCCGGTGGCCAGAAAGTCTTCTGCCGTGCGGCGCAGGCTGGTCAGCAGAAAGTGGTTGCGCTCGCTGGCGAGGCGGGCGCTTTGCGTGTTGGCAAATTGCCAGCACAAAGCAGTAAGGGTGGCCAGTAGCAAGGCCATGCCCAGCGCCATCAAAGCCGCGATCTGCGTGCGTGAACTCATGCAGTTTTGCCTCGCCGCGTGGGAACGTAGCGCAGGAATTCAGGGGTGTGCCCGGGCTGGGCACCGCGCCAGCCCTCGCTCAGCGCTTCCTGCTGACGTTTGAGGTCCTGCCCGTGGAACTCTTTGGACAGGTCGGGATACAGGGCGTAGGCAGGCAGGGGCTCGGCCACCATGAGAAAGCGGGTGTGGCCGCCATATTGATCGGTGATGGCGCGCACATGAAAGCCGCATTCCAGCAGATTGTTCCAGCTGTACCGGTTGGCAGGTGCGGCAGTGGAAAACACCAGCGCATCTGCTGGCGCCATGGCCAGGCGTTGCATGATCAGCCGCCGCTGTAGTCCGTGCCCCCGCCATGCCGGGGCGACGGAAATGCCGCACAGCAGTGACTGCGGGCGCTGTGAGTCTGGCGCAATGCTCTCGGGCAGTCGTTCATGGGGCTGCAGGTTGTTGAGCAGCACCCCGTAGGCGACGAGCTGCTGCTGGTCGAACAGACCGATGAACTGGCCGCGCTGCATCAGGCTTTGCAGCGATGCCATGGTCTCTTTGCGAACGAGGTCATCGCTCAGCCCCTGTGTGCATAGCTGGTGCAGGGCCAGCACCTGGGGCAGGTCTTCGGGTGTCAGTTCGCGCTGTGCAAGGTGATGGGGGCGCAGAGAGGTATCAACGTTCATGACTGCGCTCCTGCGGAGGTGCCTGCAACCACTTCTGCATAGTTGAGCAGCGGCAGCGGTGGAAACATGTCCAGCTGCTGCGCCATTTGCATATTGACCATCAGAGAAAAGCGCTTGAGCGACTCCACAGGCGTTTGCTGAACCGTTTTATTGCCCAGCAGCAGGTCGGAGGCCTTGACGCCCGCGAGCTGGCCCACGGAGTAGTAGCGGCTGACAACGCCAGTCAGGGCGTTGCCGGTGCGCATGGCCAGCTCGGTCGAGGCAAACAGCGGCAGCCCGCGCGCCATGGCCTGTGGTGTGATGCGGTGGTAGAGGGTGCCTAAAAACGTGTCGGGCGGCAGGTACAGCCATTGCGCACCGCTGTGGTGAAGCTGGTCAATCTGCGCTTCAAGCTCTTGCGCAGAGGGGGATACGCCAAGGGCCAGAATCTGCTTTCCATGCTCCTGACCGTACTGGCGCAGGCTTTGCACAATGGCCTGTGAGTTGGCCTCGGCAGGGTTGTAGAGCACACCCAGCTTGTCGAATTCCCGGTAGCTGCGCATATGCTGCAACTGCCGCTGCAGTGGCACGACATGGATGGCTCCGGTGAGGTTGCGCTCGGGCGTTTCCAGCGAGTGCACCAGGCCTGCCTTCTGCGGATCAGCCACCAGGGCAAAAACAATGGGGATGTTGCGCAGCGCCGGGTGCGGATTGGGTTTTTCCACCGTGCCAGCCATGGCCAGTGTGACGGGGGTGCCCCATGTGTAAATCAGGTCGGGGGCAATGTCTGGCAGCGCATTGAGGATGTCTGCCACACGCGATACATCCTGCTGGACGTCGCGCAGTATGAACTCCACATTCAGGCCTGCATCTTGAAGGCTGGCCTGAAAGCCGTGGTCCACATCGGTGGTGCCGCGGTAGGTCACCATCAGCACGCGAAAGCGCTTGTTCTGTTTTGCCTGCACCTTTGCCGCAGGGCTGCTGGCTGCCCAGGCGCTGCACAGGCCTGCAGCGGCAGCAGTCATGCCACAGGCCATCCATTGACGGCGTGTGAGAGCATTTGGGGCTGTGGGCATGGCAGCAATACGGTAGGGCAGACTTCCAGATTATGGAAAAAGTCTGCCCTAGAAGTATTGCAATCTACCCTGTCTGATAGACGCAGCTTCTGATTTATGGCCAGAAGAAGCTGAACGGCTTGCGCCAGAAGCGCTGGCGTATGGCTTTGTAGATGCGCGAACGGTCAACGCCACTGACGTTGTGGGCCCGCAAGGCCACACGGAAGGCCAGGTAGAAGCTCACGCCCACATTCAGCGCGGCGTTGAAGGGCAGCATGGCCACGGCCCACCACAGCAGGTTGGAGTGCAGCACATCCCAGCCCAGCGAAGGCACGGCCACACCTAGCTGACCGGTGGACAGGGTGACGTGGCGCACCTCCAGCCCCAGGCCGAAGAAGGTGGCGAAAGCCGGTACCAGTCCCAGCATGAAGCCCAGCGAAATATTGGACGCCAGCCCCGAGATGTTCTTGCGCAGAAAGCGCGCCCAGCGGTCTGCGCGCTGAGTGCCCAGAAACCGGGTGATGCGCGGGTTGTAGCGAATCACAGAGTCGATATTGCGCAGCACAAACCAGTTTTCCGCACCGCCTGCAATCAGGCTGCTGGCAAACAGCAGCACGCCGGTAAAGGCGGCAAACAGCACGGATGGGCCCAGCAGACTCAGTGACTGCAGCACCTGGGTGGCGTGCGAGGGGCTGAGCGCAGGGTGCTTGACCAGTTCGGCGTAGCCCATGGTCAGCGCCATGGCGGCTGGGAAAACGATGAGTACATTGCCCAGAATGGCTGCCACCTGAGAGCGCACCAGATGGGCCACTTCATCGACAAACTCCTGAATCGAGTTGTCGGACTGGATGTCCTTGAGCTTGGCGGCCATGGCGGGGGCCGTCATTGCAGGCTGCTTGGTCGCCACGGTGAAGTGCAGCATCTGGATGAGCACAAAGCTGATCGCATAGTTCATGCCTGCGGCCAGGCCCGACCAGAAGACGGACAGCCCCAGCGCATACAGCGCAAACTTGCCCAGTGTGGTGAAGGCCATCACAAAGCCGCCGCCAGCGGCCTTGGCCATCATGTTGCGGTATTCGCCCTTGTCGCGGGTGATGTAGTGCTCGCCGGTTTCAGCGCTGCGCTCGGCCACCTTGGCGGCCAGCAGCGAGGAATTGGTGGACAGCAGGGCGCGCACGCTGCGGCGCTCCAGCCCTACAGCGACCAGATTGGCCAGCAGCTCGGACGTTTCGTAGGCTCGGTCGTTGGACAGCAGGCAGTCCAGCAGGCGGCGAATGCGCAGAATACGGGCACGCACCTGGCGCAGGCGGAAGATCAGACCGACGGAGATGCCTTCGGCTTCGACATAGGAATACACCGAAGAGATGGCAGAGCGGCAGGCTTCCAGTCGTTCGCGCAGCTGCGCCGCTGCGGCATCGCGCCGATCGGTGGTGCGCAGCGGCAGCATGACTTCCACGCGCAGGTTTTCCACGTCGTGAATCAGGGCGTGAAAAGGCTTTTCTTCGCGCGCCTCGTCGCTCATGCGCATGCGCAGCTCAGGCGCGAAGCCGGTGGACAGAATCTGGCCTGAACAGTAAGTGATGGCGTCCAGCAGATTGCGTTCCCAGAAGCTGGTGCCTTCTTCTGGTGGCGGAGCAACCAAGGCCGCAATGCGGGCCATGAGTGCGCTGTCCAGTGCATGCAGCCAGCGAGCGTCAAAACGGTCGGGAAAGACCAGCATGAACAGCTCGGAGGCATCCACCGTCTCAGGCGTGCTGGGCAGCAGCTTGTAGCGCAGGCGCTCGGCCACCTCGCTGGCCATGGCGGTGCGCGGTGCAAAGCCAAAGTCGGCCAGCAGGGCGGTGATGTCAATCGTCTCCAGCAGCTTTTGCCACCACTGGCAAAGGCGCAGGCGGGCGTCGGGGTCTGCCTCGAAGGCGGAGACGATTTCCTCTACGCGCCGCACGGCCAGATCGGTAGAAGGCTGGGCTGCTCTAATCCATTCCACCAGATGGATAAGCCACAGGTGGCGCTGGGCCAGATCGGCATGAGGATCCAGCGCCTGCAGCAGGCGCGGAAGGTCTGAGGCGGTTTTCTTCATGCGCGACACGGCTTCAGTGCAGAACGCGTTTTTCGCTGGCGGGCATGGCGCTGCCCGTTTCATCCATCTGCAGCACGAACAGAGGAATTTCGCACTGGAAGGTCTCGCCCTCATGGTTCACGCAGAGGTAGCTGCCCTGCATGGTGCCTGTGGGCGTGCGCAGCTGGCTGCCGCTGGTGTATTCAAAGGATTCGCCGGGCTGCAGCAGCGGCTGGCGGCCCACCACGCCCAGGCCTTTGACCTCTTCGACATGGCCTAGCTCGTTGGTGATGATCCAGTGCCGCGCAATCAATTGCGCGGGCGCATCGCCCGTGTTGGTCACGGTGATGGTGTAGGAAAAGACGTAGACGCCCGCTGAGGGAGCAGATTGCTCGGGCAGGTAGGCTGGCTGGACTTGGACCAGAAACTCGTTCTTTGGCATGGCGCAATGGTAACTGCGACAATTGCCCACCATGAGCCCCACCTACCGTATTGCCCCCTCCATCCTGTCAGCCGACTTCGCCCGTCTGGGTGAAGAAGTGCGAAATGTCATCGCTGCTGGCGCTGACTGGATCCACTTTGACGTGATGGACAACCATTACGTGCCGAATCTGACATTCGGCCCCATGATCTGCCAGGCACTGAAGCCCCATGCCGTGACCCCCGACGGCAAGCCTGTGCCCATCGACGTGCACCTGATGGTGCAGCCCGTGGACGATCTGGCCACCGCTTTCGCCAAGGCCGGTGCGGACTACATCAGCTTCCACCCTGATGCATCGCAGCATGTGCACCGCAGCATCCAGAACATCAAGAGCCGCGGCTGCAAGGCAGGCCTGACCTTCAACCCCGCCATGCCGCTGGACGTGCTGGACTGGGTGATTGAAGACATTGACCTGATCCTCTTGATGAGCGTCAACCCTGGCTTCGGCGGTCAAAGCTTTATTGATAGCACGCTGCGCAAGGTGGAAGCCGCTCGCAAGCGTATTGAGGCATCGGGCAAGGACATTCGCCTGGAAGTGGATGGCGGCATCAAGGAGGCCAACATCCGCGCCGTGGCCGATGCCGGTGCCGACACCTTTGTGGCTGGCAGCGCCATCTTTGGCAAGCCTGATTACAAGGCAGTGATCGACATCATGCGCAAGAACCTGGCTGCCTGAGATCGGTCAAACCACGAGCCTGCATGCGAACCTCATGCAGGCTTTTTTATTGTTTTTGGCTGCAAGCCCAATATGGTAAGCGCATGCAGCTATTGAATTGATAGTTGTATGAAGCTGAATCTGCCTGCACCCGCCCAAGCTCTGGATATCGATGCCGTCATGGTTGACCTGGACGGAACCATGGTGAACACCTTGGGCGATTTCGCCGAGGCCCTGAACCGCATGCTGGCGGATCTGCAACTGCCCGCCATCGCGCCGCAGGCCATTGAGAACATGGTGGGCAAAGGCAGCGAGCACCTGATTCGCTCCGTGCTGGCCCATGTCGGCGCGCAGGATATCGACGCGCTGTACCCGCAGGCCTGGCAGCGTTATGAGCATCACTATCTGGCCATCAATGGCCAGTTTGCGGATGTTTATCCCGGTGTGCTGCTGGGATTGAAGCAGCTGCAATCCATGGGGCTGCGCATGGCCTGCCTGACGAACAAGCCCCTGTCATTTGCCCAGCCACTGCTGACCGCCAAGGGACTGGATGGCTTTTTTGACTGCGTGTTTGGCGGCGATTCCTTCCCCCGCAAAAAGCCAGACCCCATGCCGCTGATTGAAACCTGCAAGGCACTGGGCAGTGACCCCGCACGCACGCTGATGGTGGGCGACTCCAGCAATGACGCGCAGGCCGCACATGCCGCAGGCTGCCCTGTGGTGCTGGTGAGCTATGGCTACAACCACGGTCAGCCCATCACCTTGGTGAAGGCGAATGCGCACCTGGATTCCTTGGCTCAACTTATTGCGTGATGGTGTTGCGTTATCCGCATTTCTGGCAGAGATGAGTGCGGATAAGCATGTTTGCTAGAGTCGTTTGCTTTGTCTGAACCATGCCGGTGCCCATCACCTTGAAGGCCCGGCAGAGAACGAAGGGGGACTCACGCCACATGCACGGACTGCACCTGACCGCTGACTTGTACCAATGCTCGGGCCACGAGCGCTACATGCTCGACGCCGACGCCATCGCCCAGCTATGCCGCGACCAGACTGCGGCCTCTGGTTTGACTCTGGTGGATGACACATGGGTGAAGTTTCCGCCCTATGAGGGCCAGCCTGGCGGGGTGACAGGAACCGTGCTGCTGGCAGAGTCGCACCTGGCCATTCACACCTGGCCAGAGACAGGCAGCGTCACCATCGACGTCTATGTCTGCAATTTCTCTGATGACAACTCGGGCAAGGCGCGCAAACTGATGGAGAGCGTCATCGAAGCCTTTGCCCCCAAGCGCGTGCTGCGCCAGCAGCTGATGCGCGGCGACATCAGCATGGCAACAGCGAGTCATGAGGCTGCGCTGGACACTGTGCCTGAGCAGGAAATGGGCTGGGAGCAAGAACATCTCACCCCTCACAGCCGCTTTGGCTATCGCGCCACCGCTGGCGAGAAGGTACAGACGCCATTTCAGCAACTGGAGCTGCTGGAAACGTCGCAATTTGGCAAGGTGCTGCGCATCGACGGCCGTTTCATGACCTCTGAAAAAGAGGAATTCTTCTATCACGAAGCCCTGGTGCACCCCGCCGCCATGGCCCACCCATCACCGCGCAAAGCCTTGATTCTGGGGGGCGGAGATGGCGGCGCAGCGGAAGAGTTGCTCAAGCACCCCAGCATCGAGCGCGTGGTGCTGGCCGAGCTGGATGAAGCTGTGGTGCAGTTCTCGCGCCAGCACCTGCAAGTCGTGCACCGTGGCGCGCTGGACGACCCGCGCGTGCAAGTCTGCATTGGCGACGGCATGGCCTTGATGGATAGCACGGATGAGCGCTTTGACCTGGCCTTCATGGACTTGACCGACCCCGATACACCCGCCAGCGCACTGTATGCCCCGGAATCGCTGGCGCGAATGAAACGGGTGCTGGCGCCAGGCGGGGCACTGGTGCTGCACCTGGGTAGCCCCGTCTTTCATGCCCCGCAGGTGGCAGAGCTTGCACGCAGCTTGCGCGAACAGTTTGCGGTGGTGCGCTGCTACGGCCTGTATATCCCGCTCTACGGCGCGTACTGGGGGCTGGCCGTGGCGTCTGACAGTCTGGATGCCAAGGCCTTGACCGCAGCCCAAGCCGCGCAGCGCATTGAGCAGCGCCGGGTGCGAGAGCTGCAGTACTACAACGCACAGACCCATGGCGCGCTGTTTGCGTTGCCAGGCTACTACCGGGATCTGCTGGCACCGCACAACTGACTTGTCAGTTCAACCGGGGTGCAAATGGGATGAGTCAATCAGATTGAGCGGTTGGGCCTGCGTCAGTTGGCTGGCCCCAGAGTGCCGAAAGCCCAGCCAATGTTGACGTTGACCATGGGGGTGCTGTGTTTGTCGCCCCCCAAAGACTTCCACTGGCCGATACCCAGGCGCACGCGCAGTCGATCCTGACTGCCGCCTTCCCATTGGGCCCACAGCTCACCCTGAGAGACGGCACCGCCGCCCACCTGAACACCACCACCGCCTGCTGCACCCACCAGTGCTTCAGCGCCAAAGCGGATGCCGTTCCATTTCGGCGTCTGTGCGCCCAGGCCAAACATGCCGTAAGAGAAGGCACCGGCTTTGCCCAAGGCGGCACTGCCCGCATAGCCCACGCCGTACCAGGTGTCGCCAAAGCTGCGCGTCATACCAAGGCCCAGGCCTGTCACGCTTTCGCGGGAGCCGTCCTTGAATACAAAGTTGTTGAATCGTGGCGTGTTGAGAAACCAGGTCTGGGTGCTGATGCGGCCCAGTTCCATGGGGTTGTTGCTTCCGGGGATGCGTGAGCCTTTTTCCAGCGGCACAGCCAGCGAGCCGCGGATCTGCAGAGAGTCATAGTGCCCCCAGGGGGCCTTCATGTAACCGGCATCCAGACGCAATGTGGGTCCCCAAGGGGTGATCCAGCGCAGCGTGGGGCCTACGCGCAGCAGCCAGCCGCTGCCGGTATCCATGTTGCCGCCGCCACCCAGACCTGCGGATGCCTGCACGCCCAGACGCAGGCGTTCGCTGCCGATTCCCCAGTCTTTGCCGATATTGCCCAGAATTTCCATGTAGCCATCGTGACCGCCAGATGCGGCGCCAGATGCTTCCATGCCCCACCATGCCGAGCCGGAGTCGAAATAGCGGCGCAGGTCTGCACCTGCCTTGTTTTTGCGCGTGGTCAGTGGCTCTCCGCTACGGGTAAAGCTGCCGCTGCGCGGCTTTTCGGCGCCTACGCTTAGCGCGATTTCATCAAATCCGATGCCGGTGTTGTAAGACGTGCGGCCCAGCGAGCCAGAGCTGCTGGGTGCAAAGCTCAAAAATCGGTCCGTCATGCCCACGGTAAATGTCACACCGGTGTCTTTGATATTGCCTCTGCCATTCGGGAAGGTGACATGCGAGACCCCGACGCCGGCATACCAGTCGCCAAACTCGCGCCGCAGCGAAAGCTCTGGCCGCAGCATCAGTCCACCGCCTGCGCGGACTTTGTCAGAGCTTACGCCCCCCCCAGCCCCGGCATAAAGGCTGGTCGCCAGATGCCAGTCCTTGGCAAGGCGCCAGCGCTTCTGAACATTGAAGCCTACGGTGAATAAACCGCCAAACTGGCCCTGTGCCGCACCATAGGCGGCGGGGCCAATGGCCCAGTCCTCATCCAGCGCAACCATGTAGCTGGCGCCCAGCAGCGCTGTTTTTTGCCCGGTCGGCATGGTGATCGGCGACCAGTTCGCCTCAAATGCCGCACCATAGTTTTCGATGTCGGTAATGACCTTCTCAGGGGCCTTCATTCCTGGCGCTGCGGCTGGGGCGCTTGCAGGCGGCAAAGACTGGGCATGACCCTGCGTCAATAAGAACGCAGAGCCCAGAAGCAGAGGAAGAGAGCGGAGCCGATGGCTCAGGAAAGAGTGGGCGAGACTAGGCATTGGGGCCGTAGTCTAAAGGAAACGCTTTGTATTAATTTGTGCTCAACAACGCTTTCCTCAATTGCTGATCGGCGGGTTTAGGCCCCAGCCATATTCCCAGCAGGGCGTTGAAAAACTCGGGTTCCTTGAAGGCTTCGCCCTGTGGCTGGCCTTTGACGGTGACCACTGTGCCCTGGCCTGGAATCCAGTCCACGGTGAAGGTCTCGCCAGTCAGCAGTTTTTTGTGCTGGGTGAAGATGTCGCTCATGCGCATGACGCCGGGCACCAGCCTAGAGAAAGCGGCGCGCTCCATGTTGTCCTCCATGCCACGCGCAAACAGCTTGCCCAGTTCGGCGGAATCAATGTCGCGCAGCATGGTGACGCTGATGCGTTTGGGCCCGGGCAGTGCGGCAATGTCCTGCAGGCTGTGCGCGGGCTTTTCCAGATAAAGCCCGGCGGTATAGACCTTGAACACCGCCTTGTAGCGCGTGCCTGCGCCATTCAGTTGCAGGGCTTTTCCTTGCAACTGCAAGGTGGGCGCATAGCTCACGCCTTGTACCTGGGTGGCTTCAGCGGGGCGATCCTGGGCATGGGTGGCGAAAGTGGCAAGCGCAGCGGTCAGCAGCAACGCAGTTGTCCAGTGTGGCTTGGGCATGGATATGTCTCCTCATGTTGTTCGCCAGACCGCTCTGCTGGCGACCTTGGCACTTCCACCTGTCAGGCGTGAAGGAGGTGTATGTTTAAATTTGTAAATATTTATGGCAATAAGGGCTGTCCCCAGCATGTGAGTCTTTGCACTCGGTGGGTGAATGGCACTGAAAAATGCGCCAGTGCCTTGTGCGGCAGCGGTATGCGCTACACTGTTCGAATCATGTTCATTCATCGCACGTTCAATGCAGGTTGTGGAGACCGGGGAGCCTGGCCCTGGCGTAAGCCTGCCCAACTGAACTGCTAACGCACCCGGCACGAGCCCGGCGTGCACCCGCGGCCTGTATGCACTGCTGCATATCTCAGGCCAACTGGAATGAACCGGCGCATCTCTCACGCACTCTCGCGTCACCTGTACCAAACCTCTCACAGGTGTGCCATGCGCCATGACTCCCGGAGTGTCTCCCGTGATCACGGAACTGGAATTCAAATCGCTTGCGGCCCAAGGCTTTAACCGCATTCCTTTGCTGATCGAGGCTTTTGCCGACCTCGAAACCCCGCTTTCCCTCTACCTCAAGCTCGCTCACGCCAATGGCGACGGCAAGTACAGCTTTTTGCTGGAATCCGTGGTCGGTGGCGAGCGCTTTGGCCGCTACAGCTTTATCGGCCTGCCCGCTCGCAGTTTTGTGCGCGCTTCTGGCTTCGGTGCCGAAGCCAGGACCGAAGTGGTGACCGATGGGGCCGTGGTCGAAACCGCCAGCGGCAACCCGCTGGACTTTATCGCGGCCTATCAAAAACGCTTCAAAGTGGCGCTGACCCCTGGCCTGCCGCGCTTTTGCGGTGGCTTGGCGGGCTACTTTGGCTACGACGCGGTGCGCTATATCGAGAAGAAACTCGAAAACTCCTGCCCGCCCGATAGCCTGGGTACGCCCGACATCATGCTGCTGCAGTGCGAAGAGGTCGCCGTCATCGATAACCTCTCGGGCAAGCTCTATCTCATCGTCTATGCCAACCCCGGCGAGGCCGAAGCCTATACCCGCGCCAAAAAGCGTCTGCGTCAGTTGAAGGATCAACTGCGCTACTCCGTCAGCGCACCGCAGATTCGCGCAGGTGAGAGCTACCCTGCAGAGCGCAGCTTTGACAAGCAGGACTATCTGAGCGCAGTGCAAAAGGCCAAGGACCTGATTGCTGCGGGCGACTTCATGCAGGTGCAAGTGGGCCAGCGCATTCACAAGCGCTTCACCGCATCGCCGCTGAGCCTGTACCGTGCGCTGCGCTCGCTCAACCCCAGCCCTTACATGTACTTCTACCATTTTGGAGATTTTCATGTGGTGGGCGCCAGCCCCGAGATTCTGGTGCGCCAGGAAAGCACGCCCGATGGCGAGAAGGTGACGATTCGCCCGCTGGCCGGAACCCGCCCACGCGGCAACACGCCCGAGAGCGACAAGGCCACGGAAAAAGAACTGGTAGCCGACCCCAAGGAGCGTGCCGAGCATGTGATGCTGATCGATCTGGCGCGCAACGACATTGGCCGCATTGCCAAGACTGGCAGCGTGAAGGTGACCGAAGCCTTTGCCGTGGAGCGCTACAGCCACGTCATGCACATCGTGAGCAATGTGGAAGGCATCTTGCAGGACGGCATGGAGAACATGGACGTCTTCAAGGCCACCTTCCCCGCCGGTACGCTGACGGGGGCGCCCAAGGTGCATGCCATGGAAATCATCGACCAGCTCGAACCCACCAAGCGCGGCATCTACGGCGGCGCCTGCGGTTACCTGAGCTTTGCGGGTGATATGGATCTGGCGATTGCGATTCGCACCGGCGTTATCAAAGACAACGTGCTGTATGTGCAGGCCGCAGCGGGTGTGGTGGCAGATTCTGTGCCCGAGCTGGAATGGAAAGAGACCGAGCACAAGGCCCGCGCCTTGCTGCGTGCTGCAGAACTGGTTGAGGAAGGTCTGGAATGAAAAATGACCACCCCCTGTGGCGCTGCGCGCCTTCCCCCTTGAAGGGGGACGACGGCCTTTGCTGGGGCAGCCCACGCTGCGGGGCGGCCCTTGCTGGCCGTCCCTCGCATAGTGCTTTGCCAGTATTCGACGCCATGCGCGATTTCCAATGCTTTGGAGATATGAAGTGATCCGTTCTATTGATCTTGTTCAGCACTGCACCACCATGGAAGATGTGCGCCGCAATGTGAATGCGCTGGACGATGTGCTGGTGCCGCTGCTGGTTACCCGCATTGGCTATATGACGCAGGCCGCTCGTATCAAGGGCGACGTGACTCAGGTGCGCGATGAAGCGCGTATCGAAGCCATCGTCAGTCGCGTGCGTGAGCGCACTGCACAAGAGGGCGGCCAGCCCGACGTGATGGAAGCCGTGTACCGCCAGTTGATGGAAGAGTGCATTGCCTATGAACACCGTGAGTTCGCGCGCTTGCGCGGATCTGGCGGCTTTGCAGAAATCGCCGGGGAGTAAGGACCATGAAACTGCTGATGGTCGATAACTACGACAGCTTTACCTACAACATCGTTCAGTACTTTGGTGAACTGGGCGCCGAGGTGACCGTGGTGCGCAATGACGAAACCACGGTGGCCGAAGTCGAGGCGCTGATGGCGCGTGAAGGCATTGAGCGCCTGGTGATTTCGCCCGGCCCCTGCTCGCCCAATGAGGCGGGGATTTCGGTCGCTGCCATCAAACATTTCGCGGGCAAGATGCCGATTCTGGGTGTCTGCCTGGGCCACCAGAGCATTGGCGCAGCCTTGGGTGGCGACATCATCCGTGCAGCCCAGCAAATGCATGGCAAGACCAGCGTGATCCATACCGACCAGAAGGGCGTGTTTGCGGACTTGCCTCAAGAGTTCACGGTCAACCGCTATCACTCGCTGGTGATTGACAAGAACACGCTGCCTGACTGCCTTGAAATCACCGCGACCAGCGAAGATGGTGAAATTCAGGGCGTGCGCCACAAGACGCTGGCCATCGAGGGCGTGCAGTTCCACCCCGAGAGCATCCTGACCGAGCATGGCCATGCCATGCTGAAGAACTTTCTTGAGCAAAAGTAAGTCCGCTTTATCAGCAAGGTTCACTCATTCACTGATAGCTGTCAGCGCTTCTTATTCATGGGTTTTACTTAGAAAACTATTCAAATCCCATGAATGACAAGCGCAAGCAGCTCACAAAATCATAGAGAGATACGGCAATGATTACTCCCCAGGAAGCGCTGCAACGCACGATCGAACACCGCGAAATCTTCCACGACGAGATGCTGCACTTGATGCGCATGATCATGCGTGGCGAGCTGTCGCCCGTCATGACGGCGTCCATCCTCACCGGCCTGCGCGTGAAGAAGGAAACGATTGGCGAGATCTCGGCCGCGGCCGAGGTAATGCGCGAGTTCTCCAACAAGGTGAACGTGCATGACAAAAAGAATCTGGTCGATATCGTGGGCACGGGTGGCGACGGCGCCAACACCTTCAATATCTCCACCTGCTCGACCTTTGTGATCTCGGCCGCGGGCGGCAAGGTCAGCAAGCATGGCGGGCGCAGTGTCAGCAGCAAGTCGGGCAGCGCGGACGCGATGGAGGCGCTGGGCGTCAACATCAACTTGAACGCCGCGCAGATTGCCGATTGCATCCGCGATGTGGGTATCGGCTTTATGTTCGCGCCCAACCACCACCCGGCCATGAAGAACGTGGCACCCGTACGCAAGGAACTGGGTGTGCGCACCATCTTCAATATTCTGGGGCCGCTGACCAACCCGGCGTCTGCTCCCAACATTTTGATGGGTGTGTTTCACGAAGATCTGGTGGGTATCCAGGTGCGTGCGCTGCAGCGTCTGGGCGCCGAGCATGCGCTGGTTGTCTATGGCCGCGATGGTCTGGACGAAATCAGTCTGGGCGCTGGCACGCTGGTGGGCGAGCTCAAAGACGGTGTGGTGCGCGAATACGAAATCCACCCCGAGGACTTTGGCCTGCGCATGGCGGGTACGCGCTCGCTCAAGGTCGAGAACCCCGAAGAATCCAAAGCCATGCTGATGGGCGTGTTGCAAGGTCAGCAAGGCCCGGCGCGTGACATCGTTTGCCTGAATGCAGGCGCTGCGCTGTATGCGGCCAATGTGGCCAGCTCTATCGAAGACGGGCTGGAGCGTGCGCAAAAGGCTGTTGACAGCGGTGCGGCGCTGGCCAAGCTCAATGAGCTGGTGGGCTATACGCAAAAGCTGAGCGCCCAGGCATGAGCCTGCTGCACGCGCCTATCTGGAATGATGCGGGAACCTGGATTGTTCTGGGTGTCTCGCTGCTGTTCATTGTGGTTGGCATCGCCATGCATCACTTCATCATGAAGGTGGTGCGTGCTCCGGCCCCTGAATCCAAGGAATAAGAATGTCTGACATCTTGAAAAAAATCTGCGACGTCAAAGTGCAGGAAGTAGCGGCCGCGAAGAAAAAGCTGTCCTTTGAGGACATGCGCCGCGATGCTGAAAGCCGTGTGCTGACCCGCGATTTTGTGGGCGCGCTGCGTGCCAAGATTGCGCTGAACCAGGCGGCGGTAATTGCCGAGGTCAAAAAGGCCAGCCCCAGCAAGGGCGTGATTCGCGCCAACTTCGACCCTGCCGAGATTGCGCAGAGCTATATGGTGGGTGATGGCAAGACCAGCGCTGCCTGCCTGTCGGTGTTGACGGATCGCCAGTTCTTTCAGGGCCAGCCCGACTATCTGAAGCAGGCCCGTGCCAGCACCACGCTGCCCGTGCTGCGCAAGGATTTTATGGTCGATCCGTACCAGATCTATGAGTCGCGCGCCATGGGCGCTGATGCCATCCTGCTGATCGCTGCCTGCCTGGAAGACGCGCAAATGGCCGAGATGGAGCAGATCGCACGCAGCCTGGATATGGCCGTACTGGTCGAGGTGCATGATGGTGCCGAGCTGGACCGCGCGCTCAAGCTCAAAACGGAGCTAGTGGGCATCAACAACCGCAATCTGCGCAATTTCGAAGTCCATATCGAAACCACGCTGGAGTTGCAGAAAAATGTGCCTGCAGATCGCTTGTTGGTGACTGAGTCCGGTATTCTGACTGCCGCTGATGTGAAGACCATGCGCGATGCTGGCATCAATGCCTTCTTGGTGGGCGAGGCCTTTATGCGCGCCGCCGATCCAGGTGATGCGCTGGCCAAGCTGTTTGGCTAAGCGCAAGCTCTGGCTGCAGGCTCAGTTCAGAACCTGCACGTCGGCATCCAGAAAGTAGCCCGCGCCGCGCTTGGTCTTGAGCAAGGCGGGTGCATGGCTGGATGCCTCAATTTTGCGACGCAGACGCAGCATCTGCACATCGATCGCGCGGTCAAAGACATCGCTTTCGGCCTGGGTCATGTCCATGATCTGCTCACGGCTCATGATTTGGCGGGGGCGGTGCAGCAGTGCCTGCAGCAGCGCACATTCGGTCTTGGTCAAGCCCACTTCCTTGCCTTCAAAGTTGATCAGGCTGCGTGAGCGAAGGCGCAGTTCCCAGCCGGCAAACCGAAAGCCTTTGGGGCCCAGGCTGAAGGCCGAGCGCGCGCTGGCAAACATGCTGGTAACGGACGAAGACTGAGTGTGATAGGTGCTGTGCATAAGATCCTCCATCGCCATGTGTTGGCGTTGGTTGCAATTCTTTGCAGTTAGGCACTTCAGGTCACTCACTGAAATCAGGTATTTTGAGTGTCAGAGGCTAAGGGTTAACCCTTTATTTGGGCGCAAATGCCCATCAAACACAGAGAAAATAAGCGCATGAGTTCCTTCAGCCCCAGTCAAGACCTTTCCTCTACGCAACTGATAGTCGCAGACCCTGCGGCATGGCCTGTGGCTTCTGGCTGGCAGTCTGTGGTGGATGAGTTCTTTGCGGGCAAGACCGGCCAGCAATTGCTGGGCTTTTTGCAGCAGCGCCTGAATGATGGTGCGGTGATCTTCCCCCCCAAGCCACTGCGTGCGCTGGAGCTGACACCGCCGCAAGAGGTGCGAGTGGTCATCCTCGGGCAGGATCCCTATCACGGACGCGGGCAGGCGGAAGGCCTGGCTTTTTCTGTAGCACCCGGCGTGCGCGTGCCGCCTTCGCTGTTGAATATGTTCAAGGAAATGCAGCGCGATCTGGGCACGCCGTTTCCACCGTTTCCGCAGCCTGGAGGCAGCCTGGTGGGCTGGGCACAGCATGGTGTGCTGTTGCTCAACACCTGCCTGACGGTGGAAGAAGGCCAAGCGGCCAGCCATGCCAAGAAAGGCTGGGAAGCCTTGACGGACGCCATCATTCGCCATGTGGCCGAGCAGGGACGTCCCACTGTATTTATGCTTTGGGGCGCACACGCTCAATCCAAACGGGTCTTCATTCCGCAGGACCGAGGGCATCTGGTGCTGATGAGCAATCACCCCTCACCGCTGTCTGCGCTGCGGCCGCCTGTGCCATTTATTGGCAATGGGCACTTTGGCAAGGCTCGGGAGTTCAGGCACGCGCATGGCTATTGACACTCTTTGTCACCGGCCAAGCACGTCAGCAGCACGATGGCAATGCCATTGCCATTGCCATTGCCATTGCCATTGCCATTGCCATTGCCATTGCCATTGCCATTGCCATTGCCATTGCCATTGCCATTGCCATTGCCATTGATCGATGCTCTGTCAGACAAAGCTTTGCAATGAGGCGCAAAAAAGCCCGCGTCAGCGGGCTCATGAATGCATGCTGCTGAGCTTACCAGGGCAGAGCCTTGCGGATACGGGCAATTTTCTCAGCTTGTTCAGGCGAGGCTTCCTGTGCAGAACGCAAGGCCTGTCTTGCAAAAACAAACACGAGCAGCAGAAAGCCTGATGCAATGGTTGCGCCGATGGCAATGAGCGATTTTTTCGGTTTGATGGCTGACTCGGGCAGTGTGGGAGTCTGAACCACGTCGTCATTGTCCAGACCTTGAAGGCGGCGCTCCATTTCAAGAATAGTTTGCTGTCTTGTGCTGTTCGCTGACAGCAACTCTCCATAAAGGCGACTGGTTGCCTCTGTCACGCTTTTGCCTGCAGCGATACTGGCTGCGGTGTCCTGCTCCAGTTTCAGAGATTCCTCCAAGCGCTTCTTTTCACTTGCCAGTTGCAACTGCAATTGTTCTTTTTCAGTGCCACGAGGTTTGCTGAAGGGAAACAGTGTGTCCAGCAAGGCCTGGTTGAGTTTTTGTGCTGCTTCCGGGCTTTTTGCTTGAGTAACCACATTGAGCAGTTTGTCCTGCTTGCCAACACTGACAGAGATACGCTTGCTGAGTTGCTTATAGATTTCTTCTGTCGTCAGTCCATCATCAAGCCCCGCCACTGGTGCAATCGTGTGCAACACGTCTGCAGACAGCGCAAGGCTTGCTGCAACTGGGGCAGAAAAGCCGGAGCCCGAGCGCTCAACCTGCACAGAGGACTCACTCTGATATGTTTTGGGTACGACGAAGCTGATGCCCAGAGCGATCAGTCCAACAGCAATGGGACCCAGAATCAGGAGTTTCCAGTTCTCGACAAACGTGACCAGGAGATCAAGTAAATCCAGTTCGTCATCTGATGGATTGTGAGGGTCGACAGTTACGTTGGAAGCGTTATTGGGCATTGGCGAAATCTAACCCTGAAGTGCAGGACATGCAGGAAGGGTAGTGTGGCTATTTGTAATGGTCGCGCCGAGCCGACTCAGCGCTTGCGCTGCAGCAACATTGAATCTCCATAGCTGAAGAAGCGATAGTGCTGGGCGATGGCGTGATCGTACAGCTTCATGATGTGCTCGTAACCCGCAAAAGCACTGACCAGCATCATCAGGGTACTTTTGGGCAAGTGGAAGTTGGTGATCAGCATGTCGACCACCTGGTATTCGAAACCTGGGGTGATGAAGATGCTGGTGTCACCTGTGGTGTTGCCGTATTTGGCCCATGACTCCAGAGTGCGCACAGTGGTGGTGCCAACGGCGATGATGCGTCCGCCGCGCTGGCGGCAGCGTTCCATGGCGGCAAGTGTGGGCAGGGGAATGTCATACCACTCGCTGTGCATTTTGTGCTCGGCGAGGTTTTCGGTCTTGACCGGCTGGAAGGTGCCAGCGCCTACGTGCAGGGTGACACTGGCGCGTTCCACGCCCTTGGCCTGCAGCGCGGCGAGGACGGTTTCATCGAAGTGAAGCGCGGCTGTGGGCGCTGCGACTGCACCAGGGTGGGCGGCGAATACGGTTTGGTAGCGTTCGCTGTCTTCTTTTTCGTCCGGATCGTGCTCGCTGTTTTGCTGGCGCTCGATATACGGAGGCAGTGGCAGATGACCAAACTGGTCCAGCAATTCATAAGGCGTCTGGCCGCTGTTGCCCTGAAAGGACAGGTGGAACAGGGGGCCGTTTTCGTCAGGCCAGCGTCCCAGCAGGGTGGCTTCAAAGCCGCCGTTTTTCAGGCCGCCGCAGAGGTGAATCTTGGCGCCCGGCAATGGCTTCTTGCTCACGCGCATATGGGCCACAACTTCATTGTTCTGAAGCACGCGCTCGACCAGTAGCTCGATCTTGCCACCGCTGGCTTTTTCGCCGAAGACGCGGGCCTTGATGACCTTGGTGTCATTGAAGACCAACAGGTCACCTGCCTGGAGCAGGTCTGGCAGTTCGCGGAAGATGCGGTCGGTGGGCGGCATTTCGCGACCATCGAGCAGGCGCGAGGCGCTGCGGACTGCGGTGGGGTGCTGAGCAATCAACGATTCGGGAAGGTTGAAGTCGAAATCGCTGAGGGTGAATTCACGAGAGCAGGAAGACATGCGGGGCTTGAGGGCCGAACGAGGCCCGTTCCAAGTTCAATCAAACAGGTTGTCGATTGTCTCAAATTGGCTTTAAGGCTGCAGGCGTCAGGGCTGCCACAGCGAATTCAGCGGTCCTAGCCCCCAGTTTTCAGGGTCTTCGCGCGAAATGATGCGAATCTCGCTCTGGTGCAGCTCCAGCTCTGCGGGAGAGAGTGGCTGGCGTGTCTGCGCGCAGTAGAAGACCCGAACTTTGGGAGTCAGCAGGCTGTTTGAGGTGGCGTCAATCACCACTGCCAGCTGCTCATTGCTCAGGCGCACCAGCGAGCCGACAGGGTAGATCCCCACCGTCTGCACGAACTGCTCGAAGATGACTTTGTCCAGATGGTCGCCGCACCACTGAGCCATGCGCTGCAGCGCCTGTGCGGGCGGCCAGCCTTTTTTGTAGGGGCGGTCCGAGGTCACCGCGTCATAGATGTCGCAGATCGCCGTCATGCGCGATAGCGGGTGAATCTGCGTGCCTTTGAGCTTGCCGGGGTAGCCGCTGCCATCCATTTTTTCATGGTGCTGCAGACAGGCTTGCAGAACCAGATCGGGCACATCCATTGGGCGCAGCAATTGCGCACCCAGGCGGGAGTGATCCTGCATGGTCAGCCACTCTTCGGGAGTCAGTGCGCCAGGCTTGTTCAGGATATGCAGCGGGATGCGGCATTTGCCGACATCGTGCAGCAGGCCTGCCAGGCCCGCCAGCCGCACCTCTTCCTCGCTCATCTGCATGCGCTGGGCCAGAGCCATCATCAGCGCGCAGACGGCCATGCTGTGCAGATAGGTGTAGTTGTCGGCGGTTTTGATGCGGGCCAGACTGATCAGCGCATGCGGATTGCGCTTGATGGAGGCATGCATCTGCTGCACCAGACGGTCCGCACTGTCGCGCTCAACAGGGCGGCCCAGGCGCACATCGCTGAACATGGACTGCAGAACCAGGCCAGCTCTAGCGCAGATATGGGCTGCGCGCTCCAGTTCTTGTAGCAGAGGTGTTGTCTTGGGCGCCTCTGGTGCAGGTGGCGCTTCAGCCGCAGGTGCTTCGACGATGGCCTGCACGGGCTCTGAATCGGGTGCGCTTAGTCCCTTGCTGCCATCTATCCACAGGTATTCGATCTGGGTGGAGCGAAGCCGATCCAGATCTTGTTCGGTGGAGAGCAGAAAGCGGTTGCGCCAGAAGGGATGCTTCATCCATGGGCCACAGAGCTCATGCACAAACATGCCCACTATGGCCTGCTCGACGCGTATGCGCTTTAACACAATTCGATGAAGGAACGCATGATGTAACTAAAAGCATCATAAATGCATCGCAGAATTCCTTTATGTCAGACGCTCAATTCCCCACGGAGAGCTGTATATTCATACACTGTTTTATTGATGAGGTGCGATGCAGCTGTGCTGGGTCGCACCGACAACACCTTTCGCATGCCTCGTAAGCCCGCAGCTTCCTCTTTGTCTGGTGAAGAGACTCCCAACGCCCGCCAAGGGGCGGGAGGCAAGGCGGCTGGAACCAAGCCGGCCAAAAAGCCGGTGCCCGCTGCAGATGTTGCTG
This sequence comes from Comamonas fluminis, assembly GCF_019186805.1. NCBI lineage: Bacteria > Pseudomonadati > Pseudomonadota > Betaproteobacteria > Burkholderiales > Comamonadaceae > Comamonas > Comamonas fluminis. Next base: position 4,419,418 of record NZ_CP066783.1, on the reverse strand, counting down.
CGACCGCCAAGAAAGCCCCCAGCCCGGCGCAGCAAGCCCTGCTCAAGCTGGGCCTGCGCCGCGACATTGATCTGGCCTTGCATCTGCCGCTGCGCTATGAGGACGAAACCCGCATCACGCTGTTGAAAAATGCCCGCGAGGGCGACACCGTGCAGATTGAAGCCACTGTCACGCAGTGCGAGGTACAACTGCGCCCCCGGCGCATGCTCAAGGTGACGGTGGATGATGGCTCGGCCAGTTGCGTGCTCACCTTCTTCAGTTTCTACCCATCGCAGCAGAAAACCATGGCGGTAGGTGCCCGCCTGCGCATTCGGGGCGAGGTCAAAGGTGGCTTCTGGGGGCGGCAGATGATGCACCCCACGTTCAGGGTTGCAGGTGGCGAGCTGCCCACGGCGCTGACGCCGGTTTACCCGGCCACGGCCAGCCTGCCGCAAGCGTATCTGCGCCGCGCCATTGTCACGGCCCTGCAGCGTGCAGACCTGTCCGAAACGCTGCCGCCCGGCGAGCAGCCGCCTGTGGCACAGTTCTATGGTCAAAATGGCCTGCAGCCCTTTTATGACTTGCGCAATGCGCTCACTTTTTTGCATCATCCAACGCCCGACGTGGCGCTGGTGACGCTGGAAGATCATTCTCACCCTGCATGGCAGCGGCTGAAAGCCGAAGAGCTGCTGGCCCAGCAGTTGTCGCAATACGAGGCCAAGCGCGAGCGGGCGCGTTTGCGGGCGCCCGTGCTGACGCCGCAGGCGGGCAGTGCAGACCTCACCCAACAGTTTCTCGATCAACTCCCCTTTGGCCTGACCGGTGCGCAGCAGCGTGTGGTGCGTGAAATCTGCGCTGATATGGTGCGCCAGATACCCATGCACCGGCTGCTGCAGGGCGATGTGGGCTCGGGCAAGACCGTGGTGGCCGCGCTAGCCGCCGTGGCCTGTATAGAGGCAGGCTGGCAATGTGCGCTGATGGCGCCTACCGAAATCTTGGCCGAGCAACACTTTGGCAAGCTGGTGGGCTGGCTGGAGCCGATTCTGGCGCCCCTGGGCAAAAAGGTTGCATGGCTGGCAGGTGCGCAAAAGAAGAAAGAGCGTGCCGAAATGCTGGCGCTGGTCGCCAGCGGTGAAGCCGCGCTGGTCGTGGGCACGCATGCGGTGATTCAGGACCAAGTGCAGTTCAAAAATCTTGCGCTGGCCGTGATTGACGAGCAGCACCGCTTTGGCGTGGCCCAGCGCCTGGCGCTGCGGCAAAAGCTGGCAGCCACCGGGCTAGAACCCCATATGCTGATGATGAGCGCCACGCCCATCCCGCGCACGCTGGCCATGAGCTATTACGCTGATCTGGACGTATCCACCATCGACGAGCTGCCGCCGGGGCGCACGCCCATCGTCACCAAGCTGATCTCGGACAGCCGCAAGGATGAGGTGATCGAGCGCATCGGCGCGCAGGTCACCAGTGGCCGCCAGGTGTACTGGGTGTGCCCGCTGATTGAAGAGAGCGAGGCGCTGGACCTGTCCAATGCCACGGCAACGCATGAGTATCTGAGCGAGATGCTGCCCGGCGTCATGGTCGGCCTGCTGCACTCGCGCATGCCCACGGCCGAGAAAAAAGCGGTGATGGAACTGTTTTCCGCCGGAATCATGGGCGTGCTGGTATCTACCACTGTGATTGAGGTGGGGGTGGATGTGCCCAACGCATCGCTGATGGTGATTGAGCATTCCGAACGCTTTGGCCTGAGCCAGCTGCACCAGTTGCGTGGCCGCGTGGGGCGTGGGGCGGCAGCATCAGCCTGCGTGCTTCTTTACTCTGTCAACGATAACGGGCGGTTGTCAGATACTGGCAAAGAGCGACTGCGCGCCATGGCCGAGACCAACGACGGCTTCGAGATCGCCCGGCGCGACCTGGAAATTCGCGGCCCCGGCGAGTTTCTGGGCGCACGCCAGTCGGGCGCTGCCATGCTGCGCTTTGCGGATCTGGAGCAGGATGTGCTGCTGCTGGACTGGGCGCGTGAGCTGGCGCCGCACATGCTGGAGCAGTATCCGGCGCTGGCTGCGCGCCATGTCAGCCGCTGGCTGGGCGGCAAGGCGGAATATCTAAAAGCATGAAGTCTTGTAAAAGGATGTTTTAAAACGTAAATTCCAAAGCAATTTACGAACCTTCTGTAATCCTTCGCCGAATGGATTTGTGGTTGAATGCCTGTATTGGGAGTGTCTGCCTCCATATATCTTGCAGGCAGGCGGCCCGCAATTGCACAATTCCTGCTGTTATTGATGGCCCCCATCACAAAGTCTCTATGACCCTTACCGAATTGAAGTACATCGTGGCCGTGGCGCGTGAAAAGCACTTTGGCCGAGCTGCCGAGGCTTGCTACGTCTCTCAACCCACGCTGTCCGTGGCCATCAAGAAGCTGGAAGAAGAGCTGGACGTCAAGCTCTTCGAGCGCAGCGCTGGTGAGGTTTCGGTGACCTCTCTGGGTGAGGAAATTGTGCGACAGGCGCAAAGCGTGCTGGAGCAGGCCAACGAAATCAAGGAAATTGCCAAGCGCGGCAAGGATCCTCTGTCCGGCGTGCTGACGCTGGGTGTGATCTACACCATCGGCCCCTATCTGCTGCCTGAGCTGGTGCGCAACTCCATCAAGAACACGCCGCAGATGCCGCTGATGCTGCAGGAGAACTTCACTGTCAAGCTGCTGGAGATGCTGCGCACCGGTGAAATTGACTGCGCCATCATGGCCGAGCCCTTCCCGGACACCGGTCTGGCGCTGGCGCCGCTGTACGACGAGCCCTTCATGGCCGCCGTGCCCAGTGGTCACCCGCTGGCACAGAAAAAAAGCCTGTCCACCACAGACCTCAAGAACGAAACCATGCTGCTGCTGGGCGCGGGCCACTGCTTTCGCGACCACGTGCTGGAGGTCTGCCCCGAATTTGCGCGCTGCGCCAGCAATTCGGAAGGCATTCGCCGCACGTTCGAAGGCTCCTCGCTGGAGACCATCAAGCACATGGTGGCCGCCGGCATGGGCGTGACCCTGGTGCCGCGCCTGTCCGTGCCTGAAGACGCGCTGGCGCCTACGGAACGTCGCCGCAAGGGCGATGAGCCACATATTCGCTATCTGCCCATTCATGAGGAAGACGGCATCGCCCCGCCTACGCGCCGTGTGGTGCTGGCATGGCGCCGCAGTTTCACGCGCTATGAGGCGATTGCTGCACTGCGCAACGCCGTCTATGCCTGCCCGCTGCCCGGCGTGCAGCGCCTGTCGGAATAATCGGCAGACATCCACGAATAAGGGCCGCGCATGCGGCCTTTTTTCATGGCCGCGAGAGGGGTGGGTTGCGCACGCCAGAGAGGATTGCCGCCATGCGCGGCACAATGGAGCTGCGCCGAACTTTGAACTTGCCCCTGTCATGACTGCTTCCACTCCCACATCGCCAGCACCTGCGCCTCAGCGCAGCCGTCTTTCGCTGTATCTGGACCTGATTCGCTTTGATCGGCCCGCTGGCTGGCTGGTGCTGGTCTGGCCCACGCTGGTGGCGCTGTGGGTGGCTTCCAATGGCTTTCCGGGCTGGCACCTGCTGGTGGTGTTTGTGCTGGGCACGGTGCTGATGCGCAGCGCGGGCTGCACCATCAATGACATTGCCGACCGCGACTTTGACAAGCACGTCAAGCGTACGACCAAGCGCCCCATCACCAGCGGGCAGGTTTCGGTCAAGGAAGCTGCCATGGTCGGCCTGGTGCTGACGCTGATCTCGTTCGCGCTGGTGCTTTCCACCCGCTGGGAGGCGGTGGCCTGGTCGGTGCCTGCCGTGCTGTTCACCATCCTCTACCCGTTTACCAAGCGCTTTTTTGCCATGCCCCAGGCCTTTCTGGGCATTGCGTTCAACTTCGGCATCGTGATCGCCTTTGCTGCGGTGACGGGTGAGGTCAACGCCACGGCCTGGACGCTGTGGCTGGCCAATATGTTTCTGGTGCTGGCCTATGACACCGAATACGCCATGGTGGACCGTGATGACGACCTGAAAATCGGCATGAAGACCTCGGCCATCACCCTGGGCCGCTTTGATGTGGTGGGTGTGATGGGCTTTTTTGTGCTGTGCTGGGCCCTGATTGCCTGGGTGCTGGCACCGTACCAGCTGGGCTGGCCCTTCTGGCTGGGCATGGCTGTGGCGGCGGCGCAGATTGGCTGGCACTACACGCTGATTCGCCACCGCACGCGTGAGGGCTGCTTTGTCGCCTTCAGTAAAAGCCACTGGATTGGGGCTGTGATTTTTGCAGGCGTAGCGCTGGGCTTTGCGTTGAAGTAGTCCTGTTTTGATAGCCGCTAGCGACTGATGAATAAGCGCTAGAGACATAAAAGACTCAAAAAAACCGGCCTGGGCCGGTTTTTTTATTTGCCAAATTCTGCGGCCAGTTCCTGGGCGCGCTTTTCGGCTTTTCGCATCGCAGCGATAAAGGTCTCGGGCAATTTGTTCTCTTGCATATGGGTGATGGCTGCGTAGGTGGTGCCTCCCTTGCTGGTCACGCGCTGGCGCAACACTTCGGCGCTTTCGGTCGATCGCGCTGCCAGTTCCGCACCGCCTGCAAACGTGGCCACGGCCAGCTTGTAGCTTTGCTCGGCGCTCAGGCCCATGTCCACACCCGCCTGTGTCATGGCTTCCAGGAACAGAAACACATAGGCGGGGCCGGAGCCGGACAGGGCGGTCACGGCGTCCAGGTGCTCTTCCTGGTCCACCCAGGTCAGCTCGCCCGTGCTGCCAATCACGGCTTCAATCAGAGCTTTGCTGGCAGCATCCACCTCGGGGCGGGCAAACAGGCCGGTCATGCCCTTGCCCACCAGTGCTGGCGTATTGGGCATGGCGCGCACGATGCGCTGCGTGCCCGTCCAGCCGGCCACGCTTTCGGTGGTGATGCCTGCGGCCACGCTCAGGTGCAGGGCATTGCGGGTGAAGGCGGCGACGGGGGCGGCCGCGTCTTTGAAGGTCTGGGGCTTGACGGCCCAGACCACCAGTTGCGCGCTTTGCAGCGCATCGGTTGCAGCGGGCAGGGCATCGATGCCGAAGTGGGTTTTCAGCGCTTCGCGTGCTGCTTCAAAAGGCTCGACCACGGTGATGCGGCTGGCCGGAACACCCTGGCGGATCAGTCCGCCCATGATGGCGCTGGCCATATTGCCGCCGCCGATGAAAGCGATGGGAGGGAATGCGGTGTGCGAGGTGTTCGTCTGGCTCATGATCTGGTGATTCGGTCTGCAAAGATGGGTCTGCACATCAGGCCCGGACTGGCACTATAAACCTGCGGCGCAACTGCCAGCTTCTTGGCGCAGCGCAACGAATTGCGTCACCTCGGCGGGGTTGAAGTTGTTGTCGCTGACCAGCAGCAGCACGCGGCGCCCATCGGGCAGGGGCGGTCCCCAGCTCATGCCCTCGATGTTGTCCACCGATTGCAGGCCTGCATCGGCCAGATCCAGTACTAGCGTTTTTGATAGCGCCTCACGCTTATCTGAATGGAGTTGTGGCGTGTTTAGCGTGTTGATATCTGGGCGTGTGCTGATGCGGTAGATGCGCGCACCAAACCGCAGCGGCGGCGCAAAAGAGCGCTCCAGCACCAGCAGGTGGTCGGGTCTGTCGGCCAGTATCTCGCTGACGCCGTTGAGGGCACGGCGCTGTATCCACAGGTTCGATGGCAAAGCATCGGGCACATAGGCCAGCTGGCGCACCGGCTGCTGCGTGGCCACGTCATAGGCGGTGATGCGGATGGGCCCGCCGGTTTTGCCGGGGGCGGGCATGGGGCCATCCTGCTGCAGCGGCGCTTCCATGGCCGTCCACAGCGTTTGGCCGTCTTCGCTCAGCGCCATGCCTTCCAACGTGAAATTGTTGCGCGGGCCTTCCCCCTTGGCGCTGCTGAGAGCGTGGCCGGGCGGCAGTGGCCATTCGCGCAGCCATTGCCCGTCCATGCCCGATTGAATCAGCTGTGGGCCAAAGCCGCGTGCAAAGTCACCCTCCGAACTCCATAGCAAAGACTGCCCGTCTGGCAGCACGCGCAGGGCTTCGGCATCGGGTGTTGCCACACCGGGCTCTGGATTTTTGCCGGGAGCAAACGGCTGCTGTCTGGCGCTAAGCAAGGTAATGCGCTGCTGCAGGCTGACGGTGTGCAGGCCTGTGGCGTCATAGCGGATGCGGGCGGTGTACAGGCGTGCGGGGTCGTGCGTGGAACGGTCATCGCTGGCCAGGTAGTACAGGCCGCTGGCGCGGTCGTAGTCGATGGCTGAAATGCCGCCCACCGTGGTGCCCGCAAACAACAGGTCATGCGGCCAGCGCAGCTCGCCCAGCAGCGTCCAGGGGCTGGCTTCAGGGCTGCTGCAGATCCGCTTGGAGGCTGGCAGGCCCGCAGCGCAGCCGGCGAGCAAAGCCGTGACCAATAAGGCTGGAATCAGCGCGCATTGCCGCAGATTGTTCACATTTGTGTCTTGTGCATTTCGCAAGGCAATTCCTAAGATGCGCAGCGGTGCGCTCTGTGCGGTGCAGGGCTGCATTGGCTTGCATTCAATTTAAGAGAGCGGGAGATAGCAATCATGGCATCCAATGTCAAAAAGTGGTCTGCGGAGTTTCTGGGCACGTTCTGGCTCACGTTTGGTGGCTGCGGCAGCGCAGTGCTGGCGGCGGCCTTTCCTGAGGTGGGCATCGGCCTGCTGGGGGTGTCGCTGGCGTTTGGTCTGACGGTGCTGACGGGCGCCTATGCCTTTGGCCCCGTCTCTGGCGGCCACTTCAACCCGGCGGTCTCTGTGGGGCTGACGGTGGCCGGGCGTTTTCGTGCAGCAGAGCTGCCTGGCTACATCATTTCCCAGGTGCTGGGCGCGATTGCAGCAGCGGCGGTGCTGTACCTGATTGCCACAGGCAAGGCGGGTGCCAATGTGACGGACCTGGCCACCAATGGCTTTGGTGAGCATTCCCCCGGCAAGTTCAATATGACGGCTGCGCTGGTCACGGAAGTGGTGCTGACGGCGGTGTTCCTGCTGGTCATTCTCGGCTCCACCACCAAAAAGGCCGCAGTGGGCTTTGCTGGCATGAGCATCGGCCTGTGCCTGACGCTGATTCACCTGATTTCGATTCCCGTGACCAACACCTCGGTCAACCCTGCCCGAAGCACAGGCCCTGCGCTGTTTGGCCCCTCGATTGCGCTGGAGCAGCTGTGGCTGTTCTGGCTGGCTCCCATCGTGGGCGCCATCATCGGCGCGCTGATTCACAAGGCGCTGCTGGGCGATGACGACTGAGTAGGTCGATCGCAGTGACAAAAAAGGATGCCTAGGGCATCCTTTTTTTATGTTTCTGGCCGTATGCCTATGTACTTTAAAAGTAGTTTGCTATTGATTTAGTAGTAATTGAGTGTGCTGTCTGTCAATGGCGCTGCGCAACACATCGGCGTCCGCCAGACTGCACGGCATTGCAGGCATCTTCGGCGGCCTTGTATTGGCGGGTGCGCTCCTGCCGCTCGGCCTCGATCTGTGCAGGTGTTGCGCCTTCGGTGGGGCAGTTGCCCGCAATCATGTCCAGCGTGGTCTTGGTCATGAACATGACGATTTCCATGCTGGTAGTGACCGAGGCATTGGTCGGAACCTGGGTTGCAATCACGGCCTGTTTCATGTCCGAGCAGGCCTTGGCAGACAGGGCACCGCCAGCGCTTCTGGGTGCCGTATTGGTTGTGGATGTGCCGGAGGGGGCAGGGCTTGCACCAGTCTCTCCGGACAATTGCCGCGCAGCGGTGGTTGCCAGTGCATGGTCCGGGAAGCGGCTTACCAGCGTGCGCAGCACCTCGCGTGAGTGGTTACGGTCGCCCTGCGCATTCAGCTCATCGGCCTTGGCAAATAGCTGGCCAGGGTTCATGGTCTGCAGGCTGGCGCGGAACTGCTGCTCTGCCTGCGCTGCGGCCTCGCGCTTGCGCTGCTCTTCGTCCTGTTTGCGCTGCTGCTGCTCTGTAGCGGCTGCGCGTTTGGCAGCCTCACGTTCTGCGGGCAGGTTGACGACAGTGGCAACGCCTGCCGCGTCGTATCGGGTGCCGACGGAGAGCTTGCCACCTTCGTAGCGGCCTTCCTCATTCAGACTGCCATCGGGTCGGTAGTTACGCCCTTCCTTGAGCACGGTTTTGTCGATGGTGCCGCGAAACTTGCTGCCATCAGGGCGTGTCATAACGCCGATAAATGTGCCGTCGGAGTATCTGACCCCATCACGCACAAAGCCTGCTTCGTCGACCTGCAGACCTTCGCGTCGCCCCGAGTCTTCATTGATCACACCAACGAACCGCGTGCCACTGGCGAACAGCACCTCGCTGGGGCCGTCAAGACTGTCGTTCTTGAACTGACCGCGCTGGATTTCGCCAGTAGAGTAAATAAAGGAGCCTGTTCCGCTGGCCTTGCCGCCCGAGGCCTGACCGTAGTAGACCCAGTCCGTTCCTGAAGGCGCGCGGCCCGTGAGTGCGCTGCTGTTGCCAACTTCACGCACGCGGGCCGAAACATCCTGCGCCTGTTGCTGGAACTTGGTGTTGCCTGCCAGGTTGCGCTGCTGCGCCATATTGTCTGAACCCAGAGCGGCGGTGAAGATAGCGTCAGGCGTGACTTCCTTGCGGTTGCCCAGAAGCCCGAAAAGCGTGGGCGTTCCTTCGCCAATCGCCGTACGCAGCCGCTCCAGATAGCTTTTGGCGCGGGCGCAGGTCTTTTGCACGCCCAGTACAAAGCGGCAGCCAATATGCGCCGAGCACAGGTCGGCCTGGGTAATCGTGGCTTCGTCCTTGAGTTCGCTGCAATTGGCGATCTCGGGATTGACCTGACTGTGCGCAGCAGTCGGGGCAGCAATGGCAAAGAGAGACAGGCACAGGACGATCAATAGCCGGGTCAAAGGCCCGGTCACATCAGGATGTCGCATCTGAAATCCTCCCGGAAAGCATGGGCTGGCTGAACCAATCGGAACCCTGAATGTCATCACGACGCCAGCGGCTCCGTCCTGCTCCTCTGTGGGCACTCATTGTTTGTGCGATGTCCATGCCGTCTTGTCTGCTCGCCAGAGCAGGGTGCCCGCTGGACATTCTCTGCCTAAGGTCTGCAGTGGTACAGATTGCTCAGGGTAAGCACGAATCACCGGGGGCAGCAATGCCCAGTATCAGGCAGCGGGGGGCAGCGTGGTCTGCGCCACGGCATGTTCCCAGCGCGCCATCAGCTCCTGGGCGCGGTCGTGGCCCAGCGTGGGCACAAAGCGGCGCTCGGCCTTCCACAGCGCGGACAGCTCTTCGGTGCTCTGGTACACGCCGCTGGACAGGCCTGCCAGATAGGCCGCGCCCAGGGCCGTGGTTTCCACGCAGGCGGGGCGCACCACGGGAATGCCCAGCAGGTCGGCCTGGAACTGCATCAGCAGGTTGTTCACGCAGGCGCCGCCGTCCACGCGCAGCTCGCTCACGGGCGTGCCGCCACGGGCAACGGCGTCGCGGCTCATGGCCAGCAGCAGGGCGGCACTTTGGTAGGCGATGGATTCCAGCGCGGCGCGGGCGATGTGGGCAATGGTGGTGCCACGCGTCAGGCCGGTGATGGTGCCGCGTGCATCGGGCTTCCAGTACGGGGCGCCCAGGCCGGTAAAGGCGGGAACCATCATCACGCCGCCGCTGTCGGGCACGGACTCGGCCAATTGCTGCACCTGGCCGCTGTGTTCAATGGCGCGCAGACCATCACGCAGCCACTGCACCACGGCGCCGCCCACAAACACGCTGCCCTCCTGCGCGAACTGCGGCTGGGCGGTCGCTTGCGCGGCAGATGTGGTCAGCAGGCCATTGGCCGAGGTTTGAAATTGGTCGCCCGTGTGCATCAGCATGAAGCAGCCGGTGCCGTAGGTGTTTTTGGCCATGCCAGCGCTAAAGCAGGCCTGGCCGAAGAGGGCGGATTGCTGGTCGCCGGCCACGCCGCCAATTGCGATTTCACCACCCAGCACATCGGAAGCGGTCTTGCCGAAGTCGGCCGCCGAAGGCAGAACCTCGGGCAGCAGGCTTTTGGGAATGCGCAGCGCGGCAAGCAGTTCTTCGTCCCACTGGTTGGTGTGGACGTTGAACAGCATGGTGCGGCTGGCGTTGCTGACATCGGTGACATGGCGACCTGTGCCGGATGCGCCGCCGGTGAGCTGCCAGATCAGCCAGCAGTCCACCGTGCCAAAGGCCAGCTCTCCTGCATCGGCTGCAGCGCGGGCGCCGGGGACATGGTCCAGCAGCCATTGCAGTTTGCTGCCTGAAAAATAGGCATCGATCAGCAGGCCCGTCTTTTGCTGGATGGTGTCGGCCATGCCCGCTTCGCGCAGCGCAGCGCAGATCGGCTCGGCCCGGCGGTCTTGCCAGACGATGGCGTGGTGAATGGGCGCGCCCGTCTTGCGGTTCCACACCACTGTGGTTTCGCGCTGGTTGGTAATGCCCACGGCGCGAATGTCGCGGGCCGTAAGGCCCGCTTTGGCCAGTGCTTCTTTGGCGGTGGTCAGCTGGGTGCGCCAGATTTCCAGCGGGTCATGCTCCACCCAGCCCGGACGGGGGTAGATCTGGGGCAGCTCCAGCTGCGCCGAAGCTACGATGCGACCTTGCGCATCGAACACGATGGAGCGGGAGCTGGAGGTGCCCTGGTCCAGAGCAAGCAGATAAGTCGTCATGAAGAATGGTTGTTTGTTCTGAGGGGCAGGACAAAGCGCGCCATCTCGGCTTGCTCGGCCCAGCCCTGCTGTGAATAGAAGCCGCGCACATAGGACGGGCGCTCGCGGTTGTTGACCAGCCAGATGCGCAGGCAGTCGCGCTGGCGTGCTGCGTCGGTGGCCGCGTCCAGCAACTGCTGGCCCAGGCCGAGGCCGCGCGCACTTTCGGCAATGAACAACTCGCTCACATAGCCTTCCCAGCCCTGCAGTACGGCCACGGGCAGCCAGTGAATGGCGCAATAGCCGCTGATGCGCTGGCGGGCGTCTTCGGCCACCAGCAGCAGGCTGCGCTCAGGCTCTGCGTGGGCGCTGGTCAGCAGGGACTGGATAGCTTCGGTGTTCTGCGCAATGCTGCGGCCTTCATAGGCCTTGAACCAGCCAATACCGTGCAGCAATTCGCTGATGCCCGCCGCATCGCTGGGCAGGGCGGGGCGAATGGTGTTCGACGGCGGGGAGGAGTTCATTGCGCTCTCATTGGGCAATCGTGCACTGCACTTCGGCGTCGCGCAGCAGTGCGTCGAAGGGCGCAGAAGGTTGCACATCGGTGAACAGGCGGTCAATCTGGTTCAGGCGGGCCAGTTCCACCATGGCCTGGCGGCTGAACTTGCTGTGGTCGGCCGCCAGCCACACTTCGCGGGACTGGCCGATGATGGTCTGAGCCACTTTCACCTCGCGCAGGTCAAAGTCGCGCAGGCTGCCATCAGGTTCGATAGCAGAGATGCCAATCACGGCAATGTCTACCTTGAACTGGCGCATGAAATCTACCGCCGCCTCACCCACAATGCCGCGATCACGCGTGCGCACCACGCCGCCTGCGACGATGACTTCGCAGTCCGCGTTGCTGCTGAGAATGGCGGCCACATTCAGGTTGTTGGTGATGACGCGCAGGCCCTTGTGCTGCAGCAGCGCCTGGGCCACGGCCTCGGTGGTGGTGCCAATGTTCAGAATCAGCGAGCAACCGTTGGGGATGGCCTCGGCCACGGCGCGGGCAATGCGCATCTTGCCTTCGGCATGCAGCACCTGGCGCTGGGTGTGAGCCAGGTTCTCCACCGTGGCGCTGGGCACGCGCACACCGCCATGAAAGCGCACCAGCAGTCCGGCGTCGGCCAGCTTCTGAATATCGCGGCGCACGGTCTGCAGGGTCACGCCCAGTGTTTCGGCCAGTTGCTCCACTGACGTGGACTGGCGGGCGCGGACTTCTTCGACGAGTTGCAGTTGGCGGGGGTTGGAGTTCACGGCGTCGTTGGGTGTGAGGAGGGGAAAAGCCCGTTGGTACAACTAAGGCGCGGCAGTCGGCACTTTAAACCGAAACCAAAGGAAACCCGAGCGGGTTCGCTCGCATGCAGGCTAACTTTGCAGCTTGAGGCTTGTATTTGTTCACTTTTTTGCAAGGGCAGAGGTTTTTCCAGGGGTGCATTCGCCGACAGCCCGGGCACCAGGGGTCACGCTGATGTCATAAATCGCTGAAAAGCTGGTGTGCTGAGGATGAAAAGGTGCTTGATTCCTCTTATCGAACTAAAACGAAAGAAATCAACTTAAAACGCGCATAGATTTGAAAAAAGAGCGAAAATCTCGGGCACGCCGATCCCGCCCCTGCCTGCGCACTGCATCGACTTGCATAGTGGGCCGCCATGGGGCGATGCTGATATCAACGAGGAACTCATGTCCGCTGCACCGTCACCCCAGTCCACAACCCGCGCAGAGCTGCTCCATCGTCTGGCTCAGCCCGAGATGTATGACCTGGCCATCATTGGTGGTGGTGCCACCGGTCTGGGGGTGGCAGTTGACGCAGCGGCGCGTGGCTTCAAGGTCGTGCTGCTGGAGTCCATGGACTTTGCCAAGGGCACGTCCTCGCGCGCTACCAAGCTGGTGCATGGCGGCGTGCGTTACCTGGCGCAGGGCAATATCTCGCTGGTGCGCGAGGCGCTGCACGAGCGCACCACGCTGCTGCACAACGCCCCGCATCTGGCACAGCCTCTGGCCTTTGTGATGCCTTCCTACAAGATGCTGGATACGCCTTTCTATGGCATCGGCCTCAAGATGTATGACGCGCTGGCGGGCAAGGCAGGTCTGGGTTCCACCGAATTTCTGTCCAGCAGCAAGACCGTCAGATACTTGCCTACCGTGCAGCAAAAGGGCCTCAAAGGCGGCGTTAAATACTGGGACGGTCAGTTTGACGATGCGCGTCTGGCGCTGGCGCTGGCCCGCACGGCGGCAGCCAAAGGCGCTTTGCTGGTCAATTACTGCCCCGCTGAAAAGCTGGTGTACGAAAGCAATCGCGTTGCTGGTGTGATCTGCCGCGATGCAGAGTCTGGCCAATCCTTCACCATTCGCGCCAAGTGCGTGGTCAATGCCACTGGCCCGTGGGTCGATCTGTTCCGTCAACAGGATGCTGAGGCACAGGGCAAGCCCGTCAAGCCCATGGTGGCCCCCAGTCAGGGTGTGCATGTCGTCGTGGACCGAGACTTCCTGCCCACCGACCATGCCCTGCTGGTACCCAAGACGGCCGATGGCCGCGTGCTGTTTGCCGTGCCATGGCTGGGTAAAGTCATTCTGGGCACTACTGATACACCGCGTCATGATCTGGCACGCGAGCCGCTGCCTTTCAAGGAAGAGCTGGATTTCATCCTGTCAGAAGCGGGCAAGTACCTGAGCCGCCAGCCCACACTGGCTGATGTGCGCAGCATGTGGGTGGGCCTGCGTCCGCTGGTCAAGCCGCAGGACGACGATGGTGAGAACACCAAGAAAATCAGCCGCGAGCACACCGTGATGTCCAGTAAAACGGGTCTGGTGACGGTGACTGGCGGCAAGTGGACCACATATCGAGCCATGGCCGAAGACGTGCTGGCTGAGTGCTTCCATATTGGTAGCTTGCCATCCCGTCCCGCAGGCGTGACCGTGCACCTGCCTCTGGTGGGGGCTCCGGCTGAGTCGGCGGTGAAGCATCGCATGAGCCAGGCCCAAGGCCTGCACTCCTACGGAACAGATGCTCCTAGCGTGACGGCGCTGCCTGGTGCTGATGTCTGGCTGACCGATGGCCTGTCCGAGGCCATGGTGCGCTTTGCGGCCCGCTTTGAATATGCGCGCACGGTCGAAGACATGCTGGCCCGCCGCAGCCGCCTGTTGTTCCTTGATGCCCGCAAGGCCGCAGAAGTCGCGCTGCGCGTGGCTGAAATCCTGGAGCAGGAGCTGGGTCGTGATCCCAAGCTGGCGGACTTTCTGGCCCTGGCGCAGCAATACCTGCCTGCCCAGCACTGAGGAGCAAGGCTTTGCCATTCCATGCTGGTCGCTGGGCGTGGCTGGACGGCAACAGTTCATTCATCTGCTGCACTTTAAAAATATGAGCTGTTAGCGCATGGCTTCATTAGATTTCAAGGTAAATATCGTTTGAAATCAATGTGGTGCATGCGCTAGGTGCTATTGTTTTGAGTGCGCGATCCGCGAGTGATGCTCCGATCTGTGCAAGCCGCGGCAAGGGTGCGGTTATTGCAGGCTAAAGGCTTGACGTTAAACGGAAATCCTGCGACAATCTCATGCTTCACGTGTAAAAAGCGTGAAGTGTTCTGCCCAGTGGAAGCCTTTCGGAATGGTCCGGGAGGTGGACGACGGGCCCAAGACTGACTGGCTGCTTGATCGGCCCTTGAGAAGACTCTGGGGCTGTCGGGCGTTGCTGGAGCAAGTTGGGAATAATGAAATGATCCAAACAGAATCTCGTTTAGAGGTTGCCGACAACACCGGTGCGAAGTCTGTTCAGTGCATTAAGGTGCTGGGCGGTTCTCATCGTCGCTATGCGAGCGTTGGCGACATCATCAAGGTGAGCATCAAGGAAGCAGCTCCACGTGGCCGCGTCAAAAAAGGCGAGGTTTACAGTGCTGTGGTGGTGCGCACTGCCAAGGGCATCCGTCGTGCAGACGGTTCGCTCGTGAAGTTCGACGGCAATGCCGCTGTTCTTCTGAACGCCAAGCTGGAGCCAATCGGCACCCGCATCTTTGGCCCCGTGACTCGTGAACTGCGTACCGAAAAGTTCATGAAGATCGTGTCGCTGGCCCCTGAAGTTCTCTAAAGGAAAGCACCATGAACAAGATTCGCAAGGGCGACGAAGTTATCGTGCTGACCGGCCGTGACAAGGGCAAGCGTGGCGTGGTTTCTCTGCGCAAGGATGACTCCCACGTGATCGTGGACGGTATCAATCTGGTCAAGAAGCACACCAAGCCTAACCCCATGAAGGGCACCACTGGCGGTATCGTGGAGAAGGCTATGCCTCTGCACCAGTCCAATGTGGCTATCTTCAATGCAGCGACTGGCAAGGCCGATCGCGTGGGCATCAAGGTGAACGCCGACGGTACACGTGTTCGCGTGTTCAAGTCCAGCGGCGCCGAAATCAAGGCCGCTTGAGGAGTAACACATGGCACGACTGCAAAAACTCTATCGCGAAAAGATCGCGGCTGAACTGACAGAAAAGTTTGGCTACACCTCCGCTATGGAAGTGCCCCGTCTGACCAAGATCACCCTGAACATGGGTGTGAGCGAAGCCGTGGCCGACAAGAAGGTGATGGACAACGCCGTGGCTGACCTGACCAAGATTGCTGGTCAAAAGCCTGTGGTGACCAAGGCCAAGAAGGCTATCGCTGGTTTCAAGATCCGCGAAGGCCAAGCTATCGGCTGCATGGTGACCCTGCGTGGCGTTCAGATGTACGAATTCCTGGACCGTTTCGTGACCGTGGCTCTGCCCCGCGTTCGTGACTTCCGTGGTATCTCGGGTCGTTCGTTCGATGGTCGCGGCAACTACAACGTTGGCGTCAAAGAACAAATCATCTTCCCCGAAATCGAGTACGACAAGGTGGACGCTCTGCGTGGTCTGAACATCAGCATCACGACAACAGCGAAGAACGACGACGAGTGCAAGGCACTGCTCGCCGCTTTCAAATTCCCCTTCAAGAACTGAGGCACTGCATGGCTAAAGTAGCAATGATTCAGCGCGAACTGAAGCGCGAAAAGCTGGCAGCCAAGTACGCTGCCAAGTATGCAGAACTGAAGGCAATCGCCGGCGACGCTAAGCGTTCCGACGAAGAGCGCGATGCCGCTCGCCTGGGCCTGCAAAAGCTGCCCCGTAACTCGAACCCCACTCGCCAACGTAACCGTTGCGAGATCACGGGCCGTCCCCGTGGCACATTCCGTCAATTCGGTCTGGGCCGCGCCAAGGTGCGTGAATTGGCCTTCGCTGGCGACATCCCCGGTGTCACCAAGGCCAGCTGGTAAGCAAGCAGGAGAGATTAAACATGAGCATGAGTGATCCCATCGCTGACTTGCTGACCCGCATCCGCAACGCACAAATGGTCTCCAAGGCCACCGTGTCGGCCCCTTCCTCCAAGGTCAAGGTTGCCATCGCACAAGTGCTGAAGGAAGAAGGCTATATCGACGGTTTTGAAGTCAAGACCGAAGGTGGCAAGTCCGAACTCGAAATTACCCTGAAGTACTACGCCGGTCGCCCTGTGATCGAACGTATTGAGCGCGTGAGCCGTCCTGGCCTGCGTGTTTACAAGGGTCGTCACGCAATCCCTCAGGTCCAAAACGGCCTGGGTGTGGCCATCGTCACTACGCCTCAAGGCGTGATGACCGATCGCAAAGCACGCTCTGCCGGTGTCGGCGGTGAAGTGCTGTGCTATGTGGCCTAACGGACATTAAGGAGAAATACTGAAATGTCTCGCGTAGCAAAAGCAAATGTGACCATCCCCGCTGGCGTGGATGTGTCTTTGAATGCTAACTCCATCAAGGTCAAGGGCAAGGGCGGCGATCTGTCCCTGGCTCTGAACGGTCTGGTGAACGTTAGCAACAACGACGGCAAGCTGTCGTTCGCACCCGCTAATGACTCCCGTGAAGCTGACGCTCTGGCCGGTACCATCCGCCAGCTGGTCAACAACATGGTCAAGGGCGTGACCGAAGGTTTCGAGAAGAAGCTGACGCTGATTGGCGTGGGCTACAAGGCTGCTGCTCAAGGTTCCAAGCTGAACCTGGCTGTGGGCTTTTCTCACCCCGTCAACTTCGAGATGCCTGCTGGCATCACCGTCGCTACCCCCACTCCGACTGAAATCGTGATCAAGGGTGCTGACCGTCAAGTGGTCGGTCAATTGGCTGCTGAGATCCGTGCCGTTCGTCCTCCCGAGCCTTACAAGGGCAAGGGCATTCGCTATGCGAATGAGAAGGTCGTGATCAAAGAGACCAAGAAGAAGTAAGGAGCTGCATGATGTTGAACAAGAAAGAGCAGCGTCTGCGCCGTGCCCGTCAGACTCGCATCCGCATTGCCCAGCAAGGCGTTGCACGTCTGAGCGTGAATCGTACCAACCTCCACATCTACGCCTCCGTGGTGTCGGAAGACGGCTCCAAGGTGCTGGCTTCGGCCTCCACTGCAGAAGCCGAAGTGCGTTCGCAAATCGGCGCCGCTGGCAAGGGTGGCAACGTGGCTGCCGCCACCTTGATCGGCAAGCGCATTGCTGAAAAGGCTAAGGCTGCTGGCGTTGAGAAAGTGGCTTTCGACCGCGCTGGTTTTGCATACCATGGCCGCGTGAAGGCTTTGGCAGAAGCCGCTCGCGAAGCGGGCCTGCAGTTCTAAGCGGAGCGGATAAAAATGGCTAAATTTTCCCCCAAGGTGCAAGACCAGGCGAATGACGACGGTCTGCGCGAAAAAATGATCGCGGTCAACCGCGTCACCAAGGTTGTGAAGGGCGGTCGTATCCTCGGCTTCGCTGCACTGACCGTGGTTGGCGACGGTGATGGTCGCGTTGGCATGGGTAAGGGCAAATCCAAGGAAGTGCCTGCTGCCGTGCAAAAAGCGATGGAAGAATGCCGTCGCAACCTGATGAAGGTTGCGCTGAAGAGCGGCACCATTCACCACTCGGTGAAGGGCCATCACGGCGCAGCCAAGGTTGAACTGCACCCAGCTCCCAAGGGTACCGGCATCATCGCTGGCGGCCCAATGCGCGCTGTGTTCGAAGTGGTGGGTATCACCGATATCGTGGCCAAGAGCCACGGTTCGTCGAACCCCTACAACATGGTTCGCGCAACTTTCGACGCTTTGAAGAACTCCACGACCCCTGCGAACGTGGCAGCAAAGCGCGGCAAGTCGGTTGAAGACATCTTCACCGCCTGATCGGAGTCCAGCACATGACAACACAACAAACTGTCAAGGTTCAGCTGGTTCGTAGCCCCATCGGTACCAAAGAGTCGCACCGTGCGACTGTGCGTGGCCTGGGTCTGCGTAAGCTGAACAGCATCAGCGAACTGCAGGACACTCCTGAAGTGCGCGGCATGATTAACAAGATCGCCTACTTGGTGAAGGTTCTCTGAAAGGATTGATGATGGAACTCAATAGCATCAAGCCTGCAGACGGCGCCAAGCACGCCAAGCGTCGCGTGGGTCGCGGTATCGGTTCTGGTCTGGGTAAGACTGCCGGTCGCGGTCACAAGGGTCAGAAGTCGCGTTCGGGTGGCTACCACAAGGTAGGCTTCGAAGGCGGTCAAATGCCTCTGCAGCGTCGCCTGCCCAAGCGTGGCTTCAAGTCGCATCTGCTGAAGTTCAATGCAGAAGTGGCCCTGTCTGAGCTGGATAAGCTCGGCCTGGCTGAAGTCGATCTGGCTGCTCTGAAGCAAGCCGGTCTGGTTGGTTCTATCGCCAAGGTCGTCAAGATCATCAAGAGCGGTGAAATCACCAAGGCTGTCAAGCTCAACGGCATTGGCGCTACCGCCGGCGCCAAGGCTGCCATCGAAGCTGCCGGTGGCAGCATCGCCTGATTAAAGTTCTGAAAGAAGACATCCGTGGCTACTAGCGCAGCTCAAATTGCAAAAACTGGAAAATTCGGCGACCTGCGTCGTCGTCTGGTTTTTCTGTTGCTTGCGCTGGTCGTATACCGAATCGGGGCACATATCCCCGTGCCGGGCATCGACCCAGCGCAGCTGCAGCAGCTGTTCTCTGGCCAGCAGGGCGGCATTCTCAATCTGTTCAACATGTTCTCGGGTGGAGCGCTCTCGCGTTTCACAGTGTTCGCACTGGGGATCATGCCGTACATCTCGGCATCGATCATCATGCAGCTCATGACCTATGTGGTTCCTACATTTGAGCAGATGAAAAAGGAAGGTGAATCGGGTCGTCGCAAGATTACCCAGTACACCCGCTACGGCACTCTGGGCCTGGCGATCTTCCAATCTCTGGGAATTGCCGTCGCCTTGGAAAGCTCTCAAGGCTTGGTTCTGAGCCCAGGTTTTGGCTTCCGCATGACTGCGGTGGTCAGCCTCACGGCCGGTACCATGTTCCTGATGTGGCTCGGTGAACAGATCACTGAACGTGGTCTGGGCAACGGTATCTCGATACTGATCTTTGGCGGTATCGCTGCAGGTCTGCCAAGCTCTATTGGTGGTCTGCTGGAACTGGTGCGCACCGGTGCCATGAGCATCCTGGCGGCTATCTTCATTGTCTTCGTTGTGGCAGCCGTGACGTATTTCGTCGTGTATGTCGAGCGAGGCCAACGTAAGATCTTGGTGAATTACGCACGCCGGCAAGTCGGCAACAAGGTGTATGGTGGTCAGTCTTCGCACTTGCCACTGAAGCTGAACATGGCAGGAGTCATCCCTCCCATCTTTGCTTCTTCGATCATCTTGCTGCCAGCAACGGTGGTGAATTGGTTCAGTGCGGGAGAATCCATGCGCTGGCTGAAGGATATTTCGAGCACGTTGACCCCTGGTCAGCCAATCTATGTCATCCTTTATGCTGCCGCGATCATTTTCTTCTGCTTCTTCTATACGGCCCTGGTCTTCAACAGCCGGGAAACTGCCGACAACCTGAAGAAGAGTGGCGCTTTCATCCCCGGGATTCGTCCTGGCGAACAGACAGCCCGCTACATTGACAAGATTCTGGTTCGCCTGACCCTGGCTGGTGCGATCTACATTACCTTCGTGTGCTTGTTGCCCGAATTCCTGATCCTGAAGTACAACGTTCCGTTCTACTTCGGTGGTACATCGCTGCTGATCATTGTGGTCGTGACGATGGACTTCATGGCGCAAGTGCAGAACTACGTGATGTCGCAGCAATACGAGTCGCTCCTGAAAAAAGCGAACTTTAAGGCTGGTATTTGATGACAAGGCTGCCCAGGTGGGCAGCCTGCCAAAAGTTAGTAGACGCCCATCGATCTATCGCGGGCATTGTTTCCCGGTCGATAGGCCGATAGTGGATGGAAAGTTTTAGGAGAATAGAATGAGAGTTTCGGCTTCGGTCAAGAAAATCTGCCGTAACTGCAAGATCATCCGCCGCAAAGGTGTCGTGCGCGTGATCTGCACTGACCAGCGCCATAAGCAGCGCCAAGGTTGATTGAAAGCATTAGAGGACTAATATGGCACGTATTGCTGGCATTAACATCCCGCCGCACAAGCATGCTGAAATCGGCCTGACCGCCATCTATGGCATCGGTCGTACTACAGCTCGCAAGATCTGCGAAGCATGCGGTATTGAGTATTCCAAGAAGGTCAAAGACCTGACGGACGCTGATCTGGAAAAGATCCGTGACTTCCTGAATCCCATGACTCTGGAAGGTGACCTGCGTCGCGAAACCACCATGAACATCAAGCGTTTGATGGACATTGGTTGCTATCGCGGTTTCCGTCATCGTCGCGGTCTGCCCATGCGCGGTCAACGTACCCGCACGAATGCTCGTACTCGTAAGGGTCCGCGCAAGGGTGCAGCGGCTCTGAAGAAATAAGGGATTGAGAGATCACTATGGCTAAGGCACAAAACAACGCTGCAGCACGCGTTCGCAAAAAAGTTCGCAAGAACATTTCGGATGGCATCGCTCACGTTCACGCTTCGTTCAACAACACGATCATCACGATTACCGACCGTCAGGGCAATGCTCTGTCGTGGGCATCGTCGGGTGGCCAGGGCTTCAAGGGTTCGCGTAAGTCGACTCCTTTTGCAGCTCAGGTTGCTTCGGAAGTGGCCGGTCGTGCTGCTATCGAACAGGGCATCAAGAACTTGGACGTCGAAATCAAGGGTCCCGGTCCTGGCCGTGAATCCTCGGTTCGCGCCCTGGGTGCTCTGGGTATCCGCATCACTTCCATCTCGGACGTGACACCGGTTCCCCACAACGGCTGCCGCCCTCAAAAGCGTCGTCGTATCTAATTTTTATCAAGCCCACCGCCGCCCAGGTGCTTTAGCATCGCGGGCGGCTCCCGTGTTTGCGCACGGTAGATGACACAAAGGAAATCAAGTGGCACGTTATATCGGCCCCAAGGCCAAGCTCTCCCGCCGCGAAGGCACTGATCTGTTCCTGAAGAGCGCTCGCCGCTCCATCGCAGACAAGGCAAAGTTTGACACCAAGCCTGGTCAGCATGGCCGCACTTCCGGTCAGCGCACTTCCGACTACGGTCTGCAACTGCGTGAAAAGCAGAAGGTCAAGCGCATGTACGGCGTGCTGGAAAAGCAATTCCGCCGTTACTTCGAAGCTGCTGAGCGCAAGCGCGGCAACACCGGTGCGAACCTGCTGACCCTGCTGGAATCGCGTCTGGACAACGTCGTGTACCGCATGGGCTTCGGCTCCACACGTTCGGAAGCCCGTCAGCTGGTTTCCCACAAGGCCATCACTGTGAATGGTCAATCCGTGAACATTCCTTCCTACTCTGTGAAGGAAGGCGACGTGGTTGCAGTGCGCGAAAAGTCCAAGAAGCAAGCTCGTATCGTCGAAGCTCTGCAACTGGCTGGTCAAGTTGGCTTCCCCGCATGGGTGGAAGTGGCTGCTGACAAGGCAGAAGGCACTTTCAAGAAGTCTCCTGACCGCGACGAGTTCGCAGCTGACATCAACGAATCCCTGATCGTTGAGTTGTACTCGCGTTAATCTTTAGCAGCGACATTTCTGTAAACCGTTCCCACGGCGCGAGGCATCGCGCCGTGGGTGCTTCACCAGCCTTACCGGTGTAACGAGCCGGGGGTATTGAGAGGAAGTCTGCATGCAAACGAATTTGCTGAAGCCCAAGACAATCAATGTCGAACAGCTTGGTCACAACCGTGCCAAGGTGGTTCTGGAGCCGTTTGAGCGTGGCTACGGTCATACGCTGGGCAACGCCCTGCGCCGTGTTCTGCTCTCCTCCATGGTGGGTTACGCAGCGACTGAAGTGACGATTGCTGGAGTGCTGCATGAGTACTCCTCCATCGACGGTGTCCAGGAAGATGTGACCAACATCCTGCTGAACCTCAAGGGTGTGGTGTTCAAGCTGCACAACCGTGACGAAGTCACCTTGAGCCTGCGCAAGGATGGTGAAGGTGTTGTCACTGCCCGTGACATCCAGACCCCCCACGACGTTGAAATCGTCAACCCTGATCATGTGATTGCCCATCTGTCGCAAGGCGGCAAGCTGGACATGCAGATCAAGGTGGAAAAAGGCCGTGGCTATGTGCCCGGCAACGTGCGCCGCTACGGTGACGAATCGACCAAGTCGATCGGCCGTATCGTGCTCGACGCTTCGTTCTCGCCTGTCAAGCGCGTGAGCTACGCTGTCGAATCCGCACGTGTGGAACAGCGTACCGATCTGGACAAGCTGGTTCTGGAAATCGAAACCAACGGTGCTATCACCGCTGAGGACGCAGTGCGCGCATCCGCCAAGATTCTGGTGGAACAGCTGGCCGTTTTTGCCCAGCTGGACGGTGGCGATATCGCCAGCGTGTTCGACGCTCCTGCCGGTGGCCGTGGTGCTGCCACTTCGTTCGATCCTATCTTGCTGCGTCCCGTGGATGAGCTGGAACTCACCGTGCGTTCTGCTAACTGCCTCAAGGCAGAGAACATCTACTACATCGGTGACCTCATCCAGCGCACCGAAAACGAGCTGCTCAAGACGCCTAACCTGGGTCGTAAGTCGCTCAACGAGATCAAGGAAGTCCTGGCTTCCCGCGGTCTGACACTCGGCATGAAGCTCGAAAACTGGCCACCAGCTGGCCTGGAAAAGCGCTAATTGCTATAATCGTAGGCTTTGCTGAAATCGCAAGATTTTGGCGAGGAACTCAAGTGCCTCGGGCAGTACCTGATACGGCTGCCTGATTTAATTTTAAGAAATGACCACCTGGTCAAAGGAAAAGCACCATGCGTCACGGCAACGGACTCCGCAAACTGAACCGCACTTCTGCACACCGCAAGGCTATGCTGCAGAACATGATGAATTCGCTGATCGAACACGAAGCCATCAAGACTACCGTTCCTAAGGCCAAGGAACTGCGCCGCGTGATCGAGCCCATGATCACTCTGGCCAAGGTTGACACCGTGGCTAACCGCCGTCTGGCTTTTGACCGTCTGCGCGACCGTGACAGCGTGACCAAGCTGTTCAACGTGCTGGGCCCCCGCAACGCAAAGCGTCCTGGCGGCTACACACGTATCCTGAAGATGGGCTTCCGCGTGGGCGACAACGCTCCCATGGCCTATGTGGAACTGGTTGAGCAAGCTGAAGAAGCTGCAAAGGCTGAATAAGCTTTGCATGGTAGGCTGAAAGCCTGCTATAATTTGGAATTACCGCGCGATGGAGCAGTCTGGTAGCTCGTTGGGCTCATAACCCAAAGGTCGGAGGTTCAAATCCTTCTCGCGCAACCAAATTGAAAACGCCCGCTGACAACAGCGGGCGTTTTTGTTTTTGGATTTCCCTTTTATACAAGGCATGTGTTTTGCGGCTGCTGCGAAAACATGAGCGCTTATCGCAGCGCTGGCCTTGTCAATGGTGTTGAAACATCACGAATCCAATAAGAGCCACTAACGCAGCCCTTGATACATCGTTGCTTCGCCTTGCGCTATTTTTGTACTGCCTTCGGCTCTGCATGTCGTATCCATCGCAAATCTCTGGGTTTGCTGGCTTGCGTTGGCTGCTCTAAATAACAAGCGCCAGGCGCTCCTGTTTTTGAATTCCCATGGCATCTCTTCTGACTGTTCCCGGCACTCTGGGTATTGACTTCGGTACTTCCAACTCGGCGGCGGCTTTCCGCGCGCCAGGGCAAGCTGCGCGTCTGCTGCCGCTTGAGGGGGCCGCCACTGGTATGCCTACCGCGCTGTTCTTCAACACAGAAGAGCACAGCACACATTTCGGGCGTGATGCCATGCAGCAGTACCTGGCAGGCGAAGAGGGGCGGCTGATGCGCTCGCTCAAAAGTCTGCTGGGAAGCAGTTTGCTGATGGAAAAGACGGCGGTGCATCAGCAGTTGATGAGCTATCAGGACATCATCGCCATTTTCCTCAAGCGGGTAGCCGATCAGGCCCGCGCATCCCTTGACGGCAAATTGCCACAGCGCGTGGTGCTGGGCCGCCCGGTGCACTTTGTGGATGCTCACCCGGAGCGCGACCAGCAGGCGCAGGATTCGCTGGCGGCTGCTGCCCGTGCAGCGGGGCTGGGTGAGGTGAGTTTTCAGCTGGAGCCCATCGCTGCCGCGCTGGACTATGAGCAGCGCTTGACTCAGGAGCAACTGGTATTGGTGGTAGACATTGGCGGCGGTACCTCGGACTTCACCGTGGTGCGTCTGGGGCCAGAGCAGGCCAAGCACGCTGATCGCACACAGGACATTCTGGCGACCACCGGCGTGCATATCGGCGGCACGGACTTTGACCATCGCCTGAATGTGGCACAGGTCATGCCTTTGCTGGGCTACAAGCACATTGGCCCACGCGGGCGCGAGGTGCCCAGCGGCGTATTCTTTGATTTGTCCACCTGGCATTTGATTCAGTGGCTGTACGCGGCCAAGTCCATGGCGGCGGCGCGCGACCTCAAGAGCGACTACAGCGATCCGCAATTGCACCAGCGCCTGATGAAGGTGCTGGAGTGGCGCGAAGGCCACCGTCTGGCTGATGCGGTAGAGCAGGCCAAGATTGCCGCGTCGCAAAGCCATGCCGCAGCCAGCATTGCGCTGGACTGGCTGGAGGATGGCTTGCCCGCCGAGATATCTCCCGAGGTGCTGCAGCAGCAGTTGCAGGCCCTGCTGCTGCAGGTGGTGGAGTGCGCGCAGGAATGCGTGACCCTGGCGGGCGTGGCTGCGCCAGATGCGATTTACCTGACGGGCGGCTCATCGGCCCTGCGCACTTTGCGCGATGCGCTGGCAGTGGCTTTCCCCGGCGTGCCGCAGGTCGAAGGCGATCTGTTTGGTGGCGTGGCAACGGGTCTGGCATATGCCTGATATCAAAAAGTGAGCTGATAGCGCTTATTAAATAAGCACTATCCACACTTTTGATGCTTATTCTTCCGCTTCGCGTTTGAGTTCCAGAGCGCGGTCGTACAGCGTGTTGCGGCTGGCTCCGGTGATTTCGGCGGCCAGTTTGACGGCGGTTTTGGTGGGCAATTCCGCCAGCAGCAGCTTGAGTACGCGCTCTGACTCCCCTGATTCCTGCTGCACGGCAACCGGGTGTAGCACGATGGCAAATTCGCCTTTGACGCGCTGGGGTGAGGCTTGCAGCCAGGCCGCCAGCTCGTTGGCGGGCATGGTGGCAATATCTTCAAACTGCTTGGTGATCTCGCGTGCCAGCGTGACCTGGCGCTCGCCCAGCAGAGCCAGCGCCTGCGCCAGTTCAATGATTCGGTGTGGTGCTTCCAGCAGCACGGTGCAGCGCGGCTGATCGGCCAGTTTTTGCACGGCGCTCAGGCGCTCAGCATTCTTGGTGGGCAGAAAGCCCGCAAACAGAAAACCGCTTTCGCCCTGTGCGGGTGTGATGGCTCCGGCCACGCTGATGGCGGAGGTCACGCTGCTGGCACCTGGCAGCGGAATGCTGCGCAGGCCCACGGCCTGCAGGGCTGCGCACAGGCGCGCACCAGGGTCACTGACGCCGGGCGTGCCCGCATCGCTGACATAGGCAATGCGCTGGCCTTGCTGCAGGCGATCAATCACCGTCTGGGCCGCCTCTGCCTCATTGTGCTGGTGCACGGCCAGCAACTGGCTGCCGGGGCGCTCCAGCCCATAGCTGCGCAGCATGCCCTGGGTGTGGCGGGTGTCTTCACAGGCGATGCAGTCCACCATCTGCAGCACATGCAGGGCGCGCAGGCTGATATCGGCCAGATTGCCGATGGGGGTGGCCACCACATACAAAGCGCCTTGCGGATAATGCTGAGAAGCGGCCGCATCTCTGGCGGCAGTCAGTGCAGAGGCGAAAGAGGTAGTCAATGGATTTCCTTGGAAAACGGCCTAAGCCGGCGCAAAGCACCACCGCACGCGGCCAACTGGCCGAGGATGCAGCGCTGGCCTATCTGCAGCGGCAGGGCTTGAAGCTGGTTGATCGCAATTATCGGACGCCGGGCCGTGGTGGCGGCGAAATCGATTTGATCCTGCGTGACCGCGACGGGTCTTTGGTCTTTGTAGAGGTGCGCAGCCGCAATACGGAGCGCTATGGCGGCGCCGGTGGCAGCATCAGTGCCGTCAAGCAGCAGCGCATTGTTCTGGCGGCGAGGCACTATCTGATGCGCTTTGCCGCGCCGCCGGCATGCCGCTTTGACGTGGTGCTGGTGGAGGCTGCAGAGCTGCAATGGCTCAAGGCAGCGTTCGAGGCAGAGTGAATCCGGGCTACAACATAGATGCGCAAATAACTCTTAGCTACCAAAGAGATAACAGCTCGCAGGTATCATCGGGCCTCCATGCTAGAGCAACGAATCCAACAGCATTTCATCGACAGTGCCGACCTGAAGTACCAGGCCGCCCAGGCGCTGAGCCAACCCATCGCATCCGCAGTGCAGGCCATGCTGGCCTGTGTGACCGGTGGCGGCAAGGTGCTGGCCTGCGGCTCAGGCGTTTCGGCCAGCGATGCCCAATTATTTGCCTCCCTTTGCGTGGCAGGCTTTGAACGTGACCGTCCAGAACTGGCGGCGCTGGCCCTGACCTCTGATGGCGGCCTGCTGGGAACCGTGGGCGCCACGGGCTCCGGCGGCAACGCCACGCAGTATCTGGCGCGCCAGATCCGTGCGCTGGGCCAGCCCGGCGACCTGTTGCTGCTGATGTCCGTCACCGGCAACGACGTGGTGGTGCAGGAAGCCCTGGAGGCTGCCCATGAGCGCGACATGATGGCCGTGGTGCTGACAGGGCGTACGGGTGGTCACCTGTCGGCCCGTGTGCGGGAAACCGATGTGCTCATCTGTGTGCCCCACGACCGTGCGGCCCGTGTGCGCGAAACCCATACTCTGATTCTTCACTGTCTGGCCGATGGTGTGGACTCACAATTGCTTGGTGACCAGGAGATGCCTTTATGAAGTTGCTGAAGTCGCAATCGAGCCGTATTGCATGTGCCGTCCTGACCGTGGCGGCCCTGGGTGGAGCGTTGAGCGGTTGCGTGGCTCTGGTGGGCGGTGGCGCCGCTGTGGCAGGCATGTCTGCCGTGGATCGCCGCACAACGGGCACGCAGGTAGAAGACCAGGGCATTGAGCTGCGCGCTGGCAACCGCATTGGCGAGGTGATGGGCGACAAGGCCCGCGCCAGCGTGACCAGCTATAACCGTGTGGTGCTGCTGACCGGGCAGGCCGGCAATGCCACGGACAAGGCCACCATCGAAAAGCTGGTGCGCGAGCAGAGCACCGTGCGCCAGGTCTATAACGAGATCGAAGTGGCCCCTTTCACCGCGACACTGGGCCAGCGTTCTCAGGATTCATTGATCACCACCAAGGTCAAGGCCAGCCTGGTCAATGCCAAGGACATTTCCTCGTCTGCCATCAAGGTAGTGACCGAGAACAATGTGGTCTATCTGATGGGTATCGTGACTCCGCGTGAGTCCAAGCGTACGGCAGAGATTGCACGCGGCGTCAACGATGTGACCAAGGTTGTGCGTCTTTTTGAGGTTGTCTCTGAGGACGAGCTGGCCAATATGGTGCAAAAGGCAGCGCCTGTGACTGATGACTCCGCCGCGAACGGCAGCCATTGAGCCGTAATAAGCGCCGCAGTATGAAAAAGCCGGACGTTGAACCGGCTTTTTTGCGTCTGAAGCAGCGGCAGCAGACTCAGCGCAGGCGCTGAATCAGACTGGATGTATCCCAGCGATTGCCGCCCATGGCCTGCACGTCGGCATAGAACTGATCGACCAGCGCTGTCACGGGCAGGCGTGCGCCATTGCGCTGGGCTTCTTGCAGCACCAGTCCCAGATCCTTGCGCATCCAGTCCACGGCAAAACCGAAGTCAAACTTGCCCACAGCCATGGTTTTGCCACGGTTGTCCAGCTGCCAGCTCTGGGCTGCGCCTTTGCCGATGACGTCCATCACCTTGTTCACGTCCAGATCGGCGCGCAGTCCAAAGGCAATGGCTTCAGACAAGCCTTGCACCAGTCCTGCAATACAGATCTGGTTGACCATCTTGGTCAGCTGGCCGTTGCCGCTGGCGCCCATATAGGTGAAGGCTCGTGAAAAAGCCGCAGCCACAGGCGCGACTTGGTCAAAGACAGCTTCATCGCCGCCGCACATCACCGTCAACTGCCCGTTCACCGCCCCGGCCTGACCGCCGGAGACCGGTGCATCCATGAAATGCAGGCCGCGCTGCAGCGCTTGCTCGTACAGCTCGCGCGCCACCTGGGCGGATGCTGTGGTGTGGTCCACAAAAATGGCATCGGGCTCCATGCCCGCAAATGCACCGTCTTCACCCAGAGTGACGGAGCGCAGATCATCATCATTGCCCACGCAGCAAAACACTATGCGCGCGCCCTTGACGGCTTCACGCGGGGTTGCCGCATATTGCCCCTTGCATTGCTCGGCCCACTGCGCGGCTTTGGCGGTGGTACGGTTATAGACCGTGACCTGATGACCCGCGGCAGCCAAGTGCGCAGCCATGGGGGCGCCCATGACGCCCAGACCCAGAAAGGCGACAGGCGTGGGGGCGCAAGGCTCGTAGTTACGTGGGGCAATGGTGGCAGTCATGACAATCCTCGAATGCTTGCGGAACGAAGCCACGATGTTAGCGCCCAGGCTACAAAACTGGCGCACTCTAAACGGAGAGAGGCCGAGCAAGAGCCGCCTCGCGGCGATGGCGTCGTCCCCCTCGGGGGAAGGCGCGAAGCGCCTCAGGGGGATTAAACAATCGTCAAGTGCTCAGTGCCCGCGGCCAGATCCTGTGTGCGCGCACGCTGGCTGTTGAGTTTGATCTGCAGGCGCAGGTCGTTGACCGAGTCCGCGTTGCGCAGTGCATCCTCATAGGTAATCAGGTTGGACTCGAACAGGTCAAACAGCGCCTGGTCAAAGGTCTGCATGCCCACGTTGCGGCTCTTTTTCATGATTTCCTTGATCTCGGCGACCTCGCCCTTGAAGATCAGATCGGCAATCAGGGGAGAGTTCAGCATCACCTCAATCGCGGCCACGCGCCCCTTGGAATCCTGCTTGGGAATCAGGCGCTGGGAGACGATGGCACGCAGGTTCAACGAGATATCCATCAGCAACTGCGGGCGGCGCTCTTCGGGGAAGAAGTTGACGATGCGGTCCAGCGCCTGGTTGGCGCTGTTGGCGTGCAGTGTGGCCAGGCACAGGTGACCGGTTTCCGAGAACGCAATTGCGTGCTCCATGGTTTCGCGGTCGCGAATTTCGCCCATCAGAATCACATCAGGGGCCTGGCGCAGCGTGTTTTTGAGCGCCGCTTCCCAGCTCTCGGTATCCAGCCCCACTTCGCGCTGGGTCACCACGCAGTTCTTGTGCGGGTGCACAAATTCCACGGGGTCTTCCACGGTGATGATGTGGCCGAAGGATTGCTCATTGCGCCAGTCCACCATGGCCGCCAGCGTGGTTGATTTGCCTGAGCCCGTGGCACCCACCAGAATGCACAGACCGCGCTTGGTCATGGTCACTTCCTTGAGGATCTGGGGCACGCCCAGGCCATCAATCGTAGGCAACGTGGTCGGAATTGTCCGCAGCACCATGCCCACTTTGCCCTGCTGCACAAAGGCATTCACACGAAAGCGCCCCACGCCAGCGGGCGAGATGGCGAAGTTGCACTCCTTGGTGTGTTCAAAGTCGGCCACCTGCTTGTCGCTCATGATGGAGCGCGCCAGTGCCAGCGTGTGCAACTGCGACAGCGGCTGCGGCGACACCTTGGTCACCTTGCCGTCAATCTTGATAGCGGGCGGAAACTCCGCCGTGATGAACAGGTCACTGCCGTTGCGGCTGACCATGAGCTTGAGCAGATCGTTGATAAATTTACTGGCCTGATCGCGTTCCATGATCACTCCTTTGGCAGTGGCTCCAAGCAGGAGCCACTCTTAAAAACTGGCACAACCCAATCGAGAGACAGCCAGCAAGGGCCGCCCCGCAGCAAAGGCTGTCGTCCCCCTCAGGGGGAAGCGGCAAAGCCGCTCAGGGGGTAATAGCCTACCCAGGGAAGTTCTCAGGAATCTTCGCCTTGCTGCGTGCCTCGGCTGCGCTGATGACGTTGCGGCGCACCAGGTCCGTCAGGTTCTGGTCCAGCGTCTGCATGCCCACGTTCTGGCTGGTCTGGATGGTGGAGTACATCTGCGCCACCTTGGCCTCGCGAATCAGGTTACGAATGGCGGGCGTGCCCAGCATGATTTCGTGCGCGGCCACGCGGCCCTGGCCGTCCTTGGTCTTGCACAGCGTCTGCGAAATCACGGCCTGCAGCGATTCGGACAACATCGCGCGCACCATTTCTTTTTCTTCGGCGGGGAAGACGTCGATGATACGGTCGATGGTTTTGGCGGCTGATGAAGTGTGCAGCGTGCCAAACACCAGGTGGCCAGTTTCGGCAGCGGTCATGGCCAGGCGAATGGTTTCCAGGTCACGCATTTCACCAACCAGAATGGCGTCTGGGTCTTCACGCAGTGCAGATTTCAGCGCGGCGGCGAACGACAGCGTCATGGGGCCGACTTCGCGCTGGTTGATCAGGCACTTCTTGGATTCGTGCACGAATTCGATAGGGTCTTCCACCGTCAGAATGTGGCCGTATTCGGTTTCATTCAGGTAGTTGACCATGGCCGCCAGCGTGGTGGATTTACCCGAACCCGTGGGGCCAGTCACCAGCACCAAGCCGCGTGGCTTCAGGGCCAGTTCGCCAAAAATCTTGGGCGCGTTGAGCTGCTCCAGCGTCAGAATCTTGCTGGGAATGGTACGAAAGACGGCGGCAGAGCCACGGTTCTGGTTGAACGCATTCACACGAAAACGTGCCAGCCCTTCAATTTCGAAGGAAAAGTCCACTTCCAGAAATTCTTCGTACTGCTTGCGCTGGGCATCGCTCATGATGTCGTACACCATGGAGTGCACGGTCTTGTGGTCCAGCGGATCGATATTGATGCGGCGCACATCGCCGTGCACACGGATCATGGGCGGCAGCCCTGCGGACAAATGCAAGTCCGAAGCCTTGTTCTTGACACTGAATGCCAGCAATTGCGTGATGTCCACGGACAGCCCTCCCTGATTTGATACTCTGGCGGCAATTATGACGACGATTGAAAACAATCTGGGGCAGATTCATGCCCGCATGGCTGCGGCTTGCGCTCAGGCAAGCCGCCCCGTGACATCGCTGCAACTATTGGCGGTGTCCAAGACCTTTGGTGCGGATGCTGTGCGCGAAGCGGTGCTGGCAGGCCAGCGCAGCTTTGGTGAGAACTATATACAGGAGGCGGTGGAAAAAATTGCCGCCGTACGCGCCATGGCGCTGCCGGGTGGCGACGAACTGCAATGGCACTGCATTGGCCCGATTCAGAGCAATAAGACCAAACTGGTAGCCGAGCACTTTGACTGGGCGCAGACCGTGGACAGGCTCAAGATTGCCGAGCGCCTGTCGGCCCAGCGCCCTGCGGGAATGCAGCCGCTCAATGTTTGCATTCAAGTCAATGTGGATGGTGGTGCGACCAAGTCTGGCGTGATGCCGCAGGACGCACTGGCGCTGGCCGAGGCCATTGTCAAGCTGCCCCATCTGGTGCTGCGTGGCATCATGAGTATTCCGGATGATGCTCCTGATTTTGAAGCGCAATGCGCAGTTCATAAAAGAGCTGCAGCCGTTTTTGATGCAATAAAGGCCAGTAATCTACCGGGTCTGGAGCAGTTCGACACCCTGTCCATGGGCATGACGGGTGACCTGGAGGCTGCTGTGGTGGCGGGCAGTTCCATGGTGCGAGTGGGGAGCGGGATATTTGGGAGGCGTACCTACGGTGCGCCCACCCCCTGAAGAACTTGAGGACACCCCCTGAGCCGCTGCGCGGCTTCCCCCTCTCTCTACGCGCTGCGCGCTAAGGAAGGGCGACGACAGCCTCGCTGCGGGGCGGCCCTTGCTCGCTGTCTCTTTGTCAGGTCACGCCAGTTTTTAGGCTTGTGCTTATGGCCTTTTCATCTGGCATTCGGTGGGCAGGTCTACCTGCTGCATGGCGTAAGCCGCATCGGTTCTGAATCCGTAGTTCGTGCCTTCCCAGCCTGTCTTGACGGCTTTGCCATCCACGGGGGCGATGGTGTTGACCACCTGAGGCAGCAGCAACTGGTGGTCTTTGGCGCGCATCTTTACGGGGCCGAAGACGGTGTCCATGGGCATGTCTTCCAGCGCCTTGGCAATTTTCACGGGCTCGGTGGACTGTGCTTTGGCAATGGCTGCGGCCAGCATGCGGGGCACCAGGTCCATGCGCGGGGCCAGAAAGTCCTGGTTCATCTTGGCCTTGTATTCCTTGGCGCGGGCTTCGGCCAGAGGGCGATCGGCCATGCCGGGGTGCCATTCGGCCACCCAGGTGACTTGGCCAATCTTGGCTTGAGAAACAGCGGTGACGGTGCCAGGAAAGCCTCCCGCGCTATGGTTGAAATAGCGCAGTGGGTAGCCCGCATCGCCGGCAGATTTAAGCAGCAGCGTCAAATCCTGCCCCCAGTTGCCGGTGATGACGGTGTCGGCTCCCACCTCCTTCATCTTGGAGACATAGGGCGCAAAGTCCTTGATGCGGCCCATGGGGTGCAGGGTTTCGCCCACAAACTGGATGTCAGGTCGGGCCTTGCCCACCATGTCGCGGCCATAGTGCGCCCACTGTTTGCCGTGAGCGTAATCCTGGTTGAGCAGAA
The DNA here is from genome assembly GCF_019186805.1 of Comamonas fluminis. Lineage (NCBI taxonomy): Bacteria > Pseudomonadati > Pseudomonadota > Betaproteobacteria > Burkholderiales > Comamonadaceae > Comamonas > Comamonas fluminis. The sequence continues at coordinate 4,386,732 of NZ_CP066783.1, read as the reverse complement.
AGACTTTCTTGATCTCTGGCTGGGTCTTGATGTAGTTGGAGATCGCCTGCATGCGCATGGCGGTGTTGGCATCGAACATGAAATGCCAGAAGCTGCAGGACTTGCCCGTCAGCTCGGGGTCGATGGAGCTGTGGTTGAGGATCAGCACCTCCTTGCCCGGATTGCGTTGGTTGTAGCGCGACGCAGCCTGCACCAGCGCCGTGACCACCGATGAGCCTGAGCCACCCGTCACCACCACGCGCGCACCCTGGTCAATGGCGGCTTGCAGCGCGCTCTGGCTTTCCTGGGCCGAGAGCTTGCTGTCGAACTGCAGCATCTGAAACTTGGCACCGTTGTACAGCCCGCCCTTGGCATTCACATCATCAACGGCATACAGCACATGGTTGCGCATCAGCTCGCCCACATTGGCGAATGGGCCTGAGAGTGGGTCAATGAATGCAATCTTGAAGGGCTCTGCGGTCTGCGCATGGGCGGCACTGAGAGCAGTGGCGCAAAGCGCTGCAGCGATGGCTGTGAAGCGAATGGACATGACGGTGTCTCCTGAAGATGAGGAAAGGGTGGTGGTGTGGCGGCTTTACGGCAGGGAAAAGGGGCAATAAATCAAAGGGTGGCTGATGGTTTGCGCTTGGTCGTTTTGCGCGCAGCAGTTGTTGCGCCGGGCGGGATGGGCTTGATGCGCAGGCCCAGCACGCGTGTGGCCAGCTCGGTCAGTTCCACCACCATTTCGGCGGGGCCCAGGCGTCCGCCGGGCTGGTACCAGTTGTAGAGAAAACCGGGCAGGCTGCAGGCGGCCTGGGCAGTGATGCGTGTTTCACGAAAGTCAAAGTGCCCGCTGGCGCGGCCTTGCTCCAGTAGTTCGCAGAAATCGCGGTAGAACTTCTGCGCCACCGCACGCGATGCCTTGAGATAGGTGGGGCTGAAGGCCTGCGGTTCGCGGTAGGGGAAAAAGCCTGCGGGGTAATGCGCGATGGTGGCGGCAATCAGGCGTTGCAACCCGTCCACCGCTTTTTCATGCGCGGGGCGAGGGGCGTCTGCCGCGAAGTCCAGCACGGTGAAACAGGCCTCGGTGGGCGTCCAGCACAGCGTTTCGAAAATCTCCTGCTTGTTGCGAAAGTAGTAATACACAAAAGGCTTGGTCACCCCCAGCGATTGCACGATCTGCTCGATGGTGGTGTTGGCGTAACCGTTGCGGTCAAACAGCGCTTCTGCAGCTTTCAGAATGCGCTCGCGTTTCTCGTCAGAACCCGCTGTGGGAAAGCGCTGGCGACCACGCGGAGCCGCTGGTGCAGAAGGGGGTTGGCCTGTCTTTTTGGACGTTGCGGGCATGAGGGTTTTCGTGTGTCGCATTCGTTATACCGATGGGTAGTAATGTTCTACCAGTGGGTATACATTGACAAGACACCGAGGCGAAGATTGACCTAAGGCAATCCCTGAGAAAGTCAGAAAATTGGCGCCAGGACTCGGTTTCAGAAAGACACCCAGGAGACACCCATGGCTGATTCTGCGTCCCTCACACCCTTGTTTGAGGCTTTGCGTCGTAATGCAAAAAAGCATCCCGAGCGCGATGCCTACATCTGGTACGGCCAGCACATCAGCTGGCAGCAAATGGATGACTACAGCGATGCCGTGGCCGCGCATCTGCAGCAGCTGGGGGTGAAAAAAGGTGAGCCTGTGGCGCTGTTCATGAACAACTGCCCACAGTACATCGTGGCGCATTACGCGGTGCAGAAAATCGGGGCCATCGTCTGCCCCTGCGGGCCGCTGAACAAGGAGCATGAGCTGGAATATCAGCTCAACGACCTGCAGGCGCGCATCATCATCGCGGCTGATGTGCTGCTGCCGGTGGTGGACAAGGTGCGCAGCACCACGTCGCTGACGCATGTGCTGGCGGTGCGTTATGCCGAATGGTTGCCCGCCAGCCCCACGCTGGCCTTGCCGCCCGAGCTGCAAGCGCCCATGCAGCCGCTGCCGCAAGGCGTGCAGTCAGTCTGGGATGTGATGCACAGCGGCGCAAGGCCTGAGCCCGTGGCCGTGAGGATGGACGATGTGGCGCTGATGACCTATACCTCTGGCACCACCGGCCTGCCCAAGGGTGCGATGCTGAGCTTTGGCAGCGCGGCGTACAAGACGGCAGGCGCTTCCGAGGTGACAGAGGTGACCGCGCAGGATGTACTGCTGGCAGTGGCGCCGCTCTATCACATCGCTGGCATGTCCATGGGCGTGAACATGCCCGTGCACTCTGGCGCGCCTTGCGTGCTGCTGCACCGCTTTGACCCGCTGGCCGTGGCGCAGGCCATAGAGCGCTACCGCGTCAGCTGGTGGTACAGCATTGCGCCTATGAATGTGGCTGTCATGCAGGTGCCGGGTGTGGAAAAGATGGATTTCAGCGCACTGCGCCGCAATACGGTGACCAGCTTTGGCATCAGCTATACCGAAGACTTGGCCAATAAATGGCGGCAATTTGCACCCCATGCCATCTCTGCCGAGGCGGCCTACGGCCTGTCCGAAACCCACACCATGGACACCTTCATGCCCGGCGATGCCATTCGCTGGGGCACGCATGGCAAGCCCGTGCCGGGCAATGAAATTCGAGTGATCGACCCCGAAACCGGCGCTCCATTGGCTGCGGGTGAAGTGGGCGAAATCATCATTCGCGGTCCTGGCAATTTCAAGGGCTACTGGAACAAGCCCGAGGCCACGGCCAAGACGCTTAAGGACGGCTGGGTGTACACCGGCGACATGGGAAAGTTTGATGAGGACGGTTACCTCACCTTCATCGGCCGCTTCAAGGAAATGATCAAGGTCTCGGGCTACAGCGTCTTCCCTGAAGAGGTTGAGACCATTCTCATCAAGCACCCCGCCATTGCGCAGGCGGCTGTACTTGGCGTGCCAGACGCGCAAAAAGGCGAGGTGGTGCGCGCCTTCATCGTGCGCAAGCCGGGCCAGAGCGTGGAGGCCGATGCACTGCTGGCCTGGTGCAAAGAACACATGGCCAGCTACAAGGCGCCGCGCGAGCTGCGTTTTATCGATGCGCTGCCTGCCACGGGGGCGGGCAAAGTGCTCAGGCGTTTGCTCAAAGACATTCCCTGAGTATTGAGTGAAACAGGTCTCAAGCCCTTGAAAAGATTGCGCAAGCAGCTATCAAAACGAAAGTTCTATGTTTGAAAAAGTCCTGATTGCCAACCGTGGTGAGATTGCCCTGCGCGTCATTCGTGCGCTGCACGAACTGGGCATTCCCAGTCTGGCCGTGTATGCGCAAGACGATGCGGATGCCCCGCATGTCAAAGCCGCCGATGAGGCAGTGGCACTGAACGCAAGTGGCCCCGCAGCCTACCTGGATGGCGCGCATTTGCTGGAAATTGCCCAAACTCATGGCTGTGAAGCACTGCACCCCGGCTATGGCTTTCTGAGTGAGAACGCAGACTTTGCGCGGGCCTGTGCAGCAGCGAATGTGCGCTTTATTGGCCCCACTCCCACACAACTGGCGCTGCTGGGCGACAAGGCCAAAGCCCGTGCGCTGGCCCAGCAGTGCGGTGTGCCGCTGATGCCCGGCAGCCAGGAGGCGGTGACGCTGGCGCAGGCGCAAGACTTTTTTGTGCAGCAGCAGGCCGATGGTGCTTGCGGCATCATGATCAAAGCCATTGGCGGCGGCGGCGGTCGCGGCATGCGCGCCGTGACCCGTGCGGATGAGGTGGCTGCTGCCTATGAACGCTGCCGTAGCGAGGCGCAGGCTGCGTTTGGTGTTGATGGGGTCTATGTCGAGCGGCTGATGACTGGCGCGCGCCATATCGAGGTGCAGATTCTGGGCGACGGCAGCGAATGGCCGCTGGCGCTGGGCGAGCGTGAATGCACGCTGCAGCGGCGCTTTCAGAAGCTGGTGGAAATTGCGCCCAGCCCCAGCTTGCCGCAGCCGCTGCGCGAACGCATTACGCAAGATGCGCTGCGCATGGCCTCCGAAATTCGGTACGCAAGCCTGGGTACGTTTGAATTTCTGGTGGATTTGAACAGCCCGTCTCTGCCCTATGTTTTCATCGAAGCCAACCCGCGCCTGCAGGTGGAGCACACGATTACCGAAGAGGTCTTTGGTGTGGATCTGGTGCAGGCGCAGATTGCGATTGCTGCGGGCGATCATTTTTTCGATCTGGGCCTGAATGTGAGCCAGCCACCGCAGCCGCGCGGCTATGCCATGCAGTGGCGCATCAACGCTGAAACGCTGGATGCACAAGGGCAGTCGCGCCCCGGCAGCGGCCGCATCAGCGATCTGCGCTGGCCGCAAGGGCCGGGCATTCGCATCGACAGCCATGCGCAGCAGGGCGCAAGCCCCTCGCCGCATTACGACACCTTGCTGGCCAAGCTCATCGTGCACAGCAACGCGCCACGTTTTGAGGATGTGCTGCGCCGCTCTCAGCGTGCGCTGGCCGACACACGTATTGGCGGCCTGGCAAGCAATGTCCACTTGCTGCAAGCGCTGGCGCAGCGGCCCGAGATGCAGACGCAGCAAGTGCATACGCGCTGGCTGGAAGAGGTGTTGCCAGAGCTGTTGGATGCTGCAAAAATAATAGCTGATAGCGCTTATTCTGTCTCTGAATCTACGCAAAACTCTCTGGAAAGCATTACAGATCAAGCGCAGCCAGCTCCTGAAAATGCAGTGCTCGCTCCCATGCCCGCCAAGGTGGTGCAGTGGTCGGTGGCCGCCGGTGATGTGGTGGCCAAGGGCGCAGAGCTAGGCATTCTCGAAGCCATGAAGATGCAGCATGTGCTGCTGGCCGAGCGTGCGGGAACCGTGCAGCAGTGTCTGGTGCAACCGGGCTCTTATGTGGTGCAGGGCCAGCCCCTGCTGCTGCTGGATGCTGCGCAGGGCGACGCCGCCCATGCCGAACTGGCCCAGCAGGTGCAAGACCCGGCGCACATCCGCGCAGACTTGCAGCGCGTGAAAGATCGCCATGCTTTCACGCTGGATGCGGCGCGGCCCGAAGCCATGGCCAAACGTCATGCACAGGGCAGTCGCAGTGCCCGCGAGAACATTGCCGACCTGTGCGATGAAGGCAGCTTTATCGAATACGGCGCGCTGGCCATTGCCGCACAAACGCGCCGCCGCAGTCTGGAGGACTTGGTTGCCAACACGCCAGCCGATGGCATGGTGACAGGCATTGGCTCCATCAACGCGGCGCAGTTTGGTGAAGAAAAATCGCGTGCCATCGTCATGTCTTACGACGCCACGGTGCTGGCTGGAACGCAAGGTGCGCGCAACCACGCAAAGACCGACCGCATGCTGGGTATTGCCCTGCAGCAAAAGCTGCCCGTGGTGCTGTTTGCCGAAGGCGGCGGTGGCCGCCCCGGCGATACCGATACGCCCGTGGTGGCGGGGTTGCATGTGCACACCTTTGCGGCCTATGCCGCGCTGTCGGGCGTGGTGCCCGTAGTGGGCATCACGCATGGGCGCTGCTTTGCGGGCAACGCGGCGCTGCTGGGCTGCAGCGACGTCATCATCGCCACCCGCAGCAGCAATATCGGCATGGGTGGCCCGGCCATGATTGAGGGCGGCGGGCTGGGTGTTTTCAAGCCCGAAGCGGTGGGGCCGGCCAGCGTGCAGCATGCCAGCGGCGTGATCGACATTCTGGTGGACGATGAAGCGCAGGCCGTGGCCGCTGCCAGGCACTATCTGTCGTTCTTTCAGGGGCGCACCAGCCAATGGTCTGCACCCGATTCGCGCCAGCTGCGGCATGTGGTGCCAGAGAACCGTTTGCGCGTTTACGACACGCGTGCGGCCATGTCGGGTCTGGTGGATGAAGGCAGCCTGCTGATGCTGCGCACCGGCTTTGGCCTGGGTATTCACACCGCGCTGGCCCGCATCGAAGGGCGGCCTGTGGGCCTGATGGCCAACAACCCCGGCCACCTGGGCGGCGCGATTGATGCCGACGCGGCGGACAAGGCGGCGCGGTTCATGCAACTGTGCAATGCGCATGGCATTGCCATCATCAGCCTGGTTGATACCCCCGGTTTCATGGTGGGGCCGGAGATTGAAAAAACCGCCCAGGTGCGCCATGTCAGCCGCTTGTTTGTGATGGCCGCCAAGCTGCGCGTGCCGTACTTCAGCGTGGTGCTGCGCAAGGGCTACGGCCTGGGGGCGATGGGCATGACGGCTGGCAGCTTTCACGCGCCCATCTTCAACGTGGCCTGGCCCACGGGTGAATTTGGCGCAATGGGGCTGGAAGGCGCGGTGCGGCTGGGTTTTCGCAAAGAGCTGGAAGCCCTGCCCGAAGGCCCTGAGCGCGAAGCGCTGTTTCAGAAGCTGCTGGCCCAGCAGTATGCGCACGGCGAAGCCATGCACATGGCCGCCACACTGGAGATTGATGCCGTGATTGACCCCGCCGATACCCGTGTCTGGCTGGTGCAGGGGCTGGCGGGGGCGCGCCTGCGCGATGTGGCCGCAGGTTTTGTCGATACCTGGTAAGTGTTCAACGATGATGAAAATGGCTTCAAGCGCTTTATCTGAAGGCGCTTGAAGCTATGTTTTTTGAGAATTTTTGGGAGCCTTAAAACGCGTGATAAGCTGGGTTATCAAGAGAACAAAACCCGGCGTTTGGCCCGGGTGAATGGAGATATTTCATGCCTGGACTGCTTCCCGACGTCGATCCCGATGGCCTGCTCGAATTCTCGGTGGTGTACACCGACCGGGCGCTCAATCACATGTCCAAAAAGTTTGTCGGTGCGATGCAGGACATTCTGGGCGTGCTCAAAGAGGTCTACCACGCCCACACCGCCGTGCTGGTGCCGGGCAGCGGCACTTTTGGCATGGAAGCCGTGGCGCGCCAGTTTGCCAATCGCGAAAAAGTGCTGATTGTGCGCAATGGCTGGTTCAGCTACCGCTGGACGCAGATTTTCGACGCCGATGCCGGTCTGGGCGGCGGCTCTGTCGTCTGCAAGGCGCGCAAGCAGGGCGAAGGTGCGCAGGACGCCTGGGCACCATGCCCCGCTGCCGATGTGGCCGAGACCATTCGCGTGGAGCGCCCCAAGGTGGTGTTTGCCCCGCATGTGGAAACAGCCAGCGGCATCCTGCTGCCCGACGAGTACCTGCGCACCATCGCCGATGCGGCGCACGAAGTGGGCGCGCTGTTTGTGCTGGACTGCGTGGCCTCGGGTGCGATGTGGGTAGACATGGAAAAGACCGGCGTGGACGTGCTGATCTCTGCGCCGCAAAAGGGCTGGAGCAGCTCTCCCTGCTGCGCCATGATCATGCTGTCGCAGCGTGCGCGTGAGGCGATTGAGCACACGCAAAGCTCCAGCTTCTCCTGCGATCTGAAGAAGTGGATGCAGATTGCCGAAGGCTATGAAAAAGGCCAGCATGCCTATCACACGACCTTGCCTACCGATGCACTGCTGCGCCTGCGCGATGTGATGCTGGAAACGCGTGAATATGGCTTTGCCAAGGTGCGCGATGAACAGATTGCACTGGGCCAAAGCGTGCGCGCATTGCTGGAGTCGCGCGGCTTCCCCAGTGTGGCGGCAGAGGGCTTCAAGTCGCCGGGCGTGGTGGTCAGCTACACCACAGACCCTGAAATTCAAAGCGGCCGTGCTTTTGCCAAGGTGGGGCTGCAAACCGCATCGGGCGTACCGTTGATGTGTGATGAAGGGCCTGATTTCAAGACCTTCCGCCTGGGCCTGTTCGGGCTGGAAAAGTGGCACAACACCGAACGCACCACCGGCCATCTGCGCAAGGCGCTGGACGATATTGGCGTCTGATACCCGAAAGCACAGTCACCAGCGTTAAAAAGGAAGCTGCATGAAACTGCCTTTAAAAACCCTTTGTGTGATGGCGCTGCTGGTGACTGCATCCATGCAGGTGGCGCAGGCCAAACGCGCGCCTGCACGCCCCGGAGTGACGCAGGGGGATCTGTGTGAACGAGGCGTGGCAACTGACCAGAAGCCTGCGGATGGCGGTGAAGTTCTGACGGAAAGCCGCTGGATGATTCAGTACAGCGCGGCAGGCGAGGCTGCGCGCCGCTATGTGTTCAGACTGCTTTCTGGCGGACGCATGCTCAATGCACATCCCAATGACAGCACGCGGGATAACGATCGCTGGAAATCCAGCGGACGGAAGGTGGAGCTGAGCTTCAATGATCTTACGGAGCAAGATTGTTAGTAGCATGACTCGCCATGTCTTCCTGCATTTTGGCATTCGGATTCATCGTCTTTTTGAGACGAGTATCAGGGGCTGGGAGAGGAATTGGGGCGCAATGGAATCTGTAGATAACTTGGAACTGGCGCAGTGGCGGGAGATGGATTCCATCCACGTCCTGCGCCTGTTTGCTAATCACATCAAAGAACATCCCTCGCTCCTTCCAAGACCGAGTGATCTAACCACCCGATGGCTGATCTTGCCCCATAGTTCCGGACACCATCCAGTCGCTAAGTTAGCCCTGATGGGCGGGGTGATTCTGCCGTCGTCGGAACTCCCTGGGCGACATCATCTTCAAACTCGAATGCGGGTGGATTTCGTTGAAGTGCTCGAACGCATCCGGCAATTGCGCCAGCACCGTCGCGTCACGCAGGTCCATACGGCTCATGTAGTCGCGCTTGAAGGTATTCACGAAGCTCTCGGCCATGCCGTTGCTCTGCGGGCTACACACGGGCGTGTTGATCGGCTTCAAGCCCAGCGATCTGGCAATGCCACGCGTCTCGTGCGCGATGTAGGCGTTGCCGTTGTCGGTGAGGAACTCCAATTCATGCTCCAGGGGCACGGCTTCCACCAGCATATCGCGCACCGGCTCTCCCGCAAGCCCCTTGCCCTTCCAAGCTCGCCAGGCCAGGATCTCCCGGTCCGCAGCAGTCCTTGGCGAAGGTGGCTGTGACCGTCTCGCCCGAATCGCACTTGATCTCAAAGCCGTCAGAGCACCAGCGCATGTTGCTCATCGGCACACTGACCTGGCCATCGTGAACACGGCTCGAATTCCGGCGCTTGGGCGCCTTGGGCAACAGCAGTCGATGCTGGGCCATGACCCGATAGATGCGCTTGTTGTTCAGCACCTGTTGACCTTGCGAGCGTCGCTCTCGATTGAGCAGCGCACCGGCGCGGCGATAGCCATAGCTGGGCAACTCTGCAATGTGGCGGCGAATATCGACCAGCAATGCCTCATCCTGGGCTGGCGCACGGCCACTGCGGTCATCTCGCCAGTCACTGGGCCTGCGATGGCGTACATACAGATTCGAGCGCGCCACGCCCAGCACTGAGCAGACCGACTTCATTGCTCGTCCCCCGGCAACAAGGGCGAGCGCGCAATCCACTTTTTTGCGGCAGTGAGCTCCACGGCTTCCTTGAGTATCTCGTTCTCCAAGGTCTTTTTGCCCAGCACACGTTGCAGCTTGGCGATCTCGGCGCGAGCTGCGGCCGGTTCCGAAGCCGGCACAACCGCTTCGCCTACGCTCACGGCCACCAGCGCGCCTTCACGATCCAGTCGCCGCCAAGTGAATAGCAAGCTCGCTGACACACCCTCCTGGCGTGCCACGAGCGACACGCTCATGCCTGGCTCATAAGTTTTGCGAACCAAAGCCGCCTTCTCGGTAGCCGACCAGCGTCGCCTGCGCTGGTCCCGGGTGATGACCTCAATCGTCTCTGTATGTCTAGTCATACGCACAGTCCTATGCCTATCTCAAAGATAAACGACGGACCGTGTCCGGAGATTCAGGGGGCTATCTCATGGCTTGGCTATGTCGCTGGCTATGATTGGAAATTCTTGTGCATCGGACCAACGTTTTTGGATGTGCACAATGACTGTGGCTGCGGTAGCGCGATCGAATTGGTTATGCGCATTTATGGCCTTAAATTCAAGGCCGCAACTAAGCGTTTGAAAGAGAGGGGTCTGTGAGGCTTGTCATGGCCACTGCGGATTTCATGCTTGAGGGGCGATCCTTTGCAGGCTTCCCGCTGCTTCTCTCCAATGACGGGTGGCCCTTGGAGCCTGCACAGTCGTTCCTGTGGCACGCATTGATTACCCATGGAGGCATTGAGAGCAAGCTCACCTGGGAAGCGTATGGCCGCAGGCTATACGACTACTTTGCGTTCTTGTCTGCAAATGAACTGACCTGGAATGAGGGCCTCAAGCCACACGGACTGAGCGTTGTGGCCAGGTATCGCGACTGGTCGCTCGGCGAACTAGGCCTGAATCCCAGCACCGTGAATAAACGACTGAATCTGGTGGTGCGGTTCTACGATTGGTGCAAACACCAGGGTCACATCACCCATCTACCGTTTGGCATACGCAACGTTCGCACGCCATTGCATCAGGGCTTTCTTGCCCATGTGGATCGCTCGAATGGAGTGATTTCAAAACCGACAGTGCTGGCTCGCGAGCGTAAGACATCTATCAAATTCTTGATCAAAGAACAAGTCAGGGAATGCCTTGGGGTAAAGCTCGACCCGAGCCATGCGCTTTTGTTCAACCTGATGGTGCGGACCGGGATGCGATCCTGCGAGGCGCGAACCTTTCCACTCACATATGTCTTCAACCCCAGGACTCGAAGGGGGCTGACGCCTGGGCAGATGATCCGCATCAATTTGGAACCCGCTGACATGCACATCAAGTATGGCAAGCCTAGAAGTGTGGACGTTCCATGGTCGCTCATGGAGGATATGTGGACCTATTCTCTGCACAAGCGAGAAGTGCGACGGCAAAGAACGGGGCAGGCCCCTGCTGCCCTCGTACTGACCGAGCTTGGAACGGAGTTCTCGAAAGGCGCAGTCGTCGATGCGATGAAAGCTATCGAAAAAAAAGTTGGGTTCCCAGTGAGAGCGCATATGCTGCGGCATACCTATGGAACTTACACACTGTCAGCCCTTCGCAAAAGCACGGTCTTCCAGGGTGAGCCGTTGCTCTATGTCCGTGACCGAATGGGCCACTCTGATGTGCAAACCACTGCGATCTACCTGCATTTGATCAATCAGTTGGACGCACAAATCGTGTTAGCGCACGAAGATGAGATGGACATGCTGTTCGCCCATGGCGGCGATCCAATCGCGATGAGGCGTTAATGATGGCTCGCGTCAAGAACTATAAAGCAAACGTATCCAAAATTGCCACCGACCTAGTCGCTGACCAGGGAAAGACCGAGGCGATGGTCGCGCTGCCTCCCAATCCAAGGGGCCACCACCTAATTGACTTGCGTCCATGGTTGGGGCTTGGCTTCGACGATTGGGTTCGGGCGGCAACTACGGTATTAAAGGCACGGCTCCACAGTGGGAATTATTCGGTGGCGACCATCGTGAGCTTTGCGTCCAATGGACTTAAAGTGTTTCTACCATACCTCACAGGCAATTGCATTGGCGGCATGCCATCGAGTCCATCGGATTTAGGCCCGGAGGATGTCACACGTTACATCGCGTGGCTCAGGCTCAAATACCCAAACGGATCCACTGCCAAGAACTATTACTCCGCTTTCAAGTCGGTGGTGGTCGGCCTGATAGATTACGGATTCATCGACCAACAACATGAGATCTTGCTGCCAGCCAACCCATTTCCGATGAATGCAAAAGTGACGCGCGGTGACTTCCCGCTAAGTCACTCCGAAATGCAGCAATTGGCCGCATCACTCAAGGCAGATCTTATTGCAATTCACCATGGAAGATTCGATGGTTTGGAATCAGAAGCCATTGTGGTTCTGATACTCATCATTAGTATGCGCTCGGGAATCAACACCACCCCTCTTCTGGAAATGAAGCGGGATTGTTTGGGTCAACACCCTTTCATGCCGAACCTGATGGTGGTCAGAACCTTCAAACGCAGAGGAAAGGGCGCGCAGTCAACGTCATTGCGTCAGACCCATATTCATGACCTTGCAGCATCAATTCCCATGGATGGAGTCGCGGTGCTCAAAAAGGCGTTGGAAATGACGCAGATCCTCGTTCCCACTGCCCCTGATGCCATAAGAGATCGTGTTTGGCTTTACCGCTCAGCTCGACGCGGACAACGAAATGGGCAAACGCTTTGCCTGAATACGGGTAGCCTATCCGAACAAACCAGAGCTATCGTCCAACGCCACGGACTGATGGCAGATGATGGAACACCATTGCGGCTGACCCCTGGGCGCCTGCGCAAAACAATGGAAAACCGCCTCTGGAAACTCAGTGATGGTGATTTGCTTGCCGTCTCTGAAGTGATGGGGCACTCCCCTCAGGTTGCAGATAACCATTACTTGCGTCTCGATGAGCGCTCCAAAGCGGAAGGCGCGAAATTCGTTGGTGAAACATTGCCAGCCAAGCTCCGAGGGAACGACCTCGTGCCAACACCCTCGGGCAGTTGCAAGGATAGTTTGCAAGGTGCGCTTGCACCCAAAGACGGCACTACACACTGTGCGGAATTCACGCATTGCTTTGGATGCCCAAGCTATGCCATTGTAGGGACCGTCAAGGACTTGCACCGGCTCTTCAGCTTCCAGCGCTTCTTAATGTCAGAGATGGATTACTACGCCATGGGGGAGTGGCATGAGTGGCGAAGCCACCATCAAGATCTCATTGCGCAAATCGACCGATTGGCGGTTGAGAGCTTCTTCCCAGAAATGGTGGAGCAAGCCAAGGCGCTCGCCCAGAAGGAGCCTCATCCCTTCTGGGCAATCCGCATTCTTCAATCGCGAATGAGAAAAGAGGTACGTTATGGCAGTTAACGCAGCCGCCGTGCAGGTAACCCCTAAGGCGTATGACCTATTAGCTGTCCAACCCGTTTCCACAAAAGGGCTGTCTAATCAAGACCGGTTCAGTATCGTGGTCAGTGCCGTAGTTGGTTCGGATGGAAGTAGCCACGTTCTATCCAGATTCGGCGATTCTGTTTGGGACTTCAGGCCCTACTTTGAGCAATCCAACGTAGCCGATAGTCAGAAGTACATCCGCTGGCCACAGGATTGCTCGCCAGATTTGGTCGATGACTGCAAAGCCGTCTTGTATGCATGGTTCAAACGCGGGCTACCAGGCTCCAAGCCGCCCGTAGCGGGGGGGGTGTGTAAGACGGCCATCGTCTCGGCCACTCCACTGATGCGGTGGTTGAAGACGTTGAATATCAAAAGATTCGATCAAGTGAAGCCGATTCACGTTGCGAACTATGTTCATCACACCAAATCACGGCTTACTCGTAGCGCTCATAGCGTCTCCGAAAGCTTGCGAATATTGGACTTTCTCTGGGTGTTTCGTAACGAGACCTCGTTCCAGCTGGCCGCTTGCCCGTGGGGTGACAGCTCGCTTTGGCGTATTAGTGGACGAGCAAGGCAAGCAGGCAGCCAATCCAGGAGAGCTGAAGCGGGAAAGACACCCGTCATCCCGCCTGACGTGCAGTCCAAGATATTCAATTATTGTGAAGCTGTTCTAGCAAAGGCGCCGGAGACTCTGGACCAACATGACGCCGGCAAGCTGCGATTAAGGAATCCCAATCTGATCCGCATTCGAGATGCAGCGCTTTACGTATTGTCGATAACCAGTGGCATGCGCAATGAGGAGGTGATCGGGATCGAGACCGGGTCATGGCGCAGCGAAGTGAGGGAGGGTATCGAATTCCACTGGGTGGCCACCACCGAACACAAGACCGGAAAAGGAAAAGTGGAGTTTCTGATACCAGCGCTAACGGTCAAAGTTCTGGAGCTAATGAACCGATATGCAAAGCCCCTTCAAGAAAAGCTGGCCCATGAAATTGCGGAGCTAGAGTCCAGTGCAGAGACTCGGGTCGTCAAGGGGCGAATGCTGCGGTTGGCAAAGGCGAGGAAAGACATCCGAAAACTATTTCTTTGCACAAGCGAGTCTGGGCAGAGCAAATCAGCGGGCTATCACGTTGATGCTTTGTGCAGTGGTGGCTCGAAGGTCTCTTTCCGTCGATTGGCGCGGGCGGCGCAGACGGATTGGTTATTGACTCCCCATCAGTGCCGAAGGACCTATGCGCGCAATATTGTGGAGTCACGCATGGGGCGCGCGTCGCTAGTCTTTTTGAAATGGCAATTCAAACATTCCAGCATCAGCATGACCCAACTGTATGCGTCCAACCCCATGCAGGATGCATCACTATTTGATGAGGTGCTGCAAGAGATGACCGAGTTCAAGGTGGATTTGATTGAATCCTGGCTTGGCGGGCAACCCTTGAGCGGTGGCGCGGGACATGAAATCAAAAAGTTGCGCGTCATCGCCTTGGAGAGTCGAACTGCATTGTTGGCTGAGACGGCAGCTCAGGTTCATATCCGCGCCACAGGTCACGGGTGGTGCCTGGCACAGGAAAAGGGTTGCGGTGGCGCAGGCCTATATGAGGCAACCAGGTGTGTTGGATGCAAAAACGGCGTCATTGATGAGTCATTCACCGAAACCTGGAAAGGCATCTATGCGCAGCAAACCGAATTGCTGGACATTGACGATGCTGGCCCGGCGGTCAAGCAACGTGCTGAGCGTGACGTTCAGTGGGCGCGTCAGGTCATGGAGGACCTTGGCGTGCTGCCGAACACGTCAGACGGCCTGATATGAATGGAGCTTCACATGAATGCCCCGAAGGCGCGTAGCCGCAAAAAGACCATCGATGAGATCCAGCGGGCCATTGAAGAGCTGCAAGCTGGCCGTGGCAAGGTGTCCATTTCTGCCGTTGCGAAAATGGCCGGGATCACCCCTGCCTTGATTCACAACACTTACCCCGACTTTGCTGAAAAGATCAGAGGTCTGATTGGAAAAGCGACACGAACCCAGCGCGATGCCAAGCGTGATGAGCTCGTTCACGAGCGTGAGATCAACCGCTCATTGCGTCGAGAACTAGCTGAGACGCGTGCGGACCTCGCCAAGCTCGCATCGATCAACCAAAGGCTTCTGAACGAAGTGGCCTTGCTCAACGGCATGGCCACTGGGAAAGTGGTCTCAATTCTTCACGCGAAAGGTTCGGATACATAGTCCCGCACGGTGATCGCTGCGTTAATGATGCAAAATGTAAGTGCAGACGATGCAGAACAAAGTCGATTTGTGAACCTAAAAAATCCGCGAGTGATCAGATGTAGAAGTTCAGACTTGATCTGACAGTGGGCCTTGCCAACAGGTAAGGTTTCCCGTTTTGATAAGGGTACGAATCTTTATCAATCCGGGCGCAGTGCGCCCAACGGAGAAACCTCATGAACAGTTTCAACCAAACCATCATCCGGCACAAGGTCGGCCTGCTCAATTCGGCCAGTGAGCTGGGCAATATCTCCAAGGCATGCAAAGTCATGGGCGTGTCCCGTGACACTTTCTATCGCTATCAGCATGCCCACGAAGAAGGTGGCGTAGAGGCCCTGATCCAGACCTCTCGACGCAAACCCAATCCGAAGAATCGTGTCGATGACGCCATTGAAGCAGCAGTCATAGCCTACGCCCTGGAGTGCGTATTCCGGTTCACTTGACCGCCTGTTCCGGATATTGGTGACCAAAAAAAACAAAAAATCTGGTCATGACCAGTAAGGCGTTAAGTTGACCCCCTTCCAGGATTCAGACAAAGGGGCAGTTCGGTTCTTCTACAGTTGAATCCAAGCGTATCTACTTCGGACACTTCAAGTTCCGCGCGGCGTTAGTGCCATCGCCGAAGCTGGCTGCATGGGGCGAGACTGATTTGCGCAGCTTCGTAGGATCGCTCAAGTGTTATCTGTGCCCACGGGATGCGAGAATTTTTATTGGTCAAGGCAACCACTGCCTTTTTCTAGCCACTTCTCTGTCTTAGAGCGGTGGCCCACTGAGTGATGGGATCAAGGTTGTGTTTGCCGGTTAACACGACTGCCTTGGCACCGTGTATCAACCAGCACATGCACACGTCTAGCCATACCGCCAAAGATCCGCGGGCGGAAGTGCAATGGACGAGAATTTTTTAGCTACAGCACAAATGCTCAGTGAAACTCTTTGACGTCGCCTTCATCATCCGCAGCGCATGCTGGTAGATCCAGAAGTAATTTCCAGCCATCAGCGTGATCGATTGCCCCTCCAAACAGAGAGTCTAGGTGGTTGCTGCCGTCTTCCTTTGCATAGACCCTGGCCTTGATGCGAATGTCTGCCGGATCGTCACACTCCCAGATACCTGTCAGGCGATCTATAGCCCAACCACCACTTTGGAAATTATGGCGTGGGGTCACCAATTGCACTGCAAGTATTCTGACGTTCTGCGCTGCCAAGCCCAACACATCCTCTGAATCGGAGAGTAGAACGGTGTTCGTACATGTGATCTGGTCGCCATCTTCGTCGCGTAGCGTTAACCGGAAATCGACAAGAAGCCATGGGCGACGTATCTGAACATCGATACCTGTCCAAAGATGTTTGCCTTTACCGTAAATTGTTGAAAGAGGATGCTTGTTGGCGTCTGTAGTAAGAAACATGAAATTGCGCAGATAACTTGCACATCCAAGCCAAGAGGACCTTGGCTCGGTGTGCGGGCGGTGATTATGTATCATTAATGCTGGTGCACAAGTGATTCATGGCCGCGATAGTCCGCGGGTGCCAAGTGTTTCCGATCTCAATTTCCGTCAAGCAGTCGCCGCTGAAGTAAAAGCGCTTCGTGGCCTGATCGGGATCAGTCAAGAAGAACTCGCTTTTAGGGCAGGTGTTCATCGCACGTACATCGCGAGGCTCGAAGTGGCTAGTACGCAGCCGTCACTTAGTGTCACGTTCCAGTTGGCCAAAGCTTTGGCAGTGGAGCCTGAGGACTTAGTAAAGGCGGTACGGCTTCGAATCGCCCGGTCAACCCCCTAAATCGCACCTAAACATCTCCCAACGACGTGCCATGGGAACGATGTTTGCGCGGCAAGGAACACCGGACTTGATAAACCTCGCACGTAGTCCTGTCGACTTTGTTGAGGGGAAATGGAGGCTCGGAGCAGGCCATCGCAAACGACTTAACTCTTTTGCAGCGGTTGCTGCAGCTCATGGCCTCATGGGTGAACTATCGGTCATTGCTTTACTGCGGTCATTCAGCGTGCCAAGGCAGTCGCTTCTCCAATGACTTTTTTTCAGGTCAGCAGCAGGCCCGCGTTCTCGGAATGCTGGAAGTCCGCTAGCTCGGCCCGCGAATAGGTGCTGTCGACCCGGTGCTGTCGTCCGCACAACGTCAACAAATGACTGCTGTGCAGCGATTGCGGCCTATCAAGCCCCCGACATGAATGACTGCTATATGCCCAAGAGTGCTCATATCGTGAACTGAAGAGGTAGTTGTCCGAGATCTGAAACCATGCAGGAAAACTTGGTCGGTTCACTTCAATCAACTAGCCCCCACAGAACGAAGCGTGATTCAGCCGCAAACATGAGTCGAACTCGCGAAACTGTAAAAAATTACAGTATTCCTAACGGGAGCTCCGCCTGGAGTCGAAGCTGATTCATATTGGCCTCTCCTTGCGCCTTGTTGGTGCGATGCACGCCATAGCGCAGTTGCAAGGAAAGATTCTTGGCGGCACCCTGCTGCACGATGTAGCGCAGCATCAGGTCTCGCTCCCAGTGCTTGCCATTGACTCCCGAATAGCCGAGATAGCTGGCATACACGGAATTGAGATGGCTGTTGTCGATGCCGGAACCTCGGGTGTAAGCCACGCCAGCACTCAGTCCGGGCGTTGCAATGGATGCCAGATCCACATCGTATTTGAGCTGCCAGGAAGCTTCGTGCGGGCCATTGAAGTCGGAGAGCTGCATGGCGTTTTCCAGCCAGATGGAGCCCCGGTTCACATAGTCAAACGGGTTGTTGCCGTTGACCTTTTGGTAGCCGATTCCGAATTTGTGCGCACCTATGACATAGCTGCTCATCAGGCTCCAGGTGGTGGTGTCGATTTCGCCAGACTTTGCCTTGCCCGTATCAGTGCTGCGATAGATATTCAGGCTGAACGACAGGGCTCGCTTGTCCGCCAGAGGCAGCTTGTAAAAGCCACCCAGATAAGCAGTGTTCCAGTTGTCTTCATACTGCCCGTAATAGCTGCTGAGCGTCAGATTCGTGACCGGCGTGACCCATGCACCGCCAAAAAAGCTGAAAGCGCCGCTGGTCACGCCAGAGTAGTTGGCCAGCAGGTCCGCACCATTCTTGCGCGCATTGCGGTCGGCCCAGCCGGTAAAGCGTCCGGCTTGCAGTGTCAGCGAAGGAATGTCCTGGCTGATGACTTGCCAGCCTCGATTGCTTTCCGGCAGCAGCCGTGTGTCGGATGAGCTGAAAATTGGCGTCTTGGTTCGCATCTCGCCAACCTTCAACTCCGTCGATGACATGCGAACCTTGAGCGCGCCGCCCATGCGCCCGAAGTTATCGGCAATCTCCTGCCCATTCTTAGCCACATATCGCGGTGTGGCGCGGGTCTGATCAGCTTGTGTACCCAGGTTAATCGCGCCGTAGGCATGGGCATCCAGTCCGAAACCCAACACGCCGCGCGTGTAGCCAGACTCGTAATTGAGCATCAGGCCATAAGCCGACTCTCGTGAAAGAATCTGCCCTCTTTGCCCGTTGGCAGCGCGAAAGCTGCTTCCTTTTTGATAGTCGAGCTGCTCTACAAGCACGCGGTTTTGCAGCTTGAGTGCACTTCCTTCCAGAAAACCTTTTGCATCATCTTGTGCGCCAGCACTGGCGACACCGCTTCCACACAGCAGGGCAGCGTATACATGAAGGCGAAAAATACGGACTCTCATCAAATCAATCTCAGCAGTAGCAATATCAGTTCAGGTGCAAGTTCCAATGGCTGCGAGATGCGCAGGCATTGTTGGGTGTGACAGGTATTGCCATGCTTTACTTCGCCGCTGCCTGTGCGCGACCTACGATGATCTGAAAGCGCTGCTTGGCTTGCTCTGGCATATCACCGGGAACCGAGAGCTGAGACAGCTTGGCGTCGTCACCGACCTGGATCAGCATCACCATGCCCATTGCATAGTGAGGCTGGCACTTAACCCCGTACAGGCCGGGCTCGGTCATGGTGACGGTGATTTCCTGGTTGGTTTTGCCTCTGAAGGGTGTCGCACTCGCGGGCGACATGCCTGCGATGGAAACCGCATCGTGGCCGCTGCTGGCGGCCAGGAATTTGACGCTATCGCCGGGCGCGATCTTGACGAACTCTGGCTCATACACCATGGCGCCATGTGGGCCACGGTTGAGCATCTTGATTTCGACGGTTTCTGCAGCCATGAGAGGAGCGGCAAAGCTGCACAGCAGCAGCGCGGCACATCGGACGAAATGGGGAGCTGGCATGATGAAAATTTCCTGTTTTAAAGACTGGCCATGGGTTGAAAGCGCAGCACGCGGCTACCGTCCTGGGGGTCAAGCAAGGTGTGCACCCGAACCTGAAAGACTTGCTCAATCAGTTCCGGGGTCAATACTTCATGAGGGGTGCCAAGCTGCACCAGCTGGCCTTGATGCATGACCGCCAGACGGTCGCAAGCCACGGCCTGATTGAGGTCATGCAGCGCAATCACCTTGGTGATGGGCAAAGCCTGAATCAGCTGCATCAACGACAGTTGCTGGTGAATATCGAGATGGTTGCAGGGCTCATCCATCAGCAGCAATTGGGGCTGCTGCGCAAGCGCTCTGGCGATATGCGCCCTCTGGCGCTCGCCACCAGACAAGGAGTTCCAGCGGCTATCTGCCTTAGCTGACAGACCCACATCGCGCAGCGCATCGCGAACAATTTCTTGGTCAAGCGCTGATAGCGGCTCCAGCGCAGACAACCAGGGCGTGCGCCCCAGCTCAACCGCTTCACTCACGCTGATGGCGTCTGCGGTATCGGCCGTCTGCGCCACAAAAGCTAATTGCCGCGCCACCGCACGGCGTGGCAATTGACGCAGTGGCTGGTCGCTCAGCAAGACCTCGCCCGAGCTAGGTTTGAGCACGCCCGAGAGCAAACGCAACAGGCTGGATTTGCCCGAGCCGTTTGGCCCAATAAGGCCCAGCATCTCGCCAGCAAAGACCGATAACGAAACCGGTTTGACGATTGGGCTGCCGCGAACCTTCCAGCTGATATCGCGTGCGTGCAGCACTGGCGGCAGTGGACTAATTTGCCGATCAATTTGCGAACTAATTGGCGAATGCTTGAGGGCGTCAGTATTCATGCGGGCCCTCTTTTCTGGCCTCTGAGCAAGATGCAGGCAAAAGCCGGTGCACCGACCAAGGCGGTAATGACGCCAATGGGCAGAACCTGCCCCGCAATCAGCGTGCGTGAAACCACATCAGCCGCAATCAGAAAGATGGCACCGATCAAGGCACTGGCGGGAATCAGACGCCGGTTGCGCACACCCACCAACAAGCGCGCTGCATGCGGAATCACCAGACCAACAAAGCCGATGGCGCCGACGATTGACACCATCACCGCCGTCATCAAGGCTGCGGCCAGCAGCAGCGTCAGCTGCACGCGGCGCACGGGAACGCCTAAAGCAGCGGCAGACTCCCCACCGAAGGTAAACGCATCCAGAGAGCGGGCATGCATCAGGCAGACCAGCATCCCCGCTACGGCCACCGAGGCCGTCAGCAAGGTGTCTGGCCAGCGCACGCCACTCAGATTGCCCAGCAGCCAAAACATGATGCCGCGCGCCTGCTCGGCACTTCCCGACTTGGTGATGATGAGCGAGGTCAGTGCATTGAACAGTTGCGAGCCAGCAATACCGGCCAGCACAATCTGGCCGCCGTTACGCAGCCCGCCATTGCCTGCGGCATGGGCGAGCAAGGCCACCAGTGCAAATGCGCAGATGGCACCAAGGAATGCCCCTGTGGTCATGGAGATGAGGCCAGCCCCAAGGCCCGCCACCGACACCAGAACCGCCCCCGTGGAAGCACCGGCAGAAATGCCCAACAAATAGGGCTCGGCCAAAGCATTGCGCAGCAGCGACTGCAAGATCACCCCGGAAACCGCCAGGCCCGCGCCGCAGCTGGCGGCCACCAAAGCTCTGGTCAGCCGGTAGTTCCAGACAATGCCTGCGTTGATGGGGTCTATAGCGTAGCTGGCACCCAGAAGCTGATTGGCCAGCACCTCATACACAATGCGGGCCGAGATATCGGTCTCGCCAATGGCAATGCCCAGCACCACCGCCAGCAACAGCAAAGCTGCGGCAGCGATTGCCAGCAAGGCCATGCGCAAAAGCAGGCCCAGCGGAATGCGTGAGCGCCCCTGACTCAGCGTGAAGGTGTTCATGACACAGCAGGGGCGCATGCAAAGTGCACGCAAAGTGCATGGCGCCCATTTCCGCTCAGCTTACTTAGCGATGCCTTCAATCTTCAGCACGGCATTGGCGATCTGCTCCATGCCGTCCACCTGGCGAATCGAGCCCTGCAGCGCATCGGCATCCACGATCACGATACGGCCGTTTTTGACGGCATCCATGTGCTGGGTGACGGGATCTTTCTTGAGGAATTCCAGCTTCTTTTGGTAGTCATCCGCAGGAAAGCGGCGACGATCCATGCGGGCGATGATCAGCACCGAAGGGTTGGCCTTGGCAATGGTTTCCCAGCCCACTGTGGCCACTCTTCTGTCGATTCGATCACGTTGCGCAGACCCAGCGTCTGCATCATGTAGCCCGCCACGCCGTTCTTGCCAGCCATATAGGGGTCAGCCGCCAGGTCTGCGCTAGAGAACCACAGTGCGGCAGACAGGTTGTGCAGCTTGGAAGACTTGACCTTGGCCACCGCCTGGGCCTGACGATCGCTCAACTCCTTGACCAGGCTTTCACCGCGCGATTCCACATCAAAGGCCTGAGCCAGCTGGCGAATGCTTTTGTACAAAGCCTTGACGTCGTAGCTGGCGGTACGTGTGCCGTCCGAGCCCACCAGATTGTTCTTGCCTTCGCAGTCTGCGGGCATGGCATAGGTGGCGATGTTCAGGTCATGGAACTGCTCGCGCGTGCCAACCACGCCGTCCTTGCCCACCATCCATTCAAACTGCGAGACCACCAGGGCCGGGCGCTTGCCGATGACCGATTCAAAGCTGGGAATGTTGTCCGACAGGCGCGGCACCTTGTCGTTGATGGCCTTGAAGCGCGGCTGCACCGGGTTGAACCAGAGGGCTGTGCCCACCACTTTGTCGCCCAGACCCAATGCGTAAAGCATCTCGGTACCAGCCTGGCCGATGGTGACCACCGATGCAGGCGCTTTGTCGAGCTTGACGGTGTAATTGCAGTTCTGCAGCCGCACCGGATAGTCAGTGGCGTACGCAGAAAAAGAGGTGGCGATCAGGGCAGCGCTGGCAAGGCTTCTAAGCAGCATCGGAATAACTTTCCAGAAGCGGCGAGAAGCACTCTGGAAGATATGGCAAGCCACGCGCCTTCGCATCTGCCTGGGTAGGCAGCGCAGTACTGGAACGATGAGATGCACACTCCCCGGACACCCCGCCGGCAATGATTGATAGATGCTCTGGCAGGTCTCCTGACTGGCAAATCATCGCTGGCGCATCGCCTTCCCAAACAGAGATGTTCAGTGGCTATTGGATGGCTGGCTCATTGCCTACAGTTGCGGGGGCAGTTCCATTTCACGGGCCGGCAAGCAAAGTGCCGGACCACTGGATTCCCTCATGCATTCACCACAGCGAATACATGTTCTTGCGAAACCAAAGTTGCGGTAATGTAGCTGATTTTGTAGCAGCAGTCACAGGCCCGTTGGACGAATGCGCTAGTTTTCTCTGTTCATGCCCACTTCAAATTCCATTTCCATTCAGCGCGTTCGTGACTTGCATCAAGTCCAAAGCTTTCTGCAAAACGTGCGCATTTCCATGTTCGCCGGGCGCATCAACGCACAGGAGACACCTGAAGACCTGCGTGAATTCGAAGCGACCTATCTCTCAGGCAGTGGCTGCATGCTGGCGGCTCTCGATTCTCGACAAAGCGTTCAGGCAACAATTGCATGCCGTGTCTATGACGGCAGATTTCCGCAGTTAAATTTCCAACAGCACAAAGTCATGGAAGTCGTGCGCTTGTTTGTTGCGCCAGAGCATCGGCGCTCCGGGCTGGCCGGGCGGATGCTGCATAGGCTGCGCACTCATGCAGAGTCTCAAAACGTGGACGTTCTTTACCTGCACACACATCCGTTTTTGCCTGGCGCTCTGGAGTTCTGGCAGAAGCACCACTTTGAGGTCATTGATCGAGAAGCCGATCCGCTGTGGCAAACCATTCATATGCAGCTTGCTTTATGTGAATCAACCAGCCTTTCCTAGACTGCGTCAAGCCTCACAGAATTACGCCTCTAGAACTCTATCGAAGACAGGCCATCCGCAGGAAAATGTCTGCGGATGGGGTTGTTGAACATCTCGACGCAGCTGAAGATATCGTCGCGTATTTCTTACCTTGTTGCATGCCGACCTCACATGGCAAGCCTACCCGTAAGGCACAAAGCCGCTTTCGTTTTCATTGACCCGCAGAGGCTTGCCCACAAACGGGAAGGCGCGCTGCGGGCAGGCATTGCGCTCACAGACTTTGCAGCCCATGCCAATCGGAGTGGCGGCCTCAACCTTGCGCAAATCCAGCCCCTTGGAATACACCAGCCGCGCGGCATGTTGCAAATCGCAGCCGAGGCCAATGGAGAAAGTCTTTCCCGGCGCGCCCCAGCCCTGGCCTGCGTGGCTGATGGTGCGGGCAATCCACAGATAGACACGTCCGTCGGGCATGGAGGCGAGCTGCGGCACGATGCGCCCCGGCTGGGTAAAGGCCTCGTACACCACCCAGAGCGGGCAGGTTCCGCCAGTCTTGGAAAAGTGAAAATGCGTGGCCGACTGGCGCTTGCTGATATTGCCTGCCCGGTCCACACGGATGAAGAAAAACGGCACGCCCGGGGCTTCGGCCCGCTGCAAGGTCGATAGCCGGTGGCACACGGTCTCAAAGCCGACGCCAAAGCGCCGCGCCAGCAAGTCTATGTCGTACTGCAGGCTCTCGGCGGCCTGCAAAAATTCGCCATAAGGCAGCACAAAAGCACCCGCCACATAGTTGGCCAGCCCCATGCGTGCCAGGCGCCGCGTGGCCTCGTCCTGCCAATTTGTGGATTTGAGCGCTTCCTCAATCAGCGCATCAAACTCCAGCAGCGCCAGCTGAGTGGCCAGCTGAAACGCCTGCTGGGCCGGGCGCAGCTGCGACGCCACGTACAGCGTGCGCGTGGCCGCATCAAAGCGGCGATGGCTTTGCCCTTTTTCCACTTCCCCCTGCACAGCAGAGGCTGCGGCAGCCTTACTGCCCTGGCTGCCCGCACTGCGCAACACCAGCACGTTATGCCTGGCCTGCAGCCGGTACTGCAGCCACTCCTGCAGACTGCCACCCTGGCTGCTGGCCTGCTCGCTCGCCTGCCGGGCCAGAGTTTCGGCGGCACGGTCCAGCGCATCAAAATGGTTGCGATGGGCAAAAAAGAAATCGCGTACTGCTTCAAACGGCATCTGCCGTGCTGGCTCTGGCACCAGCTTGCCTGAAGCCCCATCCTCCAGTTCCGCACGCCCGTCACCCAGTCTGGCAGTTAACGCCTCCAGCCGCTCGGTATTGGCCGCATGGCGCTGGTGCATGGCGAGCAGTGCCCGGGCCAGCTGCGGCAAACGCGAGGCCACTTCGCGCAACTCGGGCAAGGGTACAGCGCCTTCAGGCTGGGGCATGGCCGCCAGCGCATCGCGCAACTGGGACAGCAGGCGCGCCTCTTCATCTTCCGAAAACTGCTGGATGTCAACGCCCAGCACCCGGTGAATCTTGAGCAGCACCGCCACCGTGAGCGGGCGCTGGTCCTGCTCGATCTGGTTCAGATAGCTGGGCGACAGCTCCAGCGCCTGCGCCAGCGCCGCCTGGGTCATGCCGCGCTCGGCACGCAGGCTGCGCAGGCGCACGCCCATGAAAGTCTTGGCCATCGTGATTGCTCCTAGCGTGATTCACAAATTTGCAAACTTCGCAAATCTGCTTTTTTTACTTCGCAATGATTCGCCAATTCAGCCCTACCCGGTGGGAATGCAAATGCGTAGATTGCGAAGTATGGCAGATCACCAAAGACAAAAATGGCTTGATCGGCCTTCCCCACATTTCAGGAGACACGCATGACTACCGTTGCCGCACCCACTACTGTTCCTTCCACATCCCCAGGCGCATTCAAGCCCAAGAAATCCGTGGCCCTGTCGGGCGTGACGGCCGGCAACACCGCGCTGTGCACCGTTGGCAAAACCGGCAACGATCTGCACTACCGTGGCTACGACATTCTGGACATTGCCGAAGTCTGTGAATTTGAAGAAATTGCCCACCTGCTGGTGCACGGCAAGCTGCCCACGCGTGCCGAGCTGAAGGCTTACAAAGGCAAGCTCAAGGCCTTGCGCGGCCTACCCACCAGCGTGAAGACCGCGCTGGAGCAATTGCCCGCCGCCAGCCACCCCATGGATGTGATGCGCACCGGCGTATCGGCCCTGGGCTGCGCCCTGCCCGAAAAAGACGACCACAACCTGCCAGGCGCGCGTGACATTGCCGACCGCCTGATGGCCAGCCTGGGTTCCATGCTGCTGTACTGGTACCACTTCAGCAACTCGGGCCGCCGTATCGAAGTGGAGACCGATGACGACTCCATCGGCGGTCACTTCCTGCACCTGCTGCACGGCGCCAAGCCATCCGAGAGCTGGGTGCGCGCCATGCACACCTCGCTGAACCTGTATGCCGAGCACGAGTTCAATGCCTCCACCTTCACAGCCCGCGTGGTGGCTGGCACCGGCAGCGATATGTATTCGGCCATCACCGGTGCCATCGGCGCATTGCGCGGCCCCAAGCATGGCGGCGCCAATGAAGTGGCCTTCGAAATCCAGAAACGCTACGACAACCCGGCCGAGGCCGAGGCCGATATCCGCCGCCGCGTCGATGCCAAGGAAGTGGTAATCGGCTTCGGTCACCCCGTCTACACCGTGAGCGACCCCCGCAATGTGGTCATCAAGGGCGTGGCCAAAAGCCTGGCCGACGAAGCGGGCAGCACCAAGATGTATGACATCGCCGCACGCCTGGAGTCGGTGATGTGGGAAGTGAAAAACATGTTCCCCAACCTGGACTGGTTCAGCGCTGTGAGCTACCACATGATGGGTGTGCCCACCGCCATGTTCACACCCCTGTTCGTGATCGCCCGTACCAGCGGCTGGGCGGCGCACATCATCGAGCAGCGCCAGGACAACAAGATCATCCGCCCCAGCGCCAACTACACCGGCCCGGACGATCTGCAGTTTGTGCCCATCGACGAACGCCAGTAAGCCCCATGAACGCCCAGCCCATGCAAGCCCAATCCCTGTGCATCGCCATCGCCGACAAACTGCGTGAACGCATTTTGAGCCACCAGATGCCTCCAGGCAGTGACATCAATGATGGCGCGCTGGCCCAGGAGTTTGGTGTGAGTCGTACCCCTGTGCGCGAAGCCATGAAGCTGCTGTGTCACGAAGGGCTGCTTACGGCGCAACCAAGGCGAGGCATGACCGTCACCCAGCTCACCGCTGCGCAGGTTGCAGAGGCTCGACTGCTATGCCACCTGTTGACCCAGCATCTGGAACAGTTAAAGGCTCAGCAGCACAACCGTTGCACAGAGTTGACAGAGCGCCTGCATTCTGTGGCATACGCAAGGTTGCATTTGGCACTGGGGCCTGTACCGCACACAACCTTGAGCTTTTCTACCCCTCAAGCCGTGCGCCAGCATACCGCGATGGCGCTTTGAAACCCGAGACAAATCAGAACAATGAGCACACCCCAACCCCATCACTACCGCAAGCCCCTGCCCGGCACCGCTCTGCACTACTTTGACGCCCGAGCCGCTGTCGAAGCGATTCGCCCCGGCGCCTGGGTCACGCTGCCCTATACCAGCCGTGTGCATGCCGAAAACCTGGTGCGCCGCTGCGACCCGGCTATCCTCACCGAATGTCTGAGCCAGATCATTGAGCGCAAGCGCGAGCGCGACTTTCCCTGGTTCCCGGCGCGCGTGGTCTGCCACGACATCCTGGGTCAGACGGCGCTGGTCGATCTGGCCGGTCTGCGTGACGCCATTGCTGACCAGGGCGGCGACCCCGCAGCAGTGAACCCCGTGGTGCCCGTGCAGCTGATCGTGGACCATTCGCTGGCCGTGGAATGCGGCGGCTATGACCCGCAGGCTTTCGAGAAAAACCGTGCCATCGAAGACCGCCGCAACGAGGATCGCTTTCACTTTATCGACTGGTGCAAGCGCTCGTTCAAGAATGTGGATGTGATTCCCCCGGGCAACGGCATCATGCACCAGATCAACCTGGAGCGCATGAGTCCTGTGATCCACGCTATCAATGGTGAAGCGTTCCCCGACACCCTGGTGGGTACAGACAGCCACACGCCGCATGTGGATGCGCTGGGCGTGATCGCCGTGGGCGTGGGCGGTCTGGAGGCCGAGAACGTGATGCTCGGCCGCGCATCGTGGATGCGCCTGCCCGAGATCGTGGGCGTGCAGCTGACGGGCCAGCGCCAGAGCGGCATCACCGCCACCGACATCGTGCTGGCCCTGACCCAGTTTCTGCGTCAGCAAAAAGTGGTGGGCGGCTATCTGGAGTTTTTTGGTGAAGGCGCACGCAGCCTGACCATTGGCGACCGCGCCACCATCTCCAACATGGCACCCGAATACGGTGCCACGGCGGCCATGTTCGCGATCGATGAGCAGACCATCGCCTACCTCAAGCTCACTGGCCGCGAGCCCGCACAGGTGCAACTGGTGGAGACCTATGCCAGGCAGGCAGGTCTCTGGGCCGACAGCCTGGAGCACGCTGAGTACGAGCGCACGCTGCAGTTCGATTTGTCCACCGTGGTGCGCAATATGGCGGGCCCCTCCAACCCGCATGCACGCCTGGCCACCAGCGATCTGGCTGCCAAGGGCATTGCCGGTGAATGGACCGAAACCCCGGGCCAGATGCCCGATGGCGCCGTCATCATTGCAGCCATCACCAGTTGCACCAACACCAGCAACCCACGCAATGTGATCGCCGCCGGCCTGCTGGCGCGCAATGCCCGCAATCTGGGGCTGACACGCAAGCCCTGGGTCAAGTCATCGCTGGCGCCCGGCTCCAAGACCGTGCCTTTGTACCTGGAGCAAGCCGGGCTGCTGCATGACCTCGAAGCTCTGGGCTTTGGCGTGGTTGCCTTTGCCTGCACCACCTGCAACGGCATGAGCGGTGCGCTGGACCCTGTCATCCAGCAGGAAATCATTGACCGCGATCTGTACACCACAGCCGTGCTCTCGGGTAACCGCAACTTCGACGGTCGCATCCACCCCTATGCCAAGCAGGCCTTCCTGGCTTCGCCCCCGCTGGTGGTGGCCTACGCCATTGCGGGCACCATCCGCTTCGACATTGAAAACGATGTGCTGGGTACTTTCCAGGGCCGCGAGATTCGCCTCAAGGACATCTGGCCCAGCGATGAGGAAATCGATACCGTGGCCAAAGCCGCCGTCAAACCCGAGCAGTTCCGCAAGGTGTACGAGCCCATGTTCGCCATCCACGCCGATAACGGCCAGCAGGAGAAAGCGCTGTACGACTGGCGCCCGCAATCCACCTATATCCGCCGCCCACCCTACTGGGAAGGCGCTTTGGCCGGAGCGCGCACGCTGCGCGGCATGCGGCCTCTGGCCATCCTGCCGGACAACATCACCACCGACCATCTCTCTCCCTCCAACGCCATCATGATGGACAGCGCCGCCGGTGAATACCTGCACAAAATGGGCTTGCCCGAGGAGGACTTCAACTCCTACGCTACCCACCGTGGCGACCACCTGACGGCCCAGCGCGCCACCTTTGCCAACCCCAAGCTCTTCAATGAAATGGTGGTGGACGGCAGCGGCCAGGTCCGCCAGGGGTCTCTGGCCCGTGTCGAACCCGAAGGCCAGGTCATGCGCATGTGGGAAGCCATCGAGACCTATATGGAGCGCAAGCAGCCGCTGATCATCATCGCGGGTGCGGACTACGGCCAGGGCTCTAGCCGCGACTGGGCCGCCAAGGGCGTGCGCCTGGCGGGTGTGGAAGCGATTGCAGCCGAAGGCTTTGAGCGCATTCACCGCACCAATCTGATCGGAATGGGCGTGCTGCCGCTGGAATTCCTGCCCGGCACCACACGCCACACCCTGGGCCTGGATGGCACCGAGACCTTCGATGTCATCGGCAAGCGCAAGCCCCGCGCCGAGCTGACGCTGCATATCTACCGCACCACCGGTGCCCGAACTGAAGTACCCGTGCTCTGTCGCCTCGATACCGCCGAAGAAGTCAGCATCTATGAAGCAGGTGGTGTTCTGCAACGCTTTGCCCAGGATTTCCTGGCCCAGAATGCAGCATCCGATTCACCTGCTGCGCAATATCAGCGCGTTCAGGAAGCTATGAAATCTATAGAGGCTGCGCAATGAACCATGCGTCTCAGATAAAAATTCCAGCCACCTATCTGCGCGGCGGCACCAGCAAAGGCGTGTTCTTCAAGCTGCAGGACCTGCCCGCAGCTGCCCAGCAGCCCGGCGCCGTGCGCGACGCGATTTTTCTGCGCACTCTAGGCAGCCCCGACCCCTACGGCAAGCAGATTGATGGCATGGGCAATGCCTCGTCCTCCACCAGCAAGGGTGTGATCCTGTCCAAGAGCGGTCGCGAAGGCCATGACGTGGACTATCTGTTCGGTCAGGTTGCCATTGACAAGGCTTTTGTGGACTGGAGCGGCAACTGCGGCAACCTCAGCGCAGCCGTCGGCCCCTGTGCCATCCATATGGGCCTGATTGACGCGGCCAAGATTCCGTACAACGGCACGGCCACCATCCGCATCTGGCAGGCCAATATCGGCAAGACCATCGTGGCCCATGTGCAGATTACCGATGGCCAGGTGCAGGAAACCGGTGATTTTGAGCTGGACGGCGTGACCTTCCCTGCCGCCGAAGTGCCGCTGGAATTCATCGACCCCGCCGACGATGGCGAGGATGGTGGCACCATGTTCCCGACAGGCAATTTGGTAGACAGGCTTGACGTCCCCGGTGTGGGCAGCTTTGCCACCACCCTGATCAACGCTGGCATTCCCACCATCTTTCTGAACTCCAAGGACCTGGGCTACACCGGTTGCGAGCTGCAGGACGCCATCAACAACGACGCCGAAGCGCTGGCCAAGTTTGAAACCATCCGCGCCCACGGTGCCATTCGCATGGGCCTGATCAAGGAGCTGAGCGAGGCAGCCACGCGCCAGCACACGCCCAAGATTGCCTTTGTCGCGCCAGCGCAAAGCTACACCGCGTCCAGTGGCAAGGCGATTGATGCCAAGGGCATTGACCTGGTGGTGCGCGCCCTGTCCATGGGCAAGCTGCACCACGCCATGATGGGCACGGCGGCGGTGGCGATCGGTACCGCAGCGGCAGTGCCCGGCACGCTGGTCAATCTCGCGGCCGGCGGCGGTAAGCGCAATGCCGTGCGCTTTGGTCACCCCAGCGGCACGCTGCGCGTGGGTGCCGAGGCACAACTGGTCGATGGGCAATGGCAGGTCACCAAGGCCTTGATGAGCCGCAGCGCCCGCATTCTGATGGAAGGCTGGGTGCGCGTACCCGGCGAAGTGCTGGACGCCAAATAAGCAACCCATCAACACCAAATCAAGCATGCAGCGCATGCTGGAAAAGCACAAGCAGCTATCAAAAGCATTACAGAGACAGAAAATGAATTCCAAGCAAAAACTCAAGGCCCTGGCCGATGCGCGCCGCGGCGTTCTAGTGCCCGGCGCGTTCAACGCCATGTCCGCCAAGCTGATTGCGGACCTCGGCTTTGAAGCCATTTACGTGACCGGTGCCGGTGTCACCAATATGTGGTTTGGCATGCCCGACCAAGGCTTTATGGGCCTGACCGATATCGCCGACCACACGGCACGCATCCGCGATGCTGTGGATGTGCCGCTGCTGGTCGATGCCGACACCGGCTTTGGCAACGCCGTCAACACGTACCACGCCGTGCGCACACTGGAGCGCGCCGGGGCCGACTGCATTCAGCTGGAAGACCAGGTCTCGCCCAAGCGCTGCGGCCACTTCAACGGCAAGGCCGTGATTGAAACCAGCGAGATGCTGGGCAAGATCAAGGCCGCCGTCGATGCTCGCCGCGACAGCGGCACGCTCATCATGGCCCGCACCGATGCCGCTGCTGTCCACGGTTTTGAAGCTGCCATCGAGCGCGCACAGCAGTTTCAGGAAGCCGGTGCCGACATCCTGTTTGTTGAAGCTGTTACCAAGGCGGAAGAAGTGCGTGCCTTGCCCCAGCGCCTAAAGGCCCCGCAGCTAATGAACATGGTCATCGGCGGCAAAACTCCTATCTTCAATGCCGACGAACTGGGTGCGCTGGGCTTTGGCTTTGTGCTCTACGCCAACGCCGCGCTG
The DNA here is from genome assembly GCF_019186805.1 of Comamonas fluminis. NCBI lineage: Bacteria > Pseudomonadati > Pseudomonadota > Betaproteobacteria > Burkholderiales > Comamonadaceae > Comamonas > Comamonas fluminis. The sequence continues at coordinate 4,355,461 of NZ_CP066783.1, read as the reverse complement.
CAAGGCGCTGTGGCCGGCATGCAGAAATGCCTGACCTTGCTGCGCGACGAGCACAAGGTGGACGAAGACCCCGCCATCGTCGCCCCGTTCCTGGAGCGCCAGCGTCTGGTCAACAAGGACTTCTGGGATGCGCTAGAGCAGAAGTACAAATAAGAGGCACGCATCAGAAGCATGCACCTGAAGCGCTCACCTGAATTGGGCAGCACTTCTGAATTTTTCACAAAAAGAGCTGCCAGCGCTTACCCATAAAGCGCTAGAAGCTCTTTTTTCATAGTATTTCAACAGCCATCAAACAGCCAGCGGCTCGCGTGCCAGTGCGATAAAGGCCTGCAGATAGTCCGTCTTCAAATCCGCCACGCGCGCACCCAGGTGGATTTTCTTGGCAATGCCTTTTTTGCCCAGGCGCACCGGCACCACGGGCATCTTGGCCGCGTATTCCAGCGCCAGCCAGCGCGGCAGCGCAGCCACACCGCGGCCGCTGGCCACCATCTGGAGCATGATGTCCGTGGTCTCGATGGTCTTGTGGCGGCGCGGCGCAATGCCTGCGGGCAGCAAGAACTGGTTGTAGATATCCAGCCGGTCGGTGGCCACGGGGTAGGTAATCAGCACCTCGTCGCTCAGGTGCCGGGGCAGCACATAGTCCGCCTGGGCCAGCGCATGCTGGCTGGAGACCACCAGCACCTGCTCGTAGTCGAACACCGGCACAAATTCCAGCCCCGGTTTGTAGAGCGGATCGGGCGTGACCAGCAGGTCAATCTCATAGCCAAACAGCGCACCAATACCGCCAAACTGAAACTTCTGCTTCACGTCCACTTCCACATCGGGCCAAGCGGCCAGATAGGGCGAGACGATCTTCAGCAACCACTGGTAGCAAGGGTGGCACTCCATGCCAATGCGCAGCGCACCACGCTCGCCCTGCGCAAATTGCTTCAGGCGGGTCTCCGCCAGATCCAGCTGGGGCAGCACACGGTTGGCCACGGCCAGCAGATAGTGGCCGGCCTGCGTCAGGCGCAGGCTGCGGCCCTCGCGCAACCAGATATCGGTGCCCAGTTGGCCTTCCAGCTTTCTCATGCTGTGGCTGAGCGCCGACTGGGTAACGCACAGCACATCGGCAGCGGCTGTCAAAGAGCCCTGTTTTTCAACCTCTTGAACGATGGCGAGGTGGATGCGCTCCAACATGTATGAATTCAGCTCATGGATATGTGAGATTTAACCATTTTACTTCATGGCTTTGCGTCTCTAGCATTCGCCCTAGTTTCTTTGACGGAGGGGAGCCATTCCATGAGCACGCTAAAAACAACACGAACACTGCGCATCGTCGCCGTTTCCGGCGGACTGCAACGCCCCTCCAAATCTGCAGCGTTGGCAGAGCATCTGCTGGACCTGATCGCAAACGAAGTTCCGTGCCAGCAACGCCTGATCGAAATCGGCGCGATCGCGCCACAACTGGTGGGTGCTGTCTGGCGCAGTCATCTTCCTGCTGCGGTGGAGCAGGCGCTTGCCGCCGCTGAGCAAGCCGATGTGCTGGTGGTGGCTACGCCGGTCTTTCGCGGTGCCTACACCGGATTGTTCAAGCATTTCTTCGACTTCATCGATCAGGACGCCTTGATCGACAAGCCCGTGCTGCTGGCCGCCACCGGCGGCAGCGAGCGCCACGCCCTGGTGATTGACCAGCAACTGCGGCCTCTGTTCAGCTTCTTTCAGGCGCGCACTTTGCCGCTGGGCGTCTATGCCACTGACAAGAATTTTGTGGACTACCGCCTGCAAGACGATGCCCTGATCGCACGTGCCCACCTGGCCGTGCAGCGGGCCCTGCCCTTGATCGGCCTGTCGCGCCAGACCTGCACCGCTTCATCCGAGCCATTGCTTGCGGCCTGAGACAAGCATCGCCCTTTTCCTTCAAATTTTTTAGCAGAACACCATGAACAATGAACTGAGCTTCAACCTCAAGAGCATTTGCTTCGATGAAAACTATCTCCCATCGGACAGCACACGCATCACCACCAACTTTGCCAACCTGGCCCGTGGCTCCAGCCGCCAGCAAAACCTGCGCCACACGCTGCGCATGATTGACCGCCGCTTCAATGATCTGGCGCATTGGGACAACCCGACCGGGGACCGCTACTCGGTGGAGCTGGAGATCATCTCGGTAGAAATGAATATTGCGGCTCAAGGCCGCAGCGATGCATTTCCCTTGATCGAGATTCTGAAAACCAGCTTTCTCGACAAGAAAGAAAACAAACGTATCGAAGGCATTGTGGGCAACAACTTTTCCTCTTATGTGCGTGACTATGACTTCAGCGTACTGCTGCCCGACTACAACCTGAACCGCGCGCAATTCAGCGTGCCCGCCGATTTTGGCGACCTGCATGGGAAGCTGTTCAAGCAGTTTTCCAGCTCCAGCACCTATGCCCAGCACTTCAGCAAGCAGCCAGTCATCTGCATCAGCGTCTCGACGAGCAAGACCTATCAGCGCACCGAGAATCAGCACCCTGTGCTGGGCGTCGAGTATCTGCAAAACGAGCTGTCATCTACGGACCATTACTTCGCCAAGATGGGCTTGCAGGTGCGCTTTTTCATGCCGCCCAACAGCGTCGCGCCCTTGGCGTTTTACTTCCGCGGCGATCTGCTGGGCGACTACTCGAACCTTGAGCTGATCGGCACCATCAGCACCATGGAGACCTTCCAGAAGATCTATCGCCCCGAGATTTACAACGCCAACTCTGCGGCCGGAAAACGCTATCAGCCGAGCCTGAATAACCAGGATTACTCGGTGACGCAGATTGTTTATGACCGTGAAGAGCGCAGCCAGCTGGCCGTGAAGCAGGGCAAGTTTGCCGAGGAGTGTTTCATCAAGCCCTACAAGAGCGTGCTGGAACAATGGGCCAGCAAGTTCTCTCATTGACCCGCGCCAATACAAAACGACTCCCATCATTCGCAGAAAGAAATCCTCCCATGTTTGAAACCTCCATCGCCGGCAGCCTGCCCAAACCCGAGTGGCTGGCTGAAACCAACAAGCTCTGGCCCCAGTGGAAAGCAGAAGGCGATGCCCTACTGCAAGCCAAGGCCGATGCCACCCTTCTGTGGATCAAGGCTCAGGAAGACGCGGGCCTGGACATCGTGTGCGACGGCGAGCAGTCGCGTCAGCACTTTGTGCATGGCTTTCTGGAGCAAGTCGAGGGCATTGACTTCGACAACAAAGTGAAAATGGGCATCCGCGACAACCGCTATGACGCCATGGTGCCTCAGGTAGTCTCAGCCCTGCGCCTGAAAGGTCGCGTCCATGCCTTTGAAGCGCAACTGGCGCGTGCACACACCAAGAAAAAGCTCAAGTTCACCCTGCCTGGCCCGATGACCATCATCGATACCGTAGCAGACCGCTTCTACGGTGACAAAGTCAAGATGGCTTTCGCCTTTGCAGAGCTACTCAACCAAGAAGCCCTGGCGCTGCAGGCCGATGGCGTGGACATCATCCAGTTTGATGAACCAGCCTTCAACGTCTACATGAAGGACGCAGCCGACTGGGGAGTGAAAGCGCTGGAGCGGGCGGCGCAGGGGCTGACATGCACAACAGCAGTTCATATCTGCTACGGCTACGGCATCAAGGCCAATACCGACTGGAAGAGCACCCTGGGTGAAGAATGGCGCCAGTACGAAACGGTGTTCCCGGCGCTGGCCCGCAGCAGCATTGATCAGGTAAGCCTGGAGTGCATTCACTCCCATGTGCCGCCAAATCTGATGAAACTGCTGGCTGGCAAGGACGTGATGGTTGGTGTGATCGATGTGGCCAGCGATGTGGTCGAGACACCAGAGGAAGTCGCCGACACCATTGGCCGCGCGCTGGAGTTTGTACCCAAGGAGCGATTGCTCCCATGCACGAATTGCGGCTTGGCCCCTATGTCGCGGGATGTAGCATGGCGCAAGCTAGAGGCATTAGCAGCTGGCGCGAAGCTGGCAAAGGAGCGTATTACTGCTGTGTGAGATATGACGCAATCGGCATATCCGGGCCTCCAAATTCACTCTGTTGATGGCGAGACACCTCGGCTATGCCGCATCGAACAGTGTTTGCAAGCTTGCTTGAGTACAAAAATCGTTGCGCTTACGTATGGCTGCTATGTCGTCTCTAGCAGTCATAGACAGATGTTGTGAAAGACAGCTGACAGCCTAAAGCTGTCTTTGAAGAAAGGCTGCGGCCTTTTCCCATTCGGGCGATGGCATAAAACCTAAGCTTAATGTGTGCGCGTACAGGCTGTTGACCATATCCAAAGATGCGTTGACCTCGTGCGCGCAACGCAAGATCAAACTAGGCTCGATTTCGTTAAAAAAGGGAGCTAGAACTCCATTCGCCCATTCATTTTTTGCACTTAAGCGACCATTGCAAAACGATGCAATCACATCCGACGAACTCACGATGGGCCCGTATGGAACATTCATATGGTTTGCAATGAGGTAAGCGCCTGACATGGACCTGATTGTCTAATATTGCGAGAAGACTAGCCAATTTCACTGATCGATTGGTGGAGGTCTACGAGAGCTCAACGTCCCGTCTTGTCAATGCCGTCTTGGCGCTGTTTGAGCAAGGATTGATTGAGTGCCCAAGTTCGAAGGATGCTGCTTGTAAACGCGGAATATCCGGACGCAAGACCTCACTAGGGGTAGAAATTGGCGCTTACGTATCAAACCCCGCAAACGGTTGGTGCGAGATAGGCCTGAGCCACTGACGGTGCCAGAAAACAGCAACGCAGTCTGGTCGATGGACTTCATGCACGACCAGTTGGAAGATGGGCGCAGCATTCGGCTGCTCAATGTCATCGACGACTTCAACCGCGAAGCGCTGGGCATCGAGGTGGATCTCTCGCTGCCATCGCACCGAGTGATCCGAGTATTGGCACAAGTCATAGCCTGGCGAGGCAAACCCAAAGTGATTCGTTGTGACAACGGGCCGGAGTACATCAGCGCCACATTGCTCAATTGGGCTCGCAGCCAGGACATTCGCATTGAACACATCCAGCCTGGAAAGCCCCAGCAGAATGCCTACGTGGAGCGCTTCAACAGAACGGTTCGCTACGAATGGTTGTCCCAGTATTATTGGGGCGACCTCGACGGGGTGCGGGAGTTCGCTACGCAATGGATGTGGCGCTACAACCATGAACGCCCAAACATGGCCTTGGGCGGTATTACCCCGAAACAGCGGTTGGCCATGGCCGCATAGCTCTACTTCTCGGAGCGAAGGAATTCGGGGGGATTACCGCAAGTCACGGACGACAACAACGGTCAACAAGTGAAAAATGTGGAAGAAAGAGGTCTGCCATCTTTTCAGTATCGGTGAAAGTGTTAGTGACGGAAAATGGCTATGTCCACTGGGGGATACATTACTAACTATTAGGGTCATTCAGAACAAATGACGGCTATGCCATCTATACCGGGATGCTGAACAGCCAGTACGACAGGATGCAGGGCCAGGCCAGAAACAAGCAGGGGGATACATGGGACTGGACTGCCAGCCGGCTGCGCCCCTGCCAGTGACATAAAAATCAGCAAGCGCTTCGCTACAGTTCATCCACTTTTCTTTTGTCATGTGGATAGCGATGAAAGTAGCAAGTTTTTTTCTGATGGCTCTGACCGCGCTGGTTTCTGGTCTGGAAGATGCAAAGGCCGAGACGAGCAGCAATGGTCTGATTTTTGAAAGTCTGGTGCAGGGCACTGGCCCCAGCCCCACGGCTTCGGACGTCATCAAAGTGCACTACCGTGGCTATTTTCCGGAGTCCGGCAAGGAGTTCGACAGCTCCTACGAGCGCAATCGGCCCATCGAGTTTCCACTGCACAGTGTGATTGCCTGCTGGCGCGAAGGCACGCAGCGTATGAGGGTGGGCGGCAAGGCGCGCTTTACCTGCCCGCCATCGCTGGCTTACGGCACACGCGGCTCGGGGCGGGTGATTCCTCCCAATGCCACCCTGAGCTTTGATGTGGAGCTGCTGGGCATTCAGGGCCGCTGACTTGGGGCGTAGTGCCGCTCGGGCCTCAAGGTTTCTCGATTCCCAGACGTTTGGCCAGACGCTGCAGATTGGCTCTGTCCAGCTGCAGTTCACGCGCTGCAGCGGCCCAGCTGCCCTGGTGGCGCTGCAGGCTGGCCAGAATCAGCTGTCTTTCATGCTCGGCCACTGATTCGCGCAGGCCTGCGGGTGCGGTTGCTGCTGGCGCTGATGTTTCCCCCGGTGCTGTCTGCAGTGGCTGTGGCTGGGCCGCGTGTATTTCCAGATCATCGGGCAGTATCGTCAGAATGCGGGCCCGGCCCGTATCCTGGCGGCTCAGGGCCTTGAGCACGGCGCGGCTGATGAGGTGCTCCAGCTCGCGCACATTGCCGGGCCAGTCGTGCCTGAGCAAGGCCGCTTGCGCTGCAGCATCCAGCCGCAGCCCGCCCAGTTGCAGGCGGGAGCGGTTCTCTTCCAGAAAGTAGCCCGCCAGCAGCAGCACATCGCTGTCGCGCTCGCGCAGCGAAGGCAGCTGCAGCGGATAGACGTTGAGGCGGTGGTAGAAGTCGGCACGCATGCGCCCGGCAGCAACCTCGGCGGCCAGATCACGGTTGGTGGCGGCGATGACGCGCACATCCACATGGTGTTCGCGGTCAGAGCCCAGGCGCTGCAGCTGGCCGCTTTGCAGCACACGCAGCAGCTTGGCCTGCACGGGCAGAGACAGCTCGCCGACCTCGTCCAGAAACAATGTGCCCTGATGGGCTTGCTCAAATTTGCCACTGCGTTCGGTCTGTGCACCCGTGAAAGCGCCACGCACATGGCCGAACAGCTCGCTTTCCACTAGGTTATCGGGCAGGGCGGCGCAGTTGATGCTGACCAGAGGGCGCCTGGCGCGGGAGGACTGGGCGTGTACAGCCTGAGCCACCAGCTCTTTGCCAGTGCCTGTTTCGCCGGTGATGAGCACGCTGAGGTCGCTGCTGGCAATCAGTGCAATGTCTTTTTGCAGGCTGCGCATGGCCGGGCTGTTGCCCAGCAGCTCGCGCTGCGGCGCGGCAATGTAGCAGGCCGCGCCCTGTGTGTTGCGGGCTATCTGCGACAGCTGATGCACGCGCTCTGCGGTGGCCACGGTGGCGGCAGCCAGATTGCTGAAAGCCTGAAGCAGCGCGAGAGAGCTGGCATCTGCAAAGCGCCCGGGCTGCATGGCGTCCAGCGTCAGCAGGCCCCATGGCATGCCGCCCAGTTGGAGCACGCAGCCCATGCAGTCATGCACATGCAGCTCTGCCATGGGCTGGCCCTGATGGGCGACCAGCCCGTCATACGGATCGGGCAGAGGGCTGTCAGGCTCAAAGCGCATGGCCTGACCTGCGGCCAGCAACTGGGCCAGACGTGGATGATCGCTGAGGCGAAAGCGCCGCCCCAGCGTGTCTGGCACCAGACCGTCAATGGCCATGGGGCGCAGCCATTCACCTTCCAGTTTCAGCAGGGCCACGGCATCTGCAGGCAGCAGCGTGCGCAGGGCGGCCAGCAGGCGGCGCATGCGTTCGCGCTCAGGCATGTCCTGGGCCAGGTCTGCGACCAGCGGGATAACGGCATTGAGGATGTGGCTTGTTGTCATAACGACTCTTTTTGAGGTCAAAAGGACTTCAAAAAATCAGAGTCATATTGACTCATGTTTCGCCAAGCCCTTGTCGGAAAAGGGCTGCAAAGCTGGCATGTGGTTTGCGTTGAACAGAGCAAGCCCCGCAATTGGCCGGGCTGGAATATGGAGAGTTACATGCTGACCGAACGTCAACGCGAGATTGTCAAAGCCACCGTCCCCCTGCTGGAAACCGGCGGCGAAGCCCTGACCACCCATTTCTACAAGACCATGCTGGCCGAGCACCCCGAGGTGCGCCCGCTGTTCAACCAGGCGCACCAGCAAAGCGGTGCCCAGCCGCGTGCGTTGGCCCATAGCGTGCTGATGTACGCCAAGAATATCGACCGTCTGGAAGGTCTGGGCAACCTGCCCGCGCAGATCATCAACAAGCATGTGGCGCTGCAGGTGCAGGCCGAGCATTACCCCGTGGTGGGTGCGTGCCTGCTGCGTGCCATTCGTGAGGTGCTGGGTGCAGAGATTGCGACCGACGAAGTCATCGCCGCCTGGGGGGCCGCCTACCAGCAACTGGCAGACATTCTGATTGCGGCCGAGCGCAGCATTTATGACCAGACTGCAGCTGCCGAAGGCGGCTGGCGCGGCGCGCGTGACTTCAAGGTGGTGCGCAAGGAAGCTGAGAGTGCGGAGATTACTTCCTTCTATCTGGAGCCAGTGGATGGCGGTGCCGTCATTGCCCATCTGCCCGGTCAGTACATTGGCCTCACGGCGGTCGTGGATGGTGTGGAGCAGCGCCGCAACTATTCGCTGTCTGCCGCCAGCAATGGCAAGAGCTATCGCATCAGCGTCAAGCGCGAGCAGGGTGGCAAGGTCTCGGGCTATCTGCACGATCAGGTTCAGGTTGGGGATGTGCTGCAGCTGTTTGCACCTTCGGGCCACTTCACGCTGCAGGCCAGCGCCAGGCCTTTGGTGCTGATCAGTGGCGGCGTGGGTATTACTCCCACCCTGCCCATGCTGCAGGCGGCGCTGCCCACGGGGCGCCAGATCACCTTTATTCACTGCGCACGCGATCGCGGCGTGCAGGCCTTCCGTGAAAAGGTGGATGCGCTGGCAGCCGCCCACACACAGCTAACCCGCCGCTATTGCTATGACCGTCACGACCAAGCTCAGGCGGCAGATGGTGTGGCCATGCAAGGCCGCCTGAGCACCGAAGTGCTGGCACAGTGGCTGCCCGAATCGCGTGACGCTGATGTCTATTTCCTTGGCCCGCGTGACTTCATGCGCAGCGTCAAGCAATCACTGCAGACGCTGGGCGTGCCCGAGACACAGGTGCATTACGAGTTCTTTGGCCCGGCTGAAGCGTTGACTACCCCCTGAGCGGCTTCGCCGCTGCCCCCTCTCTCTACGCGCTGCACGCTAGGGGAGGGGGAAGACACCGTCGCTGCGGGGCGATGGGGCCGCCCAGGCCCTTGTTCGGAGCACCTCGCTTTGGCTTGTTCCGGTTGGAGCACTGCGATATATAAGCCAATGGATGCTCATAAAAAAAGAGCTGCTTGCGCTTGATAGGTAAGCGCTAGAGGTTGAAAAGGCTTGAAGCCGGGCCTTCAGTCTCTGCCATGCCCCATGGTGTGGAGAATTTCTGCGCCATCCATGATCTGGCTGATGCCGTTGAACCAGCGGCACTGGGTATGGATATTGCCGTAGTTGTCCATCCAGTCCAGCAAGATGGACTGGATGTATACCAGCCTCTGGCTGCCCAGCCCGGCATCAAAGACCAGGGCATAGAACTGACCCAGATTGGGCGGGCAGTTCATTTCTTGCGCAAATCGCTGCCAGGCGGCATGCAGGGCAGCGGCATCTGCAGCGCACAACTGGGTTTCAAACACCTGGGGTAATTGTGCACTGCTGCACCATTGCACGATCTCGCCTTGCTGTAGCCGGGCTTCAAAACAGCGGCCAGCATCGTTGAAAACCAGGGCTTGCGTGTCATTGAGACTGTGCGCATAGACATTGCTGGATTCGGGCACTTCAGCGGCAAAGCGCTGCAGCAAGGGCATGTCCATGCCTTGCACGATGCTGCTATGCAGCTGTGGCGGAATCTGCTGCGGATCCCTTGGCACGACCTGCTCCGCCCAGGCCTTCCATTCCGCCGGTAGATAGGGCTCGAGCCAGTTCACAGCGCCTGCGGTGATTTTCCGGTTCAACTGTGCATTGGAATGCAGAGCGTTGGCTATCTGGCTGCGAGAGTAAGGCCGCACAGCCGTTCGCTCGCGTTCAATCAGGCGTTTGAGCTGGCGTTTGTTCAGGCGCTGTGCGGCCATGTCTTGTTTAGCGGTAGTAGGCCTCGACCGTGCCTTTGAGCTTGATCAGCAAAGGCTTGCCCTTGCGGTCAATCGCCTTGCCGTGAGGGACTTTGACCCAGCCTTCGCTGACGCAGTATTCCTCAACGTCAAAGCGCTCCTTGCCATTGAAGCGGATGCCGATGTCGTATTCAAACACGGCGGCCACATGATGGGGGCTGCGAGGGTCGATGGACAGATGGTCAGGCAGTTCGGGGCGGATAGCGTCGGTCATGATGTTCTTGGAGTTCCGGATACAAAGGGCGATATTTTCGGCGTAATCGTAAACACGATCCTGGCTGCAGGTTTAGGGCTACGACTTTTCGGGCTTTGCGCGATTGGCACGGCGCATGGCCTGCCCTATGCTTGCTGTCATGCTTACGCCAGAACAACGCCTGTCGCTGCAACAAGCCAAGCGCTTGCCACTGATTCTCTTGCTGGCCGTCACAGCCGGCTTCATTGCTACGGCGCTGGCGGGTTCGCGCTGGGCCATTGACGGGCTGGAGGTGCCGCTGTGGCTGGTCTGCCTGCGTGCCATCTGCGAGGCAGCCATGGTCGGCGCACTGGCCGACTGGTTTGCCGTCACGGCCCTGTTCCGCCATATTCCGCTGCCCATGGTGGGGCGGCACACGGCCATCATCCCGCGCAACAAGGACCGCATTGGCGAGAACCTGGCTGTCTTTGTGCGCGACAAGTTTCTGGATGCGCCGTCGCTGGTGGCGCTGATCGAGCGGCATAACCCGGCGCAGGCGCTGGCCGACTGGCTCACCGCACCTGCCAATAGCCAGCTACTGGGCAAGCAGGTAGCGCGGCTGGCGCTGGCCGCGCTGGAGATGGTGCAGGACAAGCAGGTCGAGAAGTTTCTGACCCAGTCGCTCAAGGCGGTGATGCAGCATGTTGATTTGTCGCGCACTGCTGCATCGCTGCTGTCAGGGCTGACGTCTGGCGGGCGCCATCAGGAGGTGCTCGACGATGTGCTGGCGCGCATCAGCGGTGTGTTGAGGCAGGAGCAAACCCATGTGCTGATTGCGCAGACGATTGTGGTGTGGCTCAAGCGCGAGCACCCCATCAAGGAAAAAATGTTGCCCACCGACTGGCTCAGCGACAAGGGGGCCAGCATGATTGCCAGTGCGCTCGACAGCCTGCTGCAGGATATTGCGCATCACCCGGATCATCGTTTGCGTGAGGCGTTTGATGATTCCGTGCAGCGTTTGATTGAAGGCTTGCAAACCGATCCCGTATATGCCGAGCGCGTGGAAAAGCTGCGCAACTACCTGCTGCACGATGAAAAGCTGGCCGCCTATCTGCGCGAGCTGTGGCAAGGCTGGCGCGCCCGGCTGCAGCGCGATCTGGCCGATGAAAACTCGGCCCTGGCGCGGCGCGCTACTGTCATGGGGCGCTGGCTGGGGCAGGCATTGGCGCATGACGAGGCGCTGCGCATTTCCATGAACGAGCGCCTCAAGCGCTGGGCGACGACGCTGGCGCCTGATGTGTCGCAGTTCATCGGGCAGCACATTGCAGACACCGTCAAGCGCTGGGATGCGGAGCAACTCTCCACCTTGATCGAAGCGCATATCGGCAAAGACCTTCAGTACATACGCATCAACGGCACGCTGGTGGGCGGGGCAATTGGTTTGCTGCTGTTCTTGCTGTCCCACGCGGGCAGCCTGTGGCGTAGCGCGATGCAGGCGCTGGGCTGATTCCGAGATTCCTGCTCTGAAAGATGTAGCTTTCAGCGGCTGACTGGTCTTGAGTTCAGCAGGTATTTCTTTGAATTCGACGCCTGAAAAACGCTGTCAGCTATCAAAACAGAAGCGTCAAGCCTGCTCTTCAGAAGGCTCTGGCGGCAGCAGTTGCTTGCCAATCAGTTGCCAGGCCTTGGCTGCATCCATCTGGCCCGCAAAGTAATGGCAACTGGCGGCTGTCATGGCGATGCGGCCGTTTTCGGGCTCCAGATCAAAGGCCAGTTCGCACTGCGCTGCTGCATTGGCCCACATCACCAGCGCATTGTTGTTCTCTTCTTTTTGCAGCGCATGGGCCTCGGCCATCCAGGCCTGAGCCAGTCTGAACGCTGCTTCGGGCTCGTTCATATCGGCTTTGTGGGCCAGATAGAACTCCTTGCCTGCGGCCTGCCACAGAGAGCGGGCCGCAGAGAAATCTTCGGTTGCCTGCTTCTGGGCCTGGGTCACCAGCGCATTGCCTGCCTGAAGGTGGTTTTGATAATCGGTGTTGCTGTCTTGGGGCATGGCCAAATTGTCGCCATTGCGCAAAAGCTGAGAGCGTTGCCGGGCTCATGTCCCTCTGGCGGGGTCTAAAACCCGCAGTCCGGGCTGGTGCCCTGTATGTGGCTTGACAGGGCAATTGGTAAGACGTTTGGCTATCGGCTGCCTTTTTCAGGCCCGGTTTCTGCGGAGATGATTAACTGCGTCAGGCGCAGATATTCCTTGCGCTCTTTCTCTGTAAGTGGCGCCAGCAAGCGCGTTTGAGAGCGCAGAACGCAGGGAATCGCTTCCTTGAGCACTTCCTGGCCCTGTGCGGTGGGAGTGATCAGGCGCACACGCTTGTCTGTTGCAGAGGCATTGCGTTCAAGCAAGCCGCGTGCTTCCAGCCGGTCAATCACGCCATTGATGGTGGAGGTGTCAAAAGCAATGGCTTTGGCCAGCGTGGTCTGGTCAATTCCCGGGGTGTTGCAGATGGTCTGCAAAGCGGCGTACTGCACGGGGGTGAGTTTCAGCTCGCCCACTTCTTCCGTGAAAAGAGCAACCGCAGCCTGATGCACGCGTCTGGCGTGGTGACCAGGCAAGGTGTAGAGGCTCAGGTTGTCTGTTTTGTTCTTCATGTTTTTCATTCAAGGGAATTCCCCAATCTTACTTTTTTAAATAGTACGCATACTAATCATCACAACGCTAAATATTTGCATGCGCTAATTTTGGTGCTGGCTTGCATCTGACGAATGCATGCCTGCCTCGATGCACAGGAGATCACGATGAACTGGTTGAAGAACGCTTGGTATGTGGCGGGGTTCAAGTCCGAACTTGATGGTGGCGCCGTGGTTGCGCGCAGGCTGCTGAATACGGCGGTCGTCATGCTGCGCCATTCCGATGGCCGTGTGGCGGCGCTGGAAGATGTCTGCCCGCATCGCCTGCTGCCGCTGTCTGCGGGCACCCGTGTGGGGGATGAGCTGCAGTGCGGCTATCACGGCATTCGCATTGCGGTGGATGGCGCTTGCACGCTGGCCCCGGGGCAGGTGCACATTCCAAAGCAAGCCTGCGTGCGCAAATTCGCGCTGGAAGAGCGTCATGGCCTGCTGTGGATCTGGCTGGGTGATGCACCAGCAAACTCCGATCTGATTCCCAATATTCACTGGAATGAAAGCGACGACTGGGCCTGCTCTCGCGGCTACCACCATGTGGATGCAGATTTCCGTCTGGCGGTGGACAACCTCATGGACCTGGGGCATGAAAGCTGGGTGCATCTGCGCACCATTGGTCAGGAAGACGAGGAGGCCATTCCCAGCTATCCCGTCAAGGTGACTGTGCATGGCGATGGCGCGGTACGTGCCCACCGTGAAATGCCCAACATCGATGCGCCGCCTTTCTTTGCCATGGTGCTCGATCACCAGGGCCGCATCAACCGCTGGCAGACGGCGGTGAGCTCTTCTCCTTCCATCTGCATGACGGACTTCGGCGTGTACCCCGTGGGCACTTCGGCTGACAACGCCTACCGCAGCCACGTCCTTCACATGCTGACGCCGGAAACGGAAAACACCACGCACTATTTCTGGTCCGTGGCGCGCAATCGGCGCCTTGACGATGAGGCTTTGACCGAGTCTGTTCGCCAGGCCATCGTGCACACGTTTGATGAAGACGCGGTGGTGCTTTCCCTGCAGCAAAAGCAGGTGCAGGAATACGGCGGCCCTGTGCCTCGTGTGGCTCTCAAAGTCGATGAAGCCCCGATTCGTGCTCGCCGCATGCTGGATGCACTTATCAAGCGCGAAGAGCAAGAGCCAGGCTTCATCTATCAACCGGCGTTGATGATCGAAGACACCACGCCAGAACTTTCCATGTAATTGCCTTTAGACCCGCTAACACTACCCTTGATACGTCGTTGCTTCGCCTTGTCGTACTTTTGTACTGCCTGCGGCTTCGCGCCTCGTCTCAAACGCAAACCTTCGGTTTGCTGGGTGGTGTTAGCGGCTCTTAGAGCAGCGCGAAACCTCATTGCCAGAGAGATGCCAAGGCTTGAATGCCTGGAGCTTCCGAACAGGAGACAAGAATGAGTAGTGATCTGAGAAAAGAGCTGAATGAAGCGCCGATGAGCCGATTTCAGTGGAGTGCCATCGTGGTCTGCATCCTGCTCAACGCCCTTGATGGCTTTGACGTGCTGGTGATGGCCTTTACGGCGGCGGGCGTGTCTGCAGAGTGGAAGCTCAATGGTGCGCAGCTCGGCGTGCTGTTCAGTGCGGGGCTTTTGGGCATGGCTGCGGGTTCCCTGCTGCTGGCCCCGCTGGCTGACCGATGGGGGCGCCAGCGGGTAACGCTGCTGAGTCTGGTGCTGATTGCCTCTGGCATGCTGCTGTCAGGCTATACGCGCAGCCAGCATGAACTGGCGCTGATGCGCGTTGTCACAGGGCTTGGCATTGGCGGCATGCTGGCCAGCGTGACCGTCATCATTGGTGAGTATTCATCCGATAAATGGCGGGGCATGAATATCGCACTCTACACCGCTGGCTACCCGCTGGGCGCCACGATTGGCGGGCTGGCCGCTGCCTGGATGCTGACGCATTACGGCTGGCGCTCAGTCTTCATTGCCGGTGGCATTGCCACTGCCGTCATGATTCCCGTGGTGCTGTGGCGCCTGCCGGAATCGGTGGATTTTCTGATCTCCAGGCGCCCTGCGCAGGCGCTGCAAAAACTCAATGCACTGCTGGTGAAGATGGGGCGTGCGCCAATGGCTCAGCTGCCTGCACTTTCTGTGCAGACGCAGGCGCAAACTGGCAACGCCATTGCGGGTTTGTTTCGCAATGGATTGCTTGGCAAGACAGCGCTGATCTGGTGTGGCTTCTTCATGCTGATGTTCGGCTTTTACTTTGCGCTGAGCTGGACTCCCAAGCTGCTGGTCTCTGCCGGTCTTTCCGCAACACAGGGCATCACTGGCGGTGTGCTGCTGAATCTGGGTGGCATGGTTGGCGGCGTGATCTTTGGCGCTCTTTCCGTGCGGATGAATCTGGGGCGACTGACGGCATTGGCCATGCTGCTGGCTGGGGTGAACCTGGCACTGTTTGGGGCTGTGTCGGGTGGCTTGTACGCGGCTTTCACCGTGGCATTTGCCATTGGCATCTTCCTGTTCTCTTCCATGGCAGGCCTGTACGCGGTAACGCAAAGCAGCTATCCCGTTGAGGTGCGCACCACAGGCATTGGCTATGCGATTGGAGTGGGGCGTCTGGGTGCCATCCTGGCGCCGCTGTGCGCAGGCTTTTTCATTGATGCGGGCTGGACGCCGAACAAGCTCTACTACGTGTTCGCCCTGCCTCTGTTTGTGGCAATGCTGGCACTGGCGGCGCTGTCTGCAGGGCGCAAGCCAGCGAACACCGCACAGATGGCAGCGGCGCATTGATTCGGCAAAAGTCCGGATCAGCAAGGAGACGATATGAGTACACAGGTCGCAAAATTGAATGTGCGTATTTCACGCAAGACCGAAGAGGCGCAGGACATTTGCATGCTGGAGCTGGCGTCGCTGGACGGCGCAGCGTTGCCCGGGTTTTCGGCGGGCTCCCATGTCGATGTTTTTCTGCCCAATGGACTGGTGCGCCAGTATTCGCTGTGCAACCACCCTCAGGAAACAGATCGCTACCAGATCGCGGTGCTGCGCTGCGAGGATTCGCGTGGAGGTTCTGCAGCAGTGCATGAGCTGCTGAAGGAGGGCGACACCCTCTCCATCAGCGCACCACGCAACAACTTTGCGCTGCAGCACGAAGCGCGCAAGCACCTGTTGCTGGCGGGGGGCATTGGTATCACGCCCCTGCTTTCCATGGCGGAGCGGCTGAACACGCTGGGCGCCGATTTTGAAATGCATTACGCTGCCCGTTCAGAGCAGCGCATGGCATTTGTGCGCCGCATTCGCGATTCGGCCTATGCCAGCCATGTTCGTTTTTACTGCGATGACGACAAGGCTGCGGGTGAGCTGAAACTGTCGGAAGTTCTGGCTGCACATGATGCAGGTACGCATCTGTATGTCTGCGGTCCCGGTGGCTTCATGAATGCAGTGCTGGAAAAAGCACGCGAGCTGGGCTGGAGTGAGGATTGCCTGCACCGCGAGTTTTTTACGGTGGATGCGCCCCAGGTGCAGGATGGCGATCAGGCGTTCGAGGTGCAGCTTGCCAGCACCGGACAACGGGTTCAGATTCCGGTTGGTGTCTCCATCATTCATGCGCTGGAAAAAGTCGGAGTCGAGATTCCCTACTCCTGCGAGCAGGGCGTGTGCGGCACCTGCCTCACCCGTGTGCTGGAGGGTACGCCAGATCACCGGGACGTCTATCTGACGGAGGCTGAGCAGGCTTGCAACGACCAGTTCACACCCTGCTGCTCCCGCTCGCGCAGTGCACGCCTGGTGCTTGATCTTTAAATGGCCAGGCTGATGCCGATGGTGGTGATGCCTTGTTCATCAGAGGTGACAAAGGCCTCGCCGCCATGCATGCGGGCAATGGCCGACACGATGGCCAGACCCAGTCCGTGATTGCGATCTGCCTGGCTGCGTGAAGCATCAGATCGATAGAAGCGGTCAAACAACCTTGGCAAATGGGCGGCTTCAATCTGCTGCCCATGATTGCGAACGCTGAGATGCAGCCTGTGCTTCTGCGGCACCTCCTTTATCAGCACTTCTATGGTTGACCCAGAGCGGGCATAACGGGTGGCATTGCCCAGCAGATTGGACAGGGCGCGGCGCAGCAGGCGTGCATCGACCTGGGCGCTGGCGTCGCCCTCAATCTGCACCTGCAGACCGGCTTCCTGCAGCGATGCTTCGTGATAGTCAATCACCTCGGATGCAAGCGCAGCAATGCTGGCAACCTGAATGCGGCGCGCACTCTCGCCGCGGTCGGCGTGAGACAGAAACAGCATGTCCGCCACAATGCCTGCCATGCGCTGCAGGTCTTCCAGGTTAGAGGCCAGTATGTCGCGCAGTTCTTCTGCGCTGCGGGGCTTGCGCAGGGCCAGCTCGCAGCTGCTGATCAGCGTTGTAAGCGGGGTGTTGAGCTCATGGGCCACGTCAGCGTTGAAGGCTTCCATCTGCCGGTAGGCCACGGCCAGGCGCTCCAGCAGTGCATTGAATTGGTCAATCAGCGGGCGTAGCTCTTGAGGCTGGTCGGTATCGTCCAGGCGCTTTTGCCAGTCGCGGCTCAGGTCTTGCGCGCCCAGCTGGCTGGTTTGTTCGACCAGGGAATGCAGCGGCGCCAGGCCCCGTCGCACCAGAAAGGCACTGGCTGTGGAGACCAGCAAAGAGCTGCTGACGGCAGCGATACCAAGGATCCAGGCCAGCTGGCGCAGCAGTGCATCGTCAGGGCGGCGGTCCAGCATCAGCAATACCTGCACGGCTTGCTTCGGTGCCTCTGCCTGAACAGCGGGCAAATCAATGACAAAGCTGCGGCGTTCACTGCGTTTGTCATCCACGGGCTGGCGCAGTTGTTCGAACAGCAACTGGCCGTTGCTGCTGGTAATGCGCAGAGACAGCTCGTCATGCCCGGTCAGAAAGTCGCTGAGCATATGCAGCATCACGCCTGGTGTGTGCGAGGCCCGGCCTTCTTGCAGCAAGTGCTGCACGGCCTGCTGCTTGTGCTTGAGGCTTTCCTGCTGGCGCTGCATCACCGCCAGCCAGCTGCCCCAGTACACGGCAACGCAGACCAGGCCCAGGCCTAGCATGGTTAGCAGGGCCAGGGAGCGGGACAGGCGTTTGCCCAGGTGCTGTATGGGTTGAGAAGTCACGGCGTGATTTTTGTCTGAATGCTGAAGTCTGGCGCAGCCCTCAGGGCATGGGCCGAAGTTCCAGCACATAACCCATGCCGCGCACGGTGTGCAGCAGTGGCTGCTCGAACGGTGCATCAAGCTTGAGCCGCAGGCGGCGCACCGCCACTTCGACCACATTGGTTTCGCTGTCGAAATTCATGTCCCACACTTGCGATGCCAGCTCGGTGCGCGACAGCACTTCGCCGTGGCGGCGCAGCAGCAGGCTCAGCAGATTGAATTCCTTGGCTGTCAGATCCAGCCGCTGACCAGCGCGTGTGGCTTTGCGTCGAATCAGGTCCAGATCCAGATCGGCCATGCGCAGCACGGTGGCTTCGGGTGTGGTCTGCGTCTGCAGACCACGGCGCAGCAGCGCATGGATGCGGGCCACCAGCTCTGAAAACGCGAACGGTTTGACCAGATAGTCATCGGCCCCGCCTTGCAGGCCTTTGACCCGGTCTTCCACCTGGGCACGCGCTGTGAGCATCAGCACAGGCGTCTGCCTGGACTGGCGCAGCGCCGCCAGCACGGCCAGGCCGTCGATGCCGGGCAGCATGCCGTCCAGCACGATAAGGTCGTAGGCCTGCTCGGTGGCCAGGTGCAGGCCATCAATGCCGTTATGGGCGACATCCACCACAAAGCCTTCTTCACTCAGGCCTTTTTGCAGATATTCGGCGAGCTTGATCTCGTCTTCAATGACCAAAAGCTTCATGGCTGCCATTGTCCGGCAAAGCCGTTGCCGCCCAAGATGACGAATTTGTCATCTTGGCGTTGGGCCGGTGTCGCGCAGCCGGGACTAGAGTGTGACGGCTCCCAGAGTCTGCTGTCATCGTGTCAGGGCTGGCGGGGCGGAGTCGGATATGAAATTCTTGAAGCAAGCCCCGGCCTGCTGGTTGGGTGCCAGCTTGCTGCTGGCCGGTGGTAGCGCCTGGGCGCAAGCCTCAAATGCCAGTGCCACATTGCCCGCAGTCACTCTGCAAACCGCTCTGGCGCAGGCCATGGAGCGCAACCCTGGCCTGCGTGCAGCCCAGCAGGCAGTGGCTGCCAGCGAAGGCGCGATGATCCAGAGTCAGGCCAGACCCAACCCGGAGCTGGCTTTTTCGCAGGAAGACACAAGGCGCACGACGCGTTCTTCATCACTGCAGTGGAATCAGCCCATTGAGGTGGGCGGCAAACGTGCTGCGCGTATGAGAGTGGCCGAGCATGGCGTGGAGCTGGCCCGGGCTGAGCTGGACACCACCCGTGCTGCCCTGCGTGCCGATGTGCGCACCGCGTTTGTGAACCTGCTGGCGGCCCAGCAGCGTGTGCAGCTCAATGAAAAGACGCTGCAGATTGCCACGCAGGCCCGCGATGCAGCAGCCAAGCGCGTGATTGCAGGCAAGGCAGCACCGCTGGAAGAAACCAAGGCCCAGGTGGCAGAGTCCAGTGCGCAACTGGCACTGAACCAGGCGCAGTCCGGCTTGCGCGTGGCTAGGCAGCAACTGGCCTTGCTATGGGGAGGCTCGGGCTTGGCTGTTGGTGAGGCCATGGGCGATATGGACCAGCTTACGCAACTGCCACCACAGGAACAGTTGCTTCAAAAAATAGAGCATTCAGCGCAGGTGGTAAGAGCCCAGCAGGCCTATTTTCAGGCTAGATCTACTGCAGAGCTGGAGCGCGCCAAGCGCCTGCCGGATCCCACAGTGAGCGTGGGCGTCAAGCGTGCCGAGGAGGCTGGGCGCAATCAGCTGCTGCTGGGTGTTTCCATCCCCTTACCGATTCTGGACAGCAACCGAGGCAACCAGTTGCAGGCTCTGCGTCTGGCTGACAAGGCCGAAGATGAGCTGCTGGCCGCTCGCCAGCTGGCGCAGGCGCAGCTGTTGCAGAACTACGAGCAACTGCAGACCAGCCGTGCGCAGACCCAGCAGCTGCAAAGCAAGGTGTTGCCCGGTGCGCAGTCGGCCTATGAGGTGGCGGCCAAGGGCTTTGCTCTGGGCAAATTCAGCTATCTCGATGTGCTGGATGCGCAGCGCACGCTGGCCGAGGCAAGTGGCCTTTATCTCGATCAACTGGTGGCTACGCACCGTGCGGCAGCCGATATCACGCGCCAGCTTGGCGACATTCCCGGCCTTGAATAAGCACCTTCACCCATGAATCAGACCTCTTCCTCCAGGCGCCGCACTGCCATCGCGATTGCCGCCATTCTGGTGCTGGGCGCAGCCGCCGCTGCGGGCATTGTCTATGGCACCCAGCCCGCCAAACCTGCTGCCGAGGCGCATGGTCATGAACATGCGGGTGAATCGCATGAGCATGATGCCAAGTCAGAGCACAAGCACGACTCTAAACACGACGACAAGCACGATGAAAAAGAGCATGCGCATGAAGAAGGCGAGCACGCAGAGAAAGAACAGGATAAAGAACACGAAGAGGGTGTGCTTAAGCTTGATGCTGCACGTGCCAAGACCGCAGGCGTGACGCTGCTGCAAGCCGGCCCCGCAGCCATTGGCAGCAGCCTGCAACTGCCTGGTGAAATTCGTTTCAACGAAGATCGCACCGCCCACGTGGTGCCGCGCGTCGCAGGTGTGGTCGAAAGTGTCGCCGCCAATCTGGGGCAGATGGTGAAGAAAGGCCAGTTGCTGGCCGTGCTCAGCAGCCCTGCAGTTTCAGAGCAGCGCAGCGAGCTGATGGCCGCGCAAAAGCGCCTGGCGCTGGCGCGCACCACCTACCAGCGTGAAAAGCAGCTGTGGCAGGAAAAGATATCGGCAGAGCAGGACTATCTGCAGGCCCAGCAGGCCATGCGCGAGGCCGAAATCGCAGCGGCCAATGCCCAGCAGAAGTTGGCAGCCATTGGTGCAGGAGCCGGTTCTGCGGGCGGCCTCAATCGCTTTGAGCTGCGTGCGCCGTTTGATGGCGTGGTGGTGGAAAAGCATTTGTCCGTGGGCGAGGCCGTGCAGGACAGCACGGCGGTGTTCACCATCTCCGACCTGCGTTCGGTCTGGGCTGAGATGAAGGTCGCGGCTTCCGATCTGCCCTTTGTGCGCGTGGGCGAAAAAGCCGTGGTGCAGGCCACGGCCTTTGAATCCAAGGCTACGGGAGTCGTGGCCTATGTGGGCGCCTTGATCGGGCAGGACACACGCACGGCACCTGCTCGCATCACGCTGGACAACCCCGAAGGCATCTGGCGCCCGGGCCTGTTTGTGAATGTGGATTTGACGGCCTCGTCACAGCAGGTGGCGGTGAGCGTGGCGACTTCTGCGGTGCAGAAGATTGACGGAGACAAACCTGTGGTGTTTGTGCCTGTGGAGGGTGGTTTTAAGGCCCAGAGCGTGAAGCTGGGCAAGGCCGATGCGCAGAACACCGAAGTGCTGCAGGGGCTGACAGCGGGGCAGAGCTATGTCAACGGCGGCAGCTTTATTCTCAAATCTGAACTCGGCAAAGCCTCCGCCGAACATGTGCATTAAGGGGCGCTGAATGTTTGAGCGCATCATCCGCTTTGCCATTGCACAGCGCTGGCTGGTCATGCTGGCCACCATCGCGCTGATAGGCCTTGGCATCTACAACTACCAGCGCCTGCCCATTGATGCTGTGCCTGACATCACCAATGTGCAGGTGCAGATCAACACCTCGGCGCCAGGCTATTCGCCGCTGGAGACCGAGCAGCGCGTGACCTTTCCGGTCGAGACCGTGATGGCTGGCCTGCCCCATCTGGAGCAGACACGTTCGCTGTCGCGCTATGGCCTGTCGCAAGTCACCGTGGTCTTCAAGGACGGCACGGATATCTACTTTGCCCGCCAGCTGGTCAATGAGCGCATGCAGCAGGCGCGTGATGCGCTGCCGCAAGGCGTGACGCCCACGCTGGGCCCGATCTCCACAGGCCTGGGCGAAATCTATCTGTGGACGGTGGAAGCCGATGACGACGCTAAAAAGCCCGATGGCTCTGCCTACATGCCCATGGACCTGCGCGAGATTCAGGACTGGGTCATCAAGCCCCAGCTGCGCAACGTGCCCGGCGTGACCGAGATCAACTCCATTGGCGGCTTTGCCAAGGAATATCTGGTTGCGCCTAAGCCAGAAAAACTGCTTGCCTACGGCATCACTCTGGCCGAGATCGTGACGGCGCTGGAGCGCAACAATGCCAACGTTGGCGCTGGTTATATCGAGCGCCAGGGCGAGCAGTACCTGATCCGTGCACCGGGCCAGGTCCACGGCATTGCCGATATCCGTGAAGTCATTGTCGGCACGGCCCAGGGCCAGCCGATTCGCGTGCGTGATCTGGCCGATGTGGAGCTGGGCCGCGAACTGCGCACAGGTGCGGCCACCGATAACGGGCGCGAAGTGGTGCTGGGCACCGTCTTTATGCTGATTGGCGAGAACAGCCGTTCGGTATCGCAGGCCGTGCATGCGCGTATGCAGGAGATCAACAAAAGCCTGCCGCAAGGGGTGAAAGCCGTCACCGTTTACGATCGTACGAATCTGGTGGACAAGGCCATTGCCACAGTGAAGAAGAATCTGGTGGAAGGCGCAGCGCTGGTAGTGGTCATCCTGTTCCTCTTCCTAGGCAATCTGCGGGCTGCCCTGATCACGACGCTCATCATTCCGCTGTCCATGTTGTTCACCTTTACGGGCATGGTGCAACTGCGCGTCAGCGCCAATCTGATGAGCCTGGGGGCACTGGATTTCGGCATCATCATCGACGGTGCGGTGGTGATTGTGGAGAACTGCGTGCGGCGTCTGTCCCATGCGCAAGCTGCTGCAGGGCGGCCGCTGACACGCAGCGAACGCTTTGAAGAAGTGTTTGCCGCTGCCAAAGAAGCACGCCGTCCGCTGCTGTTCGGCCAGCTCATCATCATGGTGGTGTACCTGCCCATCTTTGCGCTGACTGGCGTGGAGGGAAAGATGTTCCACCCCATGGCGCTGACGGTAGTGATTGCGCTGCTGGGGGCCATGCTGCTGTCCATCACCTTTATCCCGGCTGCGATTGCGCTGTTCATGGGCGACAAGGTGGCAGAAAAAGAAAACCGCCTCATGACCTGGGCGCGCCACGCTTATGCGCCGGTGCTGGAAAAGGTCATGCATGCGCCTGCTGTGGTGCTGACGGCGGCCAGCGTGGTTGTCGCCTTGAGTCTGCTGCTGGCAACCCGCATGGGCAGCGAGTTTGCGCCCAATCTGAATGAAGGCGATTTTGCGATTCAGGCGCTGCGCATTCCCGGCACCAGTCTCACGCAGTCAGTGGAAATGCAGATGCAACTGGAGCGCGAACTGACCCGCCAGTTCCCCGAGATCGAGCGCGTGTTTGCGCGCACCGGCACGGCCGAGATTGCCTCGGACCCCATGCCGCCCAATATTTCGGACGGCTACATCATGCTTAAACCGCGTGACCAGTGGCCAGATCCATCACGTTCGCGTGACGATCTGCTGGCGGCTGTGCAAGAGGCTGTTGAGAAGATTCCCGGCAGCAACTACGAGTTCTCGCAGCCGATTCAGCTGCGCTTCAACGAACTGATTTCTGGTGTGCGCAGCGATGTGGCTATCAAGATCTTTGGCGACGATATGCAGGTGCTGGAGAAGTCCGCGCAAAGCGTGGCGGCCATGCTGCAAAAGATTCCCGGTGCATCGGAAGTCAAGGTCGAGCAGACCACGGGCCTGCCCATGCTGACGATTCAGATTGACCGTGAAAAAGCCTCGCGCTACGGACTGAATATGGGCGATGTGCAGGACGCCATCAGTACAGCGCTCGGCGGTCGTGAGGCGGGAACCGTGTTCGAGGGCGACCGCCGCTTCGACATCCAGGTGCGCCTACCCGAGGTGCTGCGCAACGATATGGACGGCATTGGTCGCCTGCCCGTGGCGCTGCCCCGTGTGGGCGATGCACGCCAGGGCTTTGTGCCGCTGTCCACCATCGCTTCGGTAGAGCTGGCGCCGGGCCCCAACCAGGTCAGCCGTGAAGACGGCAAGCGCCGCATCGTCGTCAGCGCCAATGTGCGCGGGCGGGATATGGGCTCGTTTGTGGCGGATGCCCAGCAGGCACTGGAGGGCGTGCAACTGCCATCGGGCTACTGGACGCGTTGGGGCGGCACGTTCGAGAGCCTGGAGTCCGCACGCCAGCGCCTGATGATTGTGGTGCCCGTGGCTCTGGCGCTGGTGTTCACGCTGCTGTTTGCCATGTTCGGCAACGTCAAGGATGGCTTGATCGTCTTTACCGGCATTCCGTTTGCGCTGACGGGCGGCATTGTGGCGCTGTGGTTGCGCGGCATTCCGCTGTCTATCTCGGCGGCCATTGGCTTTATTGCACTGTGCGGCGTGGCCGTGCTCAACGGTCTGGTGATGATTTCCTATATCCGCTCGCTGCGTGAGCAGGGCATGGGGCTGGAGCAGGCCGTGACGGAAGGTGCGCTGACCCGTCTGCGCCCTGTGCTGATGACGGCGCTGGTGGCTTCGCTGGGCTTTGTGCCCATGGCGATTGCCACGGGCACGGGTGCCGAGGTGCAGCGACCGCTGGCCACGGTGGTGATCGGCGGCATTCTGTCTTCCACGGCGTTGACGCTGCTGGTGTTGCCGCTGCTGTACCGACTGGGTTACCGGCGAGAAATAGCGCAGGCCTGATCGGGCGGCAGTGCGTGTTGAAAAGGGGCAGCAGACTTACAAAGTCTCCTGCCCCTTGCTTTTGACAGCGGCAATCACCCAGTCTTCAAAGTTCTTCCAGAAGGCGTCTTCGGCGTAGCAGTAGATCGGCACTTCGTGGTTGAAGACCTCGTAGTTGTCCGCCTCCTTTCTGGAGGTGCAAAAACCCATCCAGTCGCCCATGCTGTTGTGCACACCGATCATAAAGAAGCTGTCCACAGTGGGCTCATCTTCTTCGGCGATTTCCTGAGCGATATGGCTTGCGGCCTGGTGCAGTTCATCAAGGCCAAAGATGTCAAAGGCCGCGCGAAGTTCGTCGATGAAGAACTCGCCGCAACCCACCTCACGCAGAAAGTGAAAGTAGGCGGGAGGCAGAGGTTCCGGGCACAGCTGGTTGATGTCTTGCAGCTCGGCTTCAGACAAAGACTTGACTCTGAAACGCAGCGTTTCGGTGCTGCTGTGCATCACGCCTTTGCGCACCTGCTGGCGTGTGAGGTCTACCGAGCCTGCTGCTATCCACTCCTTGAGCTGCTCTACCGCCTGAAGAAATACTGGACTCATGATGTGTTTCTCACAGCTCGCTACCATGCAGGCCGTTGATCTGAATCCCGCCATCATGCCAAGTATTGAAGCCTCATCCCGCTCGCAACTGACCCAGCAGGCCGTGGACGCACTGCGTCAGGCCAAGCCAGCCTTCTGGGCCGGTCGCACCGAGCATTGCCAATCGACGCAAGCGCTGAGCACGGACCAGGTTCAGCAGGCCGTGGACCGGCTGGCGCGCTTTGCGCCGCTGCTGAAAGTGCTGTTCCCTGAACTGCAAGCCTCTGAGGGGCGCATCGAGTCTGATTTGCTGGCCGTGCCTGCCATGCAGCAGTCGCTGGGCCTGCCTGAGGCCATGGGCCATATGTGGGTCAAGGCCGATCACAGCCTGCCGGTGGCTGGCTCGGTCAAGGCACGCGGCGGCGTGCATGAGGTGCTGGAATATGCCGAGCAGGTCGCGCAGCAGCATGGCTTGCTGGCTGATGGCGACTACACGCAACTGGCTTGCGCGCAGGCGCGTGCCGTGTTTGCCCAGTATCAGGTGGCGGTGGGTTCCACCGGCAATCTGGGCCTGTCGATTGGCGTCATGGCATCTGCCCTGGGTTTCAAGGCGGCGGTCCATATGTCGTCTGATGCCAAGGAATGGAAAAAGCAGCGCCTGCGTGCACGTGGCGTGGATGTGGTGGAGCACGAGGGCGACTATGCCCAGGCCGTGCGCTGGCCGAGCAAGACCCGCATTGTCATTTTGTGGATGACGAGCATTCGCTGTCTCTGCTGCTGGGCTATGCGGCTTCTGCTCCGTATCTGGTAGCGCAACTCGCTGAGCACAAGCGCGTTGTGGATGAAAATCATCCTTTGTTTGTCTATATCCCTTGCGGCGTGGGTGGCGCACCTGGTGGTGTGGCGCTGGGCTTGCAGCAGGCCTTTGGTGCGAACGTGCACTGCTTTTTTGCCGAGCCCGTGCAGTCGCCTTGCTTTATGGTGGAAATGCTGGCGGGCACGGCCGCCTTGCCCGGCATGGCGCAGCATCCATCGGTCTATGAGCTGGGCTTGAGCAACCAGACCGAAGCCGATGGCCTGGCCGTGCCTGCCGCATCAGAGCTGGCTGCCGATGTGGTGCGCGGTTTTCTGGGCGGGGTGTTCACGGTGGAAGACGAGACGCTGTTTAGCCACCTAGCCCTGCTGCAGCAAACCGAGGGCTTGCAGATCGAGCCATCGGCGGCGGCAGGCTTTAGCGGCCCGCGTGCCTTGCTGGGAAGCGCTGCGGGGCAGGACTATCTGCAGCGCCAGAATTTGCTGCCGCATATGGCAAACGCCACGCATATTGTCTGGACCACGGGCGGCTTGTTTGTGCCGGATGAGGAATATGCCAAGTTTCTGGCGCGGGGCCAGGCTCTCAATCTCTCTGCATAAGCGCCAAGCCACTGCTTAAAAACGTGGCAGATCGGGGTGGCTGATCTGCCCGCCGCGCACCAGCATCTTGCCGTATTCGGCACAGCGGTTAAGCGTGGGGATTACCTTGCCTGGGTTGAGCAGGGCCTGCGGGTCAAACGCAGCCTTGAGCGCAAACATCTGGGCGTTTTCGGCCGTCGTGAACTGGGTGCACATGCTGTTGAGCTTTTCCACGCCCACGCCGTGCTCGCCCGTCACCGTACCGCCCATCTGTACGCTGGTTTCCAGAATGTCCGCGCCGAACAGTTCGCAGCGGTGCAGTTCGTCGGGGTTGTTGGCATCAAACAGAATCAGCGGGTGCAGGTTGCCATCGCCTGCGTGGAACACGTTGGCGCAGCGCAGCTGGTATTTCTTTTCCATCTCCTGAATGGCCAGCAGGATGTCGGCCAGGCGTTTGCGCGGAATGGTGGAGTCCATGCACATGTAGTCGGGGCTGATGCGGCCGCTGGCGGGGAAGGCGTTCTTGCGCCCGCTCCAGAAGCGCAGGCGCTCTTCCTCGCTCTCGCTTACCGTGATGGCTGTGGCGCCAGCGTTGCGCAGCACCTGGCTCATGTGGGCGATTTCTTCTTCCACTTCCTCAGGCGTGCCGTCGCTCTCGCACAGCAAAATGGCCTCGGCGGTGAGGTCATAGCCTGCACGCACAAAGTCTTCCACGGCGGCAGTCATGGGCTTGTCCATCATTTCCAGACCTGCGGGAATGATGCCTGCGGCAATGACGGCGGCCACGGCATCGCCCGCTTTGCGCACATCGTCAAAGCTGGCCATGATGCAGCGCGCCAGCTGGGGCTTGGGTACGAGCTTGACGGTGACTTCGGTGACCACGGCCAGCATGCCTTCGCTGCCGATCATGATGGCCAGCAGGTCCAGGCCCGGCACATCGAGGGCATCCGAGCCGAACTCCACAGGCTCGCCTTCGATGGTGAAGCCCTTCACTTTGAGCACGTTGTGCACCGTCAGCCCGTATTTCAGGCAGTGCACGCCGCCCGAGTTTTCGGCCACGTTGCCACCAATCGTGCAGGCGATCTGGCTGCTGGGGTCAGGCGCGTAATACAGGCCGTAGGGTGCAGCGGCTTCGCTGATGGCCAGGTTGCGCACGCCGCATTGCACAAGGGCTGTGCGGCTGGCGGCATCCACATTCAGAATCTTGTTGAACTTGGCCAGCGACAGTGTCACGCCCATGGGGTGGGGCATGGCACCGCCCGACAGGCCCGTGCCTGCGCCGCGTGCAATCACGGGCGCGTTGATGGCGTGGCAGGCCTTGAGTACGGCCTGCACCTGTGCATAAGTCTCCGGCAGGCAGACCAGCAGCGGGCGCTGGCGATAGGCCGTGAGGCCGTCGCACTCATAGGGCGTGGTGTCTTCGCTTTGGTAGAGCAGCGCATGCGCTGGCACATGGGGGCGCAGGGCGGCCAGCACCTCGGCCTGACGCCGGGCGCGCTCGGACAGCTCGGGCTGGCGGTGCGCGGCGTTGGCCGCCTCGCTGGAAGTGGCGACAAGATCGGTGAAGGTGCTGGCGGGCGTCATGTCTGCAAATGTAGAGGATGCGCCCGCGCTGCGGTGTGAGCTTTATTGCAGCATTCGTTGAAAAGCGATTGCAGGATTATCAATTTTGATAGCTGCAACCGCTTTTATTTACTGGGGTTGAGGCAGTTTTTATAAAAAACCATGCTGGATGCCACACCGCGCAAGAGTGTTTTGCGCTTTGCTATGCGCTATTCGCGGAACTGGCCGGACTGGTCAATCATGGCCAGGCCCACATAGCTGGAGCCTGTGCGCGCCGGGGCGGTCAGCCGCACATGCATATGGCCGTAGCGCAGCTCGCCCAGTGCTTCCAGCGCGGCAGGCAGGGTGCTGCGCTGCACGCCGGGGCCAGCCTTGCGCAGCCCTTCCAGCAGTGCGTGGGTGTTGATAAAGACCTCCAGCCCCAGATACGAGGGCGGCGGCATGCCGCTGGCGCTCAGCAGCTGCTGATAGGACTTGACTGCTGGCACCGAGCTGCGCCAGGGGCTGGGCACCAGCGTTGTGAAGACGATACTGCGGGTGTGGCTGCCCAGACCCTTGACCACGGCCTGATTGGCCTGTGCTGCCAGGTTGTAGATGGACTGCTGCAGCTGGGCCAGGCGCGCCTGCGTGACCAGGCTTACGGTGGCAGATGCACCGGCCAGCACGATGATGGCCTGAGGCGCAGGGCTGGCCTGCGTCAGCTGCTGGGCAAGGGCTGCCGCATTGCTGCCTGATGCGTCAATCGCCAGCTCTTGCGCAGCGCCCATGCCGCGCTCTTTCAGCACTGCGCGGGCCACATCCAGGCTGCTTTGGCCGAAGCTGTCTTGCTGATAGACGATGGCCACCTGCGATTGCCCCAGCGTCTGAATCTGCTGCAGCATGGCATTGATCTCGGTGCGCGTAGTGGCGCGCAGCGGGTAGGCCATGCGGCCCGGTTGCTGGCGCAGCGCGCCCGCACCGGCAATGGCGCCGATCAGTGGCGTCTGGCTGCGTTCCAGCTCGGGCTGCATGGCGGCGCAACTGGCAGTGCCCCAGCAGTTGAGCAGGGCCACAGCACCTTGCTCTGTCAGCAGCCGGGTATTGGTGGCGGTGCGCTGTGGGTCATAGCCATCGTCCAGAAGCTTGAGCGTGAGCTTGCGCCCGCCGATACCGCCTTCGCGGTTGAAAGCGTCAATCTGGGCCTGCATGATGGCCTGGCCTTCTTTGCCTGCAGCAGCCTGTGAGCCGCTGAGCGGCAGGCTGGCGCCGATGATGAGCGCTTCCTGCGCCGATGCCGCGCCAGCGGTCAGTGCAGCACTCAGACCCAGCACCTGCAGCAGGTGTTGAAGGGTGTTGGGGCGTGGCAAATGCATGGGTCTCCTCCTGCTGTCATGAATGTTGTGCATCCATGGTGGGCAAGGCCTGTGGTCAGGCAGATGAGGAGGAACACCGCTATGTCGCACAGGGGCGACGTTAGGCAGCTATGACTTCAGGAGTGCAGCTCGTTTTGATATGGAGCAAGTCGTCTTGCTGAAGATGTGCTCTATGGGTAAAAAAGGCTTCAAGCCCTTTTAAAAAATGCGCTGATAGCTATGCTTTTTGAAGCAGTTCAGCTCATGGACTTGTGCAGCCATTCGGCAAAGGCCGAGCATTCCCAGCGGTCCATGATGCCGGTCTTCCAGCACAGGTAATGGGCGTGGGGGCTGGGGGCGTCTATGTCGAACAGGCGCACCAGCGTGCCGTTTTCCAGCCAGGGCGCGCCCAGCTTGTGGCGTACCAGGGCAACGCCCATGCCGGCGGATGCGGCGTCGCACATCAGGCCGATATCGTTGAACTGCGAGCCTTCGTTGGGCTCGGCCATGTCCAGCCCTGTGGCAGCAAACCAGGTGCGCCAGGGCTCCAGCGGGCTGCGCAGCAGTGGCATGCCTTCCAGGTCTTCGGGGCGCTCGAAGGGGCCGTGTTCACGGATGAAACTGGGCGAAGCTAGAGGCGTGATGGCGTCGCGGGCCAGCTCGATATGCTCCACATCGGCATAGTGGCCAGCGCCAAAGCGCACCATCAGATCGGCGTCCTCGCCAATCACATCCAGCAGCGGGATGGAGACCTGCAGCGCAATATCGATTTCGGGATAGGCCTTGGTGAACTGCCGCAGGCGCGGAATCAGAATCACGCGGGCAAAGGTGGGGGTGACGGCCAGTTTCAGGCGTCTGCGTCCGGGTGCGGCCGATGCGCCGGGAAAGCGCTGCAGGGCGCCCAGGCCTTCGCGCACATGGGCCAGATAGGAGCTGCCATCGGTCGTCAGCGAAAAATCCGCCCGGCCAAACAGGCGTGTGCCCAGAATCTGCTCCAGCTGCTTGACGCGGTGGCTGACGGCGCTGGGCGTGACGCACAGCTCCTCGGCCGTCTGCGTGACCGAGCGCAGCCGCGCCAGCGCCTCGAAAGTGAGCAAGCACTGAATCGGCGGAATCCGCCGAGCCGTGATGCTGGTCCAGGCGCTGTGGCTGCTGCTCATGCCGAAAAAGCTCCCAAGCCTTGAGGCAGGCTTAGCGGAACACGACGGTCTTGTGACCGTTGGGGATCACGCGGCGTTCGCTGTGCCACTTCACGGCACGGGCCAGCACCTGGCTTTCGGTGTCGCGCCCGCGCGAGGTCAGGTCTTCCACGGTGTCGGTGTGGTCGGCACGGGCCACGTCCTGCTCGATGATCGGGCCTTCGTCCAGGTCAGCGGTCACATAGTGGGCGGTGGCGCCAATCAGTTTCACGCCACGGTCATGTGCCTGGTAGTAGGGCTTGGCACCCTTGAAGCTGGGCAGGAAGCTGTGGTGAATATTGATGGCACGGCCTGACAATTTTTGACACAGGTCGTTGGAGAGAACTTGCATGTATCGAGCCAGAATCACCAGCTCTGCGCCTTCTTCCTGAATGATTTCGTACTGTCGCTCTTCGGCCTGAGCCTTGGTGGCGGCAGTGACGGGAATGTGGTGGAAGGGGATGTTGTAGCTTGCGGCCAGTTGATAGAACTCGCGGTGATTGCTGATGATCGCCTTGATTTCGATGGGCAGCAGGCCGGACTTCCAGCGGAACAGCAAATCGTTGAGGCAGTGGCCTTCCTTGCTGACCATGATGACGGTGTTCATCCGCTCTGCTTTGGAGTGCAAACTCCACTTCATTTGATATTGGTCAGCTAATTCGGCAACGGATGCCTTTAGGGAAGTGGCGTCTTTGCCGTCGCAGGCAAACTGCACGCGCATGAAGAACAGGCCGGTTACCGGGTCGTTGTACTGCGCAGCTTCTTCGATATTGCCGCCTTGTTCGAGCAAAAAGCCCGAAACGGCGTGAACCAGGCCCAGGCGGTCTGGGCAGGATAGAGTCAAAATATAGGCTTGGGTCATAGCTGGGCAATTGTCGCAGCAAGGCGACGACCCTGCGGACAAAGGAAATTCATGAAAAACGAGAGGGGGAACTCTCGCATCGCACCCTGGGTGTTTATCACTCTCTATGTGTGCGCTGGGGTGATATGGCTGGGCGCGCAGGCCTGGGTGCTCGATTATTTTGATGTATCGACGCACCAGCAGTCCGTGCGCTGGCAGATAAGCCTGTTTATCGCTTGGTTGCTCATCTCTTCGGCAGTGGCGGCCAGGCTGATTGCGCGCAAGCAACGCGCGGACCAGGTGCGCCAGGAGACAGCGCAGGAGCTGGAACTGGTCGTGCGCTATGCCCCGGCGGGCATGGCGCGCGTGCATGTGGGCGGCGCCGAGATTTCCTGGGCCAATGCCAAGCTGGCTGGCTGGCTGGGTTGCAGCGTGGAATCCTTGCGCGGCAAGGACTTCAGAGCGCTGGTGCCCGCTGACGACCCCGCAGAAGTGGCTTTGCAGATCGAGCGCCTGCTTGACGGCAGTCTGGACCACTTTCAGACCCTGCGCCACTGCACCCATGCCACGACAGGCAAGGTCACGCCAGTGCTGTGCACCATCAGCCACGTGGCTGCTTCTGGCGTGCGCGGCCCTGTGGCGCTGGTGTGTGTGCTGCAGGACTTGAGCGAGATGGTCAATGCCCGCAATGCCCTGACCCGCAGCGAAACCATGCTGCGCATGGCACTGGAAGGCAGTGGCAGCGGCGTCTGGGAATGGGATGCGGTGCAGCAGAAGCTGAACCTTTCCTCCGGGATGGGCGCATTGCTGCATTACAAGGGGCAGGATCTGGCCCGCGACTTTGACTTCTACACCCGCGTGCACCCTGAGGATGCCGAGGCCGCGCGTCTGGATCTCAAGGAGACGGTGACGCAGGGCAGTATGCTGGTGCTCAATGCCAGACTGCTGTGCTTTGACGGCATGTACCGCTGGTTCCGTGCGCGTGGACAGGCGCACAAGGACCCCGATGGCAAGCTGTTGCGCATCTCAGGCCTGCTGACCGACCAGACCGCCAGCCGGGAGGCCGACGAACGTCGCCGTCTGGCGGCGACGGTGGTGGACAACACGATTGAAGGCGTGGTCGTGACCGATGCACGCAGCCGTATTCTTTCGGTCAACAACTCGTTTACGCGCCTGCTGGGCTTTACCGAGGCAGAAATGCTGGGCCAGACGCCGCGCATGTTCAAGTCCGGCCGTCATGGCAAGGAGTTCTATGACGCCATGTGGGCCAGCATGCATGCCACGGGCCACTGGCAGGGCGAAATCTGGAACAAGCGCAAGAGCGGCGAGGTCTTCCCCGAGCACATGTCGCTGAGTGCGGTCAAGGATGCGGCAGGCGTGGTGACGCATTACGTCTGCATGTTCACGGATATCTCTGCCGAGAAGGCGCGTGAAAAGCAGCTGGAATTCCTCTCTCACCGCGATGTGCTGACGGGCCTGCCCAACCGGGCGCAGTTTGCGCGCCTGCTGGGCAATGCCGTGGCGCGCTCCAAGGTCGATAGCCGCCGCCTGGCGGTCATGCTGCTCAATATCGACCGCTTCAAGGATGTGAATGACAGCTATGGTCACTCCATCGGCGACGAGGTGCTCAAGCACATCACGGCCCAGGTGCAGGGTGCGTTGCGCGCTGAAGACATCATTGGCCGACTGGCGGGTGACGAGCTGTGCGTGGTGGCGCAAAACCTGAATGACAATGACGACGCGGTCGAGGTGGCCGAGCGCCTGATGGCCGCGGCTGCCAAACCCTGGACTACGCCGGATGGCCTGTCCGTGGTGGTGAGCGTGAGCGTGGGCATCTGCCTGTACCCCGACCATGCCTTGAGCACCGAAGACCTGATGCAGGGCGCGCATGCGGCGGTGTACGGCGCCAAGAGCCGCGGCTCCAATGCCTGGTGCTTCTTCCATGAAGAAATGACGCAGGCGGCCCGTGAACGACTGGCGCTGGAGGCGCGACTGCGCAAGGCGCTGGAGCTGGGCCATATGCGCCTGTACTACCAGCCGCAGATTGACCTGCGCACAGGCCAGCTGATGGGGGCGGAAGCCCTGGTTCGCTGGCTGGACCCTGAAGAGGGGCTGATTTCGCCCGCCCGTTTTATTCCTGTGGCGGAAAGCTCGGGCATCATCGGCCAGCTGGGCCTGTGGGTGCTGGGCGAGGCCTGCCGCCAGGGCCAGCAATGGCGCACTGCAGGCCTGCCGGAGCTGACCATCGCGGTCAATGTCTCGCTGCACCAGTTCCTGCTGACGGATATTGCGGGGGAAACAGCGCAGGTGCTGGCGGCTTCCGGCTTCCCAGCGCAGTCGCTGGAGCTGGAGATCACCGAAAGCGCTCTGGCCGAGCAGCCCGAAGAGGCGCTGGCGGTGCTCAACCGCCTGCGTGGGCTGGGTCTGCGCTTGGCCATTGATGACTTTGGCACCGGCTATTCATCGCTGGCTCACCTCAAGCGCTTCCCGCTCGACCTGCTCAAGATCGACCAAGGCTTTATCCGCGACATTCCTCACAGCTGCGATGACATGACGATCAGCAGCTCCGTGATTGCGCTGGGCCATGCCATGGGCCTGAAAGTGCTGGCCGAAGGCGTTGAAACCCGCGAACAGCTGCAGTTTCTGCAAGACAAGGGTTGTGACTTCTTCCAGGGCTATTTCTGCAGCCGTCCGCTGCCTGCCGAAGAGTTCACGCGCCTGCTGGAAAAAGCGGGTGCCGGGCAGCCTTTGGTGGATTTGCTGAGCGTTGAAGACGGCGTGGTGATTTAAGCGCGTGTACCAACCCGCCACCAGCTTCTGCTTCAAGCTGCCGCTGCGGCGGGTTGAAGAGGTCTTTGGCAGAGAAAACTTTGACGACTGTGGCGACTGGGTGCGGGACTGGCTGGCCGAATATCTGGCTGCACACCCGCCCCATTCGCCAGGTTACCGGCTGGTGGTGGACTGCGACTTCGAGACAGACCACCCCAACCCCTGGTTCCACACTCTGAATTACACCGCCCGCCTGCCAGATGCGCAGGTGGCCCGGTTGTTGCAGCAGGCCCTCAAGGACAAGGGCCTGCTGGACTGAGCCGAGCCGTCAGTTGGCCTGAGGCCTGGGCGCAGGGCGGCTCTTCCACTGCTCGCGCAGTTCGGCGCATTGGTCTTTGGAGGCGTTACCTGTCAGCGTCAGCAGTTTGTCTGCTTGCATATTGATAGCTGCTTGCGCTTTATCTGACTGGGCTATTGCCACTTTTTGCTGGAAATCCTTGGGCAGCCAGGTGGGCACGCCAATATCGCTGCGCACATGGCCGCGTCCTGCCACCAGCAGCACCGCCTGCCCAGGCTGAGCCTGTTGCTGCACGGCGGATGCCGTGACTTTGGCCATGGATTCATCACGCGCCAGCTGAATGCGGGCCATGGGTGCGAACTGCGATTCGGGCAGCAGGCCGCAGTGGCCTTCCTTGATGGCGTCCAGCTGCGCCTGCCAGCCTGCGGCAGGCAGATGGCTGTCATAGCGGGTCTCCCCCATGGTCTGTTTCATCTGCGTACGCGGCAGGTTGCCGCCCAGCACAGGCACACCGGCGCGCACGGCGTTCATCACCATGGGGCCATAGTCCTTCCAGGGCCAGCCGCCACCCGCGCTGCCGCTTTGCCAGTGCAGGGCTTGCTGCACCTGCTCTTCGCTGGCAGTGGCGGGCAAGCCTGCCGTGCTGCCGCCCGCAGGGGCCATCTCAATGACCAGTGCGCTCAGCCGTTGCTGCGCCGCCAGTTGCTGGACGGTCTGCGCTTCCCACTGGTGATGGGCGATCTGGTCGTGCTGCTCACCCAAGGCGATGATCTTGGCGCCGTGCCACTGGGTCAGCGTCTGCTGCCATTCGGCATCTGTGGTGAGGGCGGGGCTTTGGTGGGCGCAGCCCGCTGCCAGCAGCACACCAGTCAGTGCGCCAGCCCGTGCCAGGGAAGAGAGTGCAGGGCGCGTCAGCGCCTGTGATGCCATCCACATAAATATCAACCAGTCCAATCTGTTGAAAGACGGGGCATGGCTTTGTAGCTATGGCTTTGCCCACCGAGTTTTGCCGCGATACTGCGGCATTCGCCATTGTCGTGCCTTGCCGGTGCCCTGTGCACATGTCTGTTTTGCCTTCCCCTCGCTTTTTGCTGCATGTTGCCGCCACCTTGCTGCTGGCCTGGCTGGCGGCGCAGCTATGTCTGATGCTGCACACGCCGCTGCCGTGGATGCTGGGGCCGTTGATTTCGGTGTCGCTGGTCTCGATTGCTGGGGCGCCCACGCAAAGCTGGGGCTGGCTGCGCAACCTGGGGCAGTGGACGATTGGCGGCGCCTTGGGTCTGTACTTCACCCCCGCGGTGACGGCGCTGGTGGCAGGCCTGTGGTGGGCCATTGCGCTGGCTATTGCCTGGGCGTTGCTTCTGGGCTGGGCCTTTGGGCGCTGGCTGTATCGGGTGCAGGCGCCCGGCATGCTGCAACTGCCGGGCATGACCGAAGAGCGGCTGCGCGCCACCACGTATTTTTCAGGCGCGATTGGCGCGGCTTCCGAGATGACACTGCTGGCCGAGCGCGAACAGGCGCGGACCGATCTGGTGGCCGCCAGCCACAGTCTGCGGCTGGTGATTGTGACGGTGACGATTCCGTTTGCCCTGCAATGGGCGGGCTTGCATGGCGACCCCGGCCTGACGGCGCCCAGCATTCGCATCGTGCAATGGCCGGGCTTTGCATGGCTGGCGCTGGCCACAGGGGCCGGGGCGCTGCTGATGCTATGGCTCAAGCGTGCCAACCCCTGGTTTCTGGGCGCACTCATGGTCTCCATGGGGCTGACCATGGCGGGCATTGAGCTGTCTGCCGTGCCGCAATGGCTGATGAATGCAGCGCAGCTGGTGATTGGCGTCAGTCTGGGCGTGCGTTTCCGGCGCGAGTTTCTGCACACTGCACCGCGCTGGCTGGGCATGGTGGCGCTGGGCACCGTGGGGCTGATGGTGCTTTGTGCAGGCTTTGCCTGGCTGCTGCACGGGGGCACGGGCCTGCCCTGGGTCACGCTGCTGCTGGGAACATCGCCGGGCGGCATTACCGAGATGGCGATTACCGCCAAGGTGCTGCAACTGGGTGTGCCCGTGGTCACCGCCTTTCAGGTCTGCCGCCTGATTGCCGTGCTGCTGCTGGTGGCCCCGCTGTACCGGTGGCTGAATCTGAAAGCTACGTGAGGAAGCGGCAGCGGGCTGGAGCCGAAGTTCTGAATATTGATACGATCCTGGCGATTAAACGAAAAACAGGAGGGGATGAGTGTTCAGACTGATTTTCTGGGTTGTGGTTGCGATAGGTGCCTGGCAGGCATATACGCACTTTGATGGCAAACGAAAGCTGGCAGAGAGCGTGGAGAGCGCGCCTGCGTTGCTTCTATCGGAGCCAAGGCCCCGCGCCGTTGACGTGGGGACAAGCACGTCCAAATTCAAATGTGATGGCCGTACCCATTGTTCGCAGATGACTTCTTGTGAAGAGGCAACCTATTTCTTGCGTAACTGTCCTGGCACCAAGATGGATGGCAACGGAGATGGAGTGCCATGCGAAAAGCAGTGGTGCCGTTAATTGCATGAAAAAGCCCTGGCTTATCTGCTTCGCCATCAGCCTGTGTGCAGGCTGTCTGGTCGGTGGGCTGGTGATGTGGATGGCCTGGCAGCACAACCCGCAATGCGAGATTCACTGTGCCGAGCAGGGCATTGACTGGGTTTACTGGCTGACGCTGGGTGCCGGTGGCTGGCTGCTGGGCTTTGTGGCCTGCATGCTGCCAGCCAGTGTTGCGACACTGCTGCTTAGAAAATGATAGCTGCCAGCGATTGAGGGGGCTACGAAAGCCATGAAAAAAGCCACTCAGAGTATTGAGTGGCTTTTGTGATTGAAGCGAAGGGCTCAGTGGACGATGACAGGTTGCTGGGCCAGACCGGTATAGGTGTCGAGGATTTCCTCTACCTCTTCTTCGGTCGGCGCATCTTGCTGCCAGGCCAGAATCTGCTTCTGGAACATTTCAGCCCAGGATCCATCGAGATAAACCTCTTTGCCGGAGCGCTTGTCCACGATTTCAAAACCGTGGCGAGGCAGTTGATGGGCCTGGATTTTGGGCTCAGCCACGGCGGTGCCTGCCGGAGCGTCTGCTTCCATGTCTGGACGCAGATGGAGCACCGCAAAGGATTCCGAGTCGTAAAGCATTTGCATGGTGTTCCTCCTTTCACTTCCGTTATGGGCATGCCTGCCATCCTGAGATGGTGGCCAGATGCGGCATTTCAAGGGTGAAGCGCCCGCCCAGGACATCTGAGAACGTGTTGACGATCTCTACGCCAGCACGTTCTATGCAGTATTCCATGGATTTGCGCCGCCAACGACGAACCGGTATTCCGAAGCCGCAGTAGTCCATCGCGCCGGTTGGTGTGGCGATGGCAGGGCGTGGTCTTGCCGGTGTGTGAGCGCTACGAAAAGCGCTCTGGATGCCGTCTTCTCAGGGTTTATGCCGTGCATGAGGGCGGCTTTCACTGCGGCGCGGGGGCGTATCTCTTGAGCTGCAGGTCCACAAAGTCGTCGTGTCCCTGCGTCAGTTTGATGCGCACGGGCAGGTATTGCATGGCCGGGGCCAGCCAGACGGCGCCATGCTGGTCGCTGCTTTTGCTGGGCAGCTTGTCCAGCCGCACGGCCATGACGCTGCCAATGGGCAGCTCCAGCGCCTCGGTTGCGCCCACGCGGAACTGCCAGCGCGCCGCGGCGCGGGCACTGCTGGAGGTCAGCTCAATGACGGTGCCGGGCGGGTATTTTTCGGGGGAACCCGCAATCAGCGCCGATAGCTGCAGAAAGACGCTGAGCCGGTCCTGAATGCCGTCGGAAATTGCGGCGTCAGCCGTGCCGCCGCTGTAGTGGCCTTTGCCAGCGGCCACGTCAAAGCTGGCCGACTGGGTTTTGCGGCCCTTGTCGGTGAAGTTCAGTGGCTGCAGGCCTTGCGGCGTAATCAGGCCTTCGCTGGTCTGGGAGCGCTCGCCCATCAAAAACATACTGATGGACTGGCGTGCCTGGTAGTACTGACCATCGTGCTGCCACTGCAACTGGGCGCCCGCAGAGTATTGAAAGCCTTTGACCTGGCCCGAGGCATTGAACTCCAGCGTGGCTGAGTTGGGCAGCGTCACGGGCAGCACCGTGCCCGGCGGCAGTGGCGCAGCCCCTGCGGGGGTGACTTGCAGGGGGCGTGCTGTGTCGCTGCCATTGGCTTCGGGCGGATCGGCTGGAGGCTCCGGGGCGGGTGCTGGTGGTTGCGGCGCAGGAGGTGGTGCTTCTGATTCAGGAGCGGCTGGCGCAGGTTTTTCCTGGGGTTGAGGCTGATTTTCCTGAGTTTCTTCAGGTGCTGGTGACTCTGATGGGGCTGGTGCGGGCACAGGCGCAGGTCTGGGCCTGAGGCGAGGTTTGGGCGCCGGGGCCGGTTGTGGCGCTGGCTCAGGGGCAGGGGGAGCAGGGGATGCCGGAGCGGGCGGCGGCGGTGCCAGCTCCACCATGCGGGTGTCCATGACCACAGGCGGCGGTGCCGGTGGTTGTGGCTGGGGCAGCGTTGGCAGGCCCAGCAGCACGACGGCGTGGGCAGTCAGCACCACGCCGGTGACGGGAATCAGTGCTTTGTAGGACTTGCGGGGGCTGCCCATGCGAAGGTCTTTGCGAGGGTGGTCGGTCGTCACTCAGCTGGCGGCGGCGCCCCAGCCCAGGTCGCTGGAGAGCTGGCGGGCGGCGGCCTGCAGCGGCGTGTCTATGGCTCCACCATATTCCGGGTCGAAAGTCGCCAGCGACCCCAGGGTCATCAGGCCCAGCACGATGTGGCCGGATGCATCGAAGACCGGCACGCAAAAGGCCACGATACCGGGCAGCACGGTATCCACCACGCGGGCCGTGCCGCGCTCGCGCACCTCGGCCAGCATGGCGGCCACGGCTTCTTCGGTTTGCGGCAGGTCCTGGCGGCGGGCCTTGCGGGCGCGTTCAATTTCAGGCTCCAGCAGCGGTGCAGTCACCTCGCGGGGTAGCCATGCGCTAAAGCAGCGGCCTGTGGCCGAGGCCAGCATGGGCATGACATCGCCCAGGCGCAGATTGGCGGTCACGGCCTGGGCCGATTCTTCCCAGTGCACGATGGTGGGGCCGTGGTTGCCCCAGACGGCAATGGCCAGCGTGTGGTTCAGTGTCTCCAGCAATGCCGGAATGCGCTCGCGGGCCAGGCGCACCGGGTCCAGCCGGGCGATGGAGGCCAAGCCAATCTTGAGCGCCGCTGGCCCCAGGTCATAGCGGGAATTGCGCTCATCCTGCGCCACCAGCCCGATGCGCTGAAAGCTGACCAGATAGCGGTGGGCCTTGGCCGCGCTCATGCCGGCGGCGGCGGCCAGGTCCTTGAGCATCAGTGGGCCATGCGCCTGCGCCAGGGCCTCGACCAGCGAGAAACCGACTTCTACCGATTGAATCCCTGCGCGTTCCTTGTCCATTGCAATATAGAATCGTGTTTTGTTTAGTTAAATCAATTTAACCAATCGTAATTTGGCTAGGCTGGATGGCATTGTGCCAGTCGCAGCCGCCATCATGACAGGGAGCAGGCATGAAACTGGCAACGTACAAAGATGGTTCGCGCGACGGGCAACTGGTTGTGGTTTCGCGTGACCTGAGCCAGGCCTGCTATGCCACCGGCATTGCCAACCGCATGCAGCAGGTGCTGGACGACTGGAGCTATATGGCGCCCCAGTTGCAGGATCTGTCGCACGAACTCAACCACGGCAAGGCCCGCCACGCCTTCCCGTTCGACCCCCAGCGCTGCATGGCCCCGCTGCCCCGCGCCTATCAGTGGGCTGATGGCTCGGCCTATATCAACCACGTCGAACTGGTGCGCAAGGCGCGCAATGCCGAGGTGCCCGCCAATTTCTACACCGACCCGCTGATGTACCAGGGCGGCAGCGATGACTTCATCGGCCCCTGTGACGATGTGATCGTGCCCAGCACGGCCATGGGCATTGATTTCGAGGCCGAGATTGCCGTGGTCACCGGCGATGTGCCCATGGGTACGGACGCCAAGGATGCGCTGGACGGTATCCGTCTGGTGATGCTGGTCAACGACGTGAGCCTGCGCAACCTCATCCCCAACGAACTGGCCAAGGGCTTTGGCTTTTTCCAGAGCAAGCCCGCCACCGCCTTCAGCCCCGTGGCGGTGACGCTGGACGAGCTGGGTGACGCCTGGAAGGGCGGCCGCCTGCACCTGACGCTGCAATCGACCTGGAACGGCCGCAAGGTGGGCATGTGCGATGCGGGTGACGATATGACCTTTCACTTCGGTCAGCTGATTGCCCATATTGCCAAGACCCGCAATGTGCGCGCAGGCTCCATCGTGGGCAGCGGCACGGTGAGCAACAAGGGCGTGGAAACCGGCAGCGGCAAGAACAAGCGCATGGACTGGCCCAAGGGCTATAGCTGCATCGCCGAAAAACGCTGCATCGAGACCATTCAGGACGGCGCGCCCAAGACCGATTTCATGCAGTTTGGCGACACCATCCGCATCGAGATGAAGGGCAAGGACGGCCAGAGCATCTTTGGCGCCATCGACCAGAACATTGCCCCTCCGGGTGGCAACGACCGCGATGACCGCGATGAGGGTGAGCAGAACCCGGTCGGGGATACTGCGCAGGATTGAAACCACTGCGGAGACCGTGTGATGCCGACATCTGTAATGCAACGCCGACTGCTGGCCCTGAGCCTGACGCTGTGCTGCGGCTGGGCCCAGGCAGCCCCCGAAGCCGATAAATCGCTGCAGGACATTCCCATGCCCGCAGTGGCACAGGCCGCCAGCTGCCCGACCAAGGCCAGCATGCCCAGTTCCGGCGAGATGAAAGCGATAGCCCGCGCCGCGCAGGACAGGGGCTTGCTCTGGCGTGTCAGCAATGGCGGGCGCGAGAGCTGGCTGTATGGCACATCCCATGTGGGGCGCCGTACCTGGCTGGTGCCCGGTCGCACGGTGATGGAGGCCATGGGCAAGGCCGACAAGCTGGCGCTGGAGCTCAATGTGATGGACCCGGAAGTCGTCAAAGGCATTGCCCAAGGCATGAAAGCGCGTGACGACGCCCCCGAGCTGGAAGCTGCACTGGCGGCGCGGCTGCAGGTGCAGCGCGACAAGGCCTGTGCACAGGACATAGCGGTGCTGCGCCCCGATGCGCAGGTGATTGCCTTGCAGGCCATGTCTGCCCGTGGTCAGGGCGTGTATCCAGACTATGGCGTGGACATGCTGCTGGCCGGGATGGCCGCAGGCCTGAAAAAGCCGGTGGTGGGCCTTGAAACGCCAGAGCTGCAGATTCGTGAACTGTTTTCCGAAGACCCCCAGGAAGTGGCTGAAAGCGTGGACGATGGCCTCAAACAGTTGGAAAACGGCAAGGCATCCGAGCAAGTCCACCTGATCGCCGACCTGTGGGCCGATGGCAAACAGGAGAAGCTGGAGAAATACGCCGACTGGTGCGACTGCGCCAACACCCCGCGTGAGCGTGCCCAGCTCAAACGCCTGATCGACGACCGTAACCCTGGCATGGCGGACGGCATCGTCAACCTGCTCAAGGAAGGTGACTCCGTCTTTGCCGCCGTGGGCGCGCTGCACATGGTGGGGCCCAACGGCCTGCCCACCTTGCTGCGCAAAAAAGGCTACAAGGTCGAACGGGTGCCCTTCAAATCCAAGCCATCAAAACCGATGGAAGCCCAATAAATATAAGCGCTGACAGCTATCAAAAATATAAAAGCTGCAGCGCCATAAAACCAAAACCAACCCTTCAACACAAGGAGACAAAACCGATGGATCGCCGTCAATTTCTGGCCGCTGTGGCCGCAGGCTCTGCTGCAGCCGCTTCCCCCTTTGCCATGGCGCAGGACTGGCCTGCCAACCCCGTGCGCTGGGTTGTGCCCTACCCACCCGGAGGCGGCACCGATGTGCTGGCCCGCACCGTGGCAGAAGCCATGCGCAAGACGCTGAACCAGACCATCGTGGTGGACAACCGCCCCGGCGCCTCCACCAATATCGGTGGCCAGATGGTGGCCTCGGCCAAGCCCGATGGCTACACCATCATGTCGGCTGACAACGCCATCCTTGCCTACAACGAACACCTGTTCAGCAAGCTGCCCTTCAACCCCGACAAGGACTTCACCTATGTCGGCGGCATCAGCCGTTTCCCCATGGCTCTGGTGGTCAACCCCGCTTTTGAAGCCAAGGATTTCAAGGAATTCCTGGCCTACGCCAAGGCCAACCCCGGCAAGCTCAACTACGCATCGCCCGGCAACGGCTCGCCCCACCATCTGGCCATGGAGCTGTTCAAGAACCGCACCGGCACCAGCCTGACCCACATCCCCTACAAGGGCGCAGCCCCCGCGCTGGCCGATGTGATGGGCGGCCAGGTGCCCTGCATGTTCCTGGACCTGGCTTCGGGCCTGCCCGTGATTCAGTCCGGCAAGGTGCGTGCACTGGCCATCGGCACCGCCAAGCGCGTGCCCAACCTGCCCAATGTGCCCACGCTGGCCGAGCTGGGCTTGAAGGACTCCGAGGTCTATGCCTTCCAGGGCATTCTGGGCCCCAAGGGTCTGCCACCCGCCATCGTGCAGCGCATCAATGCCGACCTGCAAAAAGCGCTCAAGGACCCCGATGTGGTCAAGCGCATGGCCGACTTCGGCATGGAAGCCCTGCCCGGCACGCCCGAGCAGTTCCACACCATGGCCCGCGCCGAAGCCAAGCGCTGGGGCGAGGTCATCAAGGCCGCTGGCGTGAAGCTGGATTGATTGCTTTCTCTGAAGCACAAAGGCCCGGTTTTCCGGGCCTTTTTTATGAGCTAAAAATGCTTCAAGCGCTTGTCCATCAAGCGCTATCAGCTATCAAATTTAGGGTTTTGCTTTGGCGGCGCGAACGGCCACCACTTCGATTTCTACATACCAGGCGGGGTTGGCCAGTGCGGCGATCTGGAAGGCCGAGCGTGCGGGCAGATGGGGCTGGGCTGCTGTGCCAAAGAACTGGGTGTAGCCGCGCATGAAGCCAGCAAAGTCCATCTTGCCGCCCTTGGCCGGGTCTGCGACCAGGAAGACCTGCATCTTCACCACATCGCTCATGGTGAGGTTCATGCTTTTGAGCTGTTCTTCCAGCCCCTTGAGAATGGCCACGGTCTGGCCTTCGGTGTCGCCGCCATAGGCAGCAGGGTCTGTGGCGGGCTTGGACTTGTCCACCACGGGCGGCACCTTGCCCGAGAGATAGACGGTGCGGGCATCGGTGGGAATTTCTACCGCCGCAGCGATGGGGAAGGTGGAGCCCGGTGTCTTGTAGCGCACCACATCGCCGCCGCCCGCAGTGGTGGCGGCGCAGCCGGTGAGCAGGGTGGCTGCACCCAGAGCGGAAGCGGTGACGGTGGTCTTGAGGATGGATGGAATGTTCATGCGATCTCCTGAATGAATTGATCGGGTGGCTTATTGCGTGACGCGAAAGGCTTTGACGTCGGTGGCCGAGAGCTTGTCGGGGTACTGGTTGCCAAAGTTGCTACGCACATAGTTCACGACGTCGGCAATCTGGTCGTCAGACAGCTTGCTGGCAAAGGAGGGCATGCCGTGCAGCCCGTTCATGACGACCGAGGCAGGGTAGGCGGCAGCGGCCAGCTTGGGGTTGGAGGCGAGGGCGGGGTAAAAGCCCGCACCCTTGGCACCTTCGCCCTTGGCCATGTGGCAGCCCTGGCAGGTGGCCTGGTACAGGGCTTCGCCGCCGGTTTGCGAAAAGCGCGGGCGCAGGGAGGAGAAGTTGCTCATCAGC
Organism: Comamonas fluminis; assembly: GCF_019186805.1. Taxonomy (NCBI): domain Bacteria; kingdom Pseudomonadati; phylum Pseudomonadota; class Betaproteobacteria; order Burkholderiales; family Comamonadaceae; genus Comamonas; species Comamonas fluminis. Next base: position 4,311,287 of record NZ_CP066783.1, on the reverse strand, counting down.
GCCTGGGTATCTGCTGCCGAGATGGCCAGGATGGCGGCCGACTGCAGCGGCTGCAGGTTTTTCACATCCTGTGTGCCCTGTGACTGGGCCATGGCGCCTCCGGCCAGGCTCAGAGCCAGGGCGGTGGCGGCGCAAAGACGGTGCAATGTGTGCATGGTGTGGTTCCTTGAGACGTTGTCGATCAGAGGCTGGAGGCCTTGGCGTGCAGGCGCTGAATGGCGTCCAGCGAGGACAGCACGGCACCTTCCTGCCAGGCGGGGATGTACGAGACATGCTCGCCCGCCAGTACCAGGCGGCCATCGACCTGGGCCAGGTTCTGGTAGTGCTGCTCGCGCAGGGCGTCGGTCCAGTTGCCAAAGCAGCCGTTGATCCAGGGCATGCGGTGCCAGGCCACCGATACGCCGTTGAGGAACTCCTGCTTGTATTGCGGGTGAATCTGCGCGCCGTATTCCAGCGCCAGGCGAATGCGCTCGGCCGGCTTGAGTGCCGAGAAGCGGTAGGCGTTGCTGTTTTCAAAGGCGTAGCCGCCCAGCAGCACGGCGGGGCCACCGCTCATATAGCCGGTGGAGGGGTAGGAGATTTGCTGGATGGGCAGGTCGGTGTAGCTGATGCCGCCGTAGATGCGCTCGTCTTCTTCCCAGAAGCGGCGCTTGAATTCCAGGCCGACCTTCATGGAGCTGCCGTAGGGCACGCTGGCAATGGCGTTTTGCATGGGCGCGCTGGCCTGCACTTCGATCTGGCTGAGGATGGACAGCGGAATCGTGCACACGCACCAGTCGGCGCGGGCCTGCTGGGTGGCGCCGGACTTGAGGGCGTCCACATAGTCCACGGTCACGCCCTTGTCGTTCTGGGCAATCTTGGTGACCTTGGTGTTGTAGCGGATGGCCGAACCCAGATCACGCGCCATGGCCTGGGCCAGCATGTCCATGCCGCCCTCGGGCTGGAAGATGGCGCTGTGGAACTCATACACATTGCCGGTGCCCATCTGGCGCCACAGGTTGGATTCCAGCAGATCATGCAGACCCATAGGGGTGGAGGGCTTGGCCTGCGCCATCAGGCCGCCGCCGGGGTCAATGTCGTAGCCCCGGAAGTCGCTGACGGCGTTGCTTGAGCGGTAGCGGTATTCCTTGTCCAGCACGCCCCAGGCCTTGAGGCCTTCCAGCAGGCGTTCCTTGTCCTCTTTGCTGATGGCCTGGTCCAGCGCGCCCTGGTTGGTGGCCTTGGACAGCAGCTCGGCCACATGGCCATAGACATCGGTCTGCACATGGCGAAAGCGCTGGGGCTTGCCCGCCAGGGCCTTGCTGTTGTGCAGATAGGCGTTGTAGTTGACCTGGTTGAAGGCTTCGAGCTTGATGCCAAAGCGCTTGTAGTAATCCAGCATCGCGTGGTGGTGGTAGGGCACGCGCCAGGGGCCGGGGTTGAAATAGTTGCCCTTGGCAAAGCCCACTTTCTGGCGCGTTCCATCGAGTTCAGCAAACTCGTCACCGCCGCGCAGCGTCCAGCAGCGGCCACCGGCGCGGCCCTGGAATTCGAGCAGTTGCACCTTGTAGCCCGCAGCGCGCAATTCAATGGCGGCCACCATGCCCGCCAGGCCTGCACCCAGCACCAGAACGCTGGAGCCGGGCTTGGCATTGCTCAGTTTGACGGGGCCGTTGTAGTGCGATTCAGCGGCATAGCCCAGCGAGCTCATGGCTTGGTACATGGCACTGCCGCCCGCCACTTTCCCGATCATGGAAAGCAGCTGTCTGCGGCTGAAATGTTGGCTTGGCTCTGGCATCTGAGATTCCCTTTCTGAAGAACTGGTGCTGCCTTGGCATGGCGGCAGCGCAAGCGTTCTTTGCAAGAGGTGTGCCAGATATGTCCTACAAATGTTTTGTTCCTAAAAATCAATGACTTGTTAATTTCTAAGAGGTGTGTGGCTTGCAGCGCTTATCCCTGTTGCGGTGCATGCTCACTAATTTGAAGCATGCAAGTTCAGATTGGTGCATGGGTGCCGGGAATGCCTGCTGGGTTAAGGTGGAGTGCATGAAAAGCGGCAAACAACGCAAGGCAGAAATACAGTTGCAGCGCGCGGGGAAGGCGGCCCGGGCGGCCGCGTCTGCTGCAGCGCAGGCAGTTGCACCCCCTGCGCTGACGGCGGCAATGGCCGCCTGCAACCCCTTGCAACTGGCGGCCTACAACAGCTACGGCCAGCCCGACTTTGTGGCGCGTGGCTATTACGTGGACGAGCCGTTTTGCTGCAAGGACTGCGGCAAGCAGGAGGTGTGGACCGCCACGCGGCAGAAGTGGTGGTACGAGGTGGCCAAGGGCCAGGTCTTCACCAGGGCCAACCGCTGCAATGCCTGCAGGCGCAAAGAGCGCGAGCGTGCCGCCGAGGCGCGGCGTGTGCAGCAGCAGGGCAAGCGGCAGTCTGAAAAGGAGGGGGTGTCATGAAGCGCCAGATATCCTGGGTTTTGACGCTGCTGGCGCTGGTCGTCATACCGTTCGGCGCGTACTGGATGGCAGAGTCCAGCATTCAGGCCCAGCGCGGGCAGGGTGGTTATGCCTGCGGCATGCCAGTGCTGGCGCTGTATTTGCTGGCAGTGCTGGTGGCCGGGGTGCTGTCGCTGGCGGCGACAGTGCTGAACGTGCTGGCGTTCAGGGCGCAGCCCGCACCACGGCCCGTGTGGCGGGTGCTGGAGCTGCTAATAGCTGCCACGCCCTTGCTGCTGGGCGTGGTGGTGGCGCTGATGCTGTGGGTCAACCCTTGAAGCCGTACTCAGGCAGGCTCCACCGTGGCTGCCACTTCCACCCGGTTGCGCCCGCCACGTTTGGCGGCGTAGAGCATGGCGTCTGCCTGCTTGAACACGGCCTGCATATCGTCATCGCTGTCGGGCCAGTGCGCCACGCCCAGTGAGATGGTGATGCGGCCCACCACGGGCAGCTCGGTATGTTCAACCAGTGCACGCAGGCGCTCTGCCACCTGGGCGGCGCTGTGCAGCGGTGCGCCGGGCAGCAGCAGCAAGAACTCTTCACCCCCCACGCGGCAGGGCACGTCATTGGCACGCGAGACATCGCGCATCTGCCGGGCCAGTTGCTTGAGGACCTTGTCGCCCGCATCGTGGCCAAAGTTGTCGTTGACCTTCTTGAAGTGGTCGATGTCTATGGCCAGCACGGCAAATGGTGTCTCCTGCGCCTGGAAGGCGGTGATGGCGGCCTCCAGGTGGCGGCGGTTGCCCAGGCCAGTCAGCGGGTCGGTGTTCACGTCCTCGCGCAGCTTGGTGATGTTGCGCTGCAGCAGGTCAATGCCCTTGAGCATGGCTTTTTTCAGCTCGTGCGATTCAAAGTACCAGGACTTGACGGACTGAATCTTGTCAGCGGTTTCGGGCCTGTCCATGTCACGCGCACCATTGGCCAGCTGGCGCAGCGGGCTGGCAATGCGGCGGGCGCTCCACCAGATCAGCAGCAGCATCAAAATGGCGATAGGCAGTGTCTTGTACAGCACGGATCGCATCAGATCGTTGAGGGGCGCCAGTGTTGCCGCCTTGGGGCGCTGGGCCACGATGCCCCAGCCTGTGGACGGCACGATGGCATAGCCCGCCAGCATTTCGCGGCCCTGGCTGTTGATCAGCGGCATCTTGCCGGATTCACCCAGGCTGATTTGGTTGATGGCGTCGTTGTTGTTCACCTGGTTGCCCACGCGCTTGCCATCAGGGTGGTAGATGATGTGCTTGTTCTTGTCCACGACGAAGACATAGGAGCCGTCTTCATAGAAGTGCGAGCCCAGCAGCGTATCCAGCATGCTTTCCTGCTTGAGGTAGATGCTGCCGCCCACGGCGCCCAGGTACTGGCCGTCTTCCGCAAAAACAGGCTGCGAGATAAAGACAATGAAGTTGCCGGTAACCGCCATATAAGGCTGGCTGATGACCGGGCCTTTGGTCTGCAGGGTTTCCACAATGCCACTGGTGGTCAGCGTCTTGCCTGCGATCTGCAGTGTCTCGGGCGATGTGGCCAGCACATAGCCGGTGTTGTCGATGATGGTGACGGAGTTGAAACTCTTGGTCTGCAGGCGCAGCCGCGTGGCTTCTTCGCCCAGGAAGACGTTGTCCTTCATGTGCCCGGCCATCAGCTTGGCGCTGTAGTCCAGTTGTTGCAGGGCCGATTGCAGAAAGTCATCCGTGCTGCGCGCCAGCTTGGTGGCATAGGCGTAGTGGCCGTCCAGCGTGGTGTCTATCAGCTGCTGGCGCTGCACCAGGTAGCCGGCGTAGAAGGTGTTGGCAAACGGAATCAGGGCGCTGCAGATCGTGAGCACCAGAATCAGGCGGCGCAGATCCAGCCGGGCAGCGCTGCGGTTGGCATCGGGTATCTTCGGTGATTGCATTCGGTCAAGGCAGCAGATGGGCGGCAGCCCTCTCCCCAAGGACTGTCGATTTCTGCCGTTGTTATTCGTGGCTGGTTCGCATTATCTGGTGTCAGGCGCACTGGCTGCACGTGGAATACCGCACTGGCGCGTTGGCGGAATTCAGCATGTGGCTGCCGCTTTGGCTGCTTTGGCCACTTGCACGGTGCAGTCATAAAAGCAGGGGGCGCGGCCAATGTCGGTGAGCTGCTGGTGCGTCAGCTCATTGACGTTGGTTCCGTTCACGCCCTGCTTGCGCCACCAGATGCCCAGGCCCACCACCACGCCCTGGCGCGCACGGCCATTGACGGCGGCATGGCAGACATGCTCACCCCGGGTGTTGAAGACGCGCAGCAAATCCCCATCGGCAATGCCGCGTGCAGCGGCGTCATCGGGGTGCATTTCCAGCAGCGGCCTTTCTTCCATGCGCTGCAAGCTGGCAACGTTGGTGAAGGTGCTGTTGAGAAAGTTGCGCGCTGGCGGCGAAATCATGGCCAGCGGATAGTCGGCCGTGGGCGCTTCGTAATTGGGCAGATGGTCGGGCAGCGTGCTCACACCCAGGGCCGCCAGCGCCGGGTTGTCGAACTCGCATTTGCCGGACGGTGTGGTGAAGCCACCGTTGGCAAACGGTGCATCGGGCAGGGCGATGGTGGCAAAGCCGCGCTCCAGCAGTTCATCAAAACTGATAGCTGTATGCGCAATAGCTTGCCGGGCTAGAGCCTCATCAGAGTCTGAAAAGTGACTGGCGGCAAAGGCGGGGTCCAGCAGTGCCATCTGCGCTGCCAGGTCGCGAAAGATCTGTGCATTGCTGCGGGCCTGGCCCTCGGGGGCAATGGCGGGGCGGTTCAGCAGCACATCGGTGTGGCCGTAGCTGCCGTGAATGTCCCAGTGCTCCAGCTGTGTGGTGGCGGGCAGCACATAGTCGGCGTGGTCGGCCGTGTCCGTCATGAAGTGTTCCAGCACCACGGTGAACAGGTCTTCTCGCGCAAAGCCAGCGGCCACCTTGGCCGATTCCGGGGCCACGGCCACGGGGTTGCTGTTGTAGACCACCAAGGCTTCCACTTTGGGGCCAAAGGCGGCGTCACCAGGGTGCAGCAGCACCCCGCCAATGCTGCTCATATTCAGCGTGCGGGGGCGGCGCTGGCCCAGCAATTGGGGCATCTGCAGCGCAGCCATGTCAAACGGCAGCACGCCAGAGCTGGACAGCAGCAGGCCGCCTGCGCGGTTGCGCCAGGCACCAATCAGCGCGGGCAGGCAGGCAATGGCGCGCACGGCATTGCCACCGCCGCGCACGCGCTGCATGCCGTAGTTCAGGCGAATGGCTGCAGGCTGGCTGCGGCCATAGTCGCGTGCCAGCTGGCGAATTTGCTCAACCGGCAGGCCGCAGACCTGCGCGGCGCGCTCTGGCGGCCATTGCAGTGCTCTGGCTTTGAGAGCGTCCCAGCCCTGTGTGTGCTGGGCGATGTAGTTGTGATCGAGCCAGTCGTTGACGATGAGCTCATGCATCAGCGCAAAGGCCAGGGCCGCATCGGTGCCGGGCAGCAGTTGCAGGTGCTCATGGCATTTGTCGGCGGTTTCGCTCTTGCGCGGGTCAATGCAGACCAGCCGGGCGCCGTTGCGCTTGGCTTCCTGGGCATAGCGCCAGAAATGCAGATTGCTGGTGATGCTGTTGCTGCCCCAGATCAGAATCAGCTGGCTTTCGGCAAAGAACTCCACCCGCATGCCCAGCTTGCCGCCATAGGTCGCGGCCAGCGCTTCGCTGCCTGCGCTGGCGCAGATGGTGCGGTCCAGCAGGCTGGCGCCCAGCTGGTGGAAAAAACGCCGGTCCATGCTTTGCCCCTGCACCTGTCCCATGGTTCCGGCATAGCTGTAGGGCAGGATGGATTCGGGGCTGCGCTGCGCAATCTGGTGCAGGCGCTGGGCGATGTCGCTGAGGGCTTCCTCCCAGCTCACCGGGGTGAACTGGCCCGAGCCTTTGGGGCCGCTGCGCTTGAGCGGCTGCAGCACGCGGTCTGCGTGGTAGCTGCGCTCGGTGTATTTGCTGACCTTGCTGCACAGCACGCCGCCGGTGTGCCGGTGCTCGGCATTGCCTTGCACCCGGGTGGCAGTGCCGTCCACCACGGTGGTGACCAGGGCGCAGGTGTCCGGGCAGTCATGCGGACAGGCGCCGCGTACTTGTGCAATGTGGGGCATGTGAAAGCTCTGAGGCGAAGGGAAATTCACACCAGTGACAGCGTGTCGGCCTATTATGCGACTCGCATCAATGTCAAAAAACGTTAAATGCACCATAACAAGAGCGGTCGGACCGCGTCCGCTGCAATCAGCACCAAGTAGGAAGAACGAGAGCAATGCAAGACAAGTCAATTCGGTGGAATCGTCGTCAGTTTGTGACTGCTGCGGGTGCGGCAGCAGCGGGAGCATGGAGCGGCAGCAGTCTCGCGCAGGATGCCTCAGCGCCTATCGTGCTGGGTCAGTCCTGCGCGCTCAGCGGTCCCTCGGCCCAGCTGGGCACGCAGTTTTCGCAGGGCGCGAAGCTGTACTTCGACCAGCTCAATGCCCAGGGTGGCGTGGGTCGCCGCTTGGTAGAGCTGCGCACGCTGGACGATGGTTACGAGCCCGAGCGCTGCGTGGCCAATACCCAGAAGTTTCTGAATGACGATGTGATGGCGCTGTTTGGCTATCTGGGCACGCCCACCAGCATGGCGGCTTTACCCCTGTTGCAGAAAGCCAAGGTGCCGCTGATTGCACCGCTGACCGGTGGTGCGGGCCTACGTGACCCCAAGCTGGCGCAGACCGTGTTCAATCTGCGCGCTTCCTATGCCGATGAAACCGCGCTGATGGTCAAACAGCTGGTGGCGCTGGGTCTCAAGAAAATTGCGGTGTTCCACCAGAACGATGCCTATGGTCAGTCGGGTCTGGATGGCGTGACGCAGGCTCTGCACTCCCATGGGCTCAAGCCCGTTGGCACGGCCACGGTGGAGCGCAACTCTCAGGATGTGAGCAAAGCCATCAAGACCCTGCTGCCGCTGGGTGCCGACGTGATCGTGCAGGTGGGCACCTATGCCGCCAGCGCTGCCTTTGTGCGCGCCGCACGGCAGTCTGGCTATGGCGGTCAGTTCTACAACGTGTCGTTTGTGGGCACTTCGGCACTGGCGCAGGAGCTGGGCAAGGAAGCCGAAGGCGTGGTGGTGACGCAGGTTGTGCCGTCGCCTTACAAGACATCACACCCGCTGGCGCGAGAGTTTCAGGCGGCGCTGCAAAAGGGCGGTGCATCGCTGCAGCCCAACTACTCCAGCATGGAAGGCTACCTGGCCGCCCGCGTGGTGGGTGAAGCGCTGAAGGCCGCAGCCGCAGGTGGCAAGCTGCAGCGCGAAAGCCTGATTGCCGCACTGGACAGCCTGAACGGCCAGCAAGTGGCTGGCTTCCCCATCGCCTTCCGGCCGCAGGCGGGCAAGCCCCGTTTTGTGGAGCTTTCCATGCTGACGGGCGACGGCAAGGTTAGAGTTTGAGGCTTTGCAGCCCGCAGGGCGCAGCGCTTTGAGACTTGGGTCATCATGGCATCTTTGCCACCGATGACCCCAAGGAGAGAGCGCATGGCCCTGCTGCCCGAACTTCAAGCAAGCGCCCCTGACATTGCCGCGCTGCGCCGCGATATCCACGCCCACCCTGAGCTGTGTTTCGAGGAAATTCGCACCTCGGATCTGGTGGCCGACAAGCTGGAACAATGGGGCATCGCCACCCACCGCGGTCTGGGTGCGACCGGTGTGGTGGGCATCATCCATGGCCGCGATGGCGGCAAGAGTGGCCGCGCCATCGGTCTGCGCGCCGATATGGATGCCCTGCCGATGCAGGAGTTCAACACCTTTGAACATGCCAGCCGCCATGCAGGCAAGATGCACGCCTGCGGCCACGATGGCCACACCGCCATGCTGCTGGCTGCCGCGCAATATCTGGCTGCACACCGCGACAGCTTTGAAGGCACGGTCTATGCCATCTTCCAGCCCGCCGAAGAAGGCGGCGGCGGCGCGCGTGAGATGGTCAAGGACGGACTGTTCACCCAGTTCCCCATGCAGGCCGTGTTTGGCATGCACAACTGGCCCGGCATGAAGGCCGGCACCATGGCCGTGGGCGCAGGCCCGGCCATGGCATCCAGCAACGAATTCAAGATCGTGGTGCGCGGCAAGGGCGGCCACGCGGCCATGCCGCATATGGTGGTGGACCCCGTTCCTGTGGCGGCCCAGCTCATCATGGCGTTTCAGACCATCGTCAGCCGCAACGTCAAGCCCATCGAGGCGGGCGTGGTGTCCGTGACCATGGTGCACGCCGGTGAAGCCACCAATGTGGTGCCCGACAGCGTAGAGCTGCAAGGCACGGTGCGCACCTTCACGCTGGAGGTGCTGGACCTGATCGAGCAACGCATGAAGCAGATCAGCGAAAGCCTTTGCGCCGCCCATGGCACGCAGTGCGAATTCGAGTTTGTGCGCAACTACCCGCCCACCATCAACACTGCCCCGGAAGCTGCGTTCGCGCAAAGCGTGATGCGCGACATTCTGGGCGATGCGGGCGTGGTGCCGCAGGAGCCATCCATGGGCGCAGAAGACTTTGCCTTCATGCTGATGGAAAAGCCCGGGGCTTACTGCTTTATCGCCAACGGCGACGGCGACCACCGCGCCATGGGCCATGGCGGCGGCCCCTGCACTTTGCACAACCCGAGCTACGACTTCAACGACGCACTGATTCCGCTGGGGGCGACCTTCTGGGTCAAGCTGGCCCAGCGCTGGCTGGCTGAACCCACGCGGGCCTGATGGCCTGCGGATCGTGAAAAGGCTACTTCCTGCGAGGCAGCCTTTTTTGTTGCGCGCAGATAAAAAAAGAACGGTCGTTCTAATTTCTTTGATTTTTCGCTACACTGGTCTGGATTTCTATAAGCACAGGAGACCTGCCATGTCCGATCTGAACGCCACGTTTGAAGAATCCGTCAAGAATTCCACCTCGATCAGCGAGCGCCCTGACAACGCCACGCTGCTCAAGATCTATGCCCTGTACAAACAGGCCACAGAAGGCGACAACGAAGGCAAGAAGCCCAGTTTCACCGACATGGTCGCACGCGCCAAATGGGATGCCTGGACCAAGCTGGAAGGCACCACAGCCGATGAAGCCAAGCAGCAATACATCGACCTCATCGCATCGCTGCGCTGATCTGCGCTGCCCTTGAACAACAACAAGGCCCCGTGTTCCGGGGCCTTGTTGTTTTAAAGATGGCGGGCCAGCCTCCCAACCAGAGACAGCAAGCAAGCGCAGCCGCTCAGGGGGGATCAATACCTGTTCGAGAAGTTGGCAGAAATACGCTGACGCAAATATTCCGCCCCGGTGATGGGCGGATATTTTTGGGCGGGGCCTTCAATCACCGCATCTTCATTGGCCTGGCAGAAAAAGGCCAGGCTGTAGCGTGCGCCCTGGTATTCGTGGGGCTGAGGGTTGCGTACGCGGTGAAAGTTGCTGGGTAGCTGGTCGTCACTCCAGCGTGTCAGCATGTCGCCGATATTGCAGGTGATGACGCCATCCACGGGTTCCACCGGTGTCCATTGTTGGGCATCAGCCTCTTTGCCGGGCAGCACTTGCAGCCCGCCCTGACCGGCGCGCTGAAACAGCAGCGTCAGGCAGTCAAAGTCCGTATGCGCGCCTGCGCGCCACAGGCCCAGCTCATCTTTGAGTGCGGGGTCCACCGCAAAGTAGTGCAGCATGCGCAGCGTGCTCTGGTAGCTGGGCACGGCGGGGTCGTGGGCGCGGGTGAAGAACTCCTCATCAAAGCCCAGCTTGTAGGTAAAGCAGGAAAGCAGCTGCATGCCCACTTGCCAGCACTGGTGTTCAAAGGCCAGCGTTGCTTGCTGAAAGCCGGGCAGCTCCTGCTCGCTGGGCCACAGACCTTCCATGCGCGGGCGCGTGACTTGATAAGACTCTTTCTGGTCCGGGGTGCGGGTGGAGGGGCGAATCTGCGCCTTGTGCTCCCAGCCGGCGTTGCGCGACAGAGGCCATTGCGCCTTGGTTTCTGGCGCTAGTGCAAACAGCTGCTCAGCCCTGCTGAATGCGGCGTCGATATCGGCCTGCGCAATGCCATGGCCACAAACCTGGAAGAAGCCGATCTCTACCGACGCGTTCCAGATCTGGTCGGCAATCTCCTGCTTGCGCTGCTCGAAGTCGCTGATGTCTATGACGCGAACTTCGCGCGTCGAGGTTTCTGCGCCTTGTCCGCCCATGCGGGCTTCCTTGTCCAGTTCGCCAAGGCTGTAAGAGTGGCTGGTCGTGGTCTGCATAAGAGTTTCTCTTGCGATGACTTCAGACACCCGCGCTACTGGTGAGCAGGTGCTGGCATCTGAAGCGGGGATATCAGGTGCGACGACGGCCGCACCCACTTCAAGAGCAATGACCCGCGAAGCTAATGGCCGGAACCGACCACTGCACCGTGCTGAACGCTTCTACTCTTGCCACTAGTGCAGCAAACAGCGTGCCAGCCATCTGCCATGGGCGTGGCGATCTTGGTTTTGGTGCGCGGCTTCAATCTGGTGCATGGGTGTGCATGAATCCATGCACGGCTGCGTGGCGCATGCACCTTGCGGATGCCCGACAAGGCGTAACAAAAAGCAGGCACGCCAATTGCTAGATAGCTTTACGAGTAGAAGCGTTCAGCCTGCATCTGTGCAGCGCCCGGAAATTGCTCATGTCCTGCCAGCGGCGCTGCTGCTGGTGTTTTTGCCGCCAGAGACCTGAGAGTTCCACCATGCAACGTCGCCATTTCCTTGCTGCCCTGCCTCTTTGCGCTGCGCCCTGGGTACATGCCCAGGGCAAGTCGCTGACTCCGCTGAAATTCACGCTGGATTTCCGTGTCAATGGTCAGACGGCACCTTTCTTTCTGGCGCAGCAAAACGGCTACTACCGTGATGAAGGGCTGGATGTCAGTCTGGACGTGGGCTCTGGCTCGGTGGCTTCGATCACGCGCATCGCCAGCGGTGCCTACCAGATGGGTCTGGGCGATATCAGTTCGCTGATCGAGTTCAATGCGCAAAACGCCGGTACACCGCGTGTGCAGGCCGTCTATCAGTACTACAACCGGGCGCCGTTTGTCATCATCGGGCGCAAGGACAGAGGCATCACCTCGGACTTCGCCAGCCTCAAGGGCAAAAAAGTGGCCGCCGCCGCCGTGGAGTCCACACGCCGTGCCTGGCCCATGGTGGCGCGGCGCAAGAGCCTGCCGGCCGATCTGTTTGCCTGGTCCACCACGGAGTTCTCGGCCCGCGACAACGTCATGGTGCGTGGCGATGTGGATGCGGCCACTTATTTCCATGACTCGGCCGTGTCGCTGTTTGCGCGCATCAAGCCCGAGGAGCTTTCCATCCTGCGCTACAGCGATGCGGGCGTTCATCTGTATGGCAATGCCATCCTGGCGTCCAGCAATCTGATTGCCGAGAAGCCGCAAGTCGTGGCCGCCTTCCTGCGCGCCACCAACCGCGCCATTGTGGAATGCTTGGCCAACCCCGCTGCAGGCATTGCCGCCGTGCGCCAGCGCGAGTCGATTCTGGATGAGAAGCTGGAGCTGGAGCGCTGGTCCATCACTGCGCAGTACGTCGCGGCGGCGGATACGAAAAGCCACGGGCTTGGCGACTTCAGCAAGCGCTTGATGGAGCAGCAGGTGGACAGCGTGGTGCAGACCTTTGCACTCAAGACCACGCCATCTGCCGATGCCCTTTTCAACAGCAGCATGCTGCCCGCCAGAGCGGCCCGCATGCTCAAGGCCTGAGGGGAGAAGACGATGTCTCTGCCTCAAGCCCAGACCCTCAATGACACCGATGGCCGCCATCTGCGTGAAGCCATTGCACTGGCCGATACGGCCCGCGAACGCGGCAACCGTCCGTTTGGCGCGCTGATTGTGGCAGCTGATGGGCGCGTGCTGGCCGCTGCCAGCAACGCCAATGGCGAAAGCGGTGACTGCACGGCCCATGCCGAACTGTCTGCCATTCGCCTGGCCAGCCCCCTGCATTCACGCGATGAGCTGGCCCGCGCCACGCTGTATTCATCTGCCGAGCCCTGCGTGATGTGTGCGGGCGCCATTTTCTGGTCAGCCATTGGCCGCGTGGTCTATGGCATTGATGCCGAACGGCTGCGCGTGTTTCGTGGCGAGCGGCTGGATCAGAAGGATGCCGAATTGTCCTGCCGCGACGTGTTTCAGGCCGCTTCGCACGCCATCGAATGCATAGGCCCGGCCCTGATTGAGGAAGCCAGCAGCTCACACCAGGGGGCCTGGAAGACCTGAGCCTCCACACGAATCCAAGCGCCATTCATTGACTAAAGAGAGGGAGTTCACCATGCAAACCAAGCGTCTGTTTCTGCAATCCATTCTGGCTCTGGGCAGCTTTGCCAGCGCCACCGCTGCTTTTGCCGCAACGCCCATCAAATTCCAGCTGGACTGGCGCTTTGAAGGGCCCGCAGCGCTGTTTCTGCAGCCCGTTGCTAAAGGCTACTTTCAGGCCGCCGGTCTGAATGTGAGCGTGGACGCTGGCAGTGGCTCCGGCGGCGCGATTCAGCGCGTTGCTTCTGGCTCTTACGACATGGGCTTTGCCGATCTGGCGGCGCTCATGGAGTTCCACGCCAACAACCCCGATGTCAAAGACAAGCCCGTGGCCGTGATGATGGTCTACAACAACACGCCAGCTTCAGTCATGTCGCTCAAGAAAAGCGGCATTGCCAAGCCTGCCGATCTGACGGGGAAAAAGCTGGGTGCGCCCGTGTTTGATGCGGGCCGTCGCGGTTTTCCGCTGTTTGCCAAGGCCAACAAGGTGGGCGATGTGCAATGGACCACCATGGACCCGCCGCTGCGCGAGACCATGCTGGTGCGTGGCGATGTCGATGCCATCACGGGCTTCACCTTCACCTCGCTGCTGAACCTGGAGGCCCGTGGCGTGAAGGCGGCGGATGTGGCAGTCATGCCGTTTGCCGACAACGGCGTCAAGCTATATGGCAACGCCATCATTGCCAGCGCCAAGCTGGTGCGCGAGAACCCCGATGCCGTGCGCGCCTTCCTCAAGGCCTTCACCAAGGGGGCCAAAGAAGTTATGGCCAACCCCGGTGCCGCCATTGCCCATGTGAAGGAGCGCGATGGCATCGTCAACACCGCTCTGGAAACGCGCCGCCTGCAGCTGGCGATCGACACGGTCATCAACACCGCCGATGCGCGTGCCGAAGGCTTTGGTCAGGTCAGCCCCACACGCATGGCGCTGATGGCCTCTCAGGTCTCCGATGTCTATGCAACCAAGACGCGCGTGAATCCTGAGGGAGTCTGGAGCGGCAAATTCCTGCCACCGGCCGCCGAACTTGATGTGCTTCCCAAGAAGTAAATGCTCATTGATTGATAGCTGAAAGCGCTTGATTAACAGGCGCTGCAGCCTGCTTTTATGAAATCATCAGATACAGAATCCGCCCGACCCTTTGTCGAATTCAAAGACGTCTGGCTGGCGTACAACGAAGAGCTGCTGCAAGCCAACCACTTTGCGGTGGAGGCGATTGACCTGACGGTGCAGCGTGGCGAGTTCATCGCCATCGTCGGCCCGTCGGGCTGCGGCAAGTCCACCTTCATGAAGCTCACCACGGGGCTGAAGATGCCGTCCATGGGCCGCATCACGGTGGATGGTGAGCGCGTGACGGGGCCGCTCAAGATCTCGGGCATGGCGTTTCAGTCATCGTCGCTGCTGCCCTGGCGCACCACGCTGGACAATGTGCTGCTGCCGCTGGAGATCGTGGAGCCGCACCGCTCGCAGTTCAAGCAAAAGCGCAAGGAATACGAGGCGCGTGCCATTGAACTGCTGGGCAAGGTGGGGCTGGCGGGGTACGAACGCAAATTTCCCTGGCAGCTGTCTGGCGGCATGCAGCAGCGCGCCAGCATCTGCCGCGCCCTGATTCACGAGCCGCAAATGCTGCTGCTGGACGAGCCCTTCGGCGCGCTGGATGCCTTCACCCGTGAGGAGCTGTGGTGCATTCTGCGTGACCTGCAGGCCGAGCAGAAATTCAATGTGATTCTGGTCACGCACGACCTGCGCGAGAGCGTTTTTCTGGCCGATACCGTTTATGTGATGAGCAAAAGCCCGGGGCGCTTTGTCGTGCGCCGCGACATCGACCTGCCGCGCCCGCGTGATCTGGAAGTGACTTACACGCCAGAGTTCTCAGACATCGTCTATGAACTGCGTGGCCATATCGGTGCACTGCGTAAAAGCGGCGCTGATGCTGCTGCAATCCCTCAATAAGGCGCACCATGAAACATCAAAAAACTGCAGAGCGCTGGGCGCCCTGGTTATTGCTGCTGCTGACGATCGTGCTCTGGCAGGTCATCTGTTCGGCGTTCGACGTTTCGGAATTCATCTTCCCCAGCCCCAGAGCCATAGGCCACCAGCTCTATGAGTTTGCAGGCACGATTGCCCTGCATGCCTGGCGCACTTACTGGGTGACCATGGCGGGCTTTGGCCTGGCGATTGTGGTGGGCGTGCTGCTCGGTTTTCTGATTGGCTCCTCGCGGCTGGCCTATGCGGCGTTCTACCCGCTGATGACGGCTTTCAATGCCCTGCCCAAGGCGGCGTTTGTGCCGATTCTGGTGGTCTGGTTCGGCATTGGCGCGGGCCCGGCCATTCTCACGGCCTTTCTCATCAGCTTTTTCCCCATCATGGTGAACATCGCCACGGGGCTGGCCACGCTGGAGCCTGAACTGGAAGACGTGCTGCGCGTGCTGGGCGCCAAGCGCTGGGATGTGCTGATGAAGGTGGGCCTGCCGCGCTCATTGCCGTATTTCTATGGCTCGCTGAAAGTGGCGATTACGCTGGCTTTCGTGGGCACCACGGTCAGCGAGATGACGGCGGCCAACGAGGGCATTGGCTATCTGCTGGTCTCTGCCGGTTCATCCATGCAGATGGGGCTGGCCTTTGCCGGGCTGATTGTGGTGGGCGCCATGGCCATGGTGATGTATGAGCTGTTCAACCTGGTGGAAAAGCACACCACGGGCTGGGCGCATCGCGGGTCGCAAGGCGAGTGATGCAATCAATTTGATAGCTGACTGCGCTTATTCCATCAGTGAAAACGGCCTGCCGGGCTTTGAAACCCGGCAGGCCGTTTGCTTTGTCATTCAGTGAACACTCAGCCCGCGCCGCGGCAGCCTTTCAGCGCATCCAGTGCAGGCTTGTAAGTGGGGGTGCTGACATCCACCAGACCCAGAATGGTGTGATAGAGGTTGTCGTGCGAGACAGGCTTGTCCAGCTCTTTGCGGAGGCAGCTGGCATCCACATGGGTGCGCGCGCCCAGTGTGCCGGGCCACAGAATCATGGGCACATGTTTTTGATCTGCGGGAGCCATGGAGTAGGGCATGCCGTGCAGATAGACGCCCATCTCGCCCAGCGATTCGCCATGGTCGGACATGTAGAACATGCCGGTTTCAAACTGGTCTTGCTGGGTCTTGAGCCAGCTGATCGTCTGGGCCAGGAAATGGTCGGTATAGCGAATCGAGTTGTCATAGACGTTGACCACGTTCTCCTGCGGGCAGCTGGACAGGGCATTGGTCTCGCACTCGGGCTTGAAGGCCTTGAGGTCGGGCGTGGAGCGCTTGTAGTAGGCCGGGCCATGGCTGCCCATCTGGTGCATGGCGAGCACCACGCCCTTGGCGCGGCGTGCGGGGTCCAGCTGGGTGATGCGTTCTTCAAGACCGACCAGCAGCATGCCGTCCAGACATTCGCCATCAGCAGCGCACAAGGCCTTGCCTTCAGGGGTGTTCACCCTGTCGGCTGTATCGGCCATGGGAATGCGCTTGCACACGCCCTTGCAGCCTGCCTGGTTGTCCACCCACAGCACGGCAAGGCCTGCGGCCTGCAGCACATCCAGCAGATTGCTGTGCTCGGCCTTGGAGTTGTAGAAGCCCTCGCGGCCCAGGCTGGAGAACATGCAGGGCACGGATTCGCGGGTGCTGGTGCCGCAGGAGGTGGCGTTGCGCCAGCTCAGCACGTCTTGCCTGGAAAGCTCAGGGTTGGTGTCGCGGGCATAGCCGTTGAGGCTGAAATTCTTGGCGCGGGCAGTTTCGCCCACGACCAGGATCAGCAGCGGTGGCTTTTGCGCAGCTTCATAGCTTTTGCCCAGGGCCGCTCCCTCTATCGTGCTGACAAAGGGGCGAGGCTTTTGAAGAATGGGCGCGAGGAAGACGCCAGCGCTGGACAGCACGGGGTTGACCGGGTTGATCATGAAGCGCAGCCAGAGGTTGTTGCGCACCACGGGGGCCAGGTCTTTGTATGAGACGGCGATGGAGCCACCCACCAGTGCCGCGGCACCCACCATCAGCATCACGGTGCGCAGCACATTGCGCCAGACCTTGCCTGCGCCACGAATCGGCGTTTTCCACAGCCAGATGGCTGGCAGGATGGCCACGATCAGCAACTCCAGCAGCAGCTTGGGGTTGAAGAGGTCGGAGCTCTCGCGCATGTCCGTCTGCAGGATGTTGTTGATCATGCCCCGGTCCATCAGGGTGCCGTAGGAGATCATGAAGTGCTGGGCACTTGCGGCAACCAGCAGCAGGGCAATCCAGAACGGCTTCATCCAGCGTGGCCATGCAAACAGACTGGTGAGCAGCATCACCGCCCCCAGAACCAGAGGAATGACGCGCAGGGCCAGCACGGCATGGCTGCCCTGATAGCCCTCTATGGAGGGCAGGCGCAGCCATAGCGCCCAGTTGGCGGTGGCCGTCATCCAGACGGCCAGCCAGAAGGCGATGAACTGGGGGGAGCGGGGTTTGAAGAATCGTCTGCCGGAGCCAGACGCGGTGGAGGCAAAGTCGGAGGAAGACAAAACAGAGAGCGAGGAAATGGATGTTGCTAAAAGTTTGCCCAGACTTTCTTAAACCACGCTGAAGCCGTCTATCAGGTTCTGTCCTAGTCGATGGGCCTGGCCGGGCGCTGATTATTAGCGAGCTATGGTCGGCCCATGGAAGGACTATGGACGGGCTGTGCTGGCTTGGCAGGCGGCTGGCGGCGCAAGCTGCTCAGGCTGATGGGCGCACAGCTGCTGGGTGCGCTGCTCCGGCTGCATGCTGGCCAGCTCCTGCATCTGGGCATAAAAGCGCTTCCACCCTTCGGGAGATGCAGGCTGGCGGTCTTGCAACTGTGTCCACCAGTGGGTCATGGCGGCTACCCAGTCGTCATAGGCGGCAAGAGCGCCAAAGCTGGCATTGTTGGCACGGGCCACCCAGTCATCGGTTTGGGCCAGCCGCTCAAGGTATTGCTGGCGCAGGGTGTCGCTGGTCAGCAGGGGCTCGTCTGCCGCCACCCATTGCGCACGCAGCTGGGCATACTGCGCTTGAAAGTCAGAAAAAACTTCTTTTTTGATAGCTGCCAGCGCTTTTTCATCAAGGGGTTGAGTAGTATTTCTCTCATATATGGAGTGAAGTCTGGCCCGTGTTTGCCGGGTAAGGTGCTGCCAGAGTGCTCTGCGCGTTTGTGCCTGTTGCCAGCGCTGCAGCGTGGCTTCGCTGGCATGGGTTTGCAGCCATAGCGGTGTGGCAATGCGCTCCACCGCCGTGGCAAATGATTCGTTGAAGGCCGTGTCGTTCTTGATGTAGATCAGCTGGTGGGCCAGCTCATGGAACATCAGACCGGCAAAGTCGCCCTCCTGCCAGCCGATAAAGCTGCTGAGCAGTGGATCGCCACCCAGCCAGTTTAGATAGCCCAGCGTGGAATAGGCGGGCACACCATAGACGCTGACTTCCAGGCCCTGCTCATGCATTTCATAGGCCTTGGCCTGTGCATCGGCTTCGGCAAAGTAGCCTCGGTAGCTGATGCAGCCCGTGATGGGAAAGCACCATTGATGCATCTTCAGGCTGTCTGGCGGGGCCGCCACCACGTTCCAGACCGCGTATTTGCGTTCCAGTGCCGCGTAGCGGGTGTAGCTGGCGTTATCGGGCAGGGCCAGTTGCTCGCTGGCAAAGCGGCGCATCTGCTGCGCGGCGCGCAGACGCTGCTGCAGCGCAGGGCTGGTGCTGCGGTCGGCCAGCCAGTCGTCAATGGGCCGCGCTGCCTGGATGATCTGCATCTGCCCCCTGAAGCCCTGCCAGTAATAGGCGGTGCTGCTGCAGCCAGCCAGTGTGACAATTGCTGCCCCGAGGGCCGTGATGGCCGTCAAGCTGACTACACTCATTCTTTTTTGCATCGCCCTGGTTCGCCGGTTGGGTTCTAGTTCATGGATTTTTTAACGCTCGCCATCATTGTCACCACCGTGCTCTACATGCTCAAGAAGCAGGAGCAAAGGCAGCACACCCAGTTGCTGGCACAGCATCTCTCGCGCTTTCAGATCGAAAAGCTCATGGCTGGCTTGATGGAGGGGTATCTGCGTGTGATTGGCGAGACCGACGCCCAGCGCCGCGAGCAGATCTGGACTGTGCTGGAGAACACCGAAACCAGTCTGGCCAGCCAGTTCCAGCGGTTTGCGGATGAGTTTGCCAGCCTGCCTGCCGAACAGACCCGGGCCAGCACGCTGCCGCTGGCGCTGCCCTATATGGACAGGCTGGTGCCATCGGCCACGCTGGATGTGCGTGCCGCCATGAAGCTGCATGCACAGGCCATTGCCGCAGTGCAGGTGGGCCAGGCCCAGGATGAAGAAGAGCGCAAGCGCCGCGCCTTCACCATGACGGCCGAGCTGATGCTGATGCAGCACACCTGCCACTGGTTCTGCAAAAGCCGCACGGTTGCGGCCATGCGCCTGATTGCACGCCACAAGACTGCCTATGAGCAGGTGCTGGACTCCATCGCGCCCGCCACCCGCAAGGCCTACGAGAAGCTGGTGCAGGCACGCAGCTGAGCAGGCCTAGGGGTGAGACATTTGCTCACAGAAGTCTGCGGGATCAAGGCTTGACCTGACATATTGCGCGTGAACAATGGGTTTCATGAAAAACCTGTTGAGCACACTGGAGCCGGTTCTCGCAAAACTTCCTGTGACTGCTTCGATTCAGCTGGCCTCTGGCGAGCGTATCGGTCCGGAGCACAGTGCCGTACAGCTGATTTTCCGCTCGCCCAAGGCACTGGCTGCACTGCTGGATGGTCAGGTGGGCTCGGTCGGCTCGGCGGTGGTTGAGGGCTGGGTTGATATCCATGGAAAGCCCAGAGACATCATGGCCGCCGCTGCAGTGCTTTTGCAGGGCGACCCGGTGCAGCACCGGCCTACCTGGCTGGAGCAGACAGTCTCCAAAGCGAAGTCTCTAGCCATGCATACGCTGAGCCGTGATGCCGAGCAGATTCAGTTCCATTACGACCTCTCTGACGATTTCTACGCGCTGTGGCTGGACCCGCGCCGCGTCTATTCCTGCGCTTACTACAAAGATCAGAGCATGAACCTCGCGCAGGCGCAGGAGGCCAAGCTCGATCACATCTGCAAAAAGCTCAAGCTTCAGCCGGGTGAACGTTTCTGGGATATTGGGTCTGGCTGGGGTGGCCTCATCTTCTGGGCGGCAGAGCACTACGGCGTGCAAGCCCACGGCATTACCCTGTCGCGCAACCAGTACGAATATGTGCAGCGGCGCATTACGGAAAAAGGGCTGCAGGGCCAGGTCAAGGTCGAGCTGCGCGACTACCGCCAGATGGATGGCGTGCAGCCCTTTGACAAGATCGGCTCGGTCGGCATGTTTGAGCATGTGGGCAGCGCCAATCTGCCCGAGTATTTTCAGACCATCTACCGCATGCTCAAGCCCGGCGGGTTGGCGCTGGTGCACGGCATCACGGCGGGTGGCGTGGGCAATGCAGAGCTGGGCGCGGGCATGGGTGAGTTCATCAACCGCTACATCTTTCCCGGCGGCGAGCTGATGCATGTGAGCCGTGTGTTGCACGATCTGGCTGCCAGCAGGCTGGAGATGGTGGATACCGAAAACCTCAGGCCGCACTATGCGCGTACGTTGTGGGCCTGGTCCGATGGGCTGGAAGCGCAGATGGAGCCTGCCCGTGCCATTCTGGAGGCCCAGTACGACGTGGACAAGGCAGAGCGTGCTCTGCGTGCCTATCGCCTGTATCTGGCGGGCTGCGCCATGGCGTTTGAGCGCGGCTGGATTGCCTTGCACCAGATGCTGTGCAGCAAACCCGACGGAGACCTACAAACCGGCGTGATGAAGGGTGCGCAGAGCAGCTATCCTTTCAACCGCGAATATATCTACCGCTGAAGGGACAGAACATGCTCTACAAATTCAAGTCGCGTGCCACGGCAGATCTGATCATGCTGGAGGCCAATGGGCGTCAGGTGCTGGAAATCATTGGCAAAACGCCAGATGATGAGCACGGAATCATTACCGTGGAACAAATTCCTGCCGCTATCTCTGCGCTGGAAGCTGCATCCGCAGAGGATGTGACCAAGCGCAGCGCCACCCCAGAAGACGCGTCCGAGGAAGAGGGGGCAACCGCTTCCAGCAATGAAAGCGTGGGCCTGAGCCAGCGTATCGCCCCCTTTGTGGACATGCTGCGCCGCAGCGCTGCCGAAGGCAAGGAAGTCGTCTGGTGATTTGGCCTGCACAGGTCGTCCAACAAAAAAGCCCGCAGTTCACACTGCGGGCTTTTTGCTTCAGGGGTGAAGGCCTGGCTTAGTCGGCGTAGATGCCTGCGGCCTTGATGACCTTGCCCCACTTGGCAATTTCGCTTTCCACAAACTTCTTGTGGCCAGCGGGGTTGACGCGGTCATCAGAGGCGATCACGGCGCCCAGGGCTTCCTGGCGCTTGATGAACTCGGGGTCCTTCAGCGAAGCCTTCATGGCTTCATTGACCTTCTTGACCACATCAGCAGGTGTGCCCTTGGGGGCGTACAGGCCGTGCCAGATGGTCACGTTGAAGTCCTTTAGACCCAGAGACTGCAGCGTAGGCAGGTCCTTGAGGGCTGGCGTTGTCAGCGGCTTGGCGGTGGTCACAGCATAGGCCTGCACCTTCTTGGCCGCGATCTGCGAAGTGGTGTTGGTGGTCTGGTCGCACAGCAGGTCCACCTGGTTGCCCATCAGGTCGGCAATCGCGGGAGCAGCGCCCTTGTAAGGCACGGGCGTCATGTCCTGCTGCAGGGCCGACTGGAACATCAGGCCGCACAGGTGCGAGGCAGAGCCCACACCAGCGTTGGCCAGGTTCACCTTGCCCTGGTTCTTGCTGACCCAGTCCTTGACTTCCGCGAAGTTCTTGGCGGGCAGGGTGGGGCGGCCAATCAGCGTCATGGGCACGTCGTTGATGATGCCGGCGTATTCAAAATCGTTGAGCACGTTGAACGAGAGCTTGCGATACAGCGTCGGGATGGTGGACATGCCGATGTGTGTCAGCAGCAGCGTGTAGCCGTCATTGCGGGCGCGTGCGGCCTTGGCTGTGCCAATGGTGCTGCCAGCACCGTCCGCGTTGTCGATGACGATGGTGGCGTTGTTCAGCTGCTTGCGCATGGACTCGGCCAGATCGCGGGCCACCTTGTCTGTGGGGCCACCAGCGGTGAAGGGAACGATGATGGTGATCGTCTTGCCAGCAACGGGGTAGTTGCTGTCGGCGTGGCTGCTGATGGCTGCGGTAGCGGCCAGTGCAACGGCGGCGATTTTGAAATACGTCTTCATGGTGTCTCCCTGGTGAAAAGTCGCATCCGTTTGGACTAAGACAACAGCGCAAACTGGATGTAGGGCTGGATTCTAGGAAGAGTAAAGTCGTAGGGTTTTATCAATTTTCTAGGTGTTATCCCGAAAGAATAGCGTGTACTTGCACTGGGTTTGTGCTGTGACAAACGGGATGCAGGCGGAAAAACCTGAGTGACCGCCGTTACTGATAAGGGCGGGCGTCCTCAATCACCTTGCCATCGTTGGGCAGGCTGCCAGGCGCCACCATCTGAACGTCGCCACGCAGCTTGGTGACTTCGCGAAGAGCCTCCACCACCTGCTGGGCAAAACCGGGTGCGGTTTCCACGGTTTCCACCAGCAGCTGCATCTGGTCGTTGGCCATCTCGCCGGTAACTACCAGCCGGGCTTTGCCGATTTGCGGGAAGCGTTTGACGACTTCGGCTACCTGCTTGGCATGCACAAACATGCCGCGTACCTTGGTGGTCTGGTCAGCGCGGCCCATCCAGCCCTTGATGCGGGCATTGGTGCGGCCCGTAGGGCATTGGCCGGGCATGAATGCCGAGAGGTCGCCCGTGCCAAAGCGAATCAGCGGATAGTCGGGGTTGAGGGTGGTGATGACCAGTTCGCCCACTTCGCCCTCGGCCACCGGGTCGCCAGTGCCGGGGCGCACGATTTCCACAATCACGCCTTCGTCCAGCACCAGCCCTTCACGGGCGCTGGTTTCATAGGCAATCAAGCCCAGATCGGCTGTGCCGTAGCTCTGGTAGGCATCAATGCCGTGCTCGCGCATCCACTGGCTGAGCGATGGTGGAAAGGCTTCGCCGCTGACCATGGCCTTGGTCAGACTGGGCAGCTTCACGCCCATTTCCAGGGCTTTTTCCACAATGATTTTCAGAAAGCTGGGTGTGCCTACATACGCGGCGGGACGCAGATCGGCCATGGCCTGCACCTGCTGCTCGGTCTGGCCCGTACCGCCCGCAAACACCGTGCAGCCTATGGCGTGTGCACCGGTTTCCATCATCGAGCCCGCAGGCACAAAGTGGTAGGAAAAGCAGTTGTGCACCAGCTCGCCCGCACGAAAGCCTGCGGCAAACATGGAGCGCGCCATGCGCCAGTAATCAGAGCGACGGCTTTCAGGCTCATAAATAGGGCCGGGGCTGGCAAACAGCCGGGGCATGTCGTGGCCCAGACCGATGGCATTGAAGCCACCAAAAATCTGTGCAGGCCGCTGAGCCGCTTGGCGCTCCAGCAGCTCGCTCTTGCGAGTGACGGGCAAAGCCGCCAGCGCTGCACGGCTGGTGATGCTGCGCGCATCCACACCCTGAAGAATCTCAGCAAAGGCCGCAGAGCGCTGCTGTGCATGGGCCACCTGCTGAGGCAACTGGGCCATGAAGTCAGCTTCGCGCTGTTCAGGGCTGCGCGTTTCCAGAGAATCGTAGAAGGCACTCATGGCAAATCCTGTCGAAAAATCTGCAAGCAAAACGAGATCAATAGGGGACAGAGACGTAAAAAACTGGCACGACCTCAAAGGCAGGGGCAGCGAGCAAGGGCCGCCCCGCAGCGAGGCTGTCGTCCCCCTTGGGGGAAGCGGCGTAGCCGCTCAGGGGGTATCCGTTAGGCCAGCCAGCGCTTGCGACGTTTGTAGCTTTTCACATCCTTGAAACTCTTGCGCTCGCCGCCGCCCACGCCCAGGTAGAACTCCTTGACGTCTTCGTTGCTGGCCAGGTCGCTCGCCTTGCCGTCCATCACGATGCGGCCGCTTTCCATGATGTAACCGTAGTCGGCATATTTCAGGGCCATATTGGTGTTCTGCTCAGCCAGCAGGAAGGTGACTTTTTCCTTGCTGTTGAGGTCTTTGACGATGTGAAACACCTCGTCCACGATCTGCGGCGCAAGACCCATCGATGGCTCATCGAGCAGCACCATGCGCGGGTTGCTCATCAGCGCGCGGCCAATGGCGCACATCTGCTGCTCGCCGCCCGAGGTGTAGGCGGCCTGGCTGGTGCGCCGGGTCTTGAGGCGGGGAAAGTAGTTGTAAACCTTCTCCAGATTGGCGGCGATTTCGCCCTTGTCCGTGCGGGTGTAGCTGCCCGTCAGCAGGTTTTCTTCAATGCTCAGGTGGGCGAAGCAGTGGCGGCCTTCCATGACCTGAACCACGCCGCGCTTGACCAGATCGGCAGGCGAGAGGTTGGCGATCTGCTCGCCCTCCAGTGTGATGCCGCCTTTGGTGACTTCACCGCGCTCGCCCTTGAGCAGGTTGGAGATGGCACGCAGCGTGGTGGTCTTGCCAGCACCATTGCCGCCCAGCAGGGCGACGATGCTCTGGTGCGGCACCTGCAGCGACACACCTTTGAGCACCAGGATCACATGGTTGTAGATGACCTCGATGCCATTGACTTCCACCAGTGGCGCGGTCTGGGCAGGGGCGGAAACGGTTTGCGGGGTATCGCTCATGCTGTCACCTGAAACTCAAAATAGATAGCTATATGCGCTTGATGGATAAGCGCTTGAGGCTGATTTGATCGGAAGGCAGGCCCAGCCCTTGCGGGAGGGCCTGCTAGCTGCTTAGCTGCAGCTACGTGTTTTGACGTTCTTTTCCTTGGCGTACTTTTCCGCAAACTCCTTGTAGAGCGGGTCCACCATGGATTTGTCGGCCTGGTACCAGTCAGAGGTCACCTTGAACTTGGCTCCGTCCCAGGTCGCAATACGCGCCCAGTCGGCACCCAGGTGGTTGTCACAGCTGGTCTTGAAGGGGCGAATGATCTTGCCAAAGCCCAGCTCGTTCAGGCGCTCCTGCGTCATGTTCAGGTTTTCCAGACCCCAGCGAACCTGCTCGGGTGTCATGGCCTTGCCCTTGCCGAACTTTTCCTGTGCGGTGCGGATGGCTTCCACCTGCAGCATGGAAATCACCATGCCACGGGTGTGTGCCAGCTGGCCCAGTTCCTTGGCGTCCTTGGCCGTGCCCTGACCCTTGTCATAGAGCATGGCCTTGACATCGGCGTGCACCTTGTCGCTCTCGGCGGTGTTGTGAATGGTCACGGTGTTGTAGCCCTTGGCGCCTGCACCGATGTCCTTGACGTCATGGTCGGAGCCGCCCCACCACACGGCATACATCTTCTCGCGGGGGTAGCCGGTGGCCTGTGCTTCACGCACGGCGGTGGGGGTCATCACACCTGCAGACCACAGCAGCACGTAGTCCGGGCGGTTCTGGCGAATCTGCAGCCAGGTGGATTTTTGCTCTACGCCGGGGGCTGTCACAGGCAGCTTGATGAGTTCAAACCCATCCTTGGCCGCACGCTTTTCCAGCAGCGGGATAGGCTCTTTGCCGTAAGGCGAGTCGTGATAGACCAGCGCGATCTTCTTGCCCTTGAGGTTGCCCTTTTCCTTCTTCAGGATGTCCTGAACGATGGAGTCAGCGGCGGTCCAGTAGTTGCCCAGCAGCGGGAAGTTCCACTCGAAGACCTTGCCATCCACAGACTGGGACAGGCCGTAGCCGGGGGTGACCACAGGCACCTTGTCGCCAGGAGCCTTGTCCGTCACGGCAAAGGTGATGCCGGTGGACTGGGTGTCAAAGCCCGATGCGCCGCCGTCCTTGTTCTTCAGGCGCTCATAGCACTCCACGCCCTTGGCGGTGTCGTACGCGGTTTCGCATTCCTCGAATTTGATCTTCACACCATTGACGCCGCCCTTGGCATTCACCAGCTTCAGGTAATCCTGCTTGCCGTCGGCCCATGGAATCCCCAGCGGCGCGAACTGGCCGGTGCGGTACACCAGCAGCGGCACAAATTGCTCCTGTGCCTGTGCAGCGGGCGAAGCGACCAGTGCGCCCATGCCGGCAGCCACGGTAGCGGCGGCGATCGCGATTTTCTTGAACATCATCGACTGTCTCCTTGGGTTGTTTGGGACGCTGTCCCGGTTGCAGGCACTCTGCGGTGTCTTGTAGAAAAGCGATAACTTGTTGGGTTGAACTGTCTTTGAAAAGGCATGAGCCAGCTCAGAGACATCGAGCAAGGGCCGCCCCGCAGCGAGGATGTCGTCCTCCTCCCGCGAAGCGAGAGAGGAGGAAGGCGCGTAGCGACTCAGGAGGTGCATATCAGTGTGGAAATGGCCAGACGCGCAGTTTCTGACGCGCTGTGGACCACAGCTTGGCCAATCCGTGCGGTTCCACAATCAGGAAGAACACGATCAGCGCACCAAAAATCATGTGCTCCAGATAAGTTGCCGTGGCGGTGGACAGCGGCAGGCCCAGCCAGTGCGGAACCTGATTCAGCAGCAGGGGCAGCAGCACGAAGAACGCCGCGCCAAAGATGCTGCCAACGACTGAGCCCAGGCCGCCGATGATGATCATGAACAGCAGCTGCAGCGAACGGTCCAGGCTGAAGGCTGCGGGCTCCCAGGCACCCAGGTGCACAAAGCCCCATAGCGCACCGGCCACGCCGACGATGAAGCTGCTGACGGCAAAGGCCGAGAGCTTGGCGTAAGTGGGGCGAATGCCGATCACGGCAGCGGCCACGTCCATGTCGCGCATGGCCATCCATTCACGGCCGATGGAGCTGCGCACCAGATTCTTGGCGGCCAGACCCAGCACGCAGAGCAGGGCCAGGCATAGCAGGTATTTCTCCATGGGGGTGTCGATCTGCCAGCTCAGGATGGCCAGAGGCTTGGCGCTGACGGAGCCGGATGAGGAGTTGTTCGTCACCCATGCTGCGCGGGTGGCCAGCCAGTCCACAAAGAACTGGGCGGCCAGCGTAGCCACGGCCAGATACAGGCCGCGAATGCGCAGGCTGGGCAGGCCGAAGAACACCCCAAAAATCATAGCTATCAGCCCGCCACCAATAAGGGCTACCAGCAAAGGCATGCCTTCGATGCGGGCCTGCAGGTTGTAGGCGGCGTAGGCGCCGACCGCCATGAAGGCGGCGGTTCCCAGCGAGATCTGACCGCAGTAGCCGACAAGAATATTGAGCCCCAGCGCCGCCAGCGACATGATGACGAAGGGAATCAGAATCGCCTGAAATGTGTAGTCACTGGCGATGAAGGGGATGGCCAGAAAGGCGAAGGCCAGCACCAGCACAATGGCCCAGCGGTCTTGCGTCACGCCAAAGATTTGCTGGTCGCTGGCGTAGCTGGTCTTGAACTGGCCGTTTTCACGATAAAACATATTCTTGCTCTCCCTCGTTCAGACGCGGTCGATGATCTTGTCGCCGAACAGGCCTTGGGGCCGTACCAGCAAGAAGCACAGGGCCAGACCATAGGCAAACCAGGTCTCGATGCCGCCGCCCACCATGGGGCCGATGTAAACCTCGGAGAGCTTTTCGCCCACGCCAATAATCAGGCCGCCGATGATGGCGCCGGGCAGCGATGTCAGGCCGCCCAGAATCACCACGGGCAGGGCCTTGAGCGCCACCAGTGACAGCGAATACTGAACACCCAGCTTGCTGCCCCAGATGATGCCCACCACCAGTGCCACAGCACCGGCCACCGACCAGACGATGACCCAGATGCGCGACAGCGGAATGCCGATGGATTGCGCGGCCTGATGGTCATCGGCCACAGCGCGCAGGGCGCGGCCGGTCTTGGTTTTCTGGAAGAACAGGCTCAGAGCAATCACCATGACGGCTGCAATGCAGGCTGCGTACAGGTCTTCCAGGCTGATCATCACGCCACCCTGAAACAGGCTGTCCAGAATGAACACGGGGTCCTTGGGCATGCCCACATCAATCTTGTAAACCTCGGAGCCAAAGACCAGCGGGCCCAGGCCGTCCAGCAGATAGGCAATGCCCAGTGTGGCCATCAGCAGGGTGATGGGTTCCTGATTGACCAGATGGCGCAAGGCCAGCCGCTCAATCACCCAGGCCACCGCCACCATCAAGGCCAGCGTGACGACGATGGCCAGCAGATTGCCAACCAGTCCTGGCTCCATGCCCAGCCAGCCGGGAATCCACTGCGAAAAGCGCGCCATGGCCAGGGCCGAGAACAGCACCATCGCGCCCTGCGCAAAGTTGAAGACGCCCGAGGCCTTGAAGATCAGCACAAAGCCAATGGCGATCAGCGCGTACAGCGTGCCCACCATCAGTCCACCAAATAATGTTTCTAGAAAAAATCCCATGACTAAAGCTCCTAGTCAGTTATCTGTGGCGTTGTCCTAGCGAGGGGCAGCCAGCAAGGGCCTGTGCCGGCCGCGCCGTCCCGCAGCAAAGGCTGTCCGTCCCCCTTGGGGGAAGACGCAAAGCGGCTCAGGGGGTACTTCATCTCAGTGGCCTGCGCCCAGGTAGGCCCGGATCACGTCTTCGTTGTTGCGTACTTCTTCGGGTTCGCCGTCGCCAATCTTCTTGCCGTAGTCCAGCACGACGACGCGGTCGCTGATATCCATCACCACGCCCATGTCGTGTTCGATCAGAACAATCGTGGTGCCGAACTCTTCGTTGACATCCAGAATGAAGCGGCACATGTCCTGCTTTTCCTCGACGTTCATGCCCGCCATGGGCTCGTCCAGCAGCAGCACCTGCGGCTCCATGGCCAGAGCGCGGCCCAAGTCCACGCGCTTTTGCAGGCCGTAGGGCAACTGGCCCACAGGCGTCTTGCGATAGGCCTGAATTTCCAGAAAGTCGATGATGTGTTCGACGAACTCGCGGTGGGCAATCTCTTCCCGCTGTGCAGGGCCGATGCGCAGAGCCTGCATCAGGATGTTGCTCCTGATTTTGAGGTTGCGGCCGGTCATGATGTTGTCGATCACGCTCATGCCTTTGAACAGCGCCAGGTTCTGGAAGGTGCGGGCCACGCCCATCTCGGCGACCTGTCGGCTGTTCATGTGGCTGAAAGTCTGACCACGGAAGGTGATGGAGCCTTCGGACGGCGTATAGACACCGTTGATGCAGTTGAGCATCGAGCTTTTACCCGCGCCATTGGGGCCGATGATGGAGCGGATTTCATGCTCGCGCACATTGAACGAGATGTCGGTCAGCGCCTTGACGCCACCAAAGCGCAGGCTGATGTTCTTGATGTCCAGAATGACGTCGCCGGTTTTTCTTGTCATGGGTGTTCCTCTCAGGCGGCGCGGGCAGTGGCAGGGTGGAGCTTTGCGTCCACGATGGACAGCGTGGCGCTGACGCTGCCAGTGCGGCCATCTTCAAACTTCACCACGGTTTCGATGAACTGCTCTTTCTTGCCCGTGTACAGCGCGTCAATCAGCACGCCGTATTTGTCGGCGATGAAGTTGCGGCGCACTTTGCGGGTGCGGGTCAGCTCGTCGTCGTCGGGGTCCAGTTCCTTGTGCAGCACCAGAAAGCGCGCCACCTGGGTGTCGGCCATGCCGGCTTCACTGGCCAGGTCGGCATTGACTTTGCCAATGCAGTCGGCCACCAGTTCCAGCACCTTGGATTTGCTGGCCAGATCGACATAGCCGCCATAGGGCAGGCCCTGGCGCTCGGCCCAGTTGCCGACGGCTTCGTAATCGATGTTGATAAAGGCGCAGACTTCGTCCTTGCCATGGCCAAAGCACACGGCTTCCTTGATATGCGGGAAGAACTTGAGCTTGTTTTCGATGTAGTTGGGCGCAAACATGGCGCCGCGGCTGGTTTTGCCCACGTCCTTGGCACGGTCGATGATGCGCAACTGGCCGCTGGCGTCGATCACGCCTGCATCGCCGGTGTGAAAGTAGCCGTTGGCGTCAATCACTTCGGCCGTGGCGTCGGGGCGCTTGTAGTATTCCTTGAGTACGGAAACGCCCTTGACCAGCACCTCGCCGTTTTCGGCAATCTTGAGCTCAATGCCCGGCGCAGCCTGGCCTACGCTGGAGAGTTCCACCTGGCGGTCGCGCTGCAGGCAGACATAGGCGCAGGTTTCGGTCTGGCCGTAAAGCTGCTTGAGGTTGATGCCGATGGAGCGGAAGAAGCGAAACAGCTCAGGCCCAATCGCAGCGCCTGCGGTGTAGGCCACGCGGATGCGCGACAGGCCCATGGCGTTGCGTAGCGGGCCATAGATAAAGAAGTTGCCCAGCTGGTATTTGAGCTTGTCCATGGCGCCAACGCTCTTGCCGTCCAGAATGTCGCCGCCCACGCGGCGGGCCACGTCCATGGCCTTGGCATACATCCATTGCTTGAGGGGCGACGCATCTTCCATGCGGATGGAGACCGAGGTCAGCATGCCTTCAAAGATGCGGGGCGGCGCAAAGTAATAGCTGGGGCCGATCTCGCGCAGGTCGATGGACACTGTGGAAGATGACTCCGGGCAGTTGATGGTGAAACCCGCCACCAGCCATTGCGCAAACGAGAAAAGATGGTCGCCCACCCAGGCCGGAGGCAGGTAGCAGATCACATTGTCCGAAGCGTTGAGCTTGTCCGTCTGCGCACCGCCACGGGCCGATTCGCCAAAGCTGGCGTGGGTCTGGCACACGCCTTTGGGCTTGCCGGTGGTGCCTGATGTGTAGAGGATGACCGAGACATCGTCGGGCTGAACGGCTGCCACCATGGCGTCATAGGCGCCTGGGTGCTGCGCATCCCACTCCTTGCCCTTGGCCAGCAGCTCTTCAGTGCTGATGAGGTCGGGCTGGTCGTATTTGCGCAGGCCGCGTGGGTCGTCATAGATGATGTGGCGAATGCCGGGAATGGATTCGCGCACTTCCAGCAGCTTGTCCACCTGTTCCTGGTTTTCGGCAAAGGCAAACGCGATCTCGGCGTCTTCCATGACGAACATCATTTCTGCGGCCACAGCATCCTGGTAGAGCGGAATCGGCACCGCGCCACAGCTTTGCACGGCCAGAAAGCCCAGATACACATGAGGGCGGTTGTCGCTGATGAAGGCCAGATTCTGGCCACGCTCCAGGCCAAGCGCGCGCAGGCCGCAGGCCATGTGGCGAACGGATTGCGCGGCTTCGCGCCAGCTCCAGGTTTGCCAGATGCCGTATTCCTTCTCTCGCAGAGCAGGTGCATCAGGGCGTTCTGTCGCGTGCTTGATCAGCAGTTGCGGGAACGTGGTTGTCATGCCGGGTCCTTTGAGTCTTGGGCGAAAACGGGTGTTCTGCACCTGTTCTCGAAAGTCTTGCAGGCATGCTATGGATGACTTTGACGTCAAGATGTCTGTTTGACGACAATTTGAGGGAAAGCCTTCATAGTGAATATCCGCTGTAACAAATACTGCTGAAAACGGCGCATTTGCTGCCTCGTGGAAATCCCGCTGTTATTACGGCCCGGCTTTGGCAATGCTTGCAGCCCATGAGTCAAGAACTGTCTTTGCACCAGAGGCGACGCAAGCCCCTGGACGTCGAGCTTGAGGGAATACCGTGGTGGCCGGTGCTGCAGCCGCTGGAGCGCGAAAACGTGCTGCGTGTACTGGTCGTGGGCGATGCAGAGCCCGGCGACTACGTGTGCCGTACCGGGCACGCGCCAACCTACTGGTTTGGCGTGGTCGATGGCCTTCTCAAGATGAACACCGAAAGCGCGGATGGCGCCAGCATGACGTTGGCAGGCCTGCCGCCGGGGGGCTGGTTTGGGGAAGGCACGGCCATCAAGCGCGAGCCCTATCGCTACAACGTGCAGGCCATTCGCAAATCGGTGGTGGGCGGGCTGCCCATCGACATGTTTCACTGGTTGCTCGATCACTCCATCGGCTTTAACCGCTTTGTGATGAACCAGCTCAACGAACGGCTGGGTCAGTTCATTGCCGCGCGTGAGATCGATCGCATGAACAACCCCGATCTGCGCGTAGCCCGCAGCCTGGCGGTGCTGTTCAACCCCTTGCTCTACCCTGGCGTGGGTTCCGTGCTGCGCATTACCCAGCAGGAGCTGGCCAACCTGGTGGGCCTGTCTCGCCAGCGGGTCAACGAGGCGCTTTCGGTGCTGCAGCGTGAGCGCGTCATTCAGATCGAATATGGCGGGCTGCGCGTGCTGGACCTGGATGCACTGCGTCACGGGGAATTCAGCCCACCTCGCAGAGCCGTTGCTTGACAGCAGCCCTATAACCTAGGACCGCGCTGGAATTGTGGATAACTTCCGGCTCGCGCCCGCGCGTCGCGAGACAATTGCGGCCAAATGTCAGTCAATCCTCCTAAAGAGCCCGGCACCCCAGGTGCTGGCAATTCCTCCGCGCCCTCCGATTCCTCGTCGGCGCGCCCTGTTTTGCGTGCACCTTCCAAACCAGCCAAGGCAGAGCGCCCCGCTGGTGGTGACCGTTCGGATCGCGGCCCACGCGGCGATGGCCCGCGTGGTGATCGTGGTGCCCGTCCTCAGCGTGATGACCGCGGCCGTGGTGGCGACCGTGGCGATCGTCCACGCGCCTCCGGCTTTGGTCGTCCTGATGGCGCTCGTCCTGCGCGTGACGACGGCGAACGCCGTGGCGGCTTCTCGCAGCGCGATGATCGTCCCCGCTTTAGCCGCGACGACCGCTCTGCCGAAGGGGGCGAGCGTCGCTTTGGCGGCGGTGACCGTGGTTTCCGCCCCTATGGCGAATCGCGTGAAGGCGGCGACCGTGGTGGTGAACGCCGCGAATTCCGTCCCCGTGATGACCGCCGTGATGACCGTCCACAAGGCCGTGATTTTGGCGACCGTCCCCGTAGCGGCGGCTTTGGTCGCCCGGATCAGGGCCGTCCCGACCAGGGTGGCGAGCGCCGTGACTTCCGTCCCCGTGACGACCGCCGCGATGATCGCCCTCAAGGCCGTGACTTTGGTGACCGTCCTCGTAGCGGCGGCTTTGGTCGCCCGGATCAGGGCCGCCCTGACCAGGGCGGTGAGCGTCGTGAATTCCGTCCCCGCGACGGTGAACGCCGCGAATACCAGCCTCGCGATGGCGAGCGCCGCGAGTATCCACCACGTGACCGTTTTGAAGGTCGTCGTGACGACCGCCGTGATGATCGTCCACAAGGCCGTGACTTTGGTGACCGCCCTCGTAGCGGCGGCTTTGGTCGCCCGGATCAGGGCCGCCCGGGTCAGGGCGGTGAACGCCGCGAATACCAGCCTCGCGATGGCGAGCGCCGCGAGTATCAACCGCGTGACCGCTTTGAAGGCCGTCGCGATGACCGCCGTGATGATCGTCCCCAAGGCCGTGACTTTGGTGACCGTCCCCGCAATTTTGGTGACCGTGAGCGTGGCCCGCGTGATGATGACCGCCGCAGCTATGGCGATCGCCCCCGCAATGACGAGCGCCGTGGTGAACGCCGCGATGACCGTGGTGGCGAGCCTGAAAAGCGCCATATCCCCGGCTCGTTTGTGTCGGAAGCAACCCGTCGCCCCACCACAGGCATTCGCACTTACCGTCCGGCAGCGGACGGCTCTGACCGCGCCATTCCTGTGAAGCGCGCTCCTGAGGTGGAAGCGCGCCAGGATGACCGTCCCGGTGCTATCCGCATCAACAAGCGCATTGCCGATATGGGCATGTGCTCGCGCCGCGAGGCCGATGAGTGGGTGGAAAACGGCTGGGTCAAGGTCAACGGCGAAATCGCTGAAATGGGCCAGAACGTGGTGCCCGGCGACAAGATCGAGATCGATCAGAAGGCCCAGGACCGCCAGGACCAGCAGGTCACCATCCTGCTGAACAAGCCTGTGGGTTATGTGAGCGGCCAGGCCGAAGACGGTCACGAGCCAGCTGTGGTGCTGATCACCAACGAAAACCGTTGGAACGAAGACCGCAGCAAGACGCGCTTCAACTTTAGCCAGCTCAAGGGCCTGGCGCCTTGCGGCCGTCTGGACATCGACTCCGTGGGCCTGCTGGTGCTGACCCAGGACGGCCGTGTGGCCCGCCACATCATTGGCGAGGACTCCGAAGTCGACAAGGAATACCTGGTGCGCGTGACCTTTGGGGACCGCGACGTGGATGTGCAGTCCGTCTTCCCTGAAGAGAAGCTGGAACTGCTGCGCCATGGCCTGTCGCTGGACGACCAGCCTCTGCAGCCCGCCAAGGTGGACTGGCAGAACCCCGAGCAGCTGCGTTTTGTGCTGACCGAAGGCAAGAAGCGCCAGATTCGCCGCATGTGCGAACTGGTGGGTCTGCGCGTGGTGGGCCTCAAGCGCATCCGCATCGGCGGCGTGACGCTGGGCAATCTGCCCACGGGCCAATGGCGTTACCTCGCTCCGCATGAGACTTTCTAACCCCCTGAGGCGCTTTGCGCCTTCCCCCTCTCTCGATGCGTTGCATCGGGAGGGGGACGATGCCTTCGGTGCGGGGCGGCCCTTCCTCGGCATCTCTGGCGTGTAGTGCGCCAGTTTTAAGTGAAATTGGCCTGTAGCCATTGATAGATAAGCGCAAGCAGCTATTCTTTTTGAATGGCGCTTGCGCTTTTTTCATTGCTGAGCCAAAGCCCTTGAAATCGGCAGGGCTGTCCCAAGTTAATAAAGCGCATCGCCTCTGGCGATAAATTTTTGCGGTTTTTTCAGAATTTCATAGAACGCTCATGACAAAGCAAACCCATTCCTTCCAGGCCGAAGTGGCCCAGTTGCTGCACCTGGTCACGCATTCGCTGTATTCCAACCAGGAAATCTTCCTGCGTGAGCTGATCTCCAACGCTTCGGACGCTTGCGACAAGCTGCGCTTTGAAGCGCTGAACGACGCCAGCCTGTATGGCGACCAGCCCAATCTGGAAGTGCGTGTGTCCTTTGACAAGGCCGCCAAGACCTTGACCATTACCGACACCGGCATTGGCATGACCGAGCAGGAAGCCATTGACAACCTGGGCACGATCGCCAAGAGCGGCACCAAGGCTTTCATGGAAAAGCTCTCGGGTGACCAGAAGTCCGATTCGCAGCTGATCGGTCAGTTTGGCGTGGGCTTCTATTCGGGCTTTATCGTGGCCGACAAGATCACGGTGGAGACCCGCAGCGCCGGTGCATCGGCTTCCGAAGGCGTGCGCTGGATCAGCGGCGGCACGGGTGACTTCCAGATCGAGCAGATCGAACGTGCCCAGCGCGGCACCAGCATCATCTTGCACCTGCGTGACGATGCTGAAGAGTTCCTCAACGGCTACAAGCTCAAGCAAATCATCGGCAAGTATTCCGACCACATCAGCCTGCCCATCCTGATGGAAAAGGAAGAGTGGAAGGAAGGCGAGAACGATCAGCCCGGCGAGATGGTCAAGACCGGCGAATGGGAAACCGTCAACAAGGCCAGCGCTCTGTGGACCCGCGCCAAGAAGGACATTACCGAAGAGCAGTACAAGGAGTTCTACAAGGCCATCAGCCATGACTTTGAAGACCCGCTGACCTGGAGCCACAACCGCGTCGAAGGCAATACCGAGTACACGCAGTTGCTGTACATCCCCGGCAAGGCTCCGTTTGACCTGTACCAGCGCGACAAGAGCGCTGGCATCAAGCTGTATGTGAAGCGCGTCTTCATCATGGATGATGCCGAAGCGCTGATGCCCCAGTACCTGCGCTTTGTGAAGGGCGTGATCGACTCGGCCAATCTGCCGCTGAACGTCAGCCGCGAGCTGCTGCAGGAAAGCCGCGATGTGAAGCTGATCCGCGACGGCTCGGCCAAGCGCGTGCTGAGCATGCTGGAAGACCTGGCCCGCCACGACAAGCACGAAGCCACGACTGAAGGTGCTGATGGCGAAGTCACCGATGTGGTGGATGCCGACGACAAGGCCAAGGAAGGCAAGTACAGCCAGTTCTACGCCGAGTTCGGTGCCGTGCTCAAGGAAGGCCTGGGCGAAGACTTTGGCAACAAGGAACGTATTGCCAAGCTGCTGCGCTTTGCCACCACCACGCACGAAGGCCTGAACACCTCGTTTGCCGACTACAAGGCACGCATGAAGGAAGGCCAGGACGCGATTTACTACATCACGGCCGACACGCTGGCAGCCGCCAAGAACAGCCCGCAGCTGGAAGTGTTCAAGAAAAAGGGCATTGAAGTGCTCTTGATGACCGACCGCGTGGACGAGTGGGCGCTGAACTATCTGCACGACTTTGACGGCACGCCGCTGCAATCCGTCGCCAAGGGCGCTGTGGACCTGGGCAAGCTGCAAAACGAAGAAGAGAAAAAGGCGGCTGAAGAAGCTGCCGAAGCCTTCAAGCCCGTGCTGGCCAAGCTCAAGGAAGCCCTCAAGGACAAGGCCGAGGACGTGCGCGCAACCAGCCGTCTGGTGGATTCGCCCGCCTGCCTGGTGGTCAGCGATGACGGTATGAGCCTGCAACTGGCCCGTTTGCTCAAGCAAGCCGGTCAGGCTGCTCCTGAATCCAAGCCCGTGCTGGAAGTGAACCCCGAGCACGCGCTGGTCAAGAAGCTGGACGGCTCCGTGCACTTCCACGATCTGGCGCAGATTCTGTTTGACCAGGCTGTGCTGGCCGAAGGCGGCATGCCCGAAGACCCCGCCGCTTACGTCAAGCGTGTGAATGCGCTGCTGGCTTAAACAGCGTCAAGTGAAATAAAAATCCCCGCAGAGTGGTGGCTCTGCGGGGATTTTTTTATGGATTTTTCGGTTCCTGGGGCGAAAAGTCAAAGTACAGATAGTTGGACCAGTGCCCCAGGCCCAGCTGGTGAAAGGCCTGCAAAGGATCAGGTGCAGGACGCGCAGGGGGTGGTGGTGGCGGGGCCAGTCCGAACAGTCGGACCAGAAAGCCTGCGGGCTTGGGTGGTGGCACAGGGACAGGTGCTGGCGCAGGTGAATGCAGCGATTGCAGCGCGGCGTCGATTTCGGGTTGCAGGTTCTGGATGCTGTGCAGAAGCTGCAGATTTTGCGCGCCCGGTTCAGGGTCCGACATCTCGAAAATTTCGCCGCTTTCCAGCACGAAGTAGGTGCTTTGGTTTTCGGGATTTCGCAAGAACGCAAGCGCCTCTTCCAGCAAGGGCTGAGCGGCTGGGGTCTTGATCTGAGCCAGAAACGCTTCGAGTCTGGAAAGGCCTGCGCCGTAGTCACCCAGCAGCGCAATATCGTCGTCGCAGTCCCAGATGGACGACGGGCAGGTGCGAGGGCTGCCAGATAGCAGCAGCTTGAAAACGATGGGAATGTCGTAGCGGTACTCTGAAATACCGACCAGCTTGCGGCCTTGCTCCACGGCGTCCGGGCCGGGGACGACGTTGCATGAATAGAGGTAGCTGCGATTGGCCATCGTGAAGGCTCCCGTGGCGGATGGATTTTCAGTGATTTTGAGCTGTAGCGCTTTATGAATAAGCGCTGACAGCTATCAATTTCAGAGTTTCTGGGCCTGCGCTGCCAGCAGGCGTCGATCCCATAGTACCGTGCCCAAACTGATCAAACCCAGCACGCCCCCCATCAGGCTGGTGCCATTCCAGCCATGGTGCAGCCAGGCCCAGGAGCCCAGGGCCGAACCTATGGACGCGCCCATGAAGTAGGTGGTCATATAGACGGCGTTGATGCGCGAGCGCGCTTCGGGGGCCAGCGCGTAGATGACATTCTGGTTGCTGATGTGCAGTGCCTGCAGCGCGCCATCGACCACGAGCAGGCCCAGCAGAAACCACCAGATGCTGCTGCCGCCCAGCCACAGGCACAGCCAGCCCAGCAGCATCAGAATGGCTCCCGCCATGGTGGTGTGCTGCTCCAGCCCTTTGTCGGCCATGCGGCCCGCCACATTGGCCGTCAGCGCGCCCGCGATGCCGACGATGCCGATGACCCCAATCATCAGATCAGACAAATGAAATCCCGGCCCGGCCAGCAGCAGCGCCATGCTGGAAAACAGCACGCTGACGGTGGCAAAACCAGTGCCGCCAATCAGCGCGCGGCTACGCAGGCGTGGGTGCTGGCGCAGCAGTGCGCCCAGCGATTTCATGACTTCGCCATAGCTGACCGGCGCCGTGGGCGCGGCCTTGGGCAAGGCGCGGGCCAGCAGCACGGCCATGAGGGCGGTGGCTGCGGCGCCAGCCCAGTACACCGTGCTCCAGCCGCCCAGTTCCGACAGAATGCCCGCCACGCTGCGCGAGGCCAGAATGCCGACCAGCAGGCCGCTCATCACCAGCCCTACGGCGCGGCCGCTGGTGCCGGGTGCGGCAAAGGTGGCGGCCATGGGCACCAGCACCTGCGCGGCGACGGAGAACACGCCCGCCATCAGCGTGCCAGCGGCCAGCAGCGCAAAGCTGCCCGCCACGCCGCTGATGCCCGATAGCAGCATGCCGCAGGCGGCCAGCAGCATCAGTGTCAGCACCAGTGTGCGGCGCTCCAGCATATCGCCCAGCGGCACCAGAAACAGCAGGCCCAGGCCGTAGGAAACCTGGGCCATGGTGACGGTGCTGGAAGCCTGTGCATCGCTGATGTGCAGGTGCTGCACCATGGAGTTGAGCAGTGGCTGGTTGAAGTAATTGGCCCCCGCGCACAGACCGCAGGCCGTGGCCATGAGCAGCAGGGTGGACTGGGGTAGAACGGTGGACGCCTGAGGGAGTGTTGTGGTGGTTGGGGTCATGGGCGGGCAGTCTGTCGAAATCAGGCGGAAACGGGCAGTCTGGCGACTGGTGCGGGCGCCATGGGGGCACTGGATGAAATGGCTTTCATTGCTGCAATGGCATCCACCTCGATCAGCATGCCGGGCAGCGCAAGCTTGGGCACCGGAATCAGCGTACAGGCCGGAAAAGGCGGCTGGCCAGAGCCGCCCCAGTGCTGGCGGATGCTGTTTTGCCATTGCTCAAAGCGCTGCAGGTCATGATCGACGATCAATACGGTCAGTTTGGTGACATCGGCCATACAGGCACCGCCAGCGGCCAGCGCAGTCTTCACATTGCGCAAGGCCTGATCGGCCTGCTGCGCAAAGCTGTAGGGCAGGTTGGCATCGGCGTCCTCGCCGCCCTGGCCGGAGACAAACAGCCAGCGCAGCGGCTCCTCGGCCGTGACGACGTGGGTGTAACCATTGCTGGTGCTGTCATACAGGCCTGCCGGGTGCAGGTGCTGGATGGGTGGGGCTGGGGCTTGCAAGGCGGTGCGTGCGAGAGGTGGCATGAAGATCTTTCAGGCGCATCGGCATAGCAAAGGGCTGTGCCAGGATTGCCGGCAAATTCTTCAACCTCAACTATGCTTGAGGTCAAGCGCCTGACATAACCTTATCAATCAAAGGTAATAGCAGCTTGCGCGCTTTCAGCAAGGGGTGGCATGGAAAAAGACTTTGAAATCTCAACGGAAGATGCGCTGTGCGTGCAGGCATCAGGGGTGCCTGAGCTGACCGTTGGCGAGGTAGCTCAGCGCAGCGGTGTGGCGGTTTCGGCGCTGCATTTCTACGAAAAACAGGGCCTGATTGAGAGTGCGCGCACGGCAGGCAATCAGCGCCGCTATGCCCGCGCAGTCTTGCGGCGGGTGGCGGTCATCAAAGTGGCACAGCGCATGGGGGTGCCGCTGTCCGAGATTGCGCAGATGCTGGCCTGTCTTCCCGGCAATCGCGTGCCCGAGAAGAAAGACTGGGCGGTGCTGTCAGCGCGCTGGCGGGATCAGCTCAACGAGCGCATTGCGACACTGACCTTGCTGCGGGATCAGCTCGATTCCTGCATTGGCTGCGGCTGCCTCTCGCTCAAGGCATGCCCGCTGCGCAATGACAAGGACTGTCTGGCCAGCCAGGGGGCTGGCCCGCATTTTCGGTAAATGCTTGGGTTTACTGGCGCGGAATGGGCAGCACCCGCGCACGCAGGCTCAAGAAGCCCAGCACCGTGGTCAACAGGCACAGGCACAGGCAGAACACTTGCAGCGCGTGGGTCAGTCCCATGACATCAGACAGCCAGCCCAGCCCCAGAATGGGAACAATCGTGCCCAGATAGCCAATGATCAGATAGGTGGACAGCAGGCCTGTGCGGTTGGCTGGCTTGGAGACTTTGTTGACGATGGCCATACCCGCCAGATTGCACAGCGCATGGCCGCAGGCCGTGGTCAGCACGCACAGCAAGAACAGCCAGGGCGAGCCCAGCTGAATGTTGAGCATGAGCAAGATATTGCTGATAGCCAGCGCAAAGAAACCGCTGATAGCTACCTTTTTGGTAGCAACTGGCCGCGCCAGCAGCTGTATGCCTGCCGACAGAAACAGGATGACGCCAATGGACAGGCCTGACACCAGAGGGCCGTGCCAGGGCACCATGTCCTTCATGAAGCTGGGGGCCAGCGCGGCAAACAGGCTGAACATGCCAAAGGCCGAGAACGCTGCCATGCAGCCCAGCATGTAGTGGCGCATGAAGGGCTTGCGCGGCTGGGACAGCACGGGCATGACATCACGCAGAGACAGGCCGCCAGCGGCTGGCGTGGCGGGTGCGGCGCTGGCTGGCGCAGGAATACGCACCTGAAACAGGGCATAGATGGCCAGAAAACTGAGCGCGATGGAGGGCATGTATGCCGTTTTCAGAGGCATGGGCAGCCACTGCGCCATCAGGCCGCCCAGCACCGGCCCCAGACCAAAGCCAAAGGCAATCGTCAGGCTGGTGGTGGCGGCGGCGCGCTGCAGATCGCCCTTGTTGTTGAGCTGGGTCATGCCGACTGAGGCCGAGGTGGTAATCAGCCCCGAAGACACGCCAATCACGAAGCGGCAGATGGCAAAGCTGGGAACATTCCAGGCCAGGGCCGAGCTGATGATGCCCAGCGTCATCAGCACCAGCCCCAGGCGCAGTACAGCCAGAAAGCCGAAGCGGTCGGTCAGCCGCCCCAGAAACAGCAGGCTGGCCAGCGCGCCAAACATATAGGCCACAAAGATCTGGGTGATGTGACTGGGCAGCAGGCCCCAGGCCTGCTGGTACAGAGGGTACAGAGGGCTGGCCAGGGCAGTGCCCATGACGCCCACGCACATGGAAAAGCACACCCAGGGGTAGGGCGTCCATTTGGTTTGCATGATGTGATGGAAGGTTGTGGCGGCCCTTGTGTCAGGGTTTTAGGGCCTGCCTACAATAACTATAAATGACTATTTAGTCAGTTCTGTGATTGTAGAAAGGATGGATGACCGGGTCACGTCTGATGTGATGTGTCCATGGTGATTACACGGAAATGTCTGTACATAAAAAAACGCAGGCGGAATGCGCTGCCGCTGCAAAGCGTGGGCGAGGCCCCAGTCTGGACAAGACTGCGCAGACGCTTCAGCAGATCACCGAGGCGGCGCTGGCCGAGTTTGCAGAGCATGGCCTGGCACGCAGCACCATGGACCGCATTGCCAGCCGGGCACAGGTGGCCAAGGGCACGCTCTATCTGTACTACCCGTCCAAGAATGAATTGCTGCGCGGCGTGGTGGAGCATGCCTTGCAGCAGTCAGCGGCCTACCGGCCTTTGCGCCGCAAAAAAGGGGAGTCGGTCAAGGCGCTGCTGCGCCGCAGCCTGCTGCCGACGCTGCAGGCCGTGGAAGGCTCGCAGCGCGGTGTGCTGGCGCAGCTGATTCTGAGCGAGGGCCGCCATGTGCCAGAGCTGGCGCGGCTGTACAAAGAGCTGGCTTTTGATGCCTGGCAGCAGCATGTGCTTGATTTGCTGCAGCTGGCTGTGGATGAGGGGGAGCTGCAGACGGATTCCATCAGCCTCTGCGCGCAGTTGCTGGCCAGCCCTTTCTGGATGGGCATGGTGCATAACGGGCTGCTGATTTCAGACCCTAGGCAGCAGCTGTCCATACGGCCGCTGGTCGAGTTGCTGATCGAAACCCTGTTTGCCGCCAGGGTGCGGGACAATGCGGGGGTGAAAACGTCCAAGGAATCCAAGTCATGAGTCTGCGCAAAAACCTTTGTCTGTCTGTCTCTGCGGTGGCGCTGTCCGCTGTGCTGGCGGGTTGCGGCTCGGTCGGCGCGGGTGTGGGCGTTGGTATTCCCATCGGCCCGTTTTCGCTGGGCGTGGGGCTGGGCAGTGGTGGCCTCAGCGCAGGCGTTGGCACAGGCGTGGGGCCTGTGGGCGTTGGCGTGGGCGTGAACCAGAGAGGCCAGGTCCTGGGCTCGGCAGGCGTGGGCGCTTCCACCGGCGTGGGCGGGGCCAGCGTGGGTGTGGGCGTGGGCACATCGAAGGTGCTGCATGACCCCAACCAGCCGCAGAACCCACCCGCTTCGCCAGCGCCATCCACTTATCCGGTGCAGGCGGCCGAGCCATCAGCGCAGGACGGCGCGGTGCAGTGGCGCGATTCCCGTGGTCAACCCGTGCCCGCCTGCAGGGCCGAGGGGCGCTGCTGAATCAGCATTGAGGTGCTGTCCTGAGGTACCAGTCTGCTCGCGGCTCCTGCTCGGTTGCGGTGCCCGCAGACTCGGCTGGAATATCCACTGCCAGCAGATGCAGCTTCTGGCAGCCGCTGCCTTTGAGCTTCAGGCTTTGACCCGCAC
Source organism: Comamonas fluminis (assembly GCF_019186805.1). NCBI lineage: Bacteria > Pseudomonadati > Pseudomonadota > Betaproteobacteria > Burkholderiales > Comamonadaceae > Comamonas > Comamonas fluminis. Next base: position 4,269,108 of record NZ_CP066783.1, on the reverse strand, counting down.
TGAGGGCATGTAGCTTCTGCTGCGCATCCATGATCTGTATGCCTTGCTGGCTGATGGCGTGCAGAGTCCAGCCCTGCGCAATCTGGCGGCCGGTGCGCCCGGACTTCACCACCTCCAGCCACGGTTTTGACTGGCGCGGCTCGCTCAGGCGCAGTGCCTGCACGGGCCCGGCGGGATGCTGCGCAAACAGCGACTGCACTTGCTGCGCGCCCAACTGGCGCGGCAGATCGGCGGGCCAGCCTTGCACTTGCCAGTGCTGGCCTTGTAGCTCGAAGTTAAGCGTGCCCTGCGCGTCCACCTGCATGGCTGTGCTGAGCCCCTGCTGGCGCTGCTGAGGCGTGATTTGCAGATTTTCGGCGTGGCACAGGGCTGCGCTGGCCGCCAGCACAGCGATGAGGGAGCGAAGCAAATAAGGCATGACAGTCATTTCCTGCAGAGGTCTGCTCATTGTTCAATGCGAATGCTGAATCTGGCCAGGGCGCAGCAGGGGGTGGCAATCCGACTGCAGCGGCTGAAACGGTGTGGTCAGCGGGTCGAAACTGCCGCTGTGGCCGCTGCCAGGCAGCATGATGCCGGAGTTGTTGGCATTGCTCTGGCGGCGCGGGTTGATCACCAGATTGGCCCAGTCGTTGTAGTCGCGCAGCTCTGTCTTGCTGCCGGACTGGTTGATGTCCATGGCGTAGTTCGCAGAGTCCTGCGTGCCATTGGTGTTCCAGTCGGCAAAGCTGCCCGCCACGGTGCCGCGGCCAATCAGAACGCTTTCATTGAGGTTGTTCTCGTTGAGCGGAAGGCTGCTGCCGTCAGAGTAGTCGATACGGAAGCTGGCGCTTTGTGGGCCGTCGTCCAGCAGCGACTCGGGGAATGGGTTGCTGGGTGAATAGCCGGGCACGCTCTGGTTCTGATAGTTGGTCAGCCAGTAGTAATAGCGCTGATTGAAGCTGTTGCCCGTCAGCGAAGGCAGTCCGCTGATCTGGTAGAGGTAATTCATGGTGCTGAAGTAGTTGGGCTTGGCCACCTCGTCCTCATTGCCGCCGTGGCGCAGGCCCAGGGTGTGACCCAGCTCATGCATGATGGTGGCGGCCTGGTAGTTGGCCAGCAGCCAGCTGCCTTTTTGCAGGCCCCAGCCGCCCAGCGTGACGAGAAAATCGTCGCCCACCAGCTCTGCCGAGCCGGATGCGCCAGACAGCCCGCTGGGCTGCTGGGAGCTGGCCATCAGCAGATAACGGAAGATGGGCTTGCGGCGGATATCCATGCTGGCCGTCTTGGTGGCATAGACGCTGGTGCAGCCCGCCAGCAGCTGAGAAGGCTGGCGCAGCTGTGAGCAGCGCTGGGCTGGGCGCTGGTGGCTGACATCGCCGCTGAGGTTGTGCTGTGCAGGCTGCAGGCTGGTGCTGAACAGATTGCCTGCATCAAAGTGCACGGCAATCTTCCGCTTGGCAAAGGCCTGCACGATTTTGTCCAGCGCGCGAATGTCGGGCGTGACGCCGGGGTCGCTGCTGCTGAGGTAGTCCAGGTGAATGAACAGATCGCGCTGGCCCTGGCGCGCGCCCATGGCGTACAGGTCAAGGCCGCCATAGGTGCCGCCATAGAGCTTGGCGGAATCGGGGATGCCGTCGCCATCGCTGTCGCTCACACCGGCTGCCACATCGTTGATGCCGCCGGGGGTGGCGAAGTTCACGGCGCTCCAGTCACCGGCGGTATGGGTCTGGGTAAAGCGCGCAAAAGGACGCACGATGGACGTGTTGTAGTCGGTGGCGCTGTTGGGCAGGGCGACCACAGCAGGCCCGGACCATGCACCGGACGTGGTGGGCTGGGCTGTGCTGCTGCCAAAGCGCACAAAGTCCACCGTCGCACCATTGCTGATCAGTTCTGCAAAACCGTTGAGGCCTTGCCAGTAAGGGGCTTGCTGGCTGGCATTGGCGATATAGATGTGGTCGCTGCCGTTTTGCAGATCGGTGCTGGCCTGCGCACCAATGACGAGGTAGCTGTTGTCCGGCAGTGTGAGCTGCGGCAGGGCAAAGCTCACGCTGTCACTGACGGCCTGAGTGCCAAGATTGATGGCGGGTGTGCGCAGGCTGTATTGGCTCAGGTCCACCGCTGCGCCGGTGTTGTTGTAAACCTCCAGCCAGCTGACGGTGTTGCTGTGCACATTGCTGGCGACTTCGCTGATGAACAGGCCTGAAGGGGCACCCGCGGGGGTATTGAGGCGCACAGCGCTGGCGGCGGGTGCGGCAGAGGGGAGGGTGACGCTTTGCGACGTGCTGGCCGAGGAATTTTCTGCGGCAGATGCCTGCGGCGTCTGTGTGCTTTGAGACGCTTGCGTGGTCTGCGTGCTTGTGGAGGTGGTGGAAGCGGCCGACTCGCCTCCGCCCCCGCCACCGCAGGCGGAAAGCAGCCCTGCCACTATCAAGCTGGCGTACAGCGCCGCGTGACCTGCGATGGTCGATGGTTGGCGATGCATAGGGGCTCCCTCTGTCTAGATTTGTGTGAGTAGTAACTTTATGAATCAATGTTTGGCCGCTGCGTAGGTGGCGCCGGGGCGGTTTCTGTCGGATAGAGCGGGGATTGATAAGAAGGCGGTTGCTTACGCTGTGTAGGTGAAATTCAGGTGATGGGTAAAAAAGGCCGCCTCTGAATGGAGGCGGCCTGGGTTGGAGAGGGTGGTCTGACGCGATCAGCGCGACTGGCTCAGGCGCTGCAGCAGGCTGCTGGGGGGCAGGATTTCCTCCACTGTGCGCTGGAAAGGCTGGGTCAGAGGATCGAAGGCTGCGGTTGCTGCGGTGACAGCTGTCAGCAGCGTGCGCTGACCGGGCTTTTGCACGCCGGAGTTGTTGGCGAACTGGTAGCGGCGGCTGTTGAGGATGATGTTGCTCCAGTCATCGTGGTCATGCAGGGTGGATTGCACGCCGTTCTTGTCCAGGTCGATGGCCTGGGCGCTGCTTTCGCTTTGGCCATTCAGGTTCCAGTCTGCGTACTGGCCTGCATCCGCGCCACGGCCAATCATCAGTGTTTCCTGCAGATTGCGCTCATCCAGAACCTGGCCGCTGCCGTTGGAGAAGTCGATCTTGAAGGAGGCCGACAGAGGGCCGTCGTCAATCTTGGCTTCAGGGTAGGGGTTGGCGCCCGAGTAGCCCAGGAAGGACTGGTTCTGGTAGTTGGACTGCCAGTAGTAGTAGCGCTGGTTCACACCGGCACCGGTGGGGCTGGGCAGACCGGTGATTTGGTAGAAGTAGTTCATCACGCTGAAGTAATTGGGCTTGTTGTTGGTGTTTTCGTCACCGCCGTGGCGCAGGCCCAGGGTGTGGCCCAGCTCATGCATGATGGTCGCAGCCTGGTAGTTCACCTGGGCGATGGTGCCAGCCTTCAGGTTCCAGTTGCCCAGCGTGACCATGAAGTCGTCCCCAATCAGCTCGGCAGAGCCGGAGGCGCTGGCATTGCCGCTGGCTTGCTGGGAATTGGCCAGCAGCAGGTAGCGGAAGATGGGCTTGCGGCGAATGTCCATATTGGCGGACTTGATGCTGTAGGCGCTGTTGCAGCCTGCCGTCACCTGGCTGGGAGGAACCAGCATGGTGCAGCGGCTGAAGGCGCGCTTGTGGCTGACGTTGCCGTCCAGATTGTGCTGCGCAGGGCTGATGCCGCTGGCAAACAGGTTGCCAGCGTCGAAGTGCACGGCAATGTTGTGCTTGGCAAAAGCCTGAGCCACCTTGGTCAGCGCATCGGCATTGGGGGTGATGCCTGCATCGCTGCTGTCCATATAGTCCACGTGAATGAACATATCGCGCTGGCCGCGGCGTGCGCCCATGGCGTACAGGTCCATGCCAGCGTAAGTGCCGCCAGCCACCTTGGCCGAATCAGGAATGCCGTCGTTGTCGCTGTCCACCACACCGGCGGGTACATCGTTGGGGCCGCCGGGGGTGGCGAAGTTCACCTGAATCCAGTCGCTGGCAGAGCGGGTCTGGCGGAAGTTGCCTGCGGGGCGCACCAGTGCGTTGTTGTAGCTGGTGGCGCTGGTATCCATGGCGGTGACGCTGGGGCCCGTCCAGCTGCCTGCGGTGGTGGGCGTTGCAGCGCTGCTGCCAAAGCGGATGAAGTCCACTGTCTGGCCGTCGGACAGCAGTTCCACAAAACCGGTGCTGCCTTGCCAGTAAGGCACGCGGCTGTCGCTGCCTGCCACATAGACGTTGCTGGCGGAATCTTTGAGGTCGGTGGTGGCGCGGGCGCTGATGACGACATAGCCGCCTGCGGGCACTTCCAGGCTGGGCAGCTGGAAGGTCTGGGACTCCACCATGGTCTGGTTCGTCACCGTGGGGGATGGGTCGATGGAGGGGCTGCGCAGCTGGTAGCTGGCCAGGTTGATGGCCTTGTCAGAGCTGTTGTGCAGCTCGAACCAGCTGACGCTGTTGTTATAGAAATTGTTGGCCACTTCGCTGATGAAGACACCCGAGGTCGCTGCTGGAGCGGGAGCTGGGGCGGGCGCAGGAGCCGGAGTTGCTGCCGCAGGTGCGGGTGCAGAAGCTGCAGGAGCCGGTGCGGGGCTGGATGCAGGGGTGCTGCTGCCACCACCGCCGCCACCACCACAGGCAGCCAGGAGAGCGGAAATAGCCAGAACGGTGGCTTGCTGGATCACAGTTTGTTTGCTGCTATTCATTTCCGTCTCCTCATTTAAAAAAGCAATTTGTGTAAGTGAGGAGAATTTAATTAATTCAATTAATTCGATATGTAGGAGCTATCGCAGCCGTTTTTGTGCGCACTGGTGCATAGCGTTTGTCTATCAAATTCCTACAGTTGGTAGTATTTGATCTTTTGTTTGGTAGGTGGATGGCCCGAAGCCGGCCTGCTCTCCTTGGGAGCAGTGCGGTGGCGTGTAAGGCGAGCCGCTGAAAACAGCGGTGCAAATACACAATGCAATGAGTTCTTACAAATAACGCGGCTGCGAAATAGCCTGTGGGCGACAGCGCTTGGGCCGTTTGACGCAGGTTTTTTGCTACTAAAACAGAAGCTGTATTCGCAATTTCAATAAAGGCTATGGCGGCTTTTGGCTTGAAATCAGACGCGCATGAAAAAGCCCGGCAAGGCTGTAAAACAGGCCGGGCCGGGCTGGTGGTCTCACCCCACGCTATTCAATGCAATTGGGTAGGGTGATGGCGGGTGGTGCGCAGCGTCTGGTCTGACGCTGGCGGGCGGGATTCAGGCCCGCTTCTGCGGGAGCCTGCTACAAATCAAAGGCAAATCAGGCGTACAGAGGCTGGGCCTGCATGGCTTCGATCTGCTCGTTGAGCATGTCCACCTGGCTTTGCCAGTAGTCCAGCGTGCCGAACCATGGGAAGTTGATGGCAAAGATGGGATCTTGCCAGCGGCGCGCCAGCCAGGCGCTGTAGTGCAGCAGGCGCAGCGTGCGCAGTGGCTCGATCAGGGCCAGCTCGCGCCGGTCAAAGGGGCGAAACTGCTCATAGCCCTCCAGCAGGGCCGATAGTTGCTGGGTCTGCTGGCCCCGGTCGCCCGACAGCAGCATCCACAAATCCTGCACGGCAGGGCCGCTACGGGCGTCGTCCAGATCCACAAAATGCGGGCCGCCGTGGCCGCTGTCATCCAGCGGCGTCCACAGAATATTGCCGGGGTGGCAGTCGCCGTGCAGGCGAATCTGTTTGGCGCTTTGCAAGCCAAAATGGCCCGCAGCGCTCATTCCATCTGCGGCAGGTGCTATCAAGGCAAGAGCGGTTTCGCAGGCTTGCTGCCAGCGGCTGCGCACCTCGATGGCGACGATATCGTTGTCCAGCAAATAGCGCATGGATTCATGGCCAAAGCTTTGCAAGTCCAGCGCGGGGCGGTGGGCAAAGGGCTGGGCCGAGCCCACGGTGTGGATGCGCGCCAGAAAGCGGCCAATCCACTCCAGCACTTCCCAGTCGTCCAGCTCAGGCCTGCGCCCGCCGCGCCAGGGGCTGACGCTGAACAGAAAGCCTGCGTGCTCATGCACGGTGCGGCCTTGCAGCACCAGCGGCGCAACGACGGGTATCTCCTTGGCGGCCAGCTCTTGCGAGAAGGCGTGTTCCTCCTCAATCTGCGCACGGCTCCAGCGGCCGGGGCGGTAGAACTTGGCCACGACCTTGTCGCCATCGTCCTGATGGGCCAGATAGACGCGGTTCTCGTAGGAGCTGAGCGCAGTCAGGCGCCCGTCCGGCAGCAGACCCGTGGCGCACAGCGCATCAATCACGCAGTCCGGCGTGAGATCGGCATAGGGGTGAGAGGGGTCTTGCAGTTCGCTCATGCAGCCATTGTGATGCGCAAATCCATGCGCGGGCGGCAATTGACGAGGCTTTGATGTTGCGCACATTGCTTTTGATTTGATAGCTGAAGGCGCATGACTGATGGAGGCTGGAGTGCGATTTGACTGAATCTCTGACTTTGCGAGGCGCTAAGGCCAAGCTGGCACACTGCGGTTCATGAACACCAGCCATGACTTGTCCCAGCCCTGCGAAGACCGCGATTTTGCCGAGTGGCACCAAGGCTGCCCCTGGTGTGCGGTCTGGGTGGTGCTGGTGAATTCTGAGGCGGTCAACGCCACGGTGCAGGCCGCCCGCCATGCGCTGGGCGATGCGCTGCTGGCGCGCTACACCCGTCAGCCGCACCTGACGCTGGCCTACCGCGGCCTGTGCGATGCAGCGCCCCATGCCGTGGCCGAATTTGGGCCAGAGCGCCTGCAGGCCGATCTGGCCACGCTGAAAGAACTGGCCGCCGCGCCATTTGCCGTGCAACTGCAGGGCGTGGGCAGCTTCACCACCGTGCCTTATCTGGCCGTTACCCAGGGCGCTGAGGTGTTGACCCTGCTGCATGATGCGCTGCAGCCCTGGCCGCCCATGGAGGGTTGGCATTACCAGCCGCATGTGACGTTGGGCCACTACGCCAGAGAGCTGCCGCTGCTATGGGCGGTGGATCAGCTACAGGCCGTTGGCATCGGCTCGCCCCAGCTATCGATAGACGTGCAGCAGCTGGCGCTGGTGCGCTATGCCAGCCACGATATTGCGGGCCCGTTGGTGGTGGAAGGGCTGTGGGATTTGCAGCTGCAGCAATACCAGCCGCAACCCGGTGCGCTGTGGGCGCAGCACAGGGCCTAAAAAAACGGACGCAAGGTCCGATTCGGGGTGATAACTTAAAAACTGGTGCTGCCCAAGCCAGAAACACCGAGCAAGGGCCTAGGCGGCCCCGCCGCCCCGCAGCTCAGCCGCATGGGCGGCCCGTGTTGTCCCCTTGCCCGCAGTGCAAAGCACTGCGAGAGCGAGGGGAAGGCGCGCAGCGCCTCAGGGGAGTGCCCTTAAATTCATGCGATCGTCAGGGTCACGCCAATATTGCCGCGTGTCGCGTTGGAGTAGGGGCAGACCTGGTGTGCGGCATCCACCAGTTGCTGCGCAGCGGCTTTGTCCATGCCGGGCAGGTGGATGCTCATGCGCACGGCAATGCCGAACACTTCGCCCACGGGGCCCAGGTCCACTTCAGCATCCACCGACAGATCAGCGGGCAGCGTGATTTTCTGGCGGGCAGCCACGGCCTTCATGGCGCCGATAAAGCAGGCAGAGTAGCCAGCGGCAAACAGCTGCTCGGGGTTGGTGCCCTTGCCCGCACCACCGGGGGAGGTCAGTTGAATGTCCAGGCGACCATCATCGGTGCGCGATGCGCCTTCGCGGCCACCGGTGGTGTGGGCGTGGGCGGTGTACAGAACCTTGTCGAGTTGGGCCATGGTGATCTCCTTGGGTTGGTGAAGCGCATACGCTAACCCATGTTGATGACGCCAGTCGCCCGCAGGGGTGAGGGCGCTTGTGCGGAGAATGCACGAATCAAGGCGCAATCTGCTGCAGGTCCTTATTCAATAAGCGCGGTCAGCTACTATTTTTGATGGTGCTGCCCTCAGTCCTCGTAGGGCAGATCGTCTGCCGCCACGCCGATAAAGTCTGGCGCGGGCGTGGTGGGTAACTGCAGCGCCCAGATGTCCTGCTGGCCCTGCACCAGCCGCTTGACGGCGCGGTGCATGCCATCCATCAGGCGGCCTTCGGCGTCCAGCAAAATGGGGTAGGCCGTATCGGCGGCTTCCACCAGCCGCATATGCTGTGCAATGGCACGCGGTGTGGGTTCGTCGCCCGGTTCGCTGAACCAGTAGCGCTGGTCCAGCTCGGCAATGGCACTCAGGGGCACAAGGCGGGGCTGAAGCTGCAGCGCCTCGGCATGTGCGATGAGCTTGCGCACATCCCAGGCCAGAGGGCCTTGCGGGCTGGGGCGGATATGGTATTGAGGCCGAATCGACATGCGCCCGATGATAGAAGAGGAGACAGCGGTGAAGACTGAAGAAACGCTGCCGTGGCAGGCTGCGGCGCTGATAGGCAAGGCGCAGCGCCATGGGTTCAGAGACTACGCGCTGGATGGCGCCCTGCTGCGCTTTCATCCGGCCAGTGGAACCCATGTCCGGCTGCAGAGCGCTGCCACCCAGCATCTGCGGCGCGTGGTGCCCCGCGTGGCCATGTTTGGCATTACGAACAAGTGCAATCTGAGCTGTGATTTCTGCTCGCGTGATGTGCAGCGCGAGAGTGCGTGGACCGTGCAATCGGCCGCCCAGACGCTGCGCGATCTGGGTGAAGCCGGGGTGCTGGAAGTGGCTTTTGGCGGCGGTGAACCGTTTGCGTTTCGCGGCTTTGCCGATCTGGTGGAAGAACTGCATGAAACCACGGCGCTGGCCCTCAATGTCACCACCAATGGTCTGCTGATTCGCAGCAGCAGCTTTGCGCGCTATGCGGGGCGGCTGGGCCAGGTGCGGCTGTCCATCTACGAAGACCCGCGCTGGCGCGATGCGGCGCAGGTGCTGACTAGCCACGGGCAGGTCTGGGGCGCCAATTTGCTGGTGGATACAGTCGCTTTGAGCACGCTGCCCCAGAGGCTGGCCGAGCTTGCGGCGCTGGGTTGCCACGATGTGTCGCTGCTGTCGTATATCGGCCCGGACTTGCACAGGCATCTGGGGCCGCAAGGCAAGGCGCAGCTGGCAGCCATCGTGCAGGATGCGCCGCTGGCCTGTCGCCTCTCTGTGTGCTTTGGCTCTACCGTGCCGCTGCCCCGCTTGTTTGATGGTGCCGATGGCAGCGGCGACTGCGGGGCGGGTGTGGATTTTGTCTCCATCACGCCCGACCAGCGTATGCAGGGCTGCTCGTTCCACGACGGTGGCTTGCCTGCGCGCAATGCCCAGGAAATTCTGGAAGGCTGGCGTCTGCAGCGTGCGCGGCTGGCGCAGCCCAGCCTGCGCCACGGCTGCATGGGGCGCAAGCGTGGGGCTGCGCCGCACAGGTCCACAGAGCCATCCATTCGCGTCTGGCAGGCGTTTTCGGGCAATAACAGCGGCGAATGCGTGATGGTGGCCCGCTTTGATTCCGTGGCGGATGCAGAAAGTTATCTGGCTCAGTTGCTGCCCGACTGGAAGCCCGAGGCCGACTATTCGCCCGCATGGCAGCAGCTTTTCAAGGCGCAGGCCGTGGCCGGACCGGGCGTGCAGCATGGCGAGATGCCACGCGATTTGCTAGCCATTGGCCGCTCTGTTGTGGCCATGGGCTACGGTCTGGAAGACATGTTTCCCGAACTGCGCGCACTGGCCTGGAAGCAGGGGGCAGCGGTGGTGGCCGACGGCGTGCATTGCCATGAAGTGACGTTGCTGGCCGCCGTGCGCACCGCCAGCGCCGAAGAGGCTCGGGCGCTGGCGGTGGTCGATCTGGGTGAGGGCATGCCGGTGCAGACCTATATCCACGGCGATACGCTGCTGCTGAGCATGGGCCTGATGGGCAGCGACGGCGAGCTGGCCGACTGCAAGCGCAGGCTGGAGCAACTGGCTGCAGGGCGGCCACTGGCGGTTGAAATTCAGTCAGATGTGGTGCCCAGGGAGCAGATGCTGGAAGTCCTCAAACGACTGGGAACAGCGATTGAGCAGACTCCCCGCTTGCTGCTGCAGTTCTGGAGTGCGGAGCCTGAAAAGGCACTTCAAAAAGCAGAGCGCTTTGCGCAGATGGTGACTGAGGGAAAGGCTGTTTTGGCGGGTGGCTGTGTGCTGGTTTCTGGTTTGACGCGGCGCAAGCGGCTGGCGGTGCTGGCCTACCGGCAGGGTGCTTATGTGGCGGCGCTGGATACGGCGCAGCTGCTGGTGCAGGCCCGCATTTCCTTGCCGCCACCGCCCAGGCCGAAAGACGCGAAAAAAGGGGCGCGGGTCATTCAGCCGCAGGTCGATATTCAGGCGCTGCGCGATGTGCTGCAGCAAAGCCTCTGGGGCAGGGGGCAGCTGGAAGTCAAAGAGTCCTACCATGGCGCAGCCCAGGTCCTGGTAACCACCACCGAGCCTGAGTGGGCGCTGGAGTGGCTGCAGCAGGCAGCGCGCAGTCTGGGGGCTGATGCCCGTTACTGGGTGGGCGAAACCCAGTCGCTGGCCATGGCCGTGCGCCGCTTGCTGGCGGAGGTGAAGGGCTAGGGTCTGTTGAGAATTAAGCGGGGGCGAGAAGGATTCTGGCCGTTTGCCAATCTAGGCGCGTGACGCCGTGCGGGTGCTCACCCGATGTATCCCCATAACGGAAGCGCAACGACGAGTGGCGAGCGGCCAGATTCCTTCCCTTCGGGTTGCTGCGACAGGAGGCCGTCTGCGTTGTTGCATGCCCTCGCAAGGCATGAGCATTGCTGCGGTCATGCGCCTAGCATCCAGCGCAACGCGATCCCCGTCTAAATCTCAACAGACCCTAGACGCTGAATAAAAAAAGGCGCATGCCGCTGCATGCGCCCCTGGGTTCATGGCCTGTACTAGGCTCAGTAGGTGTACACGCCCTGGCCGGTCTTGCGGCCCAGACGGCCCGCAGCCACCATTTCGCGCAGCAGGTAGCAGGGGCGGTACTTGCTGTCGCCAAACTCTTCCAGGTACACCTCCATCACGGCCAGGCACACGTCCAGACCAATCATGTCAGCCAGAGCCAGTGGGCCGATGGGCTGGTTGCAGCCCAGCTTCATGCCGGCGTCGATGTCTTCGGCAGTGGCGGTGCCTTCGCTCAGCACCTGGAAGGCTTCGTTGATCATGGGCACCAGAATGCGGTTGACCACAAAGCCGGGGGCATTCTTGACGGTGATGGGGCTCTTGCCCAGCGCTTCGGCCAGGGCCTTGACGGCATCATGCGTGGCGTCGCTGGTCTGCAGGCCGCGAATAATCTCCACCAGTGCCATCATGGGCACGGGGTTGAAGAAGTGCATGCCGATGAACTTGTCGGCGCGCTTGGTCACAGCGCCCAGCTTGGTAATCGAGATGGACGAGGTGTTGGTGGCCACCAGCACTTCGGCGGGCAGCATTTCGTCCAGCTGCTTGAGGATCTTGACCTTGAGGTCGAAGTTTTCGGTGGCGGCTTCGATCACCAGCTGCGTGCTCTTCAGATCGTCATAGCTGGTCGATGTCTTGATGCGCGCCAGCGCTGCAGATTTGTCGGCTTCGCTGATCTTTTCCTTTTTGATCAGGCGATCCAGGCTGCCCGCCACGGTAGCCAAGCCTTTTTGCACGGCAGCTTCAGAAATATCCACCATCACCACGTTGATGCCCGACACGGCGCATGCCTGTGCGATGCCATTGCCCATGGTGCCTGCGCCAATGATGCCTACGGTTTGGATTGCCATAATTTTTGTCTCCAGAGAGGTGAGTGCGTTTGAGTCGGAAAATGTTAGCCGGGTTCTGTGCGGGTTTTTTCTTGGTCGGGCATCCGCACGGCTTCGGCGGCTGAAAAATCAGGCGGGGGACAGCTCAGGTGTGCGCGGCATCGGCCTGCGCCGGGATGGCGGGCGGCTCCTGCTCATGAAACGGGGCCTGCAGCGAAATGATCTTGAGCCCACCGGGGCCAGTCTTTCTAGCCTGGTTCAGGGCGCGGGTGGCTTCATCCACCAGATCGTCGAATTCCAGCTCGCTCCAGACTTCGGGCACATGCACGCAGCCAGCGCTGAAGCTCAGGTGCAGGTGCAGCTCATGCTGCATTCCCAGCTGAATGGCCGATTTGAGGCGGGTGCACAAAGCGCGTATGCCTGCCGCATCGGTATGAACCAGCAGGCAAAAAGATTCAGCGCGCCAGCGTGCGGCGACTTCATCACCACGCATTTGCTTTTGCAGCACCAGCGACAGCAGCTGCAGCGCATCATTGCCGACCTGGTTGCCACGCAGGCGATTGATTTGCTGGAGCTGATCCATCTCCAGCAGCACGATGGAAAACGGCTGATGGCTGCGCTGCGCACGCTGCAACATGGTCTGCGCCTGCTGCGTCAGGGTGTGCCGGTGTGGCAGCCCGGTCAGCGGGTCTTGCTGGTGCTGCTCGCGTTTGGTGCGCTGCGCCTCGTCATGCCAGGCCAGCAAAATGGCCAGCAGCAGCACCACGCTGCCAATGGGCGGCACAGTCGTCCACAGCAGGCTCAGTGAATCATCTTCTACGGTGTACTGCAGCAGCCAGCCGGGATTGAGGGTGAGAAAACTGCGCAGCAGCAGGATCAGGCTCATGCACAGGCTTACGCCGAACAGCATGTAGCGCCAGAGGCGGCCAACCTCGGTATGGGGTCTGAGAGCCAGGCTGCCGACAAGAAAGAGACTGATGCCGTAGCTGCCAAAAAACCAGGCATTGCGCCCCGTGGGTGACTGGGCCAGGGCCATGTACCCCAATGCCCCCAGCACGCAGGAGATGTTGAGCAACTGCTGCAGAGCTTTGGAGCGAGGGCCCAGCCAGCCGAGCAGAGCGCGACTGAGCCGCACGAGAGAAATCACCGCGATGACGAACGAAAACAGTGCCAGTACGGTGCTCCATATGGGCGACTGTATGAGGATGGAGCTCAGCAGCATGACCCACGACAGCCCCTGCAGCAGCAGAAACTGCTGGCTGCGGCGGGCTGAAGCGCTGACTTGCTGTCCCATGAACCATGGCATGGCAAAGGCTACGGCCATGAGGTTGACGGAGACAGCCATGGTCATGGCAAAAAAATCTAACTCGGGCATGCGGTCGGAAATTTACTGAAAAGCCACTTCATCAAAGCTGCGCAGCTTGCGGCTGTGCAGACGGTCGGTTCCGCCTTCGCGCAGGATGTCCACAGCGCGCATGCCAATGCGCAGATGCTGGTCCACACGCTCCCGGTAGAAATGGTTGGCCATGCCGGGAAGCTTGATTTCACCGTGCAGCGGTTTGTCGCTCACGCACAGCAAAGTGCCATAAGGCACGCGGAAACGGAAGCCATTGGCTGCAATGGTGGCAGATTCCATGTCCAGCGCCACGGCGCGGCTCTGGCTGAAGCGCAGTTGCGGCAGGTTGTTGGGCAGCAGCTCCCAGTTGCGGTTGTCGGTGCTGGCCACGGTGCCGGTGCGCATGATGCGCTTGAGGTCCACACGCTCCATCTGCGTGACATCGCCCACGGCCTGCTGCAGTGCCTGCTGGATTTCAGCCAGTGCGGGAATGGGCACCCACAGCGGCAGCTCTTCATCCAGCACATGGTCTTCACGCACATAGGCGTGGGCCAGCACGTAGTCGCCCAGTTGCTGGCTGTTGCGCAGGCCAGCGCAGTGGCCCAGCATCATCCATGCATGGGGGCGCAGCACGGCGATATGGTCGGTAATGGTCTTGGCATTGGCCGGGCCCACACCGATGTTGACCATGGTGATGCCGCTTTTATCAGCACGCACCAGGTGGTAGCCAGGCATTTGCGGCAGGCGGGGCGGGGCGGCGCCCAGCTCATCGACGGCTTCAGCGGGCAGGCCTGCGCGGCGCGTGACCACATTGCCGGGTTCGATGAAGGCGATGTATTCGCTGTCTTCCCTGGCCATTTCTGCATGGCCCAGGCGAATGAACTCGTCGATGTAGAACTGGTAGTTGGTGAACAGCACGAAGTTCTGGAACCACTCGGGTGCTGTACCCGTGTAGTGGCGCAAGCGGTGCAGCGAGTAATCCACGCGCGGGGCGGTGAACAGCGACAGCGGCAGTGCCTCGCCGGGCTGCGGGCGCCAGGTGCCGTTGGCAATGCCGTCGTCCATGGATTCCAGATCGGGCAGATCAAACACATCGCGCATCAACAGACGACGCTCAGGCGGCAGAGAGCCTTCGATGTGATCGTTTTCTGCGAACGAGAAGTGAATGGGAATGGGCTTGTCGCTCAGGCCGACTTCAATCGCCACATGGTGGTGAGCAATCAGCAGGCGCAGTTGCTCGCCATAGTATGTGGCGAACAGGTCGGGCCGGGTGAGGGTGGCTTCGTAAGTGCCCGGGCCTTCGACGAAGCCATAGGTCAGCTTGGTGTCGGTGCGCGCCACGGTGGTGGTCTTGATGCGCACAAACGGGTAGTAGGCGTGGATGGGTGCTGCCGGTGTTTCGCCCGCGACAAAGCGCTGCATGGCGGCGCGCAGATGCTCAATCTGTTCCTTGTACAGCTGCTGCACATGGGCCAACGCCTGAGGGGCCTCGGTGTGGAACGTGCTGCTGTGCTTGTCAGTGGTATTTGGAGTTTTGGGAGGCATGCACTATTGTCTTTGCAGAGGGTGACAGTGTCGCGACATCCAGAGCTGCGCCCCGTCGGCAGACAGCGGCGCAGACACCAGAAACCCTTGCATCATGTCACAACCCATCTGTTCGAGCAGGGCTTGCTGGGCAGGGTTCTCCACACCCTCGGCAACGACTTCCAGGTGCAGGCTGTGGCTCATCTGAACGATGGCCCCCACGATGGCGGCTGCATCCGGATTATGCGGAAGGTCGGAAATAAAGGATCGGTCTATCTTGAGTCGGTCGATGGGGTGTTTGCGCAGATAGGCCAGCGAAGAGTAGCCGGTGCCGAAGTCATCAATGGCCAGACCCACGCCCAGAGCCTTGAGTGCGTGCAGTGCATCCGGTGTCTGGCCGCCCGACTGCATCAGCGTGGATTCGGTCAGCTCGATGTGCAGCAGGCGGGCCTCAAGCCCCGTGCGTTCCAGGGCCTGGCGAACCTCCTGCAGCACATCGCGCTGGCGAAATTCCTGTGCCGACAGGTTTACCGCAATGGGAACGCTGGGGTAGCCCGCTTTCTGCCAGGCGTAGGCCTGACGGCAGGCCTCGTGCAGCACCCAGCGGTCCACTGCGGCGATCAGGCCGCGGTTCTCGGCAAAGCCAATGAACTCGTCGGGAGACACCAGCCCCCTGTGCGGATGCTTCCAGCGCACCAGCGCTTCAAAGCCTGCCAGCTCGCCACTTTGCAGATGGATCTGTGGCTGGTAGTGCAGCTCGAACTCGCCCTGATCCACCGCCATGCGCAGCATCTGCTCCTGCATCAGCATGCGGGTGGAGCGGCCTTCCAGCGCCGGGGTGTAGAACTGCACAAAGCTGCGGCCCCGGCTCTTGGCCATGTGCATGGCAGCCTCGGCATTGCTCAGCAGCTCTTCAGGGCTGCTGGCATCCTTGGGAAACATGGCAATGCCTATGCTCATCGAGATGACCAGCTGCGTTCCCTCAATCTGATAAGGCGCCTCCACCACCTGCAGCAGCTGCGTGGCCCGTGCCTCGGCATCCAGCAGGCTGGGGTTGTCTGTCAGCAGCACGACAAAGTCATCGCCACCGATGCGGCCCACCACCTCTGAGGGCCGCAGCGCATTGCGCAGACGCTGCGCCATCTCGCTCAGCAGCAAGTCGCCAGCATGGTGGCTGAGCGAATCGTTGACCGCCTTGAACTGGTCCAGATCCAGACTCAATACAGCGATTCTTGATTGCTGGGTGCGGGCTTGCTGCAATGATTTTTGTAGCAACTGATTCAGGTGAGAGCGGTTGGGCAGCCGGGTCAGCAGGTCATGCTGGGTCAGATAGTCCAGCCGCTGGCTGGTCTGGATGCTGGCTGTCATATCGCGCAGCAGAACAATGCGGTAGTCGTCATTGACGCCCGGCATGCTCTTGGCTTCTGCCTCCACGGGCACGAACTCGCCATTCTTGCGAATCAGGCCCGACTGGTAGCTGTCCTCGCGCTCGCTGCGCATGTACTGCAGGGCGCGCAGGCGGAACTGGGGCGCCACGTAGTCCAGAATTGCGGTGCCGCGCAGCTCTTCAAGGGTGTAGCCCGTCATGCGCACCAGCGCATCATTGCCGTCGATGATGAGACCTTCGCGGTGCAGCACGATGGCTTCTGTCGTAATCGCGGCAAACTTGCGCATGCGCTCTTCGCTGGCGCGCATCTGCTGGGTCAGCTGATGGTGGTGGGTGACGTCACTGACCAGGGCCACAACGCCTGCTAGCTTGCCCTCAAACACATGGGGGCGCAGCACGGTTTCTATGTATTGCAGATTCCCGTCAACATCCCGTGCCTGGCGGGTGTAGCGCACGGTCTCGAAAATGCCGGACTCCAGCGGCAGCAGATAGCTGTTGATCTGCTCCCAGATATCCTTGCCCACGATCTCGCGCACCGTCAGCCCTATGACCTCGTGCGGCAGCTTGCCAAAATACCCGGCATAGCGGGCATTGGCAAAGCGACACATCTGTGTGCCGGCCTCAAAATAGGCCAACATGGCTGATGTGGTGTCAGCAATGAGTTGCAGCATGGCATCTTCGTCCCTCTGCCGCTGCGTTTGAAATATATCGGGCATGCACCTCCCTCTCTGGGAGCATTTTTATTGAATTGGATTCGAATACAGGCAGAGTGTCGCGGATATCTCGCCATCCTTCCAGACCCCGGAGGATTGAGGGCGTATTTGCCAGTGCTCTGCCTTACGCATCCAGCAAAGGTCTTTTTGACAGGAGCAACGCTTTGGCGAAGAACTCTCCCGTGTGGCTGAAGCCCCGCAACCTGCTGCGGATTTCCGTGGTGGTGGCATTGCTCACCATCGTGCTCAAGACCCTGGCCTGGTGGCTGACCGGGTCAGTCGGCTTGCTGTCGGATGCGATGGAGTCCTTTGTCAACCTGGCTGGGGCCATGTTTGCACTGGGCATGGTGACGATTGCCGAGCGTCCCGCCGATGAGGACCACCCCTACGGGCACCACAAGGCCGAATATTTCTCGGCAGGTTTTGAAGGCATTTTGGTCATTGGCGCCAGCATTGCCATCCTCTGGGCGGCCATTGCGCGACTGTTTGCGCCGCAGCCGCTGGAGCAACTGAGCTGGGGCTTGCTGCTGTCGCTGGTCAGCACCGGCTTCAACGGGCTGCTGGCCTGGGTCATGTTCCGCTCGGCGCGTGAGCACCGTTCCATGGCGCTGGAGGGCGATGCCAGGCACCTGATGACCGATGTCTGGACATCCGTTGGCGTGGTGGTGGGCCTGATGGCCGCCAAATGGACGGGCTGGCTGTGGCTGGACCCACTGGTGGCCATCGCGGTTGCACTCAATATCCTGATTCAGGGCGGGCAACTGGTCTGGCAATCCTCGCAGGGCCTGATGGACAAGGCGCTGGACAGCTCGGAGCGCGAATGCATTGACGCGGCGCTGCAGGAATTCGCCACCCAGACCGGCGTGCACTTTGACAATGTCTCAACCCGCAGCGCGGGCGAGAGAAGCTTTGTGGACCTGCACATGCATGTGCCGGGGCACTGGACGGTGCAGCATGCGGCCCAGGTGCGCTCGGGTATTGAAGCAGCCCTGCTGAAAGTTGTGCCTGGCCTGTATGCGCGCATAGAAATGCTGCCCATGGGCATGGAAACCCATAGCGAAGTGGCGGACGGCAGCTTGCCCGAGGATTTGGGTAAAAACAGCGCGTAGTCCTTGCATATCAAGCGCTGCGACAATCAAAACAATAGCAATTCATTGAGTTTGAAACCATGATCAGCGTGATACAGCGCGTGAAAAGTGCGCGTGTGGAAATCGATGGCCAGGTCATTGGCCAGATTGAGCAAGGCCTGCTGGCGCTGGTCTGCGCCGAAAAAGGCGATACCGAGGCCGAGGCAGACAAGCTGCTGGCCAAGATGCTCAAGCTGCGCATCTTCAGCGACGACGCCGGGAAGATGAACAAAAGCGTGCAGGACGTGGATGGCAAGGGCGGATGTGGCGGCCTTCTCATCGTCAGCCAGTTCACATTGGCGGCGGACACCAGGGGCGGCAACCGCCCCAGCTTCACTGCCGCCGCCGCGCCCGATGAAGGCCGGCGCCTGTACAACTACTTTGTGGACCAGGCCCGCGCCGCGCACCCCGTGGTGCAGACCGGCGAATTCGCCGCAGACATGCAGGTGCATCTGGTCAACGATGGGCCGGTGACCATTCCCATGCGCATGGAGCCGCAGGCGGGCGCCTGAGGTTTACTGCATCACATTCATGACGGCCAGCGTCATGGTTTGCACGCCGGTCTTGAAGGTGGGCTCGGGGTCTGGGGCAAAGAACGGTGAATGGTTGAAGGGCAGGGGCTTGCCACCGGGCTGGCTGGCCTCGGCCACCTTCTTGGGGTCATACACGCCCAGGATGTAGAACATGGACGGCACGCCCTGGTTGATGAAGTCCGAAAAATCCTCGCTGGCGGTGGCGGGCGGGATGGGAATCACGTTCTTGTCGCCCAGCGCGGTCTTGAACAGTTTGACGGTGCGCCCCACCAGGGCGGCATCATTGACCACGGCGTCCGAGCCTTTGATCAGCTTGATTTCAGGGGCTGGCGCACCGGCCATGGCGGCTTCGGCCTTGGCCGTGCGTTCGATGCCTTCGTGCATCTTGCTGCGCACCTCACTTTTGTAGCTGCGAATCGTGCCCAGCAGGCGGGCCTGATCGGGAATGATGTTGCCTGCGCTGCCCGCATTGAAGGCCCCCACCGTGACCACGCCAAACTCCATGGGGTCTTTTTCGCGGCTGATGACGCCCTGCACATCGACCACAAAGCGCGATGCCATCAGCACAGGGTCTATGCCTTTGTCTGGCATGGAGCCGTGACTGCCGCGCCCGTGGAAAGTGATGTCCAGCGAGTCCGAGTTGGAGGTGGCAGCACCGGCCACATAGCCCACGGTTCCATAGGGCATGGAGCCGGTATGCAGTGCAAACGCATAGTCGGGCTTGCCGAATTTCTTGAACAGGCCATCGGCCAGCATGGCCTTGGCGCCTGTCACCGTTTCTTCGGAGGGCTGGGCCACAAACATCAGCGTGCCCTTCCATTGGTCCTTCATGCCCAGCAAAGCCTGCGCAGTTCCCAGCCAGCTGGTCATGTGCATATCGTGGCCGCAACTGTGGGTGACAAAGCTCTCCTTGCCGTTGTACTGGGCCTTCGCTTTGCTGGCATAAGGCAGGCCGGTTTTTTCCTCCATGGGCAGGGCATCCAGCTCGGTTCGCACCATGACTGTGGGGCCTGTGCCGTTGCGGTAGATGGCGACCAGACCGGTTTTGCCAATGCCCTCGGTGACCTCAAAACCCAGCTTGCGCATCTCGGTCGCCAGCTTGGCGGCGGTGCGGGTTTCCTGAAAGCCCAGCTCGGGGTTGGCATGCAGGTCTTCATAAACGCTGCGCATGCTGGGATACATCTGGTCAATCAGGCGCTGCAGCTCGGGCTTGATGGGTTGTGGGTCCAGTTCTGCGCCCAGAGTGGGCAGTGCGATCAGTGAAGCAGCGGTAGCAAGAGCGCAGAAGCTGCGGGAGAGGAATGGGTGCATGTCTCTATCGATGTTTTTGGGGACTGAAATACGGCACTGAAATGGCTACAGAAGGGCCGCCTTGCAAGGCTAGGGGGCGATTGCTATGAATTTGAGAGGGTCAACCCGCATGTGCTGCCGTGAATAGTCACCTGCACAACTTGGAGCACGCAGTCCCGGGATAATTGCGCCCATGAACACCTCCACCAGCGCCGTCAAGGCCACTGATTCCGCCGCTTTTTCGACGCTGCCCCTGTCTCCCGAAATGCTGGCCAACCTGCAGCAACTGGGCTATGCGCAGATGACGCCTATTCAGGCCGCCAGCCTGCCGCTGACGCTGCAGGGCAAGGACCTGATCGCCCAGGCCAGCACCGGCAGCGGCAAGACGGCTTCCTTCGGCCTGCCCATTGTTGACCGCCTGAACCCGCGCTGGTTTGCCGTGCAGGCGCTGGTGCTGTGCCCCACGCGTGAGCTGGCCGATCAGGTGGCCACCGAAATCCGCCGTCTGGCGCGCGCGCAGGACAATATCAAGGTCGTCACCGTCTATGGCGGCGTGCCTTCGCGCAACCAGATTGCTTCGCTGGAAAACGGCGCCCACATCGTCGTCGGCACGCCCGGCCGTGTGATGGATTTGATGGAACGCGGCAAGCTGGACATCAGCAACCTCAAGACCCTGGTGCTGGACGAAGCCGATCGCATGCTGGACATGGGCTTTTTTGCCGACATCGTCACCGTGGCAGAGCAGTGCCCGGCCGATCGCCAGACCCTGCTGTTCTCGGCCACTTACCCCGAAGGCATTGCCAATCTGGCCAACCGTTTCATGCGCGACCCGCAGACCGTCAAGGTCGCCGCGCAGCACAGCGCGGGCAAGATTGAGCAGCGCTGGTACGAAGTGGGCGCTAGAGAAAAAGTGAGCACGGTGTCAAAGCTGCTGGCCCACTTCCGCCCAGAATCATCGATAGCCTTTTGCAACACCAAGCAGCAATGTCGCGATGTGGTGCAAGCTCTGCAGGCCGAGGGCTTTAGCGCCCTGGCACTGTTTGGCGAGCTGGAGCAGCGCGAGCGTGACGAGGTGCTGGTGCAGTTTGCCAACAAGAGCTGCAGCGTGCTGGTCGCCACCGACGTGGCAGCGCGTGGCCTCGACATTGCCGACTTGTCCGCTGTCATCAACGTAGATGTGACGCCCGACTCGGAAGTGCATATCCACCGCATTGGCCGCACGGGCCGGGGCGATGCCGAAGGCCTGGCGCTGAATCTGGTCAGCATGGACGAGATGGGCAGCGTAGGCAAGATTGAGCAGCTGCAAGGCCGCGCCTCGCAGTTCTATCCGCTGGACGAACTCACGCCTGCCGCCGGTGGCGAGCTGCTGCCGCCCATGATGACCATCCAGATTATTGGTGGCCGTAAAGAGAAGATTCGCGCTGGTGACGTGATGGGCGCCATGTGCGCCGACTTCGGCTATAGCCGCGACCAGATCGGCAAGATCAGCGTCAACGACTTTTCCACCTATGTGGCGGTGGACCGCAAGATTGCGGCGGCCGCCTGCGCCAAGCTCAACAACGGCAAGGTCAAGGGTAAGACGGTGAAGGCGCGGCTGCTCTAAAAACTAAGTCAAATTGGCCTCTCGCGCTTATGTATAAAGCGCGGAGTGCTCACAAAAAAGCCTTCTCAAAGCCATGTTGCTACAGAGAAGGCTTTTTGTTTTGAGGTGGCTGAATCAGCCCTTGGCGAAGAACAACCCCGCCATCACCAGCCCCGTCGCCACAATGCCCCAGCGCATGATGTGTGCAGGAATCTTGCGCGCCACGCGGGCGCCCAGGTAGCCGCCCAGTGTGGCGGCCACCATCATGATGAGGGCTTGCTTCCATTCCACAATGCCGCCCACGGCGTAGATGACCACGGCAATCGCAGTGAGCAGGGCGGACACCAGATTCTTCATGCCGTTCATGGCGTTGAGCTGGGTCTGGCCCAGCAGGCCAAACAGGGCTAGCAGCAAAATGCCCAGGCCGCCATTGAAGTAGCCGCCATAAATAGCCACCACCAGCATGCCCACGGCTGCTTTGGCGATGGAGGGCACAGCATCTGTGTCAGCGGTTTTGCGGGAGGCCCAGGCGCGTAGTTGCGGGCCAAAGGCAAACATGGCGGTGGCGGCCAGCAGCAGCCAGGGCACGACCTTGCGGAAGGTGGCGTCGGGCGTGAACAGCAGCAGCGCCGCACCGGCGGAGCCGCCAATCAGCGACAGCACCACCACCTGCTTCATCGACAGGCCGGGCGGCGCAGCCATATCGTCCTTGAAGCCCCAGGCACCGGCCATATAGCCGGGTAACAGGGCCACGGTGCCCGTGGCATTGGCCACTACGGGCGGCACGCCGGTAAAGACCAGCGCAGGCAGGGTCAGAAAGCTGCCGCCGCCTGCGACGGCATTGAGTGCGCCTGCCGCGAAGGCTGCGGCCAGCAGCAGGGCGAGGTGGCCCAGGTTTTCCATGTTTTTGTCTCCGGTTTTTTGGCGCTGAGCGCCGTTTTATTTGCCAATCTTAGAGGTTCCGGGGAGGTTTGTTCCTCTCTAATGATTTTTTGGTATTTAAAAATCAAATAAAAATATTTTGAGAAATAAAGCCTTGTTTTGACAATCACTCCTGTTGTTAAGGAGTTTTGCCATGAATCTGCCCCGATTTTTCTCTCGCACCGCCTGGGCCTTGCTGGCCGCGACCTGTGTGCAGGGTGCAGCCATGGCGCAGCAGGATTTTCCGGCTCGCTCCGTCAAGCTGGTGGTGGCCAATGGTGCGGGCAGCGCGCCTGACCTGCTCGCGCGCCAGGTGGGCAATGTGGTGAGCAAGGACTGGAAGCAGGCCGTTGTGGTGGAAAACAAGGGCGCGGCGGGCGGTGTCTCGGCGGTGGATTCGGTCATCAAATCGCCCGCTGACGGCTACACCCTGCTGGTAGGCGGCGACAGCGCCATCACCATCATGCCCAATGTGCAGCGCAACCTTCCTTATGACGTCAAGAACGATCTGGTGCCGGTGACCAAGCTGGGTCAGTCCGACTTTGTGCTGGTGGCCAACCCGAAAAAGGGCTTTAAGACGGTGCAGGACTTTGTGAGCTACGCCAAGGCCCACCCCGGAAAGATCAACTACGCGTCATCCGGCACGGGCGGTGCCCAGCATCTGGCCATGGAGCAGTTCAAGCAGCGCGCAGGCTTTTTTGCCACACATATTCCTTATCGCGGCGGCCCGCAGGGGCTGCAGGATGTGCTGGCGGGTCAGGTCGATGTGATGCTGATTGCCGTGGCTCCGGCGCTGACGCAGATTCAAAGCGGCAAGCTGACGGCGCTGGCTGTGTCTGGCCTGCATCGCCACGCCCTGCTGCCACAGGTGCAGACGCTGGCTGAAACGTACAAGGGCTTTGAAGCAGGTGCCTGGTTTGGCCTGTTTGCCCCCAAGGGCACGCCCGCCGCCGTGGTGCAGGCTATTGCGCAGGACACCGACAAGGCGCTGAAAGACCCCGAGCTGCGCAAGAGCCTGCTGCAGCAAGGCATCACGCCCGTGGGCGAAGGCCAGCAGGTCTTTGCCAAGCAGATCAAGACTGAAGATGTGCGCGTGGCGCAGCTGGTGCGCACCATTGGCTTGAGCGTCGAGTAAGCAGCGTTCAAGCATAAAAAAGCAGCCTGCCAAGGTGTACTTTGCGCAGGCTGCTTTGTTTTTGATAGCGAATCGCGTTTGGCGTATTACTTCGCGTACGGGTCTTCAAACCCCATCTCTTTCATGATGTCGGTCTCATAGGCCTCCATCTCTTCGGCATCTTGCTCGCTGGTTTCATGGTCCCAGCCCTGGGCGTGCAGCGTGCCATGCACCAGCAAGTGGGCGTAGTGCTCTTCCAGCGTCTTGTTCTGCTCCTTGGCCTCGCGCTCCACCACGGGGGCGCACAGCACCAGGTCGGCCATCACGGTGGGTTCTTGCTGGTAGTCAAAGGTCAGCACATTGGTGGCGTAGTCTTTTTTGCGGTACGCGAGGTTGAGCTTCTGGCCCTCTTCGGTGTCGACAATGCGCACGGTGATTTCGGCATCCACGGCCAGTGCATGGCGAATCCAGGTGGTGACCTTGCTGCGCGTCAGCAGCTCGCGGTGGGCTGAGGCTTCGGCGCTGGGGCCGAATTGCAGCGACAGTTGCAGTTGATTTAAAGACATTTTGGCTTGTAGCCCTTATTAAATAAGCGCAATCAGCTATGAAGTTTGAAGCGACGGATGCCCGGACTGTTTCCGGGCATCCGTCCTGTTTGCTTAAAGCTCGTCCGCCGAAGGCAGCGGGCGGGCCGTGCGGGTGCGTGTCTTGGGCGCGGATGTGCCTTCGGTCACGCGGCCACGGGCGTCGTAGGCGTCCACAATGCGGGCCACCAGCGGGTGGCGCACCACGTCAGAGCTGTTGAAGTGGTTGATGGAAATGCCTTTGACGCGCTTGAGCACGCGCTCGGCATCGATCAAGCCGCTGGGCGCACCCTTGGGCAGGTCGATCTGGCTGACGTCGCCGGTGACCACGGCCTTGGCGCCAAAGCCGATGCGGGTGAGGAACATCTTCATCTGCTCGGGCGTGGTGTTCTGGGCTTCGTCCAGAATCACAAAGGCGTTGTTCAGCGTGCGGCCACGCATGAATGCCAGCGGGGCAATTTCCAGCGCATTGCGCTCGAAGGCCTTTTGCACTTTTTCGTAGCCCATCAGGTCGTACAGCGCGTCGTACAGCGGGCGCAGATACGGGTCCACCTTCTGGTTCAGGTCGCCAGGCAGAAAGCCCAGGCGCTCGCCCGCTTCCACGGCGGGGCGGGTCAGCACAATGCGCTGCACGGCGCTGCGCTCCAGCGCATCGACAGCGCAGGCCACGGCCAGATAGGTCTTGCCGGTACCTGCGGGGCCGATGCCGAAGGTGATGTCGTGCTTGGCGATGTTGTCCAGGTACTGCGCCTGGTTGGGCGTGCGGGCACGCAAGTCGGCGCGGCGCGTGGTCAGCTGCGGGGCGTCCAGCGGCGCTTCCAGCATGTCGGTGTCGCCAGCCAGCATCAGTTGCAGGGTATCGTCGGCGACCACGTCATCGGCAATCTCGTAGATGGCCTGCAGCAGCTCGAGCGCCTCGTTGGCCTTGGCCTTGGGGCCATCGATCTTGAACTGCTCATGGCGGTGAGCGATCTTGACGCCAAGTGCGACTTCGATGGTGCGCAGATGCGCATCCGCCGGGCCGCACAGGTGCGTCAGGCGGTTGTTGTTATGGGGTGTGAATGTATGGCGCAGGATCACGCGGATAATTTCTCAAAAGAATGGCCGCACGGTGCGGCAAAGGACTTCAATGATAGGCAAATTGACTGGAACGCTGCTGGAAAAAAACCCGCCCGAGGTGCTGGTGGACTGCGGCGGCGTGGGCTATGAGGTGCAAGTGCCCATGAGCACGTTCTACAACCTGCCTGCCAACGGCAGCAAGGTGGCGCTGCTCACCCACTTTGTGGTGCGTGAGGATGCGCAGCTGCTGTTCGGCTTTGCCACGGCCCGCGAGCGCCAGACGTTCCGTGAACTCATCAAGATCACCGGCATTGGCCCGCGCATGGCGCTGGCGGTGCTCAGCGGCATGAGCATTGATGATCTCGCGGATGCGGTATCGCAGCAGGAAGCAGGGCGATTGGTCAAGGTGCCCGGCATTGGCAAGAAGACGGCCGAGCGCCTGCTGCTGGAGCTCAAGGGTAAGATTGGCGCCGACACGGGCGCGCAGTCGCTGTTCAGCAATAACAACGACCAGAACGATATTCAGCAGGCGTTGATGGCGCTGGGTTACTCGGACAAGGAAGCGTCTGCGGCGTTGAAAAAGCTGCCGCCGGATGTGGGGGTGTCAGAAGGTATCAAGTTGGCTTTGAAAGCCTTGACGAAATGACGGTCTCCCCCTGAGGCGCTGCGCGCCTTCCCCCTCTCTGCTTCGCGGAGGGGGACGACGCCTTCGCCGCGAGGCGGCTCTTGCTTGGCGTCTCTGATCGGGGGGGGCGGCGGTTGTCACCTTACTGCGCGGCGGCGCTTGCTGTCTCTTGCGAAAGGGGCGGCTTTAAGCCTTAGCTGGTGAGCAGGCCGGGGTGAGTGGCGTTGAGTCTGCTGGGCTTACTTGCTCTTTGCCGGGGGCTTGGCGGCTGTGGCGTTGCAGCGTTCGATGACTTTGGACCAGACGGCATAGGTGTGCTCGTCTTTTTGTTCCTCGGTCAGGCCCTCAATGCTTTTGGTGTTGAGCAGCGGCTCCAGCTCTTGCAGGGCTTTTTTCATCTCGTCTGCGCTGGCCAGGCGATCGGCCACATAGCTCTCGCCTGCTGCTGCGTCGGCCAGATCGCGGTACTTCGCACGTTGGGGCACGGAGGCTGGAACTTCACCCTGTGCGTACATATAAAGCAGAAGCGCATGGCTGTTGCAGGTGATCATGCGGTCGGCAAAGGCGCGAGCTTCGGGGGATGGCTGGTGCTCGTTCTGGGCTTGTACCGTACCCCATAGCATCAAGCATGAAATACCCATCAAACGCTTGATGGGTAAGCGGTAGCAGCTCATTTTTTGATATTGCTCTGCAGTTGCTTGACGGCGGCCTGGGTCTGCTGCACATGGGCCATGGGGTCGCTGCTGGTGAGGGCAAATTTCACCTTGCCGTCCTGCCCGATCACATAAGAGATGCGGTCGGCCATGGCCGGGTTGGCGGCGGCTGCGGCGTCGTAGGCCTTGATGGTTTGGGCTTTGGGGTCAGAGGCCACGGCAAACTGGTCGCGGCAGGCTTCGGTGGAGAAGCGCTTGAGCGTGTCGATATCGTCGTGCGACATGCCCACCACCGTGGCATTCATGGCCTTGAACTGGGGCGTGGCCTCGGCAAAGGCATGGGCTTCCACCGTGCAGCCACGGGTAAAGGCCTTGGGGAAGAAATACAGCACCACCGGCCCTTTTTTGAGGGCTGCGCTCATATCAAAGTCAAACGCCTTGCCTGCCACAGCGGCGGGCGTGCTGAAATTTGGGGCGGTGTCGCCCACCTTGAGCGCAGCCTGGGCGGCGGCAGACAGGCAAAGTAGAGCGGCCGTGCAGGCCAGGGTGTGAAAGCGCATGGGAAGGCTCCTGAAATCCATTGCAGCCATTGTGCGCAAGTCAGGCGCCTGCTTGCCGCGAGTGCGCATATCAACTGTGGGATTTTGTTTAACCCTGTATTTTTAATCAGTGTTTATGTCGGGCTTAGGGCACAATTGCCGCCATGACGATTCAAATGGACGAATTTGCGGCCAGCCCCGCTCCCGCCAGAGCCACGCGCAAGGCCCGAGGTGAGGCGACCGAACCCGAGGCCAGCGAGCCGCGTATGGTGTCGGCCGGGCATTCGACCATGGGCGAAGAGGCGCTGGAGCGTGCGCTGCGCCCCAAGCTGCTGGACGAATATGTGGGCCAGGCCAAAGCCCGCGAGCAACTGGAAATCTTTATCGGCGCGGCCAAAAAGCGCAGCGAGGCACTAGACCATGTGCTGCTGTTCGGCCCCCCCGGTCTGGGCAAGACCACGCTTTCCCACATCATCGCGGCCGAGCTGGGGGTGAACCTGCGCCAGACCAGCGGGCCGGTGCTGGAAAAGCCCAAGGATCTGGCGGCGCTGCTCACCAATCTTGAGCCCAACGATGTGCTGTTCATCGACGAGATTCACCGCCTGAGCCCGGTGGTTGAGGAAATCCTCTACCCGGCGCTGGAGGACTATCAGATCGACATCATGATTGGCGAAGGCCCGGCGGCGCGCTCCATCAAGCTGGATCTGCAGCCCTTCACGCTGGTGGGGGCGACCACGCGCGCGGGCATGCTCACCAACCCGCTGCGTGACCGCTTTGGCATTGTGGCGCGGCTGGAGTTTTATACGTCCGAGGAGCTGTCGCGCATCGTCAAGCGCAGCGCCGGTTTGCTCAATGCGCCCATTGATGAAGAGGGTTGCTTTGAAATTGCCCGCCGTTCACGCGGCACGCCGCGTATCGCCAACCGCCTGCTGCGCCGCGTGCGCGACTATGCTGATGTGAAGGGCGATGGCCGCATTACCCGCGAGATTGCCGACAAGGCACTGGCCATGCTGGATGTGGACCCGCAAGGCTTTGACATCATGGACCGCAAGCTGCTGGAAGCCGTGGTGCACCGCTTTGATGGTGGCCCGGTGGGCCTGGACAATATCGCCGCCAGCATTGGCGAAGAGTCCGGCACTATCGAAGATGTGATTGAGCCCTACCTGATTCAGCAAGGATTTTTGCAGCGCACACCACGCGGTCGCATGGCGACAAAGGCGGCGTATCTGCATCTGGGCCTGCAGGCTCCCACAGACGATTCAGCGGCGTAAGCAGGGCCGCAACTCAAAAAACTGGCGCGCCCCATGCGAGAGACATCGAGCAAGGGCCGCCCCGCAGCGAGGATGTCGTCCCCCTCGGGGGGGCGCCCGGCCAGGGGAAGCCGCAAAGCGGCTCAGGGGGGGCCTTAGTTCTGCGGTCCCGCGTTCCAAAACGCCTGAATCACACCAGGCATGGCTTCGATCTGGGTCAGCACCTGGTCCAGCTCATCAGCGTGGACGGCGGTGGCAAACAGCTCGGCCTCGATCTCGCAGTTCTGCGGCGGAATATCGTGCTTGGAAACGGCGCGTACCGGGTAGTTGGCGGTGTCCAGCAGCTCCTGCATGCGTTCGCGCACATCAGCCTGCACATCGCGCTGGCAGATGGCATAGACGTAGTAGGTGGCTTCGCTGGCATGCTCGGCCACGGGGTGGCGGTCTATGTAGTTCACCACGGGGCGCAGCAAGGTATTGCTGGCCAGCACAAACAGGGTGGCAATGGCCGCCTCGGGCAGCATGCCCGCACCTGCACAGGCACCTACGGCGGCAGACCCCCACAGCGTGGCGGCGGTGTTCAGGCCGGTGATGTTGGCGCCTTCTTTCATGATGGCGCCCGCACCCAGAAAGCCCACGCCAGAGACCACATAGGAGATCACCCGCGTGGAGCCGTCAGCCCCCGAAATGCGCATGGCCAGATCCACAAAAACGGCAGCGCCCACAGCAACCAGCGTATTGGTGCGCAGGCCTGCAGTGCGCTGGCGAATCTGCCGCTCCAGACCAATGATGCTGCCGCAGATGAAGGCTACCGTCAGGCACAGGATGGTGTTCAGCGTTGAGAGCAGATGAAAGTTTTGCAGGGCTTGCATGGGGTGAGCGGTTTCTTCTGAACGTTGGGGTGACAGGCGAGCTGTCTGGGCTCCAGCTCGGGGAAGGAGCATAGAGCTTTCAGATGACAGCTGGGTTTTGAGTTGGGAGGGCTGCTTTGTCAATCTGCCTTGAATGCGCGATAGAGGCCGCGCAGCCAGGTCTTGGGGCGGGTGCTGCGTGTGCCTGTGGACAGGCCTGCGCCACGCCACTGGTGGCGCATCTGGCGGGGCAGCTGGTTCAGCACGGATTCGCGCTGGCGCGGCTCCAGCAGCGACAGAGCATCGTCACGCTGGCGTGCGGGCAGGGCGGCGAGTACGGAGGCAAACTCGGCATTTTCACGATTCGACCCCAGGTGGCGCAGCACCTCGGTGTGGCGAAGCTCCAGTGCGCGAACAACAGCCTGTTGCAGGCCTTGCTGTGGATGGGCAGCGGTATGAATTGAGCGCAGGCTGGGCTGCAGAAGGTGTCGCATGGGCTAACTCCTTAGAGCCGCTAACACAACCCTTGATACGTCGTTGCTTCGCCTTGTCGTACTCTTGTACTGCCTACGGCTTCGCGCCTCGTCTCAAAAGCAAACCTGCGGTTTGCTGGGTGGTGTTAGCCGCTCTTTATAGGCCGTGGCGGCCGGAGTCAGCCAGGGACTTCAGTCCGTGGTGCTGATGCAACCGGCCCTCAGGGCGTGTGAGAACAATGGGTGCGCGCACCAGCTTTGGCCGGCGAACACGCACGCAGCAATGGCAGACACCTGCGCGTGTGCAGCAGGTGTGCAGCAAGATCGGCTAGGGTCGGGGTCCATGCGTGTTCCTCGATAGATTGAAAAATCTCCGCAGCCAAACGGGCGCGGGCCGGGTCATGTGCGCAGCTCAGTCGGCGCGACGGTGAGCGCGCTGCGTGAGCAAAAAGCTGCGAATGCGGTGCGTGGGCCAGTGGGTCTGGGCGTCGAGCACCGCCGCTTGCTCCAGAACCTGGGGCGTGCGCAGCGGCGCAGGCATGGCAGTGGCCTGCGTCTGGCTTGGGCGGCGAAACTGGCACATGAGGCGTGTGAGTTGATGGCGCATGGCGTACTCCTTCTTGTCGGGCAGGAACGGAACGCACAAGTTCTCAACAGCTTCGCTTGCGGGCATGAAACAGCCGCGCAAAACATGTCGATTTTTCAGTGTTGCATCAGCACTGCTGGCAGCTTGCCATCAAGAATGGCACGCGTCTGCAAGACCTGAAGGCCTGGAAGCAGGGGGGGAGGATGCGAGCGAGAAGCATGGAGCGGGTGGGTCGATGACCACTCCCCGATCCTGAGGGAGTCTGTCAGCGAACCAGATTCGCAGCCATTGCGGCAGGCGATAAATCACTGGTTGAACTGGCACTGTCCACGTGGGGACTCCTGAATTTGCAATCCTGCGATTATCGCCGCCAAGAGGCCTGGGGTCAACCCTTGGGCCTCTCGGCGTTGTGCTGCGCGGCCTAGCCGTTCAAGGGGCTGGTGTGCCAGAAAGCGCCTTTGACGCCGCTGACCTGCTCCATCTCGGTGGTGATGGCGTTGAGCTGCTCGGCGCGGGCAATGGTAGTCATCAACAGCACCTCGATTTCGGTGTCGTTGGCACCCAGCGCATGCTTTTCGGTGGAGCGTGCGGCGTAGCCGGAGCTGTCCAGCAACTGCTGGAGTTTGGACAGGGTCTGGGCCAGCGTGGCGCGCTCGCACACCACATAGAGGTGGTAGTTGGCCTCGGTGTCGTCGGTGCTGGTGGGGCGGGTGTTGATGTAGAGAACCAGGTATCGCAGCAGCGTATTGGCGGCCAGCACAAAGAAGGTAACCAGGCCCGCCTGCACCCACAGGTCTGCGCCGCACATGGCTCCCACGGCGGCGGAGCCCCAGAGCGTGGCGGCGGTGTTCAGGCCCATGATGTTGGCGCCTTCTTTCATGATGGCGCCGGCGCCCAGAAAACCTACACCCGAGACGATATAGCCGGAGATATAGCTGGCTCCCTGAGGGCCTTGAAGGTGCAGGCCCAGATCCACAAAAGCGGCGGCTGCAATGGCGACCAGTGCATTGGTGCGCAGGCCTGCGGTGCGTTGGCGCAGTTGCCGCTCAACACCGATGGCTGTGCCAAAGGTGAATGCAAACACCAGACTCAGTAGCGAGTCCAGGATATCGGTGAGCGCAAGGTGCTGGGCAATTAGCATGTTCGAATCTTATGACGCAGGGGCGTTCGCCAATATTGCAGATGCGGTATGTGCGGGCTGAATTTTCTCTCGTGCATTCAGGTAACTCATCAGGCAGCCCGCCACAATCAGTGCCTGCGCGATGTAGTAGCTGCTCAGCACCCAGATGGCGGCCCAGGGCAGGGGCTGCACAAAGCGGTTGATGGCCAGCACCGAGTCGCTGAACATGAAAAAGCTGGCGCCCAGTGCCACCAGCAATGAACTGCGTGTGCACAGCTGCTGATGGCGGCTCCAGGCCTGGGCGGCCATCAGCGCGATGACACAGACATAGGCCGCCACAGGCGCGCGCATGGCGCTGGGCAGGCCATGGGTCCAGAGATAGGCATACATGGCGATGCCAATGGCGGCAATCCCGCACAGCGCCCGGCGGTCGGTGAACCAGCGCGCATCGCTGCCAAACAGCACGATGTAGCAGACATGGGCCAGTAAAAAGCTGACGAGGCCGGGGATGAACAGCCCATCCAGCATCAGGCAGACATCACCACCGAGTGAAAAAACAATAGCTGCTGCCAGCAGTGCAGTCTTTCTTGTCGAGGCTTTTTGCTCTGATGTGCTTACAGATTGAGCGCAAGCAGCTATGCAAACAAGAGCAAACACCATGGTGGCAGGCTTGAAAAACCGGTGCCATTCATGCAATTCCAGCGCAGCCGTGGCGGTGGCCAGTGCGCCGCTTTGCAGCATCAGCGCCATCCACAGGCTGATGCGGCCCTGCATGGCCGCGCCCAGAGCCCATTGTCCGGTCAGCAGCACGGCAAACCAGATCAGATTGGTGGCAAGCGGTGCCTGATCGGCTTGCCACAGGAATACGGCAGTGCCCGCGATCAAAGCGGTGAACTGCACGCTGGCAAACCAGCGCAGTGGCGCACTCATGGGCGGCGAATAAATGATGCGGTGAGCGTCCAGATCAAACACTGGCTTGGGAAAGCGCTGCGCCACATCGGCAGGGCGCCAGCCCGGCGGCTTGAGCCAGACGCGAATCTTGTCCAGCGCGCTGCGGGCATGCCAGCTGTCATGCGCCAGCTGCCGGTAGACGCTGACATTGGCCCATAGCGGGTCCCAGCTCTGCAGCAGGCCGCGCGTGCCATACACGCAGGGCTCTTCATCATCTTCTGTTTTATAGGTGCCAAAGATGCGATCCCAGATGATGAGAATGCCGCCGTAGTTCTTGTCCAGATACCGGTCGTTGACGGCGTGATGCACACGGTGATTGCTGGGTGCGCAGAACCAGCGGTCGAACCAGCCCAGCTTCTTGACCTGCTCGGTATGCACCCAGAACTGGTAGAGCAGATCAATCAGCCCCACCACGGCAAACACCAGCGGCGGCACGCCCGCCAAAGCCATGGGCAGATAAAACACCCAGCCCAGCAGCGCGCCAGAGCTGGTCTGGCGCAGTGCGGTGGAGAGGTTGTAGGCCTGGCTTTGGTGGTGCACGGCATGGGCCGCCCACAGCACGCTCACTTCATGGCCCATGCGATGTAGCCAGTAGTAGCAGAAATCGTAGAAGACCAGTGCCAGCACCCAGCCGGGCAGGCTGGTCCAGAACACATCGACCTTTATCAACGACACATGACTGGCCACGAAGGTGTAGATGCCCAGCGTCAGCAGTTTGGTGAAGACGGCGCTGGTCTGGCTCAGCACCCCCAGGTTCAGCGAGCTGATGGCATCGGCCAGTGCATAGGCGTTGCGCCCGCGTCTGAGGCTGATGGCCCACTCAATCGCAATCAGAACGAAAAAAACCGGGCTGGCCAGAACAATGATTTGGCTGGGTGTGGGCATGGACCTCCATTCTGAGGTCGTGCCTTGCCTGCAGGCTTGGCGTCAACCCTAGCGCGATGGGGTGGCGGGTTGGAATGTTTGAAGGCTCAAGGGTGAATCAGGATTGCTAAGTATTTCCTGTTATGGCAAGCACTGAGGTGCTCTGGGATAATTGCAGGCCTGCCCATCTGCCGGAGGGCGTATTCAAATTTACCGGCCTGTACAGCGATGCTGCGATACCAGGACATGCCTTGGGCGCCAGCGGGACTGATCTCTTGCTGCATGCCCATGCCCACACCTCGTCGCACTTTTGTTGCTGCCGCCGCTTTGCTGGCAGCAGGTTTCTCCGCTACTGCCGCCATGGCATCGGGCAATGCATGGCCCGCAGCCAAGCCCATCACGCTGATTGTGCCCTTCAGCGCGGGCGGCAATGTGGACACCACGGCCCGACTGATCGGCCAGAAGCTGGGCGAGCGGCTGCACCAGTCCGTCGTTATCGACAACGTGCCCGGTGCCGGTGGCGTGCTGGGTGTGAGCAAGGCCGTCAAGGCTCCTGCTGACGGTTACACCCTGCTGATGGGTTTTGATGGCCCCATCAGCATCGCCCAACTGGTGAACTCTGCCGTCAAGTATGACGCTGAAAAAGATCTGATTCCTGTGGGCCTGACCACGATTGCGCCCGTGGTGGCTGTGGCCCGCCCCGGCCTGCCTGCCCACAATCTGAACGAGCTGATTGCGCTGGCCCGCTCCAAGCCCGGCTCGCTGACCTATGCCACATCGGGCGTGGGCACCATGCTGCATCTGGCCATGGAAATGCTGCAGGAGCGCGCCAAGATCAAGCTGGTGCATGTGCCCTATCGCGGCGGCGCGCAGATCACCAGCGATGTGATGGGTGGTCAGGTCGATATCGGCATGCTGACCACGGTCAGCGCCGTGCCCATGGTTCAGCAGAAAAAGCTCGAAGGTCTGGGCGTGACATCGGCCCGGCGCATCGATGCCATCCCCAATGTGCCGACCTTTGGCGAGACAGCAGAACTCAAGGGCTTTGACCTCAACACCTGGACAGGCCTGTTTGTGCCCGCCAAGACGCCGCAGGCCGTAGTCATCCGTCTGGCGACTGAGCTGGACGCCGTGCTTAAGCTGCCCGAGGTAAAAAAGCGACTGGAAGACGGCGGCGCCACACCAGGCTCCGGCACGCAGGCCAGCTTTGTGCAGTTCCTGAAAAAGGAAAAAGCGGGCTATGCCCAGATCGTGAAATCCGCCCATATCCAGGCGGAATAAGCCATGGCCGCACCGCTGAACCCCGTCCACGCCGAAATCCACCCGCCCGTGCTGCCTGAGGTGGCCGCCATTGCGCAGGACATGCTGGCCTTGCGTCACGACCTGCATGCCCACCCTGAGCTGGCCTATGAAGAGCACCGCACGGGCGACATCGTGGCCGCCAAATTGGCCGAATGGGGTTACACCGTGCACCGTGGTCTGGGCGATACCGGCGTGGTGGGACAGTTGCGCTGTGGCAACCACGAAGGTGGCAAACGCCTGGGCCTGCGCGCCGACATGGATGCGCTGCCCATCCGTGAAACCACCGGCCTGCCGTACGCCAGCCGCCACGACGGCAAGATGCACGCCTGCGGCCACGACGGCCACACCGCTACGCTGCTGGCGGCAGCCAAGGTGATTGCAGAGTGCAAAGACCAATTGAACGGCACCATCAATCTGATTTTTCAGCCCGCCGAAGAAGGCCATGGCGGCGCGCAGAAGATGGTCGATCAAGGGCTGTTTGAGCTGTTCCCTTGCGACGCGCTCTACGCCTTTCACAACGAACCCGGCTACCCCGCAGGCCAGTTCGGCTTTCGCGCGGGCGTGATGTATTCCAGCTCGGACACGGCCATCATTACCATCCGCGGCAAGGGCGGCCACGGTGCTATGCCCCATGTGGCGGTGGACCCCATCGTCGTGGCCTCGCACCTGGTGCTGGCGCTGCAGACCATCCGCTCGCGTGAGATCGACCCCAATGACATGGCGGTGGTCACCATTGGTGCCATCCATGCGGGCGATGCACCGAATGTGATTCCCGAAACCTGCGAGCTGCGCGTGACAATTCGGGCGCGCTGCCCCGAAGTGCGCCAGCAGCTGCGCGAGCGCATCACCGCCATGGCCCATGCCCAGGCCGCTGTGCACCGCGCCACGGCCGAGGTGGACTACAAATGGCGTTACCCGCCCGTCATGAATGAACCGGCCGCTACCGATTTTGCAGTGGGCGTGGCGCGTGAATTTCTGGGCGAGGAATGGCTGATTCCCAACCTGCAGCCGCTGCAGGCCAGCGATGACTTCGCCATCATGCTGAACCAAGTCCCCGGTAACTACTTCATCGTGGGCAATGGCATGGGCGAAGGTGGCTGCATGGTGCACAACGCAGCGTATGACTTCAACGACAACTTGCTGCCCGTGACTGCTTCGTACTGGGTGAAATTGGCAGAGACCTATCTGCGCCACGACTGAGTTTTGTATGAGTGAAATTGCATCCGTGGCCGACCTCTCCGGCCAGAACCTGCCCGGCTTTGACGCCACCACCGACTACTGGCAATCCATCGTTACCGAGGCAGAGCTGAGCCAGTCGCCGCTGCCGCCCTATGCCCAAAGCTACCCGGCGCGTTTGCCCGATGGCCGTTATCTGGTGCTGCCGCTGCGCGGCATGCCTTCCAGTCCAGAGCGCTGTGTGGCCTCGTTGATTGCCAACCAGGCATCGATGGAAGTGGTGGAGCAGCTGGCGCTGCACATGGCCGAGGCTGCAAAGCAATATGCTTTTGATGTGGTGGTGGGCCTGCCCACGCTGGGCCTGGCTTTTGCGCCGCTGGTGGCCAAGCATCTGGGCCACAGCCGCTATGTGCCGCTGGGTTATTCACGCAAATACTGGTACCGCGATGAGTTGTCGGAGCCCGTCAGCTCCATCACCACGCCGGGCAAGGGCAAGCTGCTGTATATCGACCCGAACCAGCTGAGCCTGATTGCCTGCAAGCGCGTGCTGGTGGTGGACGATGCGGTCAGCAGCGGTACGACCATGGTCTCTGGCATCAAGCTGCTGGAGCGTTGCGGCGCAGAAGTGGCTGCAATTGCCGTGGCCATGCGTCAGGGCACGCAGTGGCAGCAAAAGCTGCTGCGCATCGATGGCAGCGCCATCCCCGTGGTGGGCGCTTATGACTGCCCGCGCATGGAGCGCCGCGCCGACGGCTGGTGGCCCGAAGGCTCCTGATTGCATAGCTGTCAGTGCCATTGCAATCTGGGTTTCATCGTTGTTTGATGTTGAAACTTAGTATGTGTATGCGCTAGCTACTATGGGTTTGCTAGCGCTGCGTTAAGCTGCTTCTCCCATTAAGGAGATTTTCATGCTTGCTGAACTCAAGGCATTGCTGGCCGATGCTGCGCTGCAGGACTGCGATCCGCCGCCGGCCGTGGACTATCGGCTGTTCTTCGACGGCAATGCCGACGAGGAATCGCTGGCGCCCAACCAATGGGGCTACGGTCGTCCGCCCATGGCCGAACTGTATGCGCGCTTTGCACAGATCGCGCAGCGCCCCGAGGTGGAGCGCGTACTGGTCGGGCTGCATGACGATTGGAATCATCCGCTGTTTGCCGATGGCTTCCCGCCTGCAGAAAACGTGCATATCTTCACCACGGCCAGCGCTGCCGAGGCTGAGGCATGGATAGGCGGGCTGGAGGCCGATGGCGTCATCGAAGGCTGGCCCTATGGCAAACCCTGCAACGCGCCCGAGCCGTCGGCCGGTTATGCGGTGCTGTCCGTCTGCTGGGACTGAATCAGCTTAAAGCGCCACGCCCATCCACGGTAAAGATGCGCTCGACCACACCCTTGAGCCGTCCGCCGCGCACGCCAATCATGTAGTCGTGCAGGTTCACGGTGGGGTCGCAGTGGCCGGGAATCAGCCACAGCGTATCGCCTAGAGCTGGCAGCCAGCCGCTGGTGTTGCCTGCTTCGGCGTCGGGGTGCAGCACGCCGTGTTCATCGCCACCGTTGGCAAAGCGCAGCGCGTTTTCTGCTGGCAGAGCGTGCAGGCGCGGCAGGCCGGAATCAATGGCGTGGGCCTTGTGGCCTGCATCGCAGACGGCGTGGTCAGCGCTGACGGACATGACCTGGGTTTTGACGTACAGCGCATGCTCGAACATGGGCTGGGCCGCGTCGCGCTGGTTGGCGGCGTAGTCGGCATCCATGAAGAGAAATGAGCCGGGCTGGATTTCGCCATACACGCCGCTGGCCGCTTCGTTGACCATGGTGCCGGTGCCTGCGCCGGTAATCAGCGGAATGCGAATCATGGCGTGGTCGCACTCATGGCGGGTGCGGTTGACGAGCTTGAGCACCTGCTCGATGGCAGCCTTGCGCTCTTCTGCGCTGCGCAAATGCTGGGCTCCACCATGGTAGGCCTGCAGGCCTGCAAATCGCAGGCTGGCATGGGGTTTGATGGCGTTGATCAGCAGCACGGCGTCTACGCCGGGCTCTACACCGCAGCGGTTTTGCCCCACGTTGATTTCAATCAGAACATCAATGGCCGCGTCGCCCGCCTGCGCATCCTGCATGGCCTGGGCCAGGCGGGTGCTGCCTTCTTCACTGTCCACGCAAATGGCCAGACGCCCGCCTTGTGCATTCAAGGCCTTGGCCAGCGCAGCCACGCGCGCCAGCTTGCCGGGGGCGATGACTTCGTTGCTGATGAAAATATTGGTGATGCCGCCTGCGGCCAGGGCTTCGGCTTCGCTCACTTTTTGCACGCAGTGGCCGATGGCACCGGCGTGCTCCAGCAGGTGCGCGATATGTGCAGATTTATGCAGCTTGGCATGCGGGCGCCACAGCACGCCTTGCTGCTGAGCAAAGCGGGCCATGCGCTCGATGTTGCGGTCCATGGCGTCCAGGTCTATGACCAGGGCGGGCGTGTCTATGCGTTTGACGGCCTGGCCGACCAGAGCTTGCAGGTGTTCAGGAATGTGCTTCATCTCGGCTGCCTTGCTGAAGGTGTGCGGTATCTGCCCAGCCTACCAAAGACAGGCCTTCCGGTGTCCACAGCAGGCGGTTGATGGCGCAGTTGGTCAGCTCCCAGGTGCGCGGGGTCTGAAAATCCTGGCGTGTGGCCATGCGGTACAGCACATCCATCACGCCGCCGTGGGCGGTCAGCACAATTTGCTCGCCTTCATGCTGGCTGGCAATACGGTCCACGGTGCGGCTGATGCGCTCGCGCAGGGCCAGCAGGGAATCGCCGCCTCCGGGCGGGGCATAGGCGGGGTTGCGGGTGCGCCAGAGCTGGGCGTCTTCAGGCTGGCTGGCTTCCACATCCTTGAAGGTGCGGCCCTGAAAGTCGCCAAAGCAGCGCTCGCGCAGGCCGGCATCGGTGTGCAGCGGCGCGCTTGTGGTGCGGGCAATGGCTTGCGCCGTGACATGGGCGCGCTGCAGGTCGCTGCTGTAGATGGCGGCAATGCTTTCATCGGCCAGCGCCTGGGCGGCCTGCTCGGCTTGCCACAGGCCGATGTCGTTCAAAGGAATATCCAGATGGCCCTGGATGCGGCCATCGACATTCCAGCTTGTCTCTCCGTGCCGGATGGCAATGATGCGCGTGGCATGCATGGCTATGACGCGTTCAGCGTGAGTTGTTCTTAGGCTGCCATTGTCTTGCAAACAAAGTGTGTCTTAGCCTATGTTTTGGGCTTTGCTGCACAAATGCCAGCGGGTGCTGATGGCTTACGCAAGGAATGCGGCGACTTCCACAGGGCTGAGATAGCGCTTGAAGATTGCATGCGGGTTCTGTGCATCATGGCAGGGGCTGGTAAAGCCCGACCAGCCGCGGCGCGGGCCGCTGTCGCTGTCCAGCGCAATCAGCACACGCTTGCCGTGGCGCATGGCAAAGCTGCGCAGGGGTGCTTCGCCAAAGGCCCAGGCCATGGGGTTGACCAGTGTGCCCTGTGCATAAGCGCTGGCCTGAAGCCACTGAAACAGTGCAGAGTCTGAGTCTTCTTCCTCCGCATGGCTGGTTGGACTGGTCAGGAGCGCAGGCCG
The DNA here is from genome assembly GCF_019186805.1 of Comamonas fluminis. NCBI lineage: Bacteria > Pseudomonadati > Pseudomonadota > Betaproteobacteria > Burkholderiales > Comamonadaceae > Comamonas > Comamonas fluminis. The sequence continues at coordinate 4,230,328 of NZ_CP066783.1, read as the reverse complement.
AATGTTCAGCGCCTTGGCATGTGCGCGAATCACGCCTTGCAGCATTGAAAACGCATGAAACCCATTGTTGGCCGCATGCACTCTGGCCACAAAGCCGGTGCGGGAGGTTGGCAGCACCACGACCAGCTCGTCCTCGTAGCTGATGGCGGCAGCCTGTATCGGGTAGTACAGCTGCTCCAGCGGCAGGCTGTCGTTGCAGTACATGGGCTCAAGCATGGCTTGCAGACGGGTCTGTGCAATGAACGCCGCGTGGTTGCCTTCATCGCGCAGCACCATGGTCATCACCGGCAGCACCAGCCATTCAACAGCCTGCTGCAAGGCTTCGATTCCGGCGCGCTGAGGTGCGGGCAGAGCCTGCAGGCGTTGCTGCACCTGATGCCAGATTTCAATGTCCTGCGGGTCAGGTTCCGGGTCTGCGCGGGTATCGGCTGCGCAAAAGGGCTGCAGTTGCTGCAACCAGTGATCGAGCAACTGCAGGCAGACGGGAAACAGAATTCTGGGGTCTGCACCATCTTCAACCAGCGAGCCGCCCATCAGTGCCAGCAAGGCCGCGTTCTGGGCTGGCAGCTCTGGCAGCAATGCAGCGCAGGCCTGCAGAGCGGCGGCAGTTTGTGCAGGCTGGTGGGCTTGCTGCAAGAACGCCTGCATCTGCGGCTGGGCAAAGAAGGCCTGGGCTGGGTCTTGCCCCGGGGTCTGAGGCAAGGGCTGGCGCAGCAAGGCCAGCAGGTCTGCGGAAATTTCAAAGTTTGCAGGGCTCATGGCCGCTTATCTTATGCGCCATGAAAAAAAGGCCTGCAACAAATAGTGCAAGCCTTTTAGGGGTGCAGCGCTTATGTATCAAGCGCTATCTGCTATCTTTTTTAGATAAGTGACTTGGCGTTGTCCAGCACAAAGTCGCAAGCCTTTTCTTTCAGGTTGCTCTTGATTTTGTCCATGCTGAAGCTCTGGCCGTTGTTGCCCTTGATCATGCCCATCAGGCCGTCCTGATAGCCCTGATCCTTGGGTTGCTCCTGCTGGCCCAGGCCCAGCTTGCCCAGCAGCTGGTTCTTGACCTCGGCCGCCTTGTCGGCGTTCAGGTAGTTGTTCTTCATGCAGTAGGTGATGACGCCGGCTGCGTTGCTGGCAGTGCCAGAGCCGGTGAGGCCACCCAGGCCCAGTGCCGACAGTGCGGAAGAGCCGCCTACTGCGCTGCCACCCGAACCACTGCCCAGCAGTCCGCCCAGACCCGAGGAGCTGCTGCTTTCCGCGGCACTGCCGCCGCCCAACTGGCCGCGCAGTGCGTCACCCAGGCCGCCAGCGTGTGCGCTGACCGCACCAGCAGCCAGCGCTGCGCAGATCAGGGTGGAGAGAGCAAATTTCTTCATGACCATCATCCTTTCCATTGCTTGCAGCCGCCGGGGCTGCAGTTCAAAGAGGCTGCACGTTAGCACGCGGGCCAATATACAGGTGTGGAAGATTGCAAATTAACGTGCAGGAACCGGAGTCACCGTTGCGGGCAGCACGGGCTGGGGTGATGGGGCCGGTGTTGCGGGTGCTCCAGGTGCTGTTGCGGGTGCGGCCGGTGGCATGCCTGCGGGCTGAATCACCGTGCGCACATTGCGTGCACCTTGCGGCGGCTTGGGGAAACCGGTCAGCGCAGCATCGAACAAGATACCGAAGATGGCCGGGTCATCCGTCCACACATCCTGACGCTGGGCCGAGGTTTCATAGACGATCTGCTGGGTCTTGATGTCGCGCATGACGACGCTGACGGCACGGTAGTACTCCAGCGGTGGGCCGTCCATCATCATGCTGCCGCCAAAGCCGAAACCACGACCAAAGCCACGGCCGTAGCTCATGCCCCAGCCCCAGCGCGGGCCCCAGGGGTCGTAATAGGGCCAGCTGGCGTAGTCACGGGCATAGCGGGCCACGGCGCTGATCTGCACCACCACGCTGGGGCGCGAGTCATCACGCGTCATGCCCACACGGGCCAGCGCCTGCTGGGCCTGGGCTTCCACGGCGGGAAAGTTCACCTGGCCTTGCTGAGAGGGCAGGGTTTCCAGGCGATACGTGGGCGGCAGAGGAATGCCGCCCAGCGATGAAAAGCTTTGCACCGTGCTGTTGACTTCACGCACCGTGCTGCAGCCAGTAAGCAAGGCCGTGGCAGTCAGGGCAATAACGCCAATCCAGCGAAAGGATGTGTTGCGCAGGTTCATGGTGATGCTTTCGATACAACAAAGGCCCATGAAGATGGGCCTTTGCTTGGACTATGAAGTCCGGTTTTGGTTCAAAAGTCCGCTCAGGACAGTTGTACCACCTGCATGCCGCCGGGCAGGGCAGCCATGGTGGGCAGCTCTTCATGGTCAAACGCCATGTCGCCATTCGGGTCGGCAATGCCAGTAGCCTTGGCGCCCTTGAAGTCGTGCAACTGGGGGTCCATCATGTGCGTGGTCACGATATTGCCCATGGCGCGGAACATGCTTTCGATGCGGCCGGGGAATTTCTTTTCCCATTCGCGCAGCATCTCGCCAATGGCCACGCGCTGCAGGCCGTCCTGGCTGCCGCACAGGTTGCAAGGGATGATGGGGAAGCCTTGGTACTGCGCCCAGCGGGTGGTGTCCTTCTCGGGCACATAGCACAGGGGGCGAATCACCACATGCTTGCCGTCGTCGCTCACCAGCTTGGGCGGCATGCCCTTCATGCGGCCGCCGTAGAACATGTTCAGCATCATGGTCTGCACGATGTCATCGCGGTGATGGCCCAGGGCCACCTTGGTGCAGCCCAGCTGGTCGGCCACCTTGTACAGAATGGCACGGCGCAGGCGCGAGCACAGGCCGCAGGTGGTCTTGCCCTCGGGCACGACGCGCTTGACGACGCTGTAGGTGTCCTGATTTTCGATGTGATAGTCCACACCGATGCTCTCGAAGTACTCGGGCAGGATGTGCTCAGGGAAGCCGGGCTGCTTCTGGTCCAGATTCACGGCCACGATGTCGAACTTCACGGGCGCGCGCTTTTGCAGCTTGCGCAGAATGTCCAGCAGGGTGTAGCTGTCCTTGCCGCCGGACATGCAGACCATGATCTTGTCGCCTTCTTCAATCATGTTGAAGTCAACAATGGCCTTGCCCACTTCGCGGCACAGGCGCTTTTCCAGCTTGATCTGTTCGCGCTCGATCTTGATCTTGCCGGGCTTGGCGGCTTCTTCGCCAGCGGCGGCGGTTTGAGCGGCGGCTGCGTCAGCGGCTTCGGCCTCTTCGGCAATCCAGGGGTTGTCGTTTACTGCATTCATGGGGTTCACCATTGTCCGGTTTCGATGCGAATGGCTACTTCGCAGTCGTCAAAAATTTCCAGCTTCGCAATTTTCACACGCACGCCGCGTACGCCGGGCAGCTGCATCAGGCGCTGGGCCAGTTTGCCGATCAGGCTCTCCAGCAGGTTCACATGCTCTGCTGTGCACTCGTCGATGATGATCTGGCGCACCTTGCGGTAGTCCAGCACATGAAGAATATCGTCATCGCGTGGAGCCAGGGGCTGGGGGCCGAGGTTGAGTTCGGCATCGACCTGGATGGGCTGAGGCTCCTGTTTCTCGTGAGCGAGTATGCCCAGGCTGGCATCAAAGCGCAGCCCGTTGAGCGTGAGAATCTGTTGACCGGAAGTGGAAGTCATGGAAAAAAGCAGTGCGGCCCAGAGGCCTCACATCATCGAAAAATCACGCTCAAAGCGTTGTAAGTGCTGGCCGCCATCGACCAGCAGGGTGGTACCCGTCATGGCACGGTTTTCCAGTGCAAAGCACACGGCGGCGGCAATGTCTTCGGGCGATGACGAGCGGCCCAGCGGGCTCATGGTGTGCAGGGCCTCGAACTTTTCCTGGCTCAGCATATGGCTGGTCAGGGTCAGGCCGGGCGCCACGCCCACCACGCGCACCAGCGGCGCCAGGGCCAGAGCCAGCATGGTGTTGGCGGCTTCCAGTGCGGCTTTGGAGAGTGTGTAGCTCAGAAAGTCGGGGTTCTGGTTCCACAGCTTCTGGTCCAGCACATTCACCACGGCACCATGCGCGGCATCGTCGCCAGCGGCCACACGCTCTTGCATGTGGGCATGCAGCGCCTGGGCTAGCAGGATGGGCGCGCCCGTGTTGCTGCGCAGGTGCGCCTCCAGGGCCACATAGCTGAAGCTCTGGGCATCGTCATGCTCGAACAGCGAGGCGTTGTTGACCACGGCATCAATGCGGCCAAAGTGCCCCACCACGCGGGGCACCAGTGAGCGCACGGAGTCTTCGTCAAAGAAATCCGCATCAAAAGCCGCACTATCGCCCGATATGGCTGCGCATTCAGCTACGGTTTGCATAGCGTCATCGTGCGAATCACGGTAATGCACGGCCACCTGCCATCCCGCGCGGGCGAGAGCCAGGGCCATGTCACGACCCAGGCGACGGGCAGAACCAGTCACCAATACTGTGCGTAGTCGGGTGGGTGAGGACATTCGTGGAAAATGCGGTTTGTGACGACAGAACCCTCAAGTTTAACGAGCGCCTTGCAATCCCGCATTGCCAAGGAAATTGCCGCCGTGGGCGGCTGGTTGCCTTTTGACCGATTCATGGAGCTGGCGCTCTATGCGCCGGGCCTGGGCTATTACGCCAATGAAACGGCGAAATTCGGGGCCATGCCAGAGTCGGGAAGCGACTTTGTGACAGCGCCTGAAATTTCGCCTATTTTTGGCCAGTTGGTGGCGTCCCAGCTGCGTGAAGCGCTACAAAAAACGAATACCCATGAGATCTGGGAATTCGGCGCCGGTACCGGCGCGCTGGCGCTGCAGATTCTGGACGAGCTGGCAGCGCAGGGCGCATTGCCCCAGCGCTACACCATCGTCGATCTGTCCGGCACGCTGCGTGCGCGCCAGAAGCTGGCGCTGGCCAAGTATGAGCATCTGGTGCGCTGGGTGGACATGCTGCCGGACGCCATGGAAGGCGTCATCATCGGCAACGAGGTGCTGGATGCCATGCCGGTGCAACTGCTGCAGCGCACCAAAGGGCAGTGGTACGAGCGCGGCGTGGTCATGAACGGTGAGGAATTTGCCTGGGAAGACCGCACCACCGACTTGCGCGCACCTGTGGATATCGGCGGCCCGCATGATTTTCTGACCGAGATTCATCGCCAGGGCGAGGCATTTATCCACACCCTTGGCGAGCGATTGACCCGGGGTGCTGCTTTTTTCATCGACTACGGCTTTGGCGAGAGCGAGTACTACCACGAGCAGCGCCACATGGGCACGCTGGTCTGCCACTATCAGCACCAAGTCGATAGCGACCCGCTGGTGCAGGTGGGTCTGAAAGACATCACGGCCCACGTTAATTTCACCGGCACAGCGGTGGCCGCGCAGGATGCGGGCTTTGAAGTGCTGGGCTACACCACGCAGGCCTATTTCCTCATCAACTGCGGCCTGGGCCCGAAGCTGGACGCCGCCAGCCTCAAGGCACGCTCCATGGCCTCCAAACTGGTGATGGAGCATGAAATGGGCGAGTTGTTCAAGGTCATCGCCCTGAGCAAGGGCGTGGAACCCTGGGTGCCGCAAGGCTTTGAGCAGGGCGACCGCATGCATCGGCTGTAACCCCCTGCGCGGCTGCGCCGCTTCCCCCAAGGGGGACGGCAAGCTCGCGGCGGGGCGGCTGTCTCTGAATTGAAGTGCGCCAGTAACTATCTAAATTGATAGCTGCTGGCGCTTTTTCCTTCTAGGCTAGAAGCTCAAAACACTGATGTTTTACATTCAGCGCTTGACCAGGCTGCCGTTGCGCACATCGTAGGTTTTGCCATCCACCAGGTTGATGCGATAGATCTCGCGCAGCACATTGCCGGAGAAGCTCAGCTCCACCACGCTCAAGGTGTCGAGTGTGGTGGCAAAACCGGCGGGCAGCACTTTGTTGAGCTGGGCCGCCGTGTCGTTCATGGCGCGTTCGATCTCTGGCGTGAAAGGCGTTTCGCTGTAAACCAGTGTGTTGTGCGGGTTGTGGCTGCTGACCAGCTTGCCGTCCTGCATCTGGTTGATGCCGCTGACGCCCACGGTCTGCACCATGGTCTTGGCTGTATCGCCCATGCGCGCATAGACAGGGCCGGTCACGCGGGGCAGCGGGCCGTCACGCAGCGGTGCCATGGCCACAGTGGCGCGGGTGTTGAAATCCATCATGGCGGTATAGGCCGCGCCGCTCTTGACCACGCCCAGGTCCAGCCACCAGGGCTTGCCCGCGCCCTTGGCGGCTTCGGTGGTGTAGAAGGTCTTCATCTGCACATCCTTGAGCACGGGCGGCAGTGCTGGCAGGGCGGCCAGCATCTTCTGCGGGGTGGCTGGGTCTGCGCTGTGGATATGCACCACGGTGATATGGGGCAGGTTGAAGGTATTGGCCTCTTGCGTGAGCTTGAGCTTGTGCAGCTGGGCATTGACGACGGGCGTGACCTGGCTGTCCATGATGACCATGGCATCGGCAGGCAGGCGGTAGACCAGACCGTAAGTGGTGTGGTGGGCGCGGAACTGGGCGCTGCTCAGCGCGCTGTTGTCAATCTTGCCGCTGCTGGCGGCAGTGGAGGCTGGCGAGGTGCCGCAGGCGCTCAAAGTCAGTGCCAGGGCCAGTGCAGAGGTCAAGGAAATCCAGGATGGAGTGTGCATGAGACGCGTCTTTAGGAGGGTGTGCAGAATTTTGTGTAAACGGACAATCCACCGCCGGCGCAAGCCGGCCTATCCGTAAGCACAATGAGCACCAAGAAACACGACGTACCCGAAGAACTGCTGTCTGGCCTGCTGGCCAACTACAAGAAACCCGAAGACCTCATCGGCGAGAACGGCCTGCTCAAACAGTTGACCAAGCTGCTGGTGGAGCGAGCCCTGGACGCCGAACTGACCGAGCATCTGGGCCACGAACGCAACGAAGCGGTAGCCAACACCACTGGCAACACCCGCAATGGCAAGAGCAAGAAGACCCTCAAGGGCGATTTCGGCGAGTTGCCCATCGAGGTGCCACGTGACCGCCATGGCAGCTTCGAGCCCCAACTCATCCCCAAGCACCAGACCCGCTGGGCCGGCTTCGACGACAAAATCATCTCGCTGTACGCCCGCGGCATGACGGTGCGCGAGATACAGGCCCACCTAGAGGAGATGTACGGCACCGAGGTCTCGCCCAGCCTGATTTCCTCGGTGACCGACGCCGTGGCCGATGAGGTCAAGACCTGGCAAGCCCGCCCGCTCGATGCAATCTACCCCATCGTCTATCTGGACTGCATCCATGTGAAGGTGCGCGAGGGCGCTGTGCGGGTCAAGGCGGTGTACCTGGCCATCGGCATCACCATGACGGGCGAGAAGGAGGTGCTGGGCCTGTGGCTGGCGCAGACCGAGGGGGCCAAATTCTGGCTGCAGGTCGTGACCGAGCTGCGCAACCGGGGCGTGCATGACATCTTCATCGCCTGCGTCGATGGCCTCAAGGGCTTCCCTGAAGCCATTGAGGCCGTGTTTCCCAGGACAGTGGTTCAGTTGTGCATCGTGCACATGGTGCGCCACAGCCTGAACTACGTCTCGTGGAAGCGTCGCAAAGAAGTGGCCGCAGACCTGAGACGCATCTACACGGCCGCCACCGCCGAGGAGGCCGAGCTGATGCTCGGTGAATTCGAGCAGCGCTGGGATGCCGAGTACCTGCCCATCGGCCAGTCCTGGCGCAGGAACTGGAGCCGCTTGACCCCGTTCTTTGACTACCCGCCGGAAATCCGCAAGGTCATCTACACCACCAATGCCATCGAGTCGGTGAACATGGGCCTGAGGAAGCTGACCAAGAACCGGGGCTCGTTCCCCAGCGACGAGGCGCTGACCAAGCTGTTCTACCTGGCCCTGCGCAACATCAGCCAGAAGTGGACCATGCCCATCCGGGATTGGAAGGCTGCGCTGACCCGCTTTACCATTCAGTTCGGAGACCGCATTTCCATCAATTGAAGTCCGAACCGTTTACACAAAAATTCGGACACGCCCGTCTTTAGTCGTTCAAGGGCTAGAAAACGGGCCAGCGTCTCTTGGTGTTGTTCTTGAAGCAAGTTCCCGCAATGACTGCTGCAATGTAGGCAGGCTTTATGTCTGCGCTGTGACGTGCCATGTCGCCTCACGCCAGCGGCACGAGCGGGCAACTCGTACACTTGCCGCCATGATTCGCTGGTTGATCGTCATTTTTCTGGCCCTTTTGCTCATCAATGGTCTGCACTCCTGGCTGCAGCGCATCGGGCTGGGCAGGCTGCCGGGCGACTTTCGCTTCAAAATCTTCGGGCGCGAGTTCTTTTTGCCCGTTGCCAGCACCGTGGTGCTCAGTCTGGTGGCCGCGCTGATTGCACGTTTTGTGAAGCTGTAGTTCAAGCCATGGCGCGCTGGACGACTTGAATCCTGGCCCATTGGCTGCAAATAACCCGAAGAACCCTTAAAGAGCCACTGCGCTCTGCTGGAATCTCAAGAAAGGTTGCTCATGTCCGAATCCGTTCACTACGTCTGCCCCCACTGCCACACCACCAACCGCATTGCCAGAGACCAGCTGAGCCATAACCCGGACTGCGGCAGCTGCCATCAGCCACTGATGACGGGTGAACCTGTGGCGCTGGATGCAGACAGCTTTGCCAAACACGCAGGCCGCAGCCAGCTGCCCGTGGTGGTGGATTTCTGGGCGCCCTGGTGCGGCCCCTGCCGCATGATGGCGCCTGCTTTTGAGCAGGCCGCCCAGCAACTGGCCGGGCAGGCACAACTGACCAAGCTCGATACCGAGGCTTATCCACAGGTCTCGGCGCCCTTTGGCATTCGCAGCATCCCGACCATGGTGATCTTCCAGGAAGGCAAGGAACTGGCCCGCATCTCGGGCGCCATGCCTGCAGGGGAAATCGTGCGCTGGATCAAGTCGGTCACGCCCTGAGGCGCTATTGCTCCTCTTTCTTCGGGATGGAACGATGTCGTCACTTAGGCGGCTCTTTCTTGACGCCTCAGATTGGTTCTTTGCACGTTTCTGGGCGAAAGCCTTTCAGCAGCGCAAGTCTTGAAAGGCTTTTCGTGCCTTATGAAGCTGAGCGATTGCTTTTGTTTTGTCCTCAGTGGAACCTTGAGCCGCATTCTGGCGCAGTTGCGGTAATGCTTGGTCGAGCAGGCTGCAACTGTGCTTTGCCAGAGGCGTCAGGTTCTCCCGTCGCTTGGCAACTTCCGGGTCATCGGGCGCTTTGGATGCCAGCGGTCTGACATTGGCTGCGTTACTGCGGTCAAGCTCGGCCTTCAAGGCGTCCATATCCTTTTTGTGTTGTGCGCTCGTCTTGTCCGTGCTTTGCGTCGGAGTGGTGTCGATGGCCTTGGCGCCCAGACATGGCTCGTGTGAATAAGTCACCTTCCCATTGGCCTCACAGCGGTAAACCTGCTGGCTCATGGCAGACAGTGCGGTGCACAAAAGAGCAAGAGTCAGCAGTCTGGTGTTCTTCAAGGCTTGTCTCCCTATGTTGGATATATGTGGCAAGTAATTGCAGCTCAAATTTGAGCATTGCCGTTGCCTTTCATCTGCGGGAAGTTCCCAAGGCCAGATGGAGGATGCCGGTGCCGTGTCGTCGCAATATTCTTTCGAATATTTTGACGACACACAGGAAGACTTGTGAGCAAATTGCCTCTTTGGCTGCCGCTGGCCGCCGTTGCCGTACTGTGCACCGCTTGCACCACGGTGCAGCCACCCACCACACTGGAGCAGGTGGGAGAGTTCAAGCCCGGAGCGGGTTACCCCAAAGGCTATTTGCCAATGGCCGAACTGCCGGACAGCCTGGCTTTGCTGCCTGCGCCACCTGCCGCAGGCTCGGCTGCCCAGGCATCGGATGACGAGAGCTACCGCGCTCTGACGGCCTTGAAGAGCGGGCCACGCGGCGAGCTGGCTGCCAGAGATGCAGAGCTGCGCTTTCCCGCAGCGGCCAGCACGTTCTCCTGCGCGCTGGGTGTGGATATCTCTGAGCAAGCCACGCCGCACCTGCACATGCTGCTGCGCCGCATGCTGATGGATACCGGTGTGGCAACTTACAAGGCCAAGAACCACTACCAGCGCACGCGCCCCTTTGTGGTATTCAAAGAGTCAACCTGCTTCCCCAAGGATGATGCCAAGCTGGTGAACGATGGCTCTTACCCCTCGGGGCACTCTGCCATTGGCTGGGCCTGGGCGCTGGCCTTGAGTGAGGTGGCTCCCGATCGCAGCAATGCCTTGCTGCAGCGCGGCAGGGCCTTTTCCCAAAGCCGCGCCGTGTGTGGCGCGCACTGGAAGAGTGATGTGGAAGCGGGTCGGCTGATGGGCTCGGCCGTGGCGGCCAGTTTGCACAACAGCGAGGTTTTCAGGGCCCAGCTGGCGCGGGCCAGCCAGGAAGTGGCGCGGGCGCGAGCACAAGGCGTGAAGCCCGATGAAGCGGCTTGCGCGGCGGAGAAAGAGGCGCTGGGCGCCACCGCACCCTTGGCGCCTTGAGCATTCCTTGCATCAGCTAAGAGCCGCTAGATCTAGTGAAGCTGTTGGTCAACTGCACCAAACCCTGCACAAAGCTGGACTTGCGCTGGTAGTTCTTGTGCAGGGTTTGCAGCCATTGCGTGCGTTCGTCGTCGGAAAGCCTGGCACGAATCTGGTTTACTAGCTGCAACTCGGTGCTGTACGGGCTTTTCGCGGTTTTCATGCTGCGCTCCAGCAGGTTTTTCAACAACTGTGCGGCTTGCGAATGGTGAGAGTCCGGCAACCGCAGGGCCAACTGCCTGATAAGAGACTCCCAGCTGCAGCCCATGCCGGGCTGGGCCAGCAACTCCAGTGCCTGCTCCCAGCGGTCTTCATGCAGCAGCCAGATCAGCGCGATATGAATGTCCTTGCCTTGCTGCTCCCCGTAAAGCGGCGTGGCAGTTTGGATGGCGGTTTCCAGCAGGGCCTGAAACTGCTGTTCGCGGTCCATACCCAGGCCGACTGCACACTCCAACAACTCATCAAGGCGGCGCACATCGGTCGTTTTGTGCTGCAGGCATTTTTGGGCGAGAGCGAAAGCCTCCTCGTCCCATCCGTCGCGCCGATAGCAATGCAGCAACTGTTGCTGCAATGGGTCACAGTCTTTGAATAGTGTCAGCCCCTGGCGTGCATATTGCAGCGCCAGACGAGGCTGCTGGTGGCGTTCGCAAGTGGCGACCAGATCGATCCATTCACTTTGTTCATGGGCTGTCTGCTGCATGACGTGCAGCCATGCTTCAGTGCTGCTTTCCTGTTGCACAGACAAGAGGTAGCGCTTGCGCCACAGGCGGCGCAATCGGCTCTTTTGAAAGTGATGTTCCCAATTTGCATTGCTTTGTCGGCGATTTGAAGCAAGGGAAGGCTGACTGGTAATGGCTTGCCATTCGACGGCAGCTCTGCGTGAATAGGCTTGGCGCAGTGGCTCTGCGGCCAGGGCCAGTATGGCGGCTTCATCCGAGAATCCCAGAGGGTCATCCTCTATCAGTTGGAGCCAGTCACCGAGCCAGCTGGCCGGGGGAGACTCTGCGCTCACGCTCAGTCGCAGAATCTCTTGCAACTGTGCATAAAGCTCTTGCCCTTCGCCATTGGAGTCATCACAGCTTTCCCAGATTTTGAACAGGCGACGCAGGGCAATTTCAACCGCAAGCCGGATATTGGCGGGCTGCAGAGAAGCTTGTTGTCGCAGCAGGTCCAAGGACTCAAGTGCTTGGGATTCCCAGCGCTGAAACTCTCTTCCCCACATATTGCGTCGCTGCGGAATGGCCTGGGTCAGGTAACGCTTCCACTGTGCGGGTGTCTGTGGCAGGTCTTGAGACTGGCCACGCCATAAGCTCAGTTGTTGGGCCAGGGCGAGGTTTTTGTCGCACTGCAGCGCTATCCAATGGCTCAGATCCTCGGCAGACCGGCTTTTCAGAAAGTCGATATTGGCTTGAATCTCTTGTACCTTGGCAGACGGCTTGCTTGGGGCGGTCGTGGTGGTTTCGACGCTGGGTGAATGAACCGTCTCAGGGTGAAATCCTTGCGAGAACAGCTTGGCTGCCACCATGTGCTTGCAAATGGTCACGCTGCTGGCATGGGGGCAGGTGCAGCTATTCAGATACAGGTCGCTGTCGTGCAAGTACACGGTGTATGGCTGCGTGCCTTGCACGACAAAACCCGTTTTCCCGTTGCGTTGACTGGGGGCGAGGGTTACGGCCCCCGTTTGGGCGTACTGGGTGCCACGGGTAATGATTGCAGGGCCGGCTTCGTCCAGCCACTGCGGCGGTAAATAGGTGGTTGCGGAGGGGCGCTTCGGGGCAGGCATGGGCAATCAGGCTGAAGTCTGGAGCCAGTCCGCCATCGCCTGCTCACGCGCCTTGCTTACGGCGTCGCCTATGGCTTTGCCTTTGAGGCCGCGCTGGGCGGCGGCCTGGGCCACGGGGGCAGTTTCCACCGCCAGTGCAGCTTGCAGCGCGCCGCTCAGGCGCTGGCGCTGGGGGTAGGGCGTTTGCTCAAATCCCAGGCGGCCACGTGCATCGCATTCGCAGGCCAGCAGGGCTTCTTCAAAGCGACCGGGTTTGCGAATGGCATCGCAGCGCTCCAGCAGGCGCAGCAGCGCAGCCGGGTTGAGTTCATGGCTGCGGTGGATGTTGCCGTGCTCGCGCGCCACGACTTCGGCCAGTTCCTTGCAGTCATTGGGCACGCGCCAGCGGTCGCAAACCTGCAACAGCAGGCGGGCGCTGCGCTGCTCGTGGCCGATATGGCGGGGCAGCACATCGGCAGGCGTGGTGCCTTTGCCAAAGTCATGGCACAGGCAGGCAAAGCGCACGGCCAGCGAGGTTTGCAGCTGCGCCGACATGTCCAGCACCATCATGGCGTGCACGCCGGTATCAACCTCGGGGTGGTATTCGGCGCGCTGTGGCACGCCCCAGAGCTTGTTCAGCTCGGGCAGAAGTCGCTCCAGTGCGCCGCAGTCACGCAGCAGGTTGAACATGCGGGACGGCTGGGCTTCCACCAGTCCACGGCTGATTTCCTGCCAAATACGCTCGGGCACCAGGGCATCGACCTCGCCAGCGGCCACCATCTCGCGCATCAGCGCCAGGGTTTCGGGGGCGACGCTGAAGTCGGTAAAGCGCGCAGCAAAGCGGGCCAGGCGCAGTATGCGCACCGGGTCTTCGCGAAAGGCATCGGTGACATGGCGCAGCACCTTGTTCTGCAGGTCTTGCTGGCCGTGATAGGGGTCAAATAGCTCGCTAGCCTGGGTCCAGTCTGCGGGGCCAGCTATGGCATTGATAGTGAGGTCGCGCCGCGCCAGGTCTTCTTCCAGCGTTACATCGGCAGCGGTGTGCACCACAAAGCCGCGGTAGCCCATGCCGTGCTTGCGCTCGGTGCGGGCCAGCGCATATTCCTCATGGGTCTGGGGGTGCAGGAAAACCGGAAAGTCCTTGCCCACCGGCACGAAACCGCGCGCTGTCATCTGCTCTGGTGTGGCACCGACGACCACCCAGTCCGTATCGTTGACAGCCAGGCCCAGCAACTGATCGCGCACAGCGCCGCCTACCTTGTAAACCTTGAATTCACTCATAGCGCAATGGTAGTGGCTGGCGAGGGGCTGTGCGCCTCAGCGCCGCTGACGATACGGCTCTTCAAACTGCAGAAAGTCATGCTCGGCCAGCGCGCCCTGTATCCACTCCTGGGTGGCGGGCAGCAGGCAGATGCGTTGCACATAGGAGCGCACGGCGTCCGAGGCGGGCAGGCCGTAGCTGTTCAGGCGCATGCAGACGGGGGCGAAGAAGGCATCGGCAATGCTGAACTGGCCAAACAGCATGGGGCCGCTGGCCGCGGCAAGCTGGGGCAGCCACAGGTTTTCCAGTTGTTTGACATCGTCGCGCAAGTCGGCGTGTTCTGCCCACAGCCTGGCGCCCACTTCATGTAACTGGGCTTCGATATTCATGGGGCACAGGCGGCGCAGGGCGCCGAAGCTGCTGTGCATTTCGGCCACCAGACTGCGCGCGCGGGCGCGCTGGGCCACGCTTTGCGGCCACAGGTGCTTGTCGGCAAATCGTTCGGCCAGGTATTCGCAGATGGCCAGGCTGTCCCAGATCACGAGGCCCTCATCAACCAGCAGCGGCACTTTGCCTGTGGGCGAGAGCGTCAGCGCCTGTTGCTTGAAGCTGGAGTCGGGGGCGAAGCTGTCAAAGCGCAGCGTGACTTCTTCGAAGTTGATGCCCGACTGACGCATGAGCACCCAGGGCCGCATGGACCAGGACGAATAGTTCTTGTTGCCGATATAGAGCTTGAGCATGGAGTCCCTCTGCTTTTTTCGCGTGACACAAAGCTTAGCAAGGGTGCTAGTTACAGAATGTAGGCATTTGGGCTCAGCGCTGCAAGGCCGCTGGCTCAGCAGGGGTGGCGCAGCGGTGATGTAATCGCAGCCCTATGGCAAATACATCCACTTCTTCTGCAAATTCGCCCGCCAATGTCGCCGGTGCAGGCCATCACAAGGGCGCGCTGGTGCTGTTCTCGGGCGGTCAGGACTCCACGACCTGCCTGGCGCAGGCACTGTCCATGTTTGAGCGTGTGGAAACGCTGGGTTTTGACTACGGCCAGCGCCATAGCGTCGAGATGGCTGTGCGCTCCACGGTGCGCGAGCAACTGGCGCAGCGCTTTCCCCAGTGGGCTGCGCGGCTGGGCGAGGACCATGTGCTGTCGCTGGATGTGCTCAAGCAGATTGGCGGCTCGTCGCTGACGGATGATGTGGCCTTTGCCATGCAGGCCGATGGCCTGCCCAACACCTTTGTGCCGGGCCGCAATCTGCTGTTTCTGACACTGGCGGGCGCGCTGGCCTATCGCCGTGGGCTGACGGTGATCGTCACCGGCGTGTGCGAGACCGATTACTCCGGCTACCCCGATTGCCGCGACGACACCATGAAGGCCCAGCAACTGGCGCTGAACCTGGGGTTGGAGCGCCGCCTGCGCATCGACACGCCGCTGATGTGGCTGGACAAGGCCCAGACCTGGCAACTGGCGCATGACCTGGGCGGCGACGCGCTGGTGGAGCTGGTTCGGGTTGAAACCCATACCTGCTACCAGGGCGACCGCACGCAGCTGCATGACTGGGGCTATGGCTGCGGCAACTGCCCGGCCTGCGAGTTGCGCGCATCGGGCTGGAAGAACTGGCGTGCCAGTCAGTCAGATTAAAAAAGATAGCGGAACGTCTTTAATAACAAAGGACTTCAAGGTGTTTCGACCTTGAAGTCTTTTTTAATGGGAGCTGCGGGATTGATTCAGAGACTCTCGAAAGCGCCCGACGAGTCTCTGACCTTGCCCGCAGGTCTCAGCGCCAGTTGCCCGGCCTGAATCTGGTCAGTCATCTGGCCCAGCCAGGCGTGGCTTTCGGGCAGGTCAAACAGAAAGTCCCAGATCGCATCGTGCTGGTGGGGCGTCAGGCTGCGCGGGCCGTGGCGGCGCATATGAGACTGCAGGCGCCGCACCTCTTCGCGCGTCAGCGGCTGCTGCATCACGGTCAGGGGCGGGCGTGCACGAAAGCGACGCTGGGGAATGTTCTTGCTCGGACGGGACATGGAAAACGATTCAAAGATTTAGACAGGCCAGACAACACCGTTGTCGTTGAGGATGGCGTCCAGCGGCTGGTCATGCGCCTCGGGCTGGAAATCATCGACGTAGCCATTGGTATAGCCCAGGCCCACGGTAAACGGGCGCGGGGTCAGTTCGGCCAGGGTGCGGTCATAGAAACCGCCGCCATAGCCCAGGCGGTAGCCGCCAGCGGCATAGCCCACGCAGGGCACAAACAGCAGTGTGGGCACCAGCAGTTCGGTATCCTTGGGCTTGGGAATGCCATAGGCGTCCTCCTCCATGGGGCAACCGGGGTACCAGGCGTGAAAACTCAGTGTCTTACGCTGTTTGTCGATCACCGGCAGCCCGATTCTGCGCCGTTGTGGAGTACCCTGTAGCTCGCCATCTTCTTTCCAGCGATGCAAGGCTGGCAGCGGATCGAACTCTCCCTTGATGGGCCAGTAGGCACCAATCACGGTATCGGGTCGCTCCATCAGCCAAAAGCGCATCACCTGCTGCAGGGCATCTGCGCGCTGCAAGCGGTCAGGAAGGTTGAGGCGCAGTTCAATCAACTTGCGGCGTAACGCTGCTTTGTCCATCGGATAATTTCCTCCATGCACTGGCTGAAGATTTTGACACCGCTTTGTGCGGCTTCCCTGCTGACTGTAGCTGCTCCGTTTGCGCATGCACAAAATTCTGGCGATGCTGTGTTGCTGGACATGCAAAAAGCATTCCGTGCACGCAACCAGTCCGCACTGACCCAGCTGCTGCCACAGGCCAGCGGTCACCCTCTCGAACCTTGGGCCGCTTACTGGGAACTCAAGAACCGTCTTGAAACTGCTGCACCCGATGAAATTCAGGGTTTTCTGAGCCGCTACGCGGGCAGCTACCAGGAAGACCGCATGCGCAACGACTGGCTGCTGCTGCTGGGCAAGCAGCGCGACTGGGGCAATTTCGCTCAGGTCTATTCCCGGTTCCGCATGCGCGATGACAAGTCGGTCGCCTGCTATGCCCTGCTGGCCGATGCTCAGCAAGGTCGCGGCGCGCCGAATATGGGCCAGCAGGTGCGCGATCTGTGGATGGCGCAAAAAGACGCCGATGACGGCTGCACCACCGCCGCAGGCCAGATGTATGCCAGCAAGCAGATCAGCGAAGACGACGTCTGGCGCCGTGCCCGCGTGGCTGCAGAAAACAACCGCCAGAAGGCCGCCCGCGATGCGGTGGCCATCATCGCACCCGAATCTGCCGACCAGGTGGCGCAGGTGTTTGCTTCGCCCGCCAAATATCTGGCCGGACAAAGCAAGGTGCGCGGCCGCGAGCGCAAGGAGCTGGCGCTGCTGGCCCTGATTCGCATGGCCGCCACGGCGCCTGACGCGGCCGCCGCCCAGATCGAAGATGGCTGGGGCGCACAGCTCAGCGGTGAAGAGCGCAACTGGGCCTGGGCTGTGGCGGGCAAGCAGGCGGCGTTCAAGCTCTCGCCAGACGCCCACACCTACTTCAGCAAGGTGCGCCGCAATGAAGACCTGAGCGACGACCTGCTGGGCTGGAAGACCCGCGCCGCACTGCGCGCCGGTGACTGGAAAGCCGTGCGCCGTGCTGTGGATGCCATGGGCCCCGAGCGCACCGACCCCACCTGGGCTTACTGGAAGGCCAGGGCCATGCTGGCGGGCCGCCCCAATGCCGAAGACAAGGCAGAAGCACGTCAGCTGCTGGAGGACACGGCAGGCACGGGCAGCTTCTACGAACAGCTGGCGCTGGAAGAAATTGGCCAGCGCATTACCGTGCCGCCAGCCCCCGCGCCGCTGACGGTGGATGAAAAAGCCGCAGCCCGTGCCAACCCCTCGCTGCGCCGCAGCCTGTATGCCATTGGCATGGGCCTGCGCAGCGAAGGTGTGCGCGAATGGAACTACGCCACCAATCTGCACCAGCCCGGCGGCATGCAAGACCGCGAACTGTATGCGGCGGCCGATCTGGCCTGCGAGCGTCAGGTGTGGGACCGCTGCATCAACACCAGCGAGCGCACCAAGACCTTTGCCGACTGGAAGCAGCGCTTTCCCATGCCCTACCACGACACCGTGCTGGCCAAGTCGCGCAATATTGGCCTCGATCCGGCTTATGTCTATGGCCTGATTCGCCAGGAAAGCCGCTTCATCATGGATGCACGCTCTGGCGTGGGCGCTTCGGGCCTGATGCAGGTCATGCCGGCCACGGCGCGCTGGACGGCGCGCAAGATTGGCATGGCGGGGTTCACGCCCGACATGATCAACGACCGCGATACCAACATCACCATCGGCACCTCGTACCTGAAGCTGGCGCTGGATGATTTTGAAGGCTCCATGGCCATGGCTGCAGCCGGTTACAACGCTGGCCCCGGCCGCCCGCGCAACTGGCGCAACGGCCCCACGCTGGAGGCCGCCATCTGGGCCGAAAACGTGCCGTTTACCGAAACGCGTGATTACGTGAAGAAGGTGCTGTCCAACACCACAAACTACGCGGCGCTGATTACCGGCCAGCCCCAGTCGCTCAAGGGTCGTCTGGGCACGATTGGCCCACGCCCGGCCAACGATCCGGAAACCATGAAGGACTTGCCATAAGCGCTATCTGCATGAGCGAATTGCTCATGGATTGATATCTGAGAGCGCTCAACCTGAAAGGGGTTGAGCGCTTTTTTTATGGCAGCAGCAGACGCCCGCGCAGGCGCGCTGCCTGCACGTGCGTGGATAGCAGGTTTTTGATGACGTAGGCATATAGCCTACAAAGTTAAAGCTAATGAGATTGGTTTGCGTTTACAAAATAGACATAATTGCAACCGTCAGAGCCCATAAATCCAAATCTATCTACGGCTTTGTCTCCCCAGGCTGGCGCACCCGCCGCCGCGCATCCGCAGGTCCCACGGACCAACGCAACTCTCACTCACTTTTTCATAGTGGCCCCAGCAAATGGGGTCAGGAGTCATCATGTCCAAAGCAGTGACACGCCGCTCAATTTTGCAGGCACAACCCCGTTTATTGGCACTGGCCGCAGCCGCGCTCTGTGCCAGCACTGGCGTAAATGCTCAGGCACAGGCCAAGGAATCCACCATGGAGGAGGTGGTGGTTTCCGCAAGCGGCTTTGAGCAGGAAATCAAGAACGCCCCGGCTTCGATCTCCGTCGTGACCCGCAAGGAGCTGGAGACCAGGAACTTTCGTGATCTGGCCGAAGCCCTGCAGGGCGTGGAAGGCATTGATGTAATGGGCGGCACGGGCAAGACCGGTGGCCTGGATATCAGCATCCGCGGCATGCCCAGCGACTACACGCTGATTCTGATTGACGGTCGCCGCCAGAACGTGGCGGGCGATGTGACACCGAATGGTTTTGGCGCGGCGCTGACCAGCTTTATGCCGCCCATGTCGGCCATCGAGCGCATCGAGGTTATTCGCGGACCCATGTCCACGCTGTACGGCTCGGACGCCATGGGCGGCGTAATCAACATCATCACGCGTAAGGTCGCCAAAGAGTGGGGCGGTGAAGTCAGCGTGGGCGCAGGCATTCCGCAAGACAGCGAATGGGGCAACCAGTACAAGGGCAACTTCTACATCAACGGCCCTATCAAGCAGGACGTTCTGGGCCTGGCCGTGCGCGGCAGCACCATGAACCGCGATGCCGCCGACTGGGTGCTGGCCCCAGGTGCCACCCAGCCCGCACAGGCGCGCAACCCTGCCCCAGCGCAGAGCCGCCAGCACAGCCTGGGTGCCAAGCTGACGCTGACGCCTAATCGCTATCACGACATCTGGCTGGATGTGGACCAGGCACGTACCTGGTACAACAACGAAGATGGTCGCCTGGGCAGTCGCGATGCGGTCATTACCGACCCCAGCAAGTATCCTGGTTACCGCGATGCGCTGCGCTTTAACCGCGATCAGGTCAGCATCGGTCATACCAGCCGTCTGGGCTTCGGCACGCTGGAAAGCAGCCTGATGCATACCGAAACAGAGACCATTGGTCGCACGATTCCCGGCGCTTCGGTGCCCAAGGGCGATGCGCGTGCGGGGGCTGACCGCGAGCTGAAGACCACCAATGTGGTGCTGGACAGCAAGCTGGTGGCGCCGCTGGGCGATGCGCATATGGTCACTGTGGGTGGCCAGCTCTGGGATGCCAAGCTCAAGGACGGACTGCTGCCCCAAAGCCACAAGCAGACCATGTGGTCGTTGTTTGCCGAAGACGAATGGCGTCTGGCCCAGGGCCTGACTGCCACGCTGGGTGGCCGTTATGACCACCACGATGCGTTTGGCGGCCACTTCAGCCCCCGCGCCTATATGGTTTGGGACGCGACGACGAACTGGACCTTCAAGGGGGGCGTGAGTCAGGGCTTCAAGGCGCCACGCCTGAACCAGTTGATCGACGGCGTTAGCGGCATCAGCGGCCAGGGCCAGACCATCAACATCGGCAACCCCAACCTCAAGCCCGAGGCCAGCACCAATGTGGAGTTCTCGGCGCTGTTCGATAACAAGGCAGGCTGGACCAGCGCAGCCACGTTCTTTCACAACGACGTGAAGGACAAGATTGCCTCGGGCGGATCCTGTCTGACTTCGGCCATCTCCAGTTGCAGCTACAACCCCACGGCCGATTACTCCATCAACGTGGACAAGGCTAAAACCTGGGGGCTGGAGCTGAGCAGCCGCGCCCAGCTGAGTAAGGAATGGGCGCTGAAGGGCGGCTACACCTGGACGAACAGCGAAGTGATCGAAGAAGGCCGCAAGAACGGTCAGTTGGCCAACACGGCCAAGCACATTGCCAATGTGCAGCTGGACTGGACGCCTTCCAGCCAGTGGCGCCTGTGGGCACGCGGTGAATATCGTGGCAAGAGCCCGCGTTTCAGTGGTTCCTACGAGAACCTGAGCGCAGGCAACAAGGCCATCCACGACGCGGTGGGCGATATCAAGGGTTATGCGCTGTTCCACCTGGGTGGCAGCTATCAGGTCAACAAAAACCTGAGCATCAATGCCAACATCTTCAACCTGTTCGACAAGGACTTCCGCAAGTACAGCCAGGTCAATGTGAACGGCACACCAACCTGGGTCAACAGCTACTTCCAGGGCGGATCGTCGGTGTCTGGTGTGACGCAGGCTGGTCGTACTTTCTGGATTACGGCAAACATGAAATTTTGAAGCTGCGGGTTTAGTGCTTCTGAGTTAGGAGCTGTCAGTGAGCGTTATCCAATGGATTGGATATGTTTGATATCTGAAACGTTTGATAAGTGATCGCTGACAGCTCTCTTTTTTAAGTGAAGCTAAAGAGCTGCCGCCGAGAAGCACTAGCTTTGAGCGCTTGGCAGCGCCTCAGGTCTCGGCCCACATACGCAGCAGGTTGTGATAGTGCCCGGTCAGGGTCACAGCCTCTGGGGTTTCGCCGTGTTGGGCGCGCAGGCTGGAGATGGCCTGATCCATTTCAAACAGCAGGGTGCGCTTGGCGTCATCGCGCACCATGCTCTGCGTCCAGAAGAAGGAGCACACACGCTCGCCATGCGTGACGGGCTCGACCCGGTGCAGGCTGGTGGAGGGATAGACAATCAGATCGCCCGCAGGCAGCTTGACCGAGTGCTCGCCATAGGTGTCCACCACAACCAGCTCGCCGCCTTCGTAGTCTTCGGGGTCGCAGAGAAACAAGGTGCTCGATACATCGGTGCGCATCCACAGCGGCGAGCCTGGCACGGTGCGCATGGCGCCATCCACATGCAGGCCATAGGTCTCGTTGCCCACCTCGCTATAGCGGTTGAATAGTGGCGGCATGGTGCGTGCGGGCAGCGCGGCGCTGAAGAACAAGCTGCTGGCGGCCAGGGCCCGCAAGATGGCGCGGCCTTGTTCCTGCGCCACGGGCGAGTCTTCGGGAAGTTGTCGGTTGCGCTTGACCTGCGCACCTTGGCTGCCCACGGTGGCGCGGCCGTCTTCCCACTGTGCGGCATCCAGGGCCGTGCGCATGGATGCGACCTGTTCGCGGGAAAGCACGTTGGGGATGTGCAGTAGCATGGTGTCGGCTTCTTTCAAGAAAAAAGCCCGGCCAGGGCCGGGCAGAGGGTTACGCGATGCGTGTTATCAGAAGTGGAAGTTGGCCGTAATGCGGGCCGAGCGCTCCAGTCCTGGCGTGTAGCGCTGGGCCATGCGGTTGACGGCGGTCACGTACTTTTTGTTGAAGAGGTTGTAGACGTTGAGCTGCACATCCCAGTTCTTGTTGACCTGGTAGGTGAGCAACGCGTCGAACACTACATAGGACGAGGTTTCGCTCGGGCGGTCGGCGTAGGCGTTCTTGATGCGGAAACCGTCGGAGTAGCGCATGCCGCCGCCAATGGTCAGGCCGACGGGAGTGCGGTAGGTCGTCCACAGAGACAGTGCGTTTTTGGGCGTGTAGCCCAGGCCGCTGTCGTTGCCGGAGCTGACCTCAACGGCCTTGGTGTTTTGGTGCGTGAAGGCGGCGATGGCGCTCCAGTCCTTGGTGATCTGGCCAGTGGCGCTGACCGAGTAGCCGCTGACGCGCTTTTTGACACCGTAGTACAGGCCATCGTCGTCCGCCACGGGCACATTGTTTTCACCCTGGAAGACCGCGCCGGTCAGCAGCAGGTTTTTGTTCATCAGCTCCCACTTGGTGCCGACCTCGAACATCTTGGACTTGCTGGCCTTGTCGGTGGCCGTGATGGCGTTCGTGCCCAGCAGGCCAGAGGTGGCGCCCGGTGGCAGCTTGGACGTGGCGTAGTTCGCGTACACACTGCCTTCGGACGTGAGCTTGTAGAGCGCGCCGATCTTGTAGGTGAGCATGCTGTCGCTGAGCTTGACCGTGCTTGCGGCTGGGTTGGCGTACTTGATCTTGTAGTGCTCATAGCGCAGGCCGCCGTTCAGCTGCAGCTTGTCGCTGAGCTTGACGGTGTCGAAGGCATACAGCGCTGCAGTGTCGGTGCTGTATTCCTTGTCCACGCCGCTGGTGTCGATGCCGCTGGCAATCAGGCCGGGGTTGTACAGGCTGGTGGTTGGCACGGCTGCGACGTTCATGACCACGCTGCCATAACCAGTCTGCTTTTCACGGGTCAGCTCCAGGCCGGTGCTCAGGTTATGGGCCACGCTGCCGGTGTTGAACTTGGTGCTCAGGTTGGTCTGGTTGGTCAGGATCTCGTTTTCGACGTTGCGGAACGTTGCCAGGCGCGAGACTTTCCAGGTGCTGGGGTCGGTGGTGGCGCTGCCGGTTACACCAGCGGTGGCGAGAATCAGTGCGTCCTGCTTGTTGCGGCCCCAGCGCAGCGTGTTGCGCAGCGTGGTGTCGGCGCTGATGTCGTGTTCAACGCGGGCGGTGGCCATGGTCACGCTGACGTCGTCATGCGCATCGGTGGTGCCGTACCAGTTGCTGGTGTCGGCCTTGGCGGCGCTGCTCAGATAGGCGTTGGTGCCGCCCCAGCCGGGGAATCCGACCAGCGATACGCCGCTTTCGGGCGTGTTTTTCTGCTTGATGTGCACCAGATCCAGGTTGATGCGCGTGGCTGTGCCCAGGCCCCAGGCGTAGGCTCCGGCAATGCCCCAGCGGTCGTTCTTGACCTGATCGCGCCCGGCCACGCCTGCGTCCTGACCCAGCAGGTTCAGGCGCATGGCACTGGTGTCGTCAATCTTGCGGTTGATGTCGGCGGTGGCACGTTTGTACTTGCCGCTGCCCAGGCCCAGGCTGCCGTCGAAGCTGTTTTGCAGCTTGGGCTGCTTGGTCACCAGATTGATCGAGCCCGCTGGCGATGTGCGGCCATAGTCGGTGCCTGCGGCGCCCTGGGTGACTTCGATCTGCTCGGTATTGAACACGTCGCGCGAGATCGTGCCGATGTCGCGCACACCGTCAATGTAGATGCTGTT
Organism: Comamonas fluminis; assembly: GCF_019186805.1. Lineage (NCBI taxonomy): Bacteria > Pseudomonadati > Pseudomonadota > Betaproteobacteria > Burkholderiales > Comamonadaceae > Comamonas > Comamonas fluminis. The sequence continues at coordinate 4,206,937 of NZ_CP066783.1, read as the reverse complement.
GGATACATCAAAGCCGCGCATGTACAGCCCGTCGCCCGGAATGGCGCCGCCACGGCCTTCACCTGCGTCGAACGTGCCAGCGCCGGGAACATTGCGCATGGCTTCGGTCAGGGTGGTGGCCCCCTGATCTTTGATGACTTGCTCGTTGATGACCTGAATGGTCTGCGTGGTCTCGGCCAGCGGCGCAGTGTACTTGGGCGATGCCAGTTTTTTCACTGGCTCGTAGCCGCTTTCCTGGGTGGCTTCCACCTTGACTTCACGCAAGGTGGTTTCTGCGGTCTGTGCCTGAGCGGCAGACAGGCCCAACGAAGCTAGCGCTGTGGCGCAGACGAGCAGGCTGCTGGCGCTAGAGGGTGGACGGGAATGCTTGCGGCTTTGAATATGGGTGCTAGAGGCCATTGTGAACGGATAGGAGTAAGACAGCGGCTGGCTTTGGCGGTCTTGACTCGGTGCGACCTGTGTGGTCGTTGGGTGCTATCCGTGGCTGGCTGAGAACGTTTTGCAAACGATATATCGCAAATGATAACTATTCTCACATACGTCTTTGCAAAAATTCACGTAAAAACACAAAAAAGACATGATTTGTCTTCGTGCTGCCGCAAATTCATGCTGCGCTGGCGCTGTCCTTCACCAGCCTGAGCATGGCCTGCAACTGGGTCTGCAATTGGGCTTGCATCTCTTGCGGACAGTCCTTCAGCAGCTCGACTGCCAGCTCTTCGCGCAGAGTGCGCAACCGGGCATAAAGCTGCTGGCCCTGAGCGCTGAGCTGCAGGCAGCGCACGCGCTTGTCGGCCTCGCTGGTGGATCGCTCCAGCCAGCCTTTGTCCTGTAACTGGGCCAGGGTGCGCGCCATCTGAGCCTTGTCGGTGTGGCTGTGCTCCACCAGTTCCTTTTGCGTGATGCCAGGGTTGCGGCCAGTGTGCATCAGGATGCGGAATTCGTTGAAGGTCAGCCCCGGCTGGGCCGTTTCTATGGACTGAAGCAGGCGTGCGCGAAACAGATGCATCAGGTCGTGCAGCAGCTCGAACACATCGGCAGAAAGGGATGAGCTCATGGGGAAAAAGGATATCTGTTGACTAAGTCAACTTATTGTTGGATATTTGGTGGACTTTATCAACTTATCAAAAAACATGTCCAACACCGAGACAACCGCCATCATGCAACGTGTACGCCACGAATTCCGCGCTCGCCATGTGCAATTGCTGGCACGAGAGCAAATTAGCCCTGGCTTTATCCGCCTGACCGTGGGTGGCCCCGAGTTGCAGGGCTTTGTCAGCGCAGGCTTTGACGATCACAGCAAACTTATCCTGCCGCAGGCAGGTCAGGAAAAGCCCAATTTGCCGCAGATCATCGACGGCCGTCCGCATATCGAAGGCGCACGCCCCGAGATGCGTGACTACACCCCGATCAACTATGACGCAGCCCGCAACACGCTGCAGCTGGAATTTGCCGTGCACGGCACGGGGCCAGCCGTGGAATGGGCGCGCAGCGCACCACTGGGGCAGTGGCTAGGCCTGGCCGGACCGCGTGGCAGCCTGGTCATTCCTGCTGACCTGGACTGGCATGTGCTGCTGGGCGATGAATCGGCCATGCCTGCGATTGAGCGCCGTCTGGCCGAGCTGGCAGCGGGCAGTCGGGCCATTGTGCGTGTGCAGGCCAATGCGGCGGATCAGCGTGCATGGCGCAGCGCCGCCGCACTGGATCTGCAGTGGGTGGCTTCGCTGGCTGACGCTGCCGATGCGCTGCAACTGCCTGAGGGTGACGGTTTTGTATGGGCGGCGGGGGAAAATCGCGTCATGGCCGATTTGCGAAAGCGCATTCTGGCCAAGCCCGGCGCCAACCCCAAGCGCATGCGCATTGCCTCGTACTGGAAGCTGGGCGAAGCCGCACACCACGAAGAGCTGAGCGCTGCAGACTGAGCATGACCAAGACCTGCGGCATGCCATTGGCTTTACCCTCATGCCGCGTTGTTCACCTTTGAAAAACTGACAGGAATGCCCTCAACTTCTTCTCCATCAGACCGCTCATCCCGTTTTCGTCTGCACAAGCGCTTTACCCCGCTGGTCTTTGCTTTTTACATGGCGGCCATCATGGCGCTGCTGATGTGCGGCGTGATTGTTGCCGCCAAGGATGGTCTGAACAGTCACTATGTGCAGCATGTGCTGCAGGCCTATGTGCTGGCCATGCCTGCCGCTTTTTGCTGTGTGCTGCTGGTGCGCCCGCTGGTGATGCGTCTGGTCGCGTTGACGGTCAGGCACTGATCAGCGGTTGACCAGCACCGGCGTGGCATCGTCTGTGCCTTGCAGCTCGGCAGCGCCGCTGGCGACGAGTGAACTCACCAGAGATTGCGCCCATTGCTGCGGGGTTTCCTGCGAAAAATAGCGCTGGTGCAGCATGCCGAAATAAGGCGTTTGCTGCAGCCACAGATGCAGCGCAGGCAGGCTGATCTGCTGCCACTCCAGCAGCTTGTATTTGAGTAGCACCTTGGCTGCATAGCTTGCGTGGCGTTCTGGCGATTGCACAAAACCATCCAGCCGCCTGCGCGCAGTGGCCAGGGCCGCATCGACATCCCTGAACACGCTGCCGTGGCCGGGAATGATGGTCAACGGCTTGAGCTGCTCAATGCAGTCCAGCGTGGCCGCGACTTCGTCAAAGGCGTGCTGGCCTTCGATTTCTGGAAAAACCACGCCAAAGCCGTTCTCCCACAGCGCATCGGCAGAGATCAGCGTGCGGCTGTCAGGCTCAAACAGAATGACCGAATGTGGATCATGGCCGGGTGCTGCATGAATCTGCCAGTCGCGGCCCGACAACTGCACGCTGGTGCCAGGTTGCAGCACGCCGGTAATGGCAAAACGTGGGCAATCCTGGCCCGTGGGGGCGTAGCTGAGCTGGCTTTCATCCCAGACCCGTACTTGCTGGGCTTGACCGGGGGCGATATAGGTCTGCACCTCGGGGTAAGCCGCCTGCAACGCCGCATTGCCGCCGCAATGGTCGCTGTGCAGATGGGTGTTGAGAATGCGCGCCAGTAGCTGGCCCTGCAGTGTGTCAGCCACCAGAGCCAGAGTCTGCTCGGAATGCGTGACATAGCCCGTGTCCACCACGGCTGCACCTTCGCGGTCGCCGGGCTGGGCCGCAAACACGATGTTGTTGGCCGACAGCCAGCCGCGCTCCAGCACGGTCAGTCCGGGGGGCAAAGGGCGGGGAGCTTGGGTCATCGGCTTGTCTCTTGTGTTTGTTGCTATGCCAAACACAAGACTAGCAGAGGCGCAGGCCATGGCCTGTCGTCAGCGCTTTTTTGTCAACGCATCTCAGTCGCTGGCAGAGGTCTGGATATTGCGGCGAATCACCACCGGCTTGCCACCAAAGCGTTGCTTGCTCATCCAGTGCGCAAGGGCGGAATCCAGGTGCGTGGCATGGCCGGGAAACCAGTCGGCCAGCGCACGCACCAGATCGTGGCAAATCGCCACATTGCCCTCGGCCAGCTTTTCGCGCACCTCAGCCACCGACTTGAGCACGGCTGCATGCTCGTCAATATGGCATTCGCGGGGCGGAAAAGAGGTGCTCAGCATCCACTCGTCTTCTTCGGCAAAGTGGTGCTGTAAATGGGTCTGCATATCTTGCAGCAGCTTGGGCAGTTCGCTGTCTTCGGCGGTCTGAAGCAGGGCGATGATCTCCACGAACTCTTCGTGCAATTCATCCATGGGCGCGTGGCCCATCAGCAGGTGGTCTCCCCAGACCAGGGTGGCGGTGTGGCTCATGGCAGTGTCTTGTTCTGAACGATGCGCTGCGCGCACCTTGTCTCTGAAAGTCATTATGCAAGCCGCAAGCCTGCCAGCATCCTGCAAAAGAGGGAGGCAGATGCAAGATCTGAAATAGAAAAAGCCTCTTGAACCGAAATTCAAGAGGCTTTGTCTGGTGCGCGATACATGGATCGAACATGTGACCCCTGCCGTGTGAAGTGTAGAAGTTCAGACTTGATCTGACAGTGGGCCTTGCCAACAGGTGAGGTTTCCCGTTTTGATAAGGGTACGAATCTTTATCAATCCGGGCGCAAAGCGCCCAACGGAGAAACCTCATGAACAGTTTCAACCAAACCATCATCCGGCACAAGGTCGGCCTGCTCAATCTGGCCAGTGAGCTGGGCAACATATCCAAAGCCTGCAAAGTCATGGGCGTCTCCCGTGACACTTTCTATCGCTATCAGCATGCCCACGAAGAAGGTGGCGTAGAGGCCCTGATCCAGATATCTCGGCGCAAGCCCAATCCCAAGAACCGGGTTGATGACGCCGTCGAAACGGCCGTCATTGCCTATGCCCTGGAGCAGCCAGCGCATGGACAGTTACGTGCAAGTAATGAACTACGCCAGCGGGGCATCTTTGTGTCTCCCTCCGGTGTGCGCTCCATCTGGATGCGTCATCAACTGGCCAGCTTCAAACAGCGTCTGTCCAACCTGGAAGCCGAGGTCGCCAAGACTGGCGCCGTTCTCACTGAATCCCAGGTGACAGCCTTGGAAAGAAAGCGGGAAGATGACCTGGCCTGCGGAGAAATCGAAACCACTCATCCCGGTTATCTTGGTAGCCAAGACACCTTCTATGTGGGCACGATCAAGGGCGTCGGGCGCATCTACCAGCAAACCTTCGTGGACACCTATTCCAAGTGGGCTGCCGCCAAGTTGTACACCACCAAGACACCAATCACGGGAGCTGATTTGCTCAATGACCGAGTCCTGCCTTTCCTGACGGAGCAAGGCATGGGACTGCTGCGAATCCTGACGGATCGAGGCACGGAGTATTGCGGCAAGGCCGAGACGCACGACTACCAGTTATATCTGGCAATCAACGACATTGAGCACACCAAGACCAAGGTGCGTCACCCGCAAACCAATGGCATCTGTGAGCGGTTCCACAAAACGATCCTGCAGGAGTTTTACCAAGTGGCATTCAGGCGCAAGATCTACCGCTCCATCGACGAGCTGCAAACGGATCTGGACGATTGGATCAATTACTACAACGGGCAGCGAACACATCAAGGCAAGATGTGCTGTGGCAGGACGCCGATGCAAACGTTGATTGATGCAAAGGAGGTCTGGGATGAGAAGGTAAAAGCGCTCAATTAATCTGACAGCCGTACCGCCCGAAACGGGAGCAACTGTCAGATCAGATCGGAACTTCTACACGATGATCAAGTTCAGCGTGCAGCAGGCATCAAAGGTCTCTGGCCACTAAGTGCATCGGCCGTAGTGGCCACCGTTGGTGACTTCAAGCAGTTTAAGAATGGGACACAGTTCGCTGCATGGCTGGGACTGACACCAAGGCAAAACTCCAGCGGAGGTAAGTCCAGCCTTGGCGCTATCACTAAACGTAGCGACGGCTACCTGCGATCTCTGTTGATACAGGGCGCCAAACCAGTTGTGCTCACCGGTAAATACAATCTCGACCCCATCTCCCAATGGGCTATCGTACAGAGGCAACGCAGTGGATGGCAAAAGGCTGTTGTGGCCCTCGCTAATAAAAAATGCTCGCATCCTTTGGGCGCTGATGACACATCAGCGTAACTACGAGGCCAGCCACATCAGCACAAGACCACCCGAACTCATCGCCTAACCTCAATCTTTACTTGCCAGACGTGAAATCAAAGATGCAATAGACAGGTCAGACCAGCAGCAGACAAGCTCGCTTGTTGCATTGTGAGTCGCAAGACATCACGAGGTTTGGCTGCGCGGTTTGTTTCTTGGGGCGCACACATGCGTGCACAACCCCGTCTGTAGATGTGCAGTCTGTTCCTCGTTTTACGCGCCCTGATCACCACGGCAGACAGGTCTATCAAAAAGAAAACCCATCAGTGCTTGCTTTTATGGGAAGTCTCTGTGATGCAACAACGCCTATCACACTCAGAACTGCTTAGTGCAGAGGTTCCCTAGCTTGCCATTTTTGTTGAGGAAGGCTTTCCAAGGGGCGTGTTTCAATGCTAATATACGCAATATTATATCAAAACTACGCAAAATAATGTATGAAGTGTGAGCAACGGACCGGTCCATCGGTCAGCGAACTCCTCAGAGAGTTGCATCATCGCATCGAAGCGAAAGAGCGCTCGCGGATCAGTCAAGCAGCAATAGCTAACCGCCTAGGGATTTCTGCGAGGACGTACTTGGAGTACCTGCGAGGAACAAACTCCCCCGTGGGGATGAGGGTCGTACTGGATCTTCTCAGCATGCTGGACAACCAATCGGTTGTACAGCTCATTCAAAACTGGCGTGACGCACAACAATCCGTTGAAAAAACGACCTCAGGGGTCACAAAATGAAGGCGTCCTCAGACAGATCAGAACAGTAGATGCTGAACACTATTCATATTGCAAAAATTGCCGAAGATTATTTATCGAAGGTGATGGCGTGCGATATCTCAACCAATTCAGTTCTTCCACATATAAGGCGCGTTTTAGAAAAATTCTGGAAAACTGAGTCAGAGGGAAGGCATTACTTCGCGCACGAATCAACTATTGCGTCGCGAACGGCCAACGGGATTGTTGAAACTCCACGCCCGATGGCTGCGTATATGGTGTCCTTGGCTTATTTCAGATGGAAGTCTGAAAAAAATAAAACACAAATCGAGAACCACAACATCCACTGGTTTGACCCATGCGGGGGTGCAGGAATATTCCCTGTAGAGATTTTACGATTCTATTTTGAGAAGCTAGGTGCTAATAATCCATTGAGCCTCCCAAAAATTACGATTTCTGAAATATCAGAGCTAGGGTTGGCCGTTTCTTTTATTAATATAATTGTAGCCCTGAATGCATATGGAATTTCTGTACCTGATTACATCAAGACAGGGAAGTTGAAATTAATTCTTGGCGACACGCTAGATAGATTTCATGAGGAAGAGGATTTATTCTCTGAAAAAGACAAATTCAATATCATAATCGGAAATCCACCCTACGTTCGTGCTTCAAGGCTCTCTGCTACGTACAAGAAAAAGCTCAAGCAGAAATTCCCTGGACTTTACGGTGGCAGCGCTGATCTCTATACCTATTTTATAGCCGCCGGGATTTCAAATATATCCGATAATGGAGTTCTCACATACATTTCACCAGCTGCATATACAAGGGCAAAAAGTTGCGCCCCACTTCGAAAATGGCTTTTGAAGAACGCAAGCTTAGATTCATTTATTGATCTTGATGAAACAAAAGTATTCGAAGATGCCGATTTGCATGCTGCCGTTTATGTTTTCAGAAAGAGAAGATGCTCTGTAGAAAATGTTCAGTATCGCCATATCAAAGATGAAATAGAACTTGATTCGTTGCTTGATGGAAGAATTACGCTGAACTCTGCCTTAGTTGATACTCCTCTAAGTGCCGGCTGGGCCTTTCACGCATCAAAGAGCTCACTTGATGATTACTCTAGAGTATTTGCGGGCTGTGTAAGAATGCAAGATCTTGACATTAAAATTTATTCTGGAATACGCCCTGGATATTCTAAAGCATTTGTTCTGAACACCAATCAATACGAAGGTTTTGATCCTAAGATTCGTGACAAATGGATAAAGCCACTGCTATTGCCATCGAACATAAAAAAATGGACTGGCCACAAAAACATAAATTACATGATCGTTATCCCCATGGGATCAATACAAGTCGATCAAGAGATCATCTCTTTCCTTGCTCCATATAAAGACGCACTTGCGAAGCGAGCAGAGATTAAGAATAAGGATCAGTGGTATACACTACGATCTTGCAGCTATTACAAAGAAATGGAAAAGAAAAAAATCGCCTTTCCTGACTTGTCTGCGCACCAACGATTTTCACTTGTCGAACAGGGAATCTACGTTCCCGATGGGGCCTATTTCATTAATAGCGAAAATCTAGTTCTGCTCGGGATATTAAATAGCAGTCTTGCGAAGCAGTACTTTGTCCATCGATGCTCTAGCGTAGGCAACCTGAAATCAAAGGGTCGATTTAGATTTAAAAAAGAGTTTGTAAAAGATTTTCCGCTACCACGTCAATGTCTATCGAATGGGGATCTCCAAGAAAAAATTGCCAATCTAGTTTCTTTAATGATTAAAAAAGGTGAAACGGAAGGCATGAAAAAAGAACTTGATGAGCTCGTACAAAAAATTTATCAGGAAAAATAATGATTGATAAAATCTTAGGGCGTGAAGTGTATTCCACAAGCGGTCCGTCTCCTACGTGTTTTGATTTGTTTTCAGGCGCGGGAGGGCTAAGCGTTGGATTTTCTATAGCAGGTGGTGTGCCCTTGGGGGCGGTAGATATTGATTCCGATTCAATTTCTACATATAAACGAAATTTTCCAATGGCGGAGGATGTCGCATGTTGCCCTATTGAGTCATGGAAACCAGCGACAAAGCCGGGAAAGGTGGACGTAATTATTGGCGGGCCTCCCTGTCAAGGTTTTTCTTTGGCTCGAGGTCTCCGATTTTTAGATGATCCACGCAATCATTTATATAAGTACTTCATCCATTTGGTTGGCGTGTACCAGCCAAAATGGATAGTAATGGAGAATGTAGAGGGCATTACAAATATAGGTGGCGGAGTTATTCTAGAGCAAATACTTGAGGACTTTAGGAATGTAGGCTATCTTGTCGAGTGCAAAATTATAAATATGGCCCAATATGGTGTACCACAGCTTCGAAAGAGAGCCATATTTGTCGGAAATAATTCTGGTCAATCTTTTAATTGGCCAACCATTCGATATTTCGATACAAGAAAGAAAAAATCAGAACCAGCTCTATTTTTTGATGACCTGCAGCCATTCAATTCTGTAAATAGTGCTCTAAGCGATCTAATGTTGCCTCAGGGAAACTACTTTTCCCATCGTGCAAACGCACAAATGAGAGGTCCACGTAATAGACTTGCACATACTGAGCCTGCCTTCACATTGCGTGTAAGGGGTGACGAATTCGCGTTATGCCAGCATCCTGCTGAGTCAGCCTTTATACCCGGCCCAATGCCGACCGACGAAATAGTGTACGCAGACCCACAAAACGAGTTACAGGAGATGCTAAGGAATAGCATCCCCTCGTGGATTAAACCAGAAAAGGTGCCGCGTACTCGACGCAAGAAACCTCCGATGCTTGAGGGAACAAGGAGGCTGACCATAAAAGAGCAAGCTAGGCTTCAAACATTTCCAGATTGGGTGAAGTTTGAAGGCCGAGTGACTTCTCAAGCACGGCAAATAGGCAACGCAGTTCCTCCTGTGTTTTCATCCCAGTTATTTGCTGAAATTTTTAAGACGCTATGATTACCTAAGCGTTTCAAGTAGCTGTGTTGAGCGGCACTGTTGCCTAAATTAGCTCTGCTAAAAGCACATTGGAAAAATCAATCATTCCGCCAACAATTGCCTGCTCCACGGTCGTGGTATCTGGTAGTGATAAATCAATATATATTTCGAAATCATACTCTTTGCAGCGCTTACTTCTGCCATTTACAAGAACCGACTTTGGCATCAGCGGCGCTTTACACAACAATCGATAAGCCTCAAGTTGCTCGCTAGCCCTATCTCTACCCTTGCCAACACTGCACTCCACAATCCCGGAAATTGGGATATCGAGCTCACCAGTGTGACTTAAAGATATCAAGGGAAGCTTGGCATGATTAGCGATTCTAAGCTTCCCTGAGGTAAGTCCATTTTGATATTTATAGCTAAATGAAACCTCATTGTCGTTTAGCAGCTGAATTTCAATTGATGCTTTGGATATCAGTAAATCAGGGCGCTCTAAGTAATAGATGTTGTATTGCTTCGCATAGTTTATGAAATGAATAGGATGCCCCTCTCTGAAAATAAGAAGAGGGTAACCATCACTTTGCTGGATAACCGCACGAGGCGTAAGAGCTCCAAGGAACCTGAGCTTCAGTGGAAGCGACTCACCATTAACCGCGTCATGCCCGGCTTGTGCACCATGATGACGAGGAAGAATATTCCTAATGTAGAATAAGTCTGGATGATTTTTATACAAATCTGGAATATTGACTTCCTGACCTCTATGTTGGAACGCTTTTATAAGTGAGCACAATGACAAGAACTCAACAGCTTTTCCTGTTTCTAAACCCTGCCCCCAGGTGGAGAGAGTAACCTCAGATTCGTGCCAGATTACATCGTTCAGATCTGGACATAACTTTGAAGACAACTCTCTGATAAATGTCGCGTCGGTTGATTTTCGCATCAAATTACACCGACTTCCCTGATAGCCTTTGAATTAAATCTTCAACAGAAAATACAACCTGCCATCCGAAACTCATTAATCTTTTGATCGCGTATTCCGGTGGCACGCAGTCCTCCGCCATATCGACATACATAATCAAGGGGGCAGAAAATCGCTTGATGAAGGTTTGGTTCGACAGCTGATACTTGAGGCTGATTCCTACAAAAGCCTGTTCCTTACAGCGACGAGGAAACTCCTGAATCCTAAAAAACTTAGCCTTAAGAAAACACACTATTTTACCGGTGGAATCCTTTACGATTTTTAGGTTTGTATAAGGTCTAACATTCTCACTTGAAATCTCAGAATGATAGCCAATTGTTCTAATGCTAGCTGCCGTTGGATTTACAACTTTATAACCAGCCTCAAGCAGGGACAATTCCACATAGTCAAAGCTTGGCTTCAACTCTGTACCGTTCTTTGCTTCAAACCATCTAGCTTGGTTTATAAGGCGTTTGCCGTTAGCAATAATTCTGTCTGCAACAGATTCAACAGTCAAAATATCAGCAGTTTGAAGCTTGCTTAGTATCTGGCCACAAATCGTACTGGCTTGAATCGAACTATGGTCACCACTGTAGATATTGTGCTCGGTGACACCTTCAATGTCGCGATCTTGCACATAAGCAACAGATTCATTGGTATGAATGCGAAGCAATAGGCGACGAATGACGAGTCTTTTCGGAAGTGGTGTCGACCATAAAGTTTCAAGGAAATATCTAGTGTCAGTCGTACTTGACGCCACCTCTCTTATCTCAACACAAAACCTCTCCCAATTGGATGTTATATCTATTGCACTCTGAAGAAATGGATTTTTCTTTAGAAGTTTTATAGCAGTTTTTGCAATCAGAGGATCTGTCTCGTTTGAATTTTCTTCAAAAATTGAAGCATTTACCCGTCCCTTAATATTGCCCCCCTTTACCTTGGCGAGATCGGGCCATTTTCCATTGTTAGAATTGAATTCATTTGCAACCAATGACCACTGACAGTCAGCAAGGTTTGATTTTTTGCACTCCCCGTCACCCCACCAATCTTTTAGCTCTTCGATTGCCTTTTTTATATAGGCACCCAAGATTGAGTTTTTCTTGACGCAATCAGAAAGTGATTTTGATTTTTCATCTTCTGTGAACACTGAGCCAAGTGCCGCCGCGATATCGGAAAATATATCGTACCCAGGATCACCAATATAAACAGACTTATCGTAAACAGCAGACTTCAGATCAAGAAACCATTGATAGGTGTAGCGCCGATCACCTACCGTAAAGTGAATTGATCGATAGTCGGCTCCAGCATTTTCAGAAAAATACTTACGTATTGAGATACCTTCAACAAGTGTTTCTCTTACCTCATACGTCTTGTTTGGTTCAGGGGTTCCCGTTCCATTGCCTTTATAGCAGGTTGTTTGGCACCACAACTCCAGTTTTTTGCCATTTCGTTGAGTGCCGACTAAACAGTGATCCCATACGTCACTAGCGATTTCTGATGAATACTGACGTTGAGCGCCGAGCTCAAATGAAGACCAGCCCCCAGTTCTCTTTAAATAATTCGCAAATTCTTCTAATATGTAATGGACAAAATACTCAACATTTGAATTTCGTTCAGTAGCGATTTTTTGCACACCCATGTGTGATGCCATATCTATCTCCCCGCAGAGTCGGCCTTGTTATTGTTCAGCGTATCAATTGTATCGAGGCGCAGATAGCTTGCACATGCGTACCAGGTGCGGCAGCATCCCGGCCTATGAGCAAGCCGAACTGTAGGGCTCCATTCAAATCTCGTGATGTCTTGTGACTCACAATGCAACAAGCGAGCTTGTCTGCTGCTGGTCTGACCTGTCTATTGCATCTTTGATTTCACGTCTGGCAAGTAAAGATTGAGGTTAGGCGATGAGTTCGGGTGGTCTTGTGCTGATGTGGCTGGCCTCGTAGTTACGCTGATGTGTCATCAGCGCCCAAAGGATGCGAGCATTTTTTATTAGCGAGGGCCACAACAGCCTTTTGCCATCCACTGCGTTGCCTCCGTGCGATAGCCCACTGGGAGATGGGATCAAGATTGTATTTATCGGTGAGCACAGCTGCTTTGGCGCCCTGTATCAACAGAGATCGCCTAGCGTGTTGCTTTCAGCCCAGAAGCGGCCGACTAGACCCCTGAAACTTCTACCACTCAAGGAGCCCGTTTTTTAAATGCTCTCGCCAAAACCGTGTTTAATCCTGATTTGTTGGCTGGTTTGACTGCGCTAGTGCATTTCACCGTTCCTTTGATGACCGCGTGACTGGTCACATGCTTTGGCTTGCGGCTGCCGGATTTTCTGAACCCGTAGTGCGAGACAGTATCGGCACTGCGCTCTCCGAGCAGTGCTGCGATCTCTTCTACATCCCAGCCTGATTCCCGTAGATTGGTGGCTGTCACATGCCTGAAGCAGTACGGTGTGATGCGCAACCTCCGTTTTGACTTTTGATCGCTGAACATGCGCCTGGACACTCGCTGGTAATGCTTGGCGAGGCCGTCAGGATCAGCAAATAGACGCACGCTGCCTCCTGCACCTTGGAGCTCTTGAATGAACCAGTCTGGGATGGCCTCAGTAATCTGCAGCTCAAAGCTTCGCTCAACTTGGCCAGCTTTTTCTCGCACTTTGCCACCGGGAACACGCACCCGCAGAGTGTTTTTATTGGTGAGAGTGACAACGACGCCTGGAGACGCGTTCGCACCCAGGATGTTTTTAGCAAGCTTGGGGATGGTCTTGTCGGGATCGAACTCAGTGGGACGTATGCCCGTGAGCGACTGAATCAGGGCCTGTGCTCTGTATTTGCTGGGCTGGTTGTTGGCCTGCCGAAACTCGTTTTGCCACTCGGGGCGGCGCTTGTTAAGCCGACCAACCAAGGCCTTGACGGACTTTGATGTTTTAGAAGGACCTTGAGTGTCGAGGCTTGCATCCATGCTCTGACGGGCCGCACCCAAATGTGCGGCTTGGCAGGTATCGCGTGTCATCTGCGCCATGTCGTTCAGCCGGGACATCGTTTGCTCAAGCAAGTTTCTATACCTTCGCATCCTGGTTTCGTCGAGAAACCTCCTAACTGGCGAGGAAGCGGGAACCGCTTCCTCGTGGTTCAACGACTTATTTTTCTGGGTCTGCTTTTGCAACCTGTCTTGCCGAGCAAGGAGCTTTTGCAGCAAGCGCATATATCGCCAAGATAGAGCAGCACGCATGGCGTAAAAAGAGTTGCCGCTTGCAGCGTACTCACCCAAGGCGATGCTGGCCTTGTGCAAGAAATATTTCTCTGCGGCAACTTCACTTTGCGTCATCGAAATGAGCGCATCCGAGTCCACTTGGCGCATCGCTTTTTTGAGCCGCATCCCCTTGTGCCGATAGTCAGCCCTGGTCTTGGCACTGGGTGGGCCGTCACCCCGCTGCATGCTGGTGATCTGCTTTTTTGCAAGCATGGCTCGTGCCTGCCGCACGGTGCTGAACAGTGCTCGTTGTTCAGCATCTGCATCACCAGTCCATCCTTCCGTGGATGGCGAGCGTGATGCCTCTGGAGACCTTGCGGTCTCCCCAGCAGCTTTGCTGCTGGATAGCCCTTCATCCAGCCTTGGGGCTGGCTGCAGGGCAGCAAATTCGCCGTCCTCAGCGGACGTCGCATTTGCCGGTGCTTGGCTACGCCAGTCACCCCGTTCCGGTGTGACACGCACCACATTATCCGAACCCTGCGAGAGCTTCGCTTCTTCGGTCCTGATAATGTGTTGATGAGGGCTACCAGAGATGGGTTCTGAGATGAGCTCTGAGCTGCGCTCAGGCTGCTTGAGAGCCTGCGTGTCGATGTCGCACGGCAGCTGATGGCGATGCAATTTGCGCCACTGCTGTTGCAATTGCATGATGCGCCAGAAGTTGGGCAAGGAGATCATTTGTGACCTCCTTGCTGGACTTGCAACTGCTCGATCTGTCTGCGCAGTTCTTCGTTTTGCCCCTCAAGCTTGGCGAGTTCTCTCTCTGTTTGACGGTGCTGCGATTCCTGTGCCTGCAGCGTTTGCAGCTGTTCATTGAGGCGCAGGGTTTGGTTCTTCTCGATGGCCAGGGCATGCTCCGTTTGCACGCCGAGATCCGTGGCTGCCATCAGTTGGTCTTCCAACTGCTGCAACTGAGAATCCTTGGCGGCTAGCGATTCCACTTGTTGGTCCAGCGCCTGCTGCAGCGCCTTCATTTGCCCCGACTTCTGCTCGACCTCATCCTTGAGCAATTGGGCTTGCACTTGCAGCTGGCCCATGGCTGCGGTGGAGGCAATGCGCCAGATCGTCAGAATCGTTTCTTCAAGGTGCTCCCGGACCGAATTGGGCAATGGCCAATCAGGTTGCTGTGCATGAAGCTCTTCCCATTGTTTCAACAAAGGGCCGACCGTATCATTGCTGGCACCGAACTTTTCTTGAATCGCCCCGGGTTTTCTAGACACTTCTGAGCCTCAATCCCGAGGCCCAATAGGAGGTGCCATGAGTAAGCCTAAATATCCAGACGAATTCAAGATCGAAGCCATCAAGCAGATCACACAACGAGGCCACAAGGTCGCTGACGTGTCACAGCGCCTTGGCGTTAGTCAACATAGCCTGTATCAGTGGCTGAAGACGCATTCAGGGCCTCCCGCAGAGCGACAAGCTCAACTTACGCAGACAGAAGAGTTGCGCAGACTAAAGTCCGAGCTCAAGCGTGTGACCGAGGAGCGTGACATCCTAAAAAAGGCCGCAGCGTACTTTGCCAAGCAGCTCGGGTGAAGTACGCATTTATTCAGAAACATGAGCACGAATACAGCATTCGTAGCATGTGCAAAGTCATGGTGGTACATCCCAGCGGGTATTACGCTTGGAAAGCTGAACCCGTCAGCCCACGGGCTCGGGATGATCTGCGACTGCAAGGTTTGCTCAAACAAGCCTGGCTTGAAAGTGGTGGTGTGTACGGCTACCGCAAGCTCACACTGGACATGCGGGATCTGGGAGAGCGCTGCGGTAAACACCGCGTGGCCCGTTTGCTCAAGCTCCAAGGGCTGCGTTCGCAAACGGGATACCGGCGCCGCCCTGGGATGCGCGGAGGCAAGCCCGCCATAGTTGCCCCTAACCACCTGCAGCGCCGCTTCGCTGTGGATGAGCCCAATCAATCGTGGGTGACCGACATCACGTACATCCGCACTCACGAGGGATGGCTGTACCTGGCAGTGGTGGTTGATCTGTTCTCCCGTCTGGTCGTGGGCTGGTCCATGGGCAGCCGCATCGATACCGACTTGGTACTCGATGCACTACTGATGGCTCTGTGGCGTCGTCGACCTGATCAGGCGGTCATGGTGCATTCGGATCAGGGAAGTCAGTTCACCGGGCATGACTGGCAGGACTTCCTACGAGATCACAACCTAGTCTCCAGCATGAGTCGCCGCGGTAACTGTCATGACAACGCAGTGGCCGAGAGCTTCTTCCAGTTGCTCAAGCGCGAGCGAATTCGTCGCCAGATCTACACGTCGCGCGAGGACGCAAGGGCAGATATCTTCAACTACATCGAGATGTTCTACAACCCAAAAAGGCGTCACGGCACTGCAGGAGATATTTCTCCGATAGAGTTCGAGAAACGCCATTCCCAACGGCTTAAAAGTGTCTAGGGAATCCGGGGCGATTCAGTCGACTGGTGGCTTCATGGCGTAGGTCGTGCAGTCTGAGGTCTTGAATCTGGACCTTTTCTTTGGCACGTCGATACGCTGTTTTGAGAGCTTCGTAGTTGCTGTTGAAGATCAACTCTGCGACGTTTGGCTGGGTTTTTAAGATGCGCTCGGCACGCAAGGTCAAGGGCACGACTCGTTCGGTTTTTGTCTTGGTGATGGCCGCTGGCAGCAACAGATAGGCGCCGTCTGGGGTGTGATGCAGATGCTGCCACTGTAGGGCCAGCATCTCTCCACGGCGCATGCCGGTTTCAATCGCAAAACTCACGATCGCCCAGAGCCGCAAGCCTTGGCGCAGTCTTGCTTTGACTTTGGGCTTGACTTTTTTTAGCTTGCGTGAGCGCAAGCTGGCTGCAGTCACTTCTTTTTTCTGAGGGCGAAACCACTCAGGATAGCGGCAGGCACGCAGCAAATTAATTTGCTCACCGCCAGCGGCTTTCAATAGCGTTTCAATTTCTGAATCGAGAACATATTCAAGATCCGCATACTTGCGGCGATTTCGCTCGACGTTACCTTTGGCGCTGCAATCCAGGATCTCTGGCGCCCGGTCTTCCAGGCGCCTGTTGCGCTCGTCGCCCTCTTGAGCCTCGGGGCGGGTGCAGTGTTTGCCCGATGCCGGGTTAAAAGGCAGATGGATGTTCCATTCCCGCATGGCAATGCTGATGATTCGGGAGATCAGCTCCATTTCCTTTTTAACGCTGGCACCTTTGATGGGTGACCAGGTTCGCAAGGCAAGGCTCAGCTTTCTGGTGTCTGCAGGTTCGACGAAGCCTCCTTCGAGTCGCTGGTCACGATAAGCCGCTACATCGCTTGGTTGCAGCATGTGCATCGCAATCTGGGTGATCGGATGGCGGCAGATTTTGTGAATGCGTACCAGGTCTGGGTGGTCGGATCGCTTGTCTTTGAGAACCTTGTTTGCGTACTTGCGCATCAAGTCACCCAAGCTATGGCGTTCGGCTTCGCGGTAATCCACGAATTTGCGCTGATGCATTTCCGCTTCGCGAGCCACCGACCAGGCTTGTGCCTCCGTCTTGGTTGCGAAGCTTTCCACCAGTTCTGGGAATCCTTTTTTGCGTACTCGGACTTGCCACGCAAGGGTCTCGGTTTTAGCCAATTTGGCCACCGCAATGCCATCGCCTTCAAGCTGTTTGGCGAAGTCGAGCGCTTCGCTTTTGCTCAAAAAAGTTCGCTTGATCTTGAGCGTGCTGTCTTTGGCAGCGACTTGCCAAGATACGTAGCTGCGTTTGGTGATACTGGCCATCTCGTACTCCGTGTGCCGTTGGCACGTTGCGGAGTTCAGTGGCGCAAAATTGGCACCGGGTCACAAAATGCGGTGCCAAACATGCTCCAACGGGATGAATCGGGAGAGTTGCCAAAAAACAAAAAACCCTCTTAAATCAATGACCTAAGAGGGTTTTGTATTTGGTGCGCGATACATGGATCGAACATGTGACCCCTGCCGTGTGAAGGCAGTGCTCTACCGCTGAGCTAATCGCGCAATAACTGGTGGGTGATACATGGATCGAACATGTGACCCCTGCCGTGTGAAGGCAGTGCTCTACCGCTGAGCTAATCACCCCGAAGACCGCAATTGTAGCAGCAAGTTTTGAGGCCTTCGGGAAAACTCGTAATTTTTTTGAAATTGATGGCGGCGGGCTCTCAGGTTGCGGGCTTGTCGCGCAGTTCGCGGCGCAGGATTTTGCCCACATTGGTCTTGGGCAGTTCGTCGCGGAACTCGATGAAGCGAGGGCGTTTGTAGCCGGTCAACTGCTCATGGCAGTAGCGCAGCACGCGGTCTTCGGTCAGTGTCGGGTCGCTGCGCACCACATAAACCTTGATGGCTTCACCCTGGCGTTCGTCCTGCACGCCCACCGCGGCGCATTCCAGCACGCCGGGGCACATGGAGATGACGTTTTCCAGTTCATTGGGATACACGTTGAAGCCGCTGACCACCATCATGTCTTTCTTGCGGTCGATGATGCGGGTGTAGCCCTGATCGTCGAGCACCCCGATATCGCCGGTGCGCATATAGCCATCAGCTGTGAAGGCCTTGGCGGTCTCGGCGGGCTGGTTGTAGTAGCCGATCATGACGTTAGGCCCTTTGATGCAGAGCTCGCCAGGTTCGCCGATGGGGACATTCTGGTCGTTGTCGTCTTTGACGGCGACAGAGATGCCGGGCAGCGGCAGGCCGATGGAGCCTGTGAATTGCTGGTTGGTGACGGGGTTGTTGGTGCCTATGGCACAGGTCTCGCTCATGCCCCAGCCTTCGATCATGGCGCAGCCCGTGGCTTGCTGCCACTGGCGGGCCGTGCCTTCAGACGCAGCCATGCCCCCGGCTTGCGAGATGAACAGCTGCGAGAAATTCAGCTGACGAAACTCGGCATTGTTCAGCAAGGCATTGAACAAGGTGTTCACTGCCGGCAGCACATGGAAGGGGCGCTTTTTGAGCACTTTCACAAACTTGGGAATGTCACGCGGGTTGGGAATCAGGCTCAGGCTGGCCCCCAGGCGCATGGCGAACAGGCTGACGGTGAGCGCGAAGATGTGATACAGCGGCAGCGCGGCCACGATGTGGGTTTCATCGGCCTTGACCCGGCCATTGAGCGCCGGGGTGAACCAGCTGTGCGCCTGCAAGGTGGCGGCCACGATGTTTCGGTGGGTCAGCACAGCCCCTTTGGACAGGCCTGTGGTGCCGCCCGTGTATTGCAGAAAAGCAATCGTGTCGAGATCGGCATTGCTGGGTGTGAGCTTGAGGCTGGCTCCGGCATTCAAGGCCTTGTTGAAGAGCGTGACCTGGCGGGCTTCGCCGCCGCTGGCGGTCGCTTGTCCGAGGGGGAGGTCAAACGCTGGCACCATCTTGGCCAGATGGCGCACGGCAAAAGTGATCCAGCTGCCATACAGGCCGCCCAGCAGGTCGCCCATGCTGGTCAGGCAGATGTGGCGGATGGCGGTTTTATCCAGCACCTGGGCCAGGGTGTGGGCAAAGTTTTCCAGAATGATGATGGCCGTGGCACCTGAGTCTTTGAGCTGGTGCTCCAGCTCGCGTGCGGTGTAGAGCGGGTTGACGTTTACACAGGTAAAGCCTGCGCGCAGCACTGCGGCCATGCTGACCGCAAACTGCGGCACATTGGGCAGCATGATGGCCACGCGTGCTCCGGGCTCCAGCCCCAGGCTTTGCAGCCAGGCAGCCAGTTGCAGGGAGAGCTTATCCAGCTCGCCATAGCTCATCCAGCGGTCCATGCAGACCGAAAAAGGCCGATCTGCATGCTGGGTGAAGGCATCTTCCAGCAGATGAACCAGAGAGCGGTATTGCTCGGGATGCACCTCATGCGGCACATTCGGTGGATAGTTTTTGAACCAGGGTGCTTCGATTTCCATAGCGAAACCTTGAAGTGGCGCCTTGGGAGTGGTTGTTTTTGGCGCGGGTTGCGGGGAGTGGGCCCAGCGTGGCTGTGCGGCTGATTCTGGGCATGGGCGATGCAGGGGTCTACCGGGGCTTGTCCTAGGCAATGTCGTGAGTGTCAAAACGCACCAAGGAGTGGCTGGCAGTGAATACCTGGTTCTGGCGGTTTGTGGTGGTGGGCAATCTGGCTGCGGCGCTGCTGTGGTGGCACTGGTGCTGGCCGCATCAGCCCTGGCTGGCCGTTGCGGGCGTGGGGTTGCTGGCCTGTGCGGCGGGTATGCAGCTGGGTTTGCAGATGCTGCTGATGCGTCATGTGCTGCGCAGCAGACGGCTGCCGCGGCCCTCTGCAGGGGTGGTGCTGCGCGCCTGGCTGGCGGAGTGGAAGCTGTCGCTGCAGATTTTTGGCTGGCGCATTCCATTTCGCCAGAATGCAGTGCCTGACTACTTTCCGGCGGACGCTTCAGGGCAGGTGGGCGTGGTGCTGGTGCATGGCTATTTCTGCAGCCGCGCAGTGTGGGCGCCTTGGCTGCAGAGGTTGCAAAAGCAGGGCATTGCCTGCGCTGCAATGACGCTGGAGCCTGCGCATGGGCACCCGGTGGATGCCATGGTGGCAGATCTGCACCGCAGCGTGCTGCAGATGGTGGACAGGACCGGCCAGCCGCCGCTGCTGGTGGCGCACAGCATGGGCGGACTGGTGGTGCGAGCCTGGCTCAAGACCTTGAGTGCCCGGCAGCGGGCGCGGTATCTGGCCCATGTGGTGACCGTGGCTACGCCCCATGGCGGAACGTGGCTGGGGCGGTTTGCCCACAGCCTGCCTGCGCGTGACATGCGTGAGGCCAGCGCGTGGCTGCAGGCGCTGGGCCCGCTGCCCGCTGATGTGGGCATGAGCTGCTGGTGCAGCAGCAGCGACAACATTGTTTTTCCGCCGCCGCTGGCCGTCATGCTCGGAGCCGCGCAGCACCAGGTGGAAGATGCTGCGCATATGCAGTTGCTGTTTGATGAGCGGGTCTGGCAGCACTGCCTGCAACTGCGGGCGCAGTTGCAGGGCAGGGTGCAGAGGCTGGTTTCAGACTGAGGGGCGCGGGCTGCTGCTGTCCAGCTCTGGCGGCAGCTCGGCTGCTGCGCGCCGGGCTGGCGGGTCTTGAATCAGGTGAATATCGGTGGCAGATACCAGCGCGATGTTTTGCTCGGCGCAGCGCTGCAGCAGGCCAAACAGCAGATCGCTGCGCGTGCTGTAAACATTGCGTGAGCTGGACACATGGCCAAAGCTGGTGATGTTGACCACGCTGCCGTTGATGGAGTCCACATACATGGCCGGGGCGGGAGTGGAAAGCACGGCTTCATGTTCGGCGTACAGGCCCAGCAGCACCTCGCGCAGCTTGACGATATCGGTGTTCAGCGGCACGGAAAATGCAATCGAGATGCGGCCCATGGCGCCGTCCATGGTCAGGTTCTGCACGGACTTGGTGATGAACTCGGAGTTAGGCACGATGACGGTGGATTTGTCATCGGTCTGAATCTCGGTGGCGCGCACGCTGATACGGCGGATGTCACCCACCTGATCGCCAATGCGCACACGGTCGCCCAGCTTGACGGGGCGTTCGGCCAGCAAAATCAGGCCGGAAACAAAGTTCTGCGTAATGGCCTGCAGACCAAAACCGATACCCACGGACAGCGCACTGGCCAGCAAAGCGACTTTTTCAAAGCCTATGCCCAGTGCCGCCAGCGTCCACAGCGCCGACAGCGTGATGCCCACATAGCGGGCCACGGTGCTGATGGAGTTGCGGGCGCCAATATCCAGCTCGGTCTTGGGCAGATAGGTTTCCACCAGCCAGTGCTGCAGCGCACGGAAGATGGTCAGGCCCAGCACCAGCACGATCAGGCCGCGCACGATGGTCATGGGGCGCAGCACGGCGTCGCCAATGGGCAGGCCCTTGGTTAGCGTGTCTGTCAGGGCCAGCAGGCTGCTGGAGTTGCCAAAAGGCGCAGTCAAGGCCAGCAGGCCAAGCAGCAGCAGGCACACACGCGTAAAGGCCGATAGCAGCACACCCACCTGCTCGATACGCGAGGCGCGCATGCCGGTGCCAATGGCCAGGCTTTGGCCGATGCGGCTTTCCGGAGAGGTCAGCCAGGCAAAGAAGTCATCGGCAAACTTCATCAGCAGCGTGGTGGCCAGCACCACCACGGTGATCCACACCATCTGGGTGGCCACGAACACAGAGAAGTTGAGATAGCCGATCAGCGCTGCAATCAGGGCGGCCAGCACTGTCAGATGGCCGCCCACCCAGGCAAACATCAGCCAGTTGCTGGTGGTGGCTGGGCGGTGTTCATCGCCATGCTGGGCGGCTTTTTCCAGGTCAATGATCTGCTGGCGCTGGCGCTGCTTGTTGATCACCAGCAGCACGGACATGATCAGGCCTGCATAGGTCAGGGCAATCAGGCCGTCCAGAGCCACGCTGGTGACTGCGCTGGTGCGGGCTGCGATGTTCACGGCGTTGAGCATCATCGAGAACCAGGTCAGCGCAGCCGCGCCCCAGGCCAGTCGGGTGAGTTTTGGCGCGGCCTCGTCATCGATATTCAGCAGGCGCCAGGTAGGGCGCCTGGGCACCAGCAGGCTGGCGCTGACGGACAGGAAAAAGGCCGCCACAAAGCTGCCCTTGATCCAGGCATCCGCCACCAGTTGCAGTCGCGGGGCGATGGCATCGATGGAGCGCAGGCATTCGATAAAGACCAGACTGGCCAGACCGGGCAGAACAGTGCCCACGACCAGCATCCAGACGGCCAGGCCCGAGCGGCGCAGGCGCCCGTTGGGTGCGCGTTCAGACGCGGCAAAGTTGCGACCCAGGCGGCGCAGCCAGATGCGCAGCGGAAACATCAGAATCAGCGCCGCCAGTGCCCCCAGCATGGGCACTTTCCAGCCGTGCTCTTCAATGGCTGCGCCAAAGCTGCTCTGGCCCTGTCGCACCAGACCGTGAATGCGTTGCAAGTCGGTAGGCAGGTCCGACGCAAACTGTTTCCACAGCGATGGCGAAAGCGGTGAAGCCACCTTGCGCGCAATCTGGGCGTTGAACTGCTGGGTACGGATTTTTTCGATGTTGTCGCCAGCCTGCTTGGCTTCAACGGACAGCAGTTTGGCGCGCTTGATGGCGGAGTCCAGATCGCTGTGCTGCTGCGACAAGTCCTTGCGCTGCTGCGTCAGCTCGGGGCTTTCTTCTGAGCCTTGCACCACGGCGCCAAGCTGGGCGATGCGGGCATCAAGCTGCTTGAGCAGAGGCTCCAGTGCGGTGGCAGCACTGTCGGCATCGCGCTTGGACTGCAGGGCTTTGTCAGACAGGGCTTGAAGGGTTTCGGACGAGTCGGCATCGTCCAGCGCTTTGTGCACGGCATCCAGCGCACTGGAGGCCTGCTCCAGTTGCTGCAGCGATGCGGTTTGCGCATCCACCACGGAGGCCGACGGTTCGGCAGCGAGGGCGATACCCAGACTAAGAGATAGCACTGCGAGCCAGCGCAGTATTCGGATGCAAGTGTTTTGCATGGTGTTCACAAGTGGGGGCAGGGCCGCATGGCGGCGCGGATTGGCGGACTTTCTGCCCGCCTGCTCGCTGCAACTATAGGTGCAATGCGGCAAGCAGGGTTTCAGCAAGCTGCCCCCACGGCTGTGCGCAGCGTCTGGCAAAGAAGCTGTAGTTTGCTATTGATTACATAGCGTTTAGCGCTTGGTGCATAAGCGCTGGGGCCATAAATTTCTTAAGTCTTGAGCAGTGTTTCGCCGGGCAGCAGTTCCTTGGCGCCTATGGTGGGCTGCTGGCGCAGCTGTGCATAAAGCGGTGCAAAGTCGGTGCTGGCGAAGTCCAGCAGCTGCTGCATGTCGTCCAGCACGAAATAGGTCTGCTGGTAGGTGTCGATCTTGTAGAGCGTGCGCATGGCGCGCTCCAGCTGCAGCGGCAGGCGGTGGGGCTCGGGGCTTTGCACGCTGTAGGCCAGCTCGCCTGCGGAGCTGAGGATGCCTGCGCCATAGGCGCGCACACCGCCGTTTTCACGAATCAGGCCGAATTCGATGGTGTACCAGTACACGCGGGCCAGCATCTCGCAGGCGCCCAGCTCTGCCGCTTTAAGGCCGCCCTGGCCATAGGCCTGGATGAAGTCGGCAATGACGGGGTTGAACAGCAGTGGTACATGGCCGAAGAGGTCGTGAAAGATGTCGGGCTCGACGATGTATTCAAACTCTTCGGGCTTGCGAATCCAGTCTGTGACGGGAAATTTGCGCTGGGCCAGCAGCGAGAAAAACGGCACTTCGGGGATCAGTCCCGGCACGCCGACGATTTCCCAGCCCGTGGCTTTGAACAGGCGCTCGTTGACTTCCTCAAAGCGTGGAATGCGCTCCTTGGCGCCCAGCGAGGGCAGAGCGGCTATGAAGTGCTGGCTGGCCAGACCGGGCAGCAGCGCACACTGGCGTTCGTACAGGCGCTGGTAGGTCTGGTGATCGGCTTCGGTATAGGCCGCATAGTCCTGTGCGCAGGTGTAGTCATCGTTGGCGCGGCTGTAATCTCCGCGCGGCGGGCGGTCGGATTGACCATAAACCACGGGTGCTTGTCCCATCATGGGCTCCTTGTCTGTTGACTGGCCAGCCAGACCGCCCGAAGGCGGGCGGGCTTAACTGGCCTTGATCTTGGTGGCGCTGATCAGAAACTGAAACTTGCGGTTCTCGCGTTTCACGAATTCAGCAAACTCCAGCAACCGCATGTCTTCCGGGGCAATGCCCATCTTGCGGTACTGATCGCGGTAGCTGGGGTTGCTGAGGGCTGCCTGGAAGGCGCTGGCATATTTCTGGGCATCTTTATCGGGCAGGCTGGCCGGGGCGAACACGCCGAACCAGGTAGCCACGTCAAAGCCGGGTACGGCTTCATTGACGCTGGGCACATTGGGCAGGGCCACATTGCGGGCCGGGGTGGTGACGGATAGGGCAACCAGCTCTCCCGACGCAATCAGCGGCAGGGCGGAGGCCAGGTTGTCGAACACCATGTCCACATCGCCCTTGAGCAAGGCTTTCTGCGCGGCCGATGCGCCTTCAAACTGCGTATTGGGCAGGCGCAGATTGGCCAGTGACTTGAGCATTTCGCCAGAGATATGGCCGATGCTGCCGTTGCCCGCCGAGCCCATCTTGAGCTGGTTGGGGTTGGCCTTGATGAAGGCAACCAGATCGCTGGTGTTCTGAATTTTGAGCTCGGTGGCGCGGGCCTTGGTGATGACCAGAACATTGGGCACGCGCGCGACCAGAATCAGCGGCTTGAAGTCCTTGTACACATCGTAGGACGGAGGCGTGCCCAGATGGGGCAGCACCGCGTGGGTGGCCACGGCGCCCATGACGACCAGGTTCTCCTGAGGTTTGGCCTTGGCAATCAGCTCCACCCCTTTGACGCCACCGGCGCCGGGCTTGTTGGTGACGGAGATATTGCCCAGACTTTGCTGGGCACCTTGGGCCAGCAGGTGGGCTGAGGTATCGAGAGGGCCGCCCGCAGGGTAGGGAACGACGAAGGAAAGGGGCTGGCTGGCGTTTTGCGCAAAAGCAGCAAAGGCCGGGCCGCACATCAGGGCAGCAAGCAGGAGGGAGCGTTTCACTATGGATTCCGGGAAAAAACCGCCTTCAAAAGGCGCCCGGAAGTATAGAAACCCTGGCTGGTGTTTCAGGGCATCTGGGGGCACAAATGCAGCTGCCGGTGCCCGCGCTTGTCTGCTCAGATCTGGCGCAGACGGTTCTTGATGAACTGGCCGTAGAACTGGTGATCGCTTTGCACCAGACTGGCAAAGTCGTGCAGGCGCAAATCCTCGCGTATGACGCCCATGGCATCGAAATACTGCTGCACCGCAGGCTGCTGCAGCGTCTGTGCAAACGCATTGGCCCAGCGGCTGGCCAGTGCGTCCGAGATGCCTGCCGTGGCAAACAGTCCGAACCAGGTGGTCAGCTCCAGCCCGCGCACGCTTTCGTTGAGTACGGGCACGCCCGGCAATATGGGCAGGGGCGAAGCCGAAGTTACGCCCAGCGCCTTGAGCCTGCCTGCGCGGATATGCGGCAGGCAGGAGGCGATGTTGTCGAACATCAGATCGGCAGTGCCATCCAGCAGCGCCGACATGGCGGGCTGGGCGCCCGCAAACGGCAGGTGCTGCAGTGGCACGCGGGTCAGGGTTTGAAACAGCTGGGCTGCGATATGACCAATGCTGCTGTTGCCCGCCGAGGCGTAGCGCAGTGGCTGACGGCTTTTGCCCATCAGGCGCAGCAGATCGTGGGGCGTGGAGATGCGCCACTGCAGCGCCATTTCGCTGCGTACGACCAGCACATGGGGCATGCGCGCCACCAGCGTCAGCGGCTGAAAGTCGCGCAGCGGGTCGTAGGGCAGCTGGGGATTGATCCAGGGCAGGATGGCGTGCGTGCCGGTAGCGCCCATCAGCAGCATGGGCTCGCGCGAGCCCGCCCGGGCCACCATGGCGGCACCCGTGGCGCCACTTGCTCCTGTGACATTCATCACCTGCATGGGGCCCATGGAAGGTGTGTCCTGCACCAGCCTGCGGGCAGATCGATCCAGCGGGCCACCCGCCGCAAAGGGAACCACCACGGTCAGCGCGCTTGCTGCTTTGCTGGAGTTGGTGGTAAATCCTGTGGGAGTCCTTTGAGCATAAGCGGTAGCTGCTATCAAAGGTGAAGCTGCTGCTGCGGTCAGTGACAGCAGCTTTCGCCGCGTCAGCAGCGGCGCTGGCCCTGGTGCAACGCCCGCTTTCCCGCCGCCGTGCAGAGGCAGCAATGGAGGTGATGAAGGGGGGGCAGTGGCTTTCACGATGAGGCAGTGCGCCGCATCGGTTGCAGACTTCAGGGCCTCTGATGCAGCGTGAACCTGAGTATAGGCAGGTAAACCCGCCTGGATATGGTCCGTTTGGCCGTACAGCCATGCATAAGGCAACCAGTTGCAAGCAAGAAATTTTCCCGCCGCCAGCGCAGGCACGCTGTGCGGCCGGGCGATGGTGGCGGGTATCAGTCATGGCAGCGCTCTGGCGGCAGGTGCGTGCTTATTTTTGCAGCACGCCACGGCGCATCTGGTCGAGCTCCATGGTCTCGAACAGCGCCTTGAAGTTGCCTTCGCCAAAGCCGCTATTGCCCTTGCGCTGGATGAACTCGAAGAAGATGGGGCCCAGCTGGTTTTCGCTGAAGATTTGCAGCAGCAGCTCGCCAGGGGCGCCGTCCACCAGAATATTGCGCGCCAGCAGCTCGGGAATGGGTTCCTGCAGCTCGGGAATACGCTTGGGCAGCAGCTCGTAATAGGTCTCGCTGGTGTTCAGCAGCTTGATGCCGTTCATCTGCAGGCCGTCCACGGTGTCGTACAGATTGGTCGAGCCCAGCGCAATGTGCTGAATGCCCTCGCCCTTGTACATGTCCAGATATTCCTGAATCTGGCCCGCCTTGTCGTTGCCTTCTTCATTGATGGGAATGCGAATCTTGCCGCAGGGGCTGGTCATGGCCTTGCTCTTGACGCCTGTGGCCTGGCCTTCGATGTCGAAATAGCGCACTTCGCGGAAGTTGAAGATGCGCTCGTAGAACTCGGCCAGCTCGGCCATGCGGCCGCGGTAGACGTTGTTGGTCAGGTGGTCGATATAGGTCAGGCCCAGACCTTCGGGGTGCAGGTTCTGCACGCCGGGCAGGGGCTCGAAGTCCACATCGAAGAAGCTGATATTGCCCAGGTCACCGTCCTTGGCGCCGTTCTTGCCGCGCCACTTGTCGATGAAGTAGATCAGCGAATCGCCAATGCCCTTGATGGCGGGGATGTTCAGCTCGCCCGGGGCCGATTGCTGGGCGTAGCCCCAGGCGCCCAGCGAAACCGCACGCTCGTAGGCGTATTTGGCATCGTTCACACGCACGGCAATGGCGCAGACACTGGGGCCGTGCAGGCGGGCAAAGCGCTGGGCAAAGCTGTCAGGCTCGGCGTTGATGATGAAGTTGATCTCGCCCTGGCGGTACAGCGTCACGTTCTTGCGGCGGTGCTTGGCAATGGCAGTGAAGCCCATGCGCTCGAACAGCTGGCCCATGGCAACAGGATCGGGCGCGGCGTATTCGACAAACTCGAAGCCGTCCGTGCCCATGGGGTTGTCCCAAGTCTGGAAGGTGCTGCTGGTCTGGGTCAGGGGGGCGTTCATAGCGTGGGTCTCCATCCGGTAATGCGGGGCACATGAGGAACAGGTGCCGACGATGGGACTCACTGTAGGGCGGAGCACTGGCAGGCTTTATGCAAAAAGCCCGTGCCTGCAAACCATTGAATGCATGAAAACTGCGCGAAAATTAGATTTCATGCAGTTTAAATGGTTATCAAGGGTTAACCCTGAAGAAAAATTGCTCTGTTTTTATAATCTGCCGTCATGAGCACTACGCACACCATCGACAAACTGGACAAGGCTATTTTGCGCCGTCTGCAGGCCAATGGCCGAGAAACCTATGACGTCATCGGGGAGCAGGTCGGCCTGTCCCCCAGCGCCGTGCTGCGCCGGGTCAAACGCCTGGAAGAAAGCGGCGTGATTGACCGTTATGTGGCGCTGGTACAGCCCGAGACCGTGGGCCTGGGCCTGACGGCCTACCTCAATGTGCGCCTGGAAAAATACACCGAAACCAGCAAGCGCAACCCCATGGACATCTTTCGCGCCAGCGTTCAGACCTGGCCCGAGGTGGTGGAGTGCGTCTCTCTGACCGGCGAGATGGACTATCTGTTGCGCGTGGTGGTGGCCGATATGCAGCACTACAGCCGCTTCATCATGGATACCTTGCTCAAGCACCCCAGCGTGCAGGACTGCAAGACCAGCTTTGTGATGGACCGCGTCAAAGTCACCACGGCCGTGCCGTTGTAACGGCTGGCGTCCTTCATTTGGACCATGGTTGACGTCTGACAATTGGCTAAGGTATTGAATTAACGGAAAATCCTTACAAAATTGTTGCAATGCAACACAGAGCTTGTGAGGATTCGGGTTTTTACCTATATTTCAGGCCATGAACATCTCCAAAGACTGGTTGAAATCGCCCTGGCAAGCTGGCTCCGGCTGGCTGCGGGATATGGGCAAGTCCCAGGGCGCCGAGCGTCGCTCGCCGTCCTTGGTGCCCATCCGTTCCCTGAGCCCGCGTCACCGCGACCGCATCACCAAGCATTTGCTCAAGCTGGATGCGCGTGACCGCTATCTGCGCTTTGGCTATGCCGCCAGCGACGAGCAGGTGGCGCGCTATGTCGAGCATCTGGACTTCGAGCGCGACGATATCTTTGGTGTCTTCAACCGTCGTCTGGAGCTGATTGCCATGGCCCATCTGGCGTTTGCCGGTCACCCCGAGCATGAAAAATGCGCGGAGTTTGGCGTCTCCGTGCTCAAGAGCGCACGCGGCAAGGGCCTGGGCGCACGATTGTTCGAGCGCGCGGTGCTGCATGCCCGCAGCAAGAATGTGAGCATGATGTTCATTCATGCGCTGTCTGAAAACACGGCCATGCTCAAGATTGCGCGCAACGCCGGTGCCACGGTCAAGCGTGAAGGCTCGGAGTCCGAGGCCTATCTGGAGCTGCCACCGGCCAGCTTCGAGACCCATGTCAGCGAGCTGATGACCGAACATATTGGCGAGATGGACTACCAGCTCAAAAAGCAGGCAGTCAACTTCTGGGCGTTCCTGGCGGGCGTGCAGGAAGTGCGCAAAGGTGTGCAGGAAGGCCGCCACCAGTCGGCAGAGTAATCTGCATAAAAAATGGCTGCAGCGCTTTACCAATAGGCGCTTGCAGCTATTGAAATAATAGTTTCGGAGCCATGGGCCGCTGTTGCATTGCGATAGCGGCCCATGGCTTTTTCGGGGTTGCCAGCCGGTTGTCAACACAATCCGCTATTCTTGGCGGCTTGTTTGACTACCGCACGTCCTGCACTCCAAGACAGTGTCTGACCCCCATCCTGCGCGACTTCCCGAGAAGGAAGACAAGCGAAGCTTCCTGCAAAAGGTGGCTGAATTCATTCATCCGGCACCGGACTCTCCGGATGAACTGATCGAAACTCTGGCCGAGGCCGAAGACAACCAGGTCATCGGCACCGAATCCCGCGTCATGCTGGAGCGCGTGATCCGCATGGCCGATATGAGCGCCGGTGATGTCATGGTGGCTGCGCCACGCATGGATCTGCTCAATATCGATGCGCCTTTTGATGAAATCCTGCATCAGGTCATCACCACGGCGCATTCACGCTTCCCGGTCTATCAGGGCGAGCGCGAGAACATCATTGGCATTCTCATGGCCAAGGATTTGCTCAAGCTGCAGCGCTCTCCTACCCTGAATATCCGGGCTCTGGTGCGCTCTGCCGTGTTTGTGCCCGAGAGCAAGGGCCTGAACGACCTGCTGCGCGAATTCCGTGCCAACCGCAACCATCTGGCCATCGTCATTGACGAATTTGGCCGTGTGGCCGGGCTGGTGACGATTGAAGACGTGCTCGAAGAAATCGTCGGCGAGATCGAGGACGAGTTCGACATCCCCGAAGACGAAGGCGACATCTTTGCCCTGGCCGACAACAGCTACCGCGTGGCGGGCGACGCCACGGTAGAGCATGTGAGCCAGGAGTTCGAGACCAGCCTGCACGCCAGCGACCCGGACGAAGAGTTCGACACCATTGGTGGCCTGATTGCCCACGAAATAGGCCATGTGCCAAAGCGTGGCGAGCAAATTCACCTGGGCGGGCTGGAGTTCACCGTGCTGCACACCAAGGGCGGCGCCGTGCGCTGGTTCAAGGTGGTGCGTGACCCATCGCCCGACAGCTTGGTGAAAAACTGATATCCCGTATGCTTGAACACACCCAACCCCTCGGTTGGGTGTTTTGTTAGTGCCTTGCCCTTTGCCATGAACCAGACTGCTCCAACCCCTATCCACTCACCATCTTCCAGACTTCAGGGCTGGCTGGGTGCGCTGGTGCTGGTGATTGCAGGCGCATTGCAGGCCTTTTCGCTGGCCTGGCCCTGGGCGCGCGGGCAGGGTGATGGCTGGCTGAGCATGATTGGCGGCTATGGCCGTCCGCTGTGGTGGCTGCAGATTCTGTCGCAGGCTGTGCTGGTCTATGCCTTGCTGCAGGCGCCCAGCGCGGGCCGGGCTGCACTGCGCGGCTGGGCTTTTGCCACGGCATGGCTGGTAGCAACGTTCTGGTGGCTGTTTATTTCCATGCACACCTATGGTGGGTTGGCTGCGCCGCTGGCGGTGGCTGCGGTGCTGGCGCTGGCGGCATTTCTGGGTAGCTACTACGCGATAGTTTCTTGGTGTTTTAAGCGCCTAGTCAAGGTATCTAGCAGACATCTTGCTATTGTTTTTGCTGCGCTATGGACTTTGGCTGAGCTGGCGCGTGGCTGGTTGTGGACCGGTTTTCCCTGGGGTGCATCGGGCTATGCCCATGTGGAAGGCCCGCTGTCCGTGCTGCCGCGCTGGGTTGGTGTGTATGGCGCAGGCTTTGTGGCTGCGTGGATGGCCGCCTGGCTGGCGCTGCTCTTGGTGCGAGGGCTGGTGCGCAAGCAGGCGCAGCAGCCTTTGCTGAATTTCAAGCCGGCCTTGGCAAGCATTGCTGCATTGCTGCTGGTCTGGGGCGGGCTGTGGTGGGCACGCAGTGAAAGCCTGCAGGCACCTACGGCGCAGCCGGGTATGAGTGTGGAGTTGCTGCAGGGCAATATTCCGCAAGATGAAAAATTTGAACTGGGCTCTGGCGTTGTTGTCGCCTTGCGCTGGTATGCCCAGCAGTTGCATGACTCTAAGGCACAGCTGGTTGTAGCGCCCGAGACCGCCATTCCCCTGCTGCCCCAGCAACTGCCTGAGGAGTATCTGGACTTTGTGCGCCAGCCCTTTGTGCAGGAAGGCGGCAAGCAGGCAGCGCTGGTGGGTATCCCACTGGGCAATCTGGATGAGGGCTATACCAATACCGTAGAAGGCTGGCAGCCCGGTCAGACCCGCCCCTACCAGTACGACAAACACCACCTGGTGCCGTTTGGCGAGTTCATTCCGCCCATGTTCCGCTGGTTTACCGATTTGATGAACATCCCGCTGGGAGATTTCAACCGTGGCGACCTGGGCCAGCCGTCCATGAGCTGGGCTGGCGAGCGCCTGTCGCCCAATATCTGCTACGAAGACTTGTTTGGTGAAGAGCTTGCAGCGCACTTTGGCAATGCCGCCACCGCACCCACGGTGCTGGTGAATCTGAGCAATATTGGCTGGTTTGGCGATTCCGTGGCCATTGACCAGCATCTGAATATCAGCCGTATGCGGGCGCTGGAGTTTGAACGGCCTATGCTGCGCGCTACCAATACTGGAGCAACCGTGATGATTGACCACAAGGCCCAGGTCGTCAGCGCACTGGCACCTTTTGAGCGGGCCGTGCTCTCTGGCCATGTTCAGGGCCGCGAGGCCATGACGCCTTATGCGCGCTGGGTGAATATGCTGGGGCTGGTGCCTTTGACCTTGCTGTGCCTGCTGGTCTGTGCTGCGGCCTGGCTGCGTGGGCGCCAGCGTTGAGGTTCAGGCTATGGCGTAGTCAGCTACCGGGAAAATAGTGCGCAGGCCTCAGGGTTTGCCGTATTTGTGGCAGAGTTTTGGGCCTGATCATGGGTATTGTGGGCTGTCCATGTGCGTCAGCCTTGATAATGCCCGGTTGTACCGCCCCGCTGGGGTGCGAGTTGCAGATCCCCAAATATAAAGTAACGGGTAGCTCTTGTGGGCTGCCGTGGAGCAATTGAGTAAATGGCTGAATCTTTTTCCTACGAACAACTGATCGCCTCTGGTGAAGGCAAGCTGTTTGGCGCCGATAGCGGCCGTCTGCCCCTGCCACCCATGCTGATGTTTGATCGCATCACGCACATTTCCGAAGACGGCGGCGCCCATGGCCTGGGCAAGATCGTGGCCGAGCTGGACGTCAAGCCTGATCTGTGGTTCTTTGACTGCCACTTCCAGGGCGACCCCGTCATGCCCGGTTGCCTGGGCCTGGACGCCATGTGGCAGTTGATCGGTTTTTACCTGACCTGGCTGCGCCTGCCCGGCCGTGGCCGCGCTCTGGGTGCGGGTGAAGTCAAGTTCACCGGTGAAGTGGGCCCCGACGTCAAACTCGTGACATATGAAATTGATATCAAGCGAGTTATCAAGCGCAAGCTGAACATGGCCATTGGCGATGCACGCCTGCTGGCCGATGGCAAGGAAATCTACGTGGCCAATGATCTGCGCGTGGGCCTTTTTCTGCGCGAAGGTGATGCCAAGGGAACGGCAGCATGAGCAAGAAGCGGGTAGTCATCACCGGTGCGGGCATTGTCTCGTGCATCGGCAACGATCTGGCCACAGTGGAGGCCTCGCTGCGCGAGAGCCGCACCGGCATCAAGGCCATGCCCCAGTTCACCGAGCTGGGCATGCGCTCGCAGGTGGCTGGCATTCCCGAGATCGATGTCGAAGCGCGTATTGACCGCAAGCAGCTGCGCTTCATGGGCGACGCTGCGGCTTATTCGCAGATCGCGCTGGAAGACGCTATTGCGCAAGCGGGTTTGACGCCCGAGATGGTGTCCAACCCGCGCACCGGCCTGATCATGGGTTCGGGCGGCGGCTCTCCAGCCAACCAGATCGAAGCGGCGGACACGCTGCGCGAGAAGGGCATCCGCCGCGTGGGACCGTACCAGGTCACGCGCTGCATGAGTTCCACGGTGTCGGCGTGCCTGGCGACCAATTTCAAGGTCAAGGGCATCAACTACTCCATCACCTCGGCTTGCTCCACCTCGGCTCATTGCATTGGCGCTGCGGCTCAGCAAATCGCCTGGGGCATGCAGGACGTGATGTTTGCTGGCGGCGGTGAAGAGCTGTCCTGGGGCATGTCGCTGCTGTTTGACGGCATGGGCGCCATGTCCAGCAAGTACAACGAGACGCCTGAAAAAGCGTCCCGCGCCTACGACGCCAACCGCGACGGTTTTGTGATCGCTGGCGGCGGCGGTGCCGTGGTGCTGGAAAGCCTGGAGCATGCCCTGGCGCGCGGTGCCAACATCCTGGCCGAAGTGGTGGGCTTTGGCGCCACCAGCGACGGTGAAGACATGGTGGCCCCTTCGGGTGACGGCGCCATTGCCTGCATGAAGCAGGCCATGGAAACCATTGACGCCCCCATCGACTACATCAACACGCACGGCACTTCGACCCCCGTGGGCGATATGCAGGAAGTGCGCGCCATGCGCGAGCTGTTTGGTGACAAGGTGCCTCCGTTCTCGTCCACCAAGTCGCTGACCGGCCACTCGCTGGGCGCCACTGGTGTGCAGGAAGCGATTTACTGCCTGATCATGCTGAACAAGGGTTTCATCGCTGGCTCGGCCAACGTCGAGACGCCCGATCCGCTGCTGGGCGATATGCCTCTGGTCACCAAGACCCGTGATGCCGATCTGAAGACGGTGCTGTCCAACAGCTTTGGCTTTGGTGGTACGAATGCCTCTCTGGTGCTCAAGCGCTGGGAAGGCCAATAAGCTCACGCTCAGAGCAAGCCAGCCCGCTTGGCCGTTTGGTCGGCGGGCTTTTTTCTGTCATGCACATGCATCACCTCCATGAAGATTGCAATTCTTGACCGTGATGGCACCCTGAACCGCTGGGGTGCTCAGGGATTTATCGGTCGTCCTGATGAGTGGGTGGCTGTCCCTGGCGCGCTGGAGGCGGTGTCTCGCCTCAATCGTGCGGGTTGGCATGTGGTGGTGGTGACCAATCAGCCCGGGCTGGGGCGCGGTCTGTTTGATGTGATTGAGCTCAATGCCGTGCATGCCAAGATGCATCGGGAGCTGGCCGCCGCGGGTGGGCGTGTGGAGGCCGTGTTTTTCTGCCCCCACGCGCCGGATGAAGATTGCAGCTGCCGCAAGCCCCATCCAGCCTTGTTCCAGCAAGTGGCAGAGCGCTATGGCGCCGAAGGCCATGAAATCTGGGCTATTGGCAGTGGTGTGGAGCACTTGCAGGCAGGGCAGGCACTGGGCGCGCACCTGATGTATGTAGAGTCCACCGGAAGGCCGGACAGCTGCAGCACCGATGCCTTGCCCGAGGGGAGCGAGCGTTTTGCCGACCTGCAGGCCGTGGTCCATGTGCTGTTGCCACTGGGAGAAGATGAGGTGGTGCAGACGTCCGAGGGGCTGCCCAAGGAACCGCCCCTCTCGCATTGATTCCGGATTTCAAGTAAAAATAGCTTCAACCGCTTGAAAATTCAGCGCTAGCTGCTATGTTTCTTGCTGACTTTTTATGCTTTGGCGCCTGTATGAAGGAGCCAGGGCACTGACACTGATTGCTCTCATGGCCCTGATTCGCTCCGTCCTCCACATGCTGTGGATGGCTGTTACTGTGATTCCCTACACTCTTGTGCTGCTGCTGACCAAGTGGGTCAGTCGCTCATCGGACAAGGCATACCGCGTGGCACGCGCATGGCTCAAGCTGTCGGTGGACAGCGCGGGTGTCATCATGGGCGTGCGCTACCGCGTGCAGGGCATGGAAAATCTGCCCACTGACAGCAACCAGGGTGTGGTGCTGCTGGTCAAGCACCAGTCCACCTATGAAACCTTTCTGATGCCCGCCATCATGCCGCGCCCGCTGGCCTATGTGTTCAAGAAGGAACTGCTCAAGGTTCCATTCTTTGGCTGGTCAATTGGCGCGCTGGACATGATTCACATCGACCGCGCCCAGCGCTCGCGTGCCTTCCATAAAGTGGTGGAGCAGGGCAAGCGCCTGCTGGACCAAGGTATCTGGGTCATCATGTTCCCCGAAGGCACGCGTATTGATCGTGGCCAGGTGGGCGAATACAAGACGGGCGCCACCCGTCTGGCCATCATGGCGGGCGCACCCGTGGTGCCTATCGCCGTGACATCGGCCAAGTGCTGGCCGCGCAAGGCCTTCATCAAAAAGCCCGGTGTGGTGGATGTCTCCATCGGCAAGCCGATTCCCACAGAAGGCCGCAAGCATGATGAACTGATGGTCGAGGTGGAGGCCTGGATCGAGTCTGAAATGCGCCGCCTGGACCCCGAGGCTTATCAGCAGTAAACGAAAGCCGCAGCGCCATGCCCACGGATGACTCCTTGCAACAGGTCTGGCAGTGGCTGGTGCCGCCCGTGGTGGAAGACTCTCAGGGCCAGCTGATTCCGCGCCGTCGTGCCAGGATGCCATCCGTGCAATCGCCGCCTCAGGCTGATCTGGATTTTGAGGAAAATACGAGTCAAGCCCAGGATTTACAGGCGGAGGTTGCTATCCATTTAATGGCGCAGCCGGGCTTGCTGCTGGCCCACCCCCAGGCCAGTCATGATGTGCAGTTGCAAGGGCGGCATGTGGCCTATCTGCTGCGCCGCTCAGCCCGCCGCAGCATTGGTTTTTCCGTCAGCTCGCACGGTCTGGATGTCACGGCGCCGCGCTGGGTTGGCATGACCGAGATTGAAGCAGCGCTGCAGACCAAGTCCAGCTGGATTGTGCGCAAGCTGCAAGAGGCCGGACAGCGTCAGCAAATCAAGGAAGAGGCTCGTATTCACTGGGGCGAGGGCGGCACGCTGGACTATCTGGGGCAGCCCATGCGTCTGTGCCTGACCGGTGGCGAGGATCAGCCGGTACGCACAAGGCAGACCCACAGAGAGCAGGGTGCCGATGGTGCGCAGCACCTGCATTTGCCGCTGCCCTCAGGCGCGCCGCCTGTTCAGGTGCGTGCGGCAGTGCAGGCCTGGATACTGCGTGAAGCCAGAACCCATTTCACCGCCCGCATGCTGCACTTTGCGCCGCAGATGGGGGTGCGCTGGAATGCGCTGCGCCTGAGCAGTGCCAACACCCGCTGGGGCAGTGCCAGCAGCGCAGGCATCATTCGCCTGAACTGGCGGCTGATGCAGCACACGCCATTCATCATCGATTATGTGGTGGTGCATGAGCTGGCACATCTGCATCACATGGACCATAGTGCGCAGTTCTGGGCGGTGGTGGCGCAGGTGCTGCCCGGCTGGAAATCACTGCGCCAGACACTCAGAGACAGGCCGCTGCCCAGCTGGGAGTGATGCGGCCAGGACAAGACCAAGGACAGACCATGAACCAGACAAGCAACACCATTGAGCCTGCTGAGGGCTATGCCGGCAATATTTCCGCAGAACTGGCCTGGCAGTGGGTGCAGGGTGGCGAGGCCGTTCTCGTCGATGTGCGTACCGATGCCGAACGTGAATGGGTCGGCAAAGTGCCTGGCGCTGTGCCCGTGGCCTGGAAGCAGTGGCCGGGAATGGCTATGAACGCCGACTTTGACGCCCAGCTGCGCGCCGCCGTGCCCCAGGGGCAGAAGGCGGTGCTGCTGTGCCGCAGTGGCGTGCGCTCCGTGGTGGCTGCACAGCGTGCGGCAGGCCTTGGTATGGAGGCCTACAACATCTTGGAAGGCTTTGAAGGCGACGTGAATGCCGAAGGCCAGCGTGGCCAGACAGGCGGCTGGCGCAAACGTGGTCTGCCCTGGAATCAGTAAGACGTCAGGGCAGAAGCCAGTTTAGCTCTGGCGGTAGCCATTGGGATTCTGGCTTTGCCAGCGCCAGGTGTCGGCGCACATCTCGTCCAGACTGTGCTGGGCTTGCCAGCCTAGTGTTTGCAGTGCATGGCTGGGATTGGCGTAGCAGCTGGCTACATCGCCAGGGCGGCGGTCCGCGATGGCGTAAGGCAAGGTCTTGCCACAGGCTTTCTCAAAGGCATGCAGCACTTCCAGCACGCTGTAGCCATTGCCCGTTCCCAGGTTCACTGTCAGCAGCTCAGGTTTGGCGAGGTTTGCTAGCTTTTCCAGTGCCTTGACGTGGCCACGAGCCAGATCGACGACGTGGATGTAGTCGCGCACGCCTGTGCCGTCGATGGTCTCATAGTCGCCGCCAAAGATCTGCAACTGCTCGCGGCGACCTACAGCCACTTGCGCAATATAGGGCAGCAGGTTGTTGGGAATGTCGGAGGGGTCTTCGCCAATCAGGCCGCTTTCATGGGCGCCGATAGGGTTGAAGTAGCGCAGCACGGCCAGTGACCATTGAGGATCGGAGTGGTAGAGGTCGGTCAGGATCTCTTCGACCATGAGCTTGCTGCGGCCATAAGGATTCGTCACCGACGTGGGGTGCTTCTCGTCCAGCGGCAGGTATTGAGGGGAGCCATAGACGGTGGCCGAGGAGCTGAAGACGAGCTTGCTCACACCTTTGTTCTTCATGGCACGCAGCAGTACCAAGGTGCCGTTGACGTTGTTGTCGTAGTAGTCCACGGGCTGTGCGACGGATTCGCCTACGGCCTTCTTGCCCGCAAAGTGCACCACGCTGTCAATGCGGTGCTGTTCCAGTGCGGATTCCAGTGCTTGCTGATCGCGCACATCGCCCTGAATCACAGGGATGGTGCGACCAGTGATGCGTTCCACACGCTGCACAGCTTCGGGGTGGCTGTTGCTGAAGTTGTCAAAAATCACGACCCCACGGCCATGGCGAATCAGTTCGATGGCGGTATGGCTGCCGATATAACCGGCGCCGCCTGTGAGCAAGGTTTTCATCATCGTGAGTTTAGTGGGCTATCAATAGAAAAAGCGCTCGGATGAGCGCTTTTCTCTAGCAAGGCTCTTTTACAGAGCCGGAATACGTAGCTTCTGGCCGGGGTAGATTTTGTCCGGGCTGGTCAGCATGGGCTTGTTGGCTTCGAAGATGGCGTTGTACTTGTTGGCATCGCCGTAGTACTTCTTCGAAATGGCGGACAAGGTATCGCCACGCACCACATCGTGGTACTGGGCTTCTGGCTCAGGGTTGGTCACCGTCATCAGGTTATCCACCGACTGCACATTGGCCACATTGCCGCAGCACAGTGTGACTTTTTCCTTGGCGGCCTGTGTGGGGGCTGTGCCCTGCACTGTGACCTTGCCTTGAGATCCGTCAAACTGCACTTGCAGATCGGAAACGCCCAGATTTTGGGTGTTGATGTAGGTGGCAATCGCTTGCGCGGCCTTGACATTCAGGTCCTCGGATGGGGTGGCTGCGTGGGCATCACCACCGCCAAACAGTTTTTCACCGGCTTCTTTGATAAAGCTGAACAAACCCATGTGTTGACTCCTTCAAGTGTGAATGGACGGAATGGAACTCGGACAATGTAACGCTAATTGAGCCCCGGACTGTTAAGGATTGCTGCAGCGCCAGTTTTTTGACAATTTCCATCTATGCCATGCCGGAAGCGACAAGGAAAGGCCCGCAGTGCTCAAAAGTACTGATAATCCGCCGCATGACATTTTTGGCCATAGACATTGGCAACACTCGTTTGAAGTGGGCCATGTACGAAGATCACAGGCCCGGGGCCGCCTTGCTGGCTCACGGAGCGGAATTCCTGGAGCATATTGAGCGTCTGGCGGAAGGCGCCTGGGCGGGCTTGCCTGCACCTGAGCGCATGCTGGGCTGTGTGGTGGCAGGGGAAACCGCCAGGCGCCGGGTACATGAGCAGATCGAGCAGATGGTCGGCTGGAACTTTGAGCCGCAATGGGTTGTTCCCTCCTTGCAGGAGGCGGGTGTCAGCAATGGCTATGACCACCCTTCTCGTTTGGGGGCAGATCGCTGGGTTGCCATGATTGGCGCGCGTCACCATATGCTGCAACAAGGACCTCAGCGTCCCCTGATCACGGTGATGGTGGGTACGGCGGTGACCGTGGATGCCCTGGATGCGGATGGCTATTTTCTGGGCGGTCTCATCATTCCTGGGCATGGCATCATGCTGCGTGCACTTGAAGGTGGAACGGCAGGGCTTCATGTGCCTACAGGGGATGTCAAGCTTTTCCCCAAGAACACCAGCGACGCATTGACCAGCGGCGGCACTTACGCAATCGCTGGGGCCGTGGAGCGCATGTATCAGCACCTTGCCGAGCATTGCAAGGCCGATCCCATGTGCATCATGGCGGGCGGTGCAGGCTGGAAGATGTCGCCGAGTATGACCAGACCATTTCAGCTGATCAATAATCTTATCTTTGATGGCTTGCTGGTCATTGCACATAGGCGCTGGGAAAAAGCGTGATTGAGCATCAAGCGGGTTTCTTTCTAATATCTAGGGTAGCTTTATGATTTTTGTCACTGGTGGTGCAGGCTTTATTGGCGCCAATTTTGTGCTTGACTGGCTTGCCAATGTGGATGAACCAGTGGTCAATATCGACAAGTTGACTTATGCGGGCAATCTGGAAAATCTGGCAAGCCTGAATGGGGACAAACGCCATATCTTTGTACAGGCTGATATTGGCGATGGCGAGAAGCTGACGCAATTGCTGGCAGAGTACCAGCCCCGTGCGGTGGTGAACTTTGCGGCCGAAAGCCATGTGGATCGTTCCATCCATGGCCCGGAAGACTTTATTCAAACCAATGTGGTTGGCACCTTCAGATTGCTGGAGGCGGTTCGTGCCTACTGGAGTGGTCTGGAGTCCAGCAAAAAGGCAGATTTCCGTTTTCTGCATGTTTCGACCGATGAGGTCTATGGCACGTTGTCGCCTACCGATCCTGCCTTCACGGAAGACAACAACTACGAACCCAATAGCCCTTATTCGGCCAGCAAGGCAGCCAGCGATCATCTGGTTCGGGCTTGGCATCACACCTATGGTCTGCCGGTGCTGACAACGAATTGCAGCAATAACTACGGCCCTCTGCATTTTCCCGAGAAGCTGATTCCGCTGATGATTGTGAACGCGCTGGCGGGCAAATCTCTGCCTGTCTATGGCGATGGCATGCAGGTGCGAGACTGGTTGTATGTGCGCGACCATTGCAGCGCGATTCGCCGTGTGCTCGATTCAGGCAAGCTGGGCGACACCTATAACGTCGGCGGCTGGAATGAAAAGGCGAATATCGAGATCGTCAAGACTGTGTGCGCCTTGCTGGATGAATTGCGTCCCCGCAAGGATGGCAAGTCCTATGCTGAGCAAATCATTTATGTGACGGATCGCCCAGGCCACGATCGCCGCTATGCCATTGATGCCCGTAAGCTGGAGCGTGAGCTGGGTTGGAAGCCGGCAGAGACTTTTGAGACAGGCATTCGCAAGACGGTGCAGTGGTATCTGGACAATCCTGAATGGGTGCAGAACGTGCAGTCTGGCTCCTATCGTGACTGGGTGCAAAAGCAGTATGTGAATGGGGCCGCCGCATGAGGCTGTTGCTGCTGGGCAAAAACGGCCAAGTAGGGTGGGAGTTGCAGCGTAGTCTCGCGCCTTTGGGTGAAGTGCTTGCGCTGGATCGCTCGAATGGTGGCGATATCTCGGATCTGTCTGCATTGGCCGCGCAGATTCAGGCAGTGCGACCTGATGTCATCATCAATGCCGCTGCTCATACAGCAGTAGATAAAGCAGAAACTGAGCGAGAGTTGGCTCTGCGCCTGAATGCCGAAGCCCCGGAGGTCATGGCGCAGGAGGCTCGCAAACTGGGCTCACTGCTGGTGCACTACAGCACGGACTATGTCTTTGATGGTGGTGGCACGGCTCCTCGCAAGGAAACCGATGCAACAGGACCATTAGCCATTTACGGCGTAACCAAGCTGGATGGTGAGCAGCGCATTGCTGCAACAGGTTGCCGACATCTGATTTTCCGCACCAGTTGGGTGTATGCGGCACGTGGTGGTAACTTTGCCAAAACCATGCTGCGTCTGGCGCAGGAGCGTGAGAAGCTCAGCGTCATCAATGACCAGTGGGGTGCGCCCACTGGGTCCGATTTGATCGCCGATGTGACTGCCTATGCGATCCGGCATGCAGCGGTTAATGAAGGTGATCTGGGCCTGTATCACCTAGTGGCTTCTGGCGAAACCACTTGGCATGCCTATGCCAGCCATGTGATTGACCAAGCGAGAGTACTGCGCCCCGATTTGGCATGGAAAGTTCAGGAGATCGCAGCCGTTCCCACAGCAGCTTTCCCTACGCCAGCCCAGCGTCCTTTGAACTCGCGACTGGATACACGCAAGCTCCAAACCGCCATGCGGTTGCATTTGCCCTCCTGGCAACAAGGCGTAGATCGAATGTTGCAGGAAATACTGTAAGCGCTAACCCAAACACGAAAGCAGAACAATGACACAAGCACGCAAAGGCATTATTTTGGCCGGCGGTTCGGGCACACGCCTGCACCCGGCGACGCTGGCTATCAGCAAGCAACTGCTGCCGATCTATGACAAGCCCATGATCTATTACCCGCTGAGCACTTTGATGCTGGCGGGAATTCGTGAAATTCTGATCATCAGTACCCCACAGGACACACCGCGCTTTGAACAACTGCTGGGTGATGGCAGTCAGTGGGGCTTGAAGCTTGAATATGCAGTTCAACCCAGTCCTGATGGACTGGCACAGGCCTTTTTGATTGGGGAAAAGTTCCTCAATGGTGCCCCTAGTGCTTTGGTGCTGGGTGACAACATTTATCACGGTCATGAACTGCACAAGCTGCTGCAGCGTGCAGATCAGCGCACCGAAGGCGCTTCGGTATTTGCTTACCGTGTGCAAGATCCCGAGCGCTATGGCGTGGCTGAGTTTGATGCAGATGGCAAGGTGCTGTCTCTTGAAGAAAAGCCCAAGCAGCCCAAGAGCAACTATGCTGTGACTGGCCTGTACTTCTACGATGAGCAGGTTGTTGAACTGGCCAAGCAGGTCAAGCCTTCTCCCCGTGGTGAGCTTGAAATTACAGACCTCAACGGTTTGTACCTGCAGCAAGGCAAGCTCAATGTGGAACTGATGGGGCGTGGCTATGCCTGGCTGGACACTGGGACCCACGATAGCATGCTAGAAGCGGGGCAATTCATTGCCACATTGCAGCAGCGCCAGGGCCTGAAAGTGGCTTGTCCTGAAGAAATTGCCTATCGCCAGCACTGGATTGATGCTGCCCAGTTGGAGAGACTGGGTCAGGCGCTGGCCAAAAATGGCTATGGGCAGTATCTGCTGCAGTTGCTCAAGGAAAAGGTTTAAGCATGAAGTTCACGCCTCTTGCTATTCCTGAGGTGGTGCGGATCGAACCCAAAGTCTTTGGTGACTCACGCGGTTTCTTTCTTGAAAGCTTCAAGCAGGAT
The DNA here is from genome assembly GCF_019186805.1 of Comamonas fluminis. Lineage (NCBI taxonomy): Bacteria > Pseudomonadati > Pseudomonadota > Betaproteobacteria > Burkholderiales > Comamonadaceae > Comamonas > Comamonas fluminis. Next base: position 4,164,597 of record NZ_CP066783.1, on the reverse strand, counting down.
CTGTTCAATCAGGCCACGGGCACCCAGTATCACTTCATTCAGGACAACCACAGCCGCAGCAGCAAGGGCGTGCTGCGTGGCTTGCACTATCAGTTGCCGCCGCATGCACAGGGCAAGTTGGTGAGCGTGATTACGGGGGCTGTGTTTGATGTGGCCGTGGATATTCGTCGTAGCTCACCGACCTTCGGCCGGTGGGTGGGCTCGGTGTTGATGGCGGAAAATCATCACCAGCTGTGGATTCCGCCCGGGTTTGCGCATGGCTTTGTCGTGCTCAGCGATACCGCAGACTTTGTCTACAAGACCACAGCGTATTACGCTCCCGAGACAGATCGCGGCATTCTCTGGAATGACCCGGATATCGGCATCGAGTGGCCTCAACTCGATATTCCGTTCTCGCTGTCTGAAAAAGACCAGAAGCAGCCTGCTTTCAAACAGGCTGAAGTGCTCGAGTAAGAAACTAGCTTCTCAAGGATTGGGCCATTTGCAGAAATGGCTCAATCAACTGGGCGTCGCGTCGCTCGCGCAGGCAGTACAGATACTCGGGCAGGGTGGGAACATCATCGGCCAGGTCCAGCACCACCAGGTCGGGATGGGTGGATGCTTCGTGGCGCGCAAACACGCTGACGCCCATGTTTCGAATCACGGCCTCGCGTATGGATTCGCGGCTGGCAATTTCCAGAATTTTGCGGGGGGTGACCTGTGCGGCAGCCAGCATCTGTTCTGTCAGCAGCCGGGTCATAGAGCCATGCTCTCTGAGGATTAGGGTCTCGCTTGCCAGCTCCTTGAGTGGGATCGGATGGGTGAAGCGAGCTAGCGGATGCTGTGCATGCACCACCAGCGCCAGTGGGTCACGGCCCAGTTCGATGCGCAGCAGGCGCGGGTCTGAATCCAGGTGGGAGGATGTGGCCAGATCGACCTGATATTCCGCCAGCGCCTGAATCATCTGGCGCGAATTTCCGCTCTGGATGCTGATATCGACCAGTGGCAGGGCCGCCTGATATCGCTGGATGATGTCCAGAACGTAATAAGGAGCCGTCGCGCCAATGCGCAGCTGGCCTTGCTGCACAGTGCCTGACTGGCCCAGGCTGGATTCGATCTGTGCCGCTTGCAGCAGCAGTTGCTCTACCTGCGGAAGCAGTTTCAGGCCTGCATCGGTGATGGCAAGGCGCCCACTTTGCCGTGCAAAAAGCTCGACCTCATACAGCTCTTCCAGGGATTTGATCTGTGCGGTGACGGTGGGCTGGCTCAGTCCCAGCTGGCGTGCGGCCTGGGTAATGCTGCCAAGTCGGGCAACCCAGAAGAATGATTTGAGCTGCGTGACAAACATGGCAAGGCGCGAGCAAGGGAATCAGGCATTCATGCCGTGCTGAATGCATTCATTTTTTGATAGCTGACAGCGTTGCTCTACATAGGATTTAAAGCTGTTTGCTTCAAATGAAGAGCTGGATCAAGCGCTGCTAGCTCTTGATTTTGGGGCGTGCAGTGTAGTGCGGCATGCAGTTCCAAAGTTTGCTGATGATGACCGCGGCAAATTTCAGTTCTGTGACACGGCAGTTTCACAGTCGGTTTCTACAGTTCATGCATGCCATGAATGCGTTGCAAGTCATGGCGTCCATCAACTTCATTTGGACCGTGATTCATGCGCTACGCCACTGCTTTTGGAACTCGTCGATTCACTCTGACCGTTGCTGCTTCGGCCTTGCTGGGCTTTGTGTCTCTGGCCCACGCCGCCAAGACCGAATTGCTGGTTTATTCGGCCCTGGAAGCCGACCAGATCAAGGCCTACAAGAGCGGCTTTGAAAAAGCCCACCCCGAGATTGAGCTGAAGTTTGTGCGCGACAGCACCGGCATCATCACCGCCCGCCTGTTGGCCGAAAAAGCCAATCCCCAGGCCGATGTGATCTGGGGCGTGGCCGCCACCTCGCTGATGCTGCTGGACAAGCAAGGCATGCTCCAGCCTTATGCTCCCAAGAACCTGGCCAAGGTGCGCTCCACCATGCGTGATGCGGCCGCCACGCCCACCTGGGTGGGCATGGACCTGTGGTCGTCTGCCGTGTGCTTTAACACCGTGGAAGCGCAAAAACGCAAGCTGCCCGCCATCACCAGCTGGGCCGATCTGACCAACCCCGCCTTCAAGGGCACGGTCACCATGCCCCATCCCGCCTCCAGCGGCACCGGCTACCTGATGGTGGCCGCCTGGCTGCAGATGATGGGCGAGGACAAGGGCTGGGCCTATATGGACGCGCTGCACCAGAACATTGGCGTCTACACCCACAGCGGCTCCAAGCCCTGCCGCCAGGCCGGTGCGGGCGAATTCCCCGTGGGCCTGAGCTTTGAATACCGCGCCAACAAGACCAAGAAGGACGGCGCGCCCATTGACATCGTCTTCCCCAAGGAAGGTCTGGGCTGGGAGGTGGAGGCCACGGCCATCCTGAAGACCAGCAAAAAGCAGGACGCCGCCAAGGCCCTGGCCGACTGGGCCGTGACGCCCGAGGCCAACAAGCTGTACGCCGCCAACTTCGCCATCCTGGCGCTGCCCGAAGCGCAGGAACAGCACGAGTTCATTCCTGCCGATCTGGAAAAGCGCCTGGCCAAGAACGACTTCAACTGGGCTGCGGCGAATCGCGATCGCATTCTTTCTGAATGGAGTCGTCGCTACGAGGCCAAGGCGGAAAAGAAGTAATCCATGTTACGCATTGACCATATCGCCAAGCAGTACAAGGACACCCCGGTGCTGCGCGGCATCGACCTGGCCGTGGAAGGGGGCGAGTTCGTCAGCCTGCTGGGCCCGTCGGGCTGCGGCAAGACCACGCTGCTGCGCATTCTGTGTGGCATTGAGCAGGCCGATGCCGGCCAGATCCTGTTCCAGGGCGACGACATCACCCGCTGGCCCGCCGCGCGCCGGGGCTTTGGCGTGGTGTTTCAAAGCTATGCGCTGTTCCCCAATCTGACGGCGGCACAGAACGTGGCGTTTGGCTTGAAGGGCCAGCCTGCCAACCAGGTGCAGGCCCGTGTGCAGGAAATGCTGGCGCTGGTGGGCCTGGGCGCCCAGGCCCAGCGCTATCCGGCGCAGCTGTCGGGCGGCCAGCAGCAGCGCATTGCGCTGGCCCGTGCCCTGGCGCCGCGCCCGCGCTTGTTGTTGCTGGACGAGCCACTGTCCGCACTCGACGCCCAGGTGCGCACCGAGCTGCGCAGCGAAATCCGCCAGCTGCAACGCCAGCTGGGCATTGCCTGCGTGATGGTGACGCACGACCAGGAGGAAGCCCTGTCCATGGCCGACCGCGTGGTGCTGATGCACCAGGGCCGGATCGAGCAGCAGGGATCGCCCGAGCAGCTCTACGCCCAGCCGGTCAGCCACTTTGCCGCAGGCTTTGTGGGGCGTATGAATCTGCTGCCCGCCGTGGCCGAAGCCGGCAACGTGGTGCGGGTGGGCGAGGGGCGCCTGGACTGCTCTACTACCGGATTCATAGCGGGTGACGCGCTGCTGGTGGGCGTGCGCCCCGAAAGTGTGGTGCTGCACCCGGCCCAGCCCGTGGCGCTGCACAACCTGTTCCGCGCCCGGGTGATGGAGACCTCGTTCCTGGGCTCCATGGTGCTGGTGCGGGTGTTCAGCCCCACGCTGCAATGCCAGATCGATGTGCAATGGCCGCTGCGCCACGACGCGCAGCTGCCCGACTGGTTGCAGGGCGAGGTGCTGGTGGAGCTGCC